>DATBHJ010000001.1:0-76504 GCA_036557565.1 Gemmataceae bacterium
GCGCACGCAGCGCAGCGAAGTAAGCGGTCGTCTGACCGCCGCTTACTCCGCTGCGCTGCGTGCGCGGCTCGGAAAGAACAGCTTAGCGTTGAGGCGTCTGCACCGTCGTCAGCTTCGCCACGCCCATGTCGTAATCCACCATAGCGCGATGCAGCGAAGTATAATACGGCTCATCCCCGGAGACTGCCGGGGCAAATTTTAGCCCTTCGCGTGTCATTTGTTGCACCAATTCTCCCACGGTCGAACCTTGCGGCGTCCAGGCGGGGCGGAAGTACTTGGCCACGTCGCTCTGCCGCAACACACGTATCGAGTCTTTCAGCTCGCGCACATAGCGGGACGCCTCGGTGAACTCGCTCGGCGTCAGGTCGGCCACGTGTGCATCGAGAGAGCGCTCCAGGTCCTTCTGCGCCCCATTGATATCGACGACCAGTTTGTAGGGGACTTGCCCATTGCGCGCCGCCTGAACGGCTTGCGGCAGCAGCTGATCCAGCCGTCCGCGTTCGGTGTCGAAGTACGGTCCCTGGAGCACAAAGGGCCAGGTCAGCTTACCGTCGCCTCGAAGCAGACCTACGCCGCCGTAAGTAGTCCCGGTCGTCACGTTGATGTGTTGCAGGACTTCTCGCGGCAGTGAAACATCACGTACGCTGGCGCTACTGGTTTGTGTCGATTGAATGTCGCGCAAGAGATCATTGAGCGCAGTCGCCGCCCAGATTTCGACGAGGGGAGGATTGTTGCGGCTGCGCTGCAAGCTCTTCTGCATCTGTTCTTGACGGATTTTTTCGGGATCGGGCTGCAATGACAGTTCGTACTGACGTTCTTCGATAGTCGCTCGGCGCGTTTGCAGAGCAGATCGGCGGGCTTCCTCGCGCGTCAATTTGGCCTGCTGGATGGTCTGTTGATACTGGGCGTTGGCTGTCGTCACATCGGCCGCCCCCTGCATGTAGCCCTGATATGGGTTTTGCATCCATTGCGTGCCCCAGCCAAGGCCCGCGCCATAGCCAAGTCCCGCGCCAAAGCCTAAGCCGCCGAACACAGGGGCCGGAAGAGTTGCAGGAGCCGTGACGCCGCCCGCGCCGTTGAACTGGGCGTGGGCGGGCAAACCGCCCAGCAGCATCGACGCGATAACACACGCGGGGGTCAAGCGGAGAATAGTCAAGTACACGGGGTGATCTCCAAAGAAGGTCGCATTTTGAGCGGCGGGCAGAGAAGCGTTACCTCTGTGAGCGAGCATGGTGATCCTCCATTCCTGGCCGACTGCGTTGTGCAGTCATTTTTGTCCACCCCACATAAGCGAGAGTCAGCCTCAAGAGGGGACAAAGAATTCTATGGTGCTTGCGATAGGTCCTGTATGGTCTAGCTTTTTCCGGATTACGCTGACCATGCTTTACTTCGCCGCGTGCTTCGGCGGCAATTCTCCCTTTTCGATCATGTTGTCAACCAGCTTTTTCCATTGATCGCGCCCCAGATCGCGCTTCTCCTTGGCATCGAGGGGATTAAAGTCGATGTCCTTGCCGGACGGCACCAACCGCACCAGATGCCAGTGAGCAAGGCCGCGGATGCCGAGCACATCGCTATCGAGGTACTTGACCAGCGTCGTGTACAATTCCGGATGGGCAAGCTCTGCGTCGCCGAAGCTGTGCAAAAGCTGCATCACTCCCGCCGCCTGCGCGGGTTTGAGTCCACGTCGTTCGATCAATCCGTGATAAAGAATCTGATCGTGTCCGGGACGCCGGCCGAGCCAATGTCGCACCACGACTACGGCGCGGTCCCAGGCGTCGGGGTACTTCGTCGCGGTAATGACTTCGCCCAATCCTTCCAAGTCGTCCAGCGCTCCCATGAAAATGACGCCGGTCGCTCGTTGATTGGGATCTTCGGATGAGGCGAATGCTCGGCCCGCCTGCCGCGGCGAGGACTTGACCACTTGCTCCCGAAGCTGTTCGACGGTTGCCTTGATGCGCTGAGCGCGTTCGGAGTCCGATTCCTCTGTCGCCACCCAATCGGGCAGCTTTTCGAGCTTTTGCCGTGCTTCTTCCACCTTGCTGCTGTTGTCCCAGTGCAAGAGAGCCGGACCCGGCGGCGCGGACATGACACAAACGCAGGTACAACTCTTCAACTCGATCTGCCCCTTCCGCACCACCAACAACAAATCGGCGGCCGGAACATCCTTCGTTCCCGCCTCCTTGTGGAACGGCACGCCTCTGGGCCAGCGGCCGTACAGCTGCAAGGCGATACGGGTACCCGGTTCGGCCAAGGTCGCTTCCCACTGCTGATCGTGGAAGCGGATGCGCACGCGGGCCGCGCCCTCTTTCTTGTTATTGGTCACATCCACGCGGCCGCGGTCCAGGGTGAAGTCCAGATCGTGGTCCGCCGACGCGTGCAGGACGACGGCAGCTTCCAGGATGGGATACGGCGAGTTCTTGTCAAAATCGGTCAAGAGCGACAGCCCCACCGCTCCATTGGCGGTCGAGAGGGCAGCGCCCGGCAAACCGACCAACAGATCGCCGGCCCGAATGTCGCTCTTGGATGTCACGGTTTTCCAATCCTGTTCGGGCGAGGTCCGCGCGAACAGCGTCCCGTCCTTGGAGACAAGCCGTGCCACAGTCGGCGTCTCGGCGCCAAACAGTCCGCCAGTTACCAGTATGCAAGCGACGACCGCGGCCATTCTGGATGTTTTTGCACTTTGAAATCTCGCAATCATGACAGCCTCCCTCGAAGGATTGTCCGGCCATCGGCCGGCGTCAGCCGACGGATCGATTATTTTTCCGCTGCGCCCTGGACGACGATGGGAAAGGACGTTGAGGCCTTCTTGCCGCTGACGCGGTCAGTCGCCTGCAGTTCGACGGTGAACTTACCGGAGCGGTTGAGCGTCAATGGGAAGCCCAGCTGCAGTCCCGCCACATCGGCAGGCAAGTCCTTGGGAGGTGTTCCGGTCATGGCGTTGGTAGTCGGCTTTCCGCCGGCATCCAGCACGCGCATCTCAAAGACGACATTGGGTTGCTTGTTTCCACCTCGGCCGAAGCCGACGGCGCTGGCATGCACCCAAACACCCTGGCCGCAGGAAAACACAGCGGCAGAATAGTGAGCGTCCGGATCGACCGTCACCGTGGTGCGAACCAGGGCGAAGTCCTTGGGCAACACCTTCACGTCGCGGGTCAAGCTCTGCTCTTGCCCGGTAGCCAGGTCCTTGACGACGACCTTCATTCGATAATCACCGGCCGGCGTGTCGAGTCCGACGCTCAAATGGGCATAGGCCGGCACGCTGTCGCCACCGAGCGAAGCACGCGCTTCCTGTTCCTTGGGCAACTGTCGAAATACCACTTTACCGGCGGAGTCGCTCAACTCGATCGCCATACTGTAGCGCACCTTGCCCTCCGGATCGACGCGGATTCCGTTGATGTCGAAGGACAGGAACAGATTATCGCCCGGTGCGATGGATTCGTTACTGCGCTGGGGCCCAAGCAGGCCGTGCGTTGAACGCACGTTCGATAGCGACAAGCCGGACGCGTCCGGCGCCGCGCCAAGGGCGGTTAGCAAAGCGATGGTGGTCCACATCAGGAGAAACCCCTTTCACGCGACATAGCTCCAGATCGGCAAGCGGGAGAGGCGATCGGAACTGGAATCAGCTCAACGGATGCCGTGTAGTGTAACCGTTGTTTCAAAGCTCAGCAATCCCCTGGCACTGCAAAAAACGCACTTTTGCAGTCAAACCTATGTCAAAATGTAGGGCCTGCCTTCGTGGAAAAAACTTGAACTAGCCCCTTGCAAAGCAGTCGCACCCCGATTATGTTCGGGATTAGTTAGTTGGGTTGTCCCCAACTAAACAGCCATTCCGCAACACAGCCGTCGAAAAGTCGAACCACGGTTCTCGGATCGTGGCGTCCCTGAAGAAGGAAGGAAGACAGAGGTGCTTCCGTGATTTCTTCGTCCCATGATGTTGTTCTGGTCGGGGGCGGTGGGGCCGGGCTGCGCGCGGCCATCGCCATTGCCGAGACCGATCCTCGGCTCAGCATCGCCGTCGTCTCCAAGGTTTACCCGATGCGCAGTCATACGGTTTCAGCTGAGGGCGGAGCGGCGGCGGTTGCCCGTTCGGACGACAGCCTGGACGAGCACGCCTACGACACGATCTCCGGCGGCGATTGGCTGTGCGATCAGGATGCCGTGGAAGCGTTCGTCAAGGAAGCACCCGAAGAGATGCTGCGGCTGGAGCACTGGGGCTGCCCGTGGAGTCGAGAAGCCGACGGCCGCATCGCCGTCCGGCCGTTCGGCGGCATGAAGAAGATGCGCACCTGGTTCGCCGCCGACAAGACCGGCTTCCACATGCTGCACACGCTTTTTCAAACCTCGCTCAAATACACGCGCGTTCTCCGCTACGATGAGTGTTTCGTGACCAAGCTCCTCGTTGAGGACGGCCGCGTTCATGGCGTCGTGGCAGTCGAGTTGATGTCGGGCCAGGTTCGGGCCATTACCGCCAAGGCCGTCATCCTCTGTACCGGCGGCTGCGGCCGTCTTTTTCCGTTCACCACCAACGCCAACATCAAAAACGGCGACGGTATGGCCTTGGCGTATCGTGCCGGCACTCCGCTCAAGGACATGGAGTTCGTCCAGTACCACCCCACCGGCCTGCCGTTCACCGGCATCCTCATCACCGAGGCGGCGCGGGCCGAAGGCGGCCTGATGCTCAACAAGGACGGCTACCGCTATCTGCAAGACTACAACCTGGGCACGCCGCAGCCGCGGCCCGTCCTGCGCAGCATGGAACTGGGGCCGCGCGATCGCCTGTCGCAAGCCTTCGTCAAAGAGATGGAGAAAGGCCGGACGATCGAAGGAGAGTATGGGCCGGTCGTCCACCTCGACATCCGACATTTGGGCGAAAAGGTCATCAAGACCAAGCTGCCGTTCGTGCGGGAATTGTGTCTGAAATATCAGAACATCGACCCCATCACGGAAATGATTCCCGTACGTCCGGTCGTGCATTACATGATGGGCGGCGTCCACACCGACATCAACGGGGCGACGCCGTTGGCCGGCCTGTATGCGGCCGGCGAGGCAGCGTGCGTTAGCATCAACGGCGCTAATCGGCTGGGTTCCAACTCGCTGCCGGAGCTACTGGTGTTTGGCGCTCGCGCTGGCCGGGCTGCCGCCGCCTTCGCTGCCAGTCAGGCCGACACGCCGGCAACCGTCCTCACCCAGGCGGTCGATGAGCAGCGGCGACTGGAACGCGAGTTTCTTCACAAGACAGATGGCCGCGAACGAATCGCCGTCATCCGCGAGGAGATGCAGCGTATCATGGAGGGCAGCGCCGGCATTTACCGTTCGGGCACTGCCCTGAGCGAGGCTGCAGGCAAGCTGCGTCAGCTGCAAGAACGCTTCCGTGCCGTTGCCTTGCAAGACCATAGCCGAACGTTCAACACCGAACTGACCCTTGCCCTGGAGTTGTCCTTCATGCTGGACGTGTCCGAGACCATCGTTCAGTCCGCGCTACGCCGTGAGGAATCGCGCGGAGCCCATCAGCGCACCGACTTCCCGGCCCGCGACGATCAACGCTATCTTGCGCATTCGCTGGCCTACCGTAACGCCGACGGCTCGTGCCGCATTGAGTATTTGCCCGTGACCATCACCCGCTGGCCCCCCGGTGAGCGGGTTTACGGAAAGTAAACACCCATGGCCGACACCATCACTTTGCATGTGGCCCGCTATCGCCCCGAAGCCGAAACCGAGCCGACTTTCCAGGAGTTTCAGGCTCCCTGCCGCAAAGAGTGGGTTGTCCTGGACGCTCTCAATTACATTAAAGACAAGGTGGATGGCACATTGTCGTTTCGCTGGTCGTGCCGCATGGGCATCTGCGGCAGTTGCGGTATGACGGTCAACGGCGAGCCGAAGCTGACCTGCGCCACCTTCCTCACCGACTATGCTCCCGGCCCCATTCGCGTCGAGCCGTTGCGCAACTTCCCCGTCGTCCGGGATCTCGTCATCGAAATGAGCGACTTCATGCGCAAGCTGGTGCAGGTCAAGCCGTGGATCATTCGCGCCGAGGAGAAATCGCTGTCCGAGGGAGAGTATCTGCAAACGCCAGAGGAGCTGGACGAGTACAAACAGTTCAGCATGTGCATCAACTGCATGCTCTGCTACTCCGCGTGTCCGGTGTACAGTCTGGACCCACACTTCGTCGGGCCGGCCGCCATCGCCCTGGCGCAGCGTTACAACATGGATTCGCGCGATGAGGGCGCCGGCGAGCGCATGGATTTGCTCTCCGATCACACAGGCATCTGGGGCTGCACGTTCGTGGGTGAATGCACCAAGGCTTGCCCCAAGAGCGTCGATCCGGCCGCCGCCATCCAGCGCTACAAGCTCAAGACGGCGATGGAGTGGTTCAAATCGTTCATTATGCCGCGAGGTGCACGATGAGCCAGGCACCGATCTATACCGAATATCACCCGCGCTGGTATCGCCGCCGGACCTCCACATACTGGTGGCTACGCCGCCCTTCGTACCTCGCCTTCATTCTGCGCGAGCTAAGCAGTCTGTTCGTAGTCTGGTTTGTCGTCTTCACGCTGTTGCAGATCTACGCTCTGATCCAGGGAGCGGAGAGCTATCAGCGATTCCTGGACTGGTCGAAGAACCCGGTCGTTGTGATCGTGAATGTCATCGCCCTGTTTTTCGTGATCTTTCATTCGATCACCTGGTTCCAGTTGGCACCGCAGGCAATGGTGGTGCGGATGCACGGCAAGCGCGTTCCTGCTGCCTGGATCGCCGGCCCCAATTACGCCGCCTGGTTCCTGGCCTCCGTACTGGTGGCCTGGATTGTTCTCAGCGGATGAAGGAGGCGGTATGGCCAAGAAATCGCTAGAACCGTTTTTGTGGACCCTGTTCAGCGCTGGCGGTGTGCTGGCGGCGCTGCTGATTCCCATACACCTACTGCTGTTTGGGGTGGCCGTGCCTCTGGGCTGGGCGAATCCCAGCTACGAGCACTTGTTCGCCGTGTTGCGGCATCCTGTGACGCGGATATACCTCGTTCTTCTCTGCACGCTTGCGCTGTTTCACGGCGCTCATCGCTTTCGCTACACCCTGTATGATGGATTGCAGATAAAACATCTCAATGAGGTGATTAACGTGTTAAGCTACGGCGGAGCGATTGTCGGGTCGGTCTTGGCAGTTTATCTGCTGTGGCAAATACCTTGAGAGGTTGCAGCCATGTTCGAGCTGAAACACATTGGACCGGAAGCGATCCCGGCCGCGCTCGACAAAGCCGAGCGTTATCGGCTGCTCAACCAGCCGGAGGCGGCCGAGAGCATCTGCGAGGACGTGCTAGCCATCGACGCCGACAACCAGCCGGCCCTGATCTCACTCCTCCTGGCTCTGACGGACCAGTTCCGCCACGGTGACGCCGGTCCGTTTCACCATGCGCGGGAAATCGTACCGCGCCTGCACCACGAGTACGATCGTCACTATTATGCTGGCTTGATCTGGGAGCGTCGCGCCAGCGCCCGGCTCAGCGAATCTGCTCCCGAAAGCAGTCGAGTTGCGCATCCGTGGCTGTGTAAGGCCATGGAGTTTTACGACAAGGCTGAGACCATTCGGCCACACGGCAACGATGACGCCCTGTTGCGCTGGAACACCTGCGCCCGCCTCATCGAACGCTACCACCTGGAGGCGGAGCCGGCCGAACAGTGGGAACCCGCCCTGGAATAGATAGACAAGGAGACAGGGAGACATGGAGACCGGGATGAAGCGAGACCACATGAACCGCACGACCTTGCAATGCCGGCTTACGAATTTCATAGCTCTTTTTGTCTCCTTGACTCCTTGTCTCCTTGTCACCTTGTCTATTTCAAGGGCGGCGGAACCGGGATGGCTCAAGCCGTTGACCTGGCGCTGCATCGGGCCGGCAAACATGGGCGGACGCATCACCGCACTGGCCGTCTACGAGGCCGATCCAACCACCTACTGGGTCGCCACGGCCTCCGGTGGACTGCTCAAAACCACCAACAATGGCGTCACCTTCGAGCATCAGTTCGATCACGAGGCGACGGTCTCGATTGGCGATGTGTGCGTGGCACCCTCGGACAAAAACATCGTTTGGGTTGGCACCGGCGAGAGCAATCCGCGCAACTCCGTGTCCTACGGCGATGGAGTGTACAAATCGGTCGACGGCGGCAAGACCTGGCTAAACATGGGACTCAAAAAGTCTTTTCAGACCGGCCGCATCCGCATTCATCCCAAGAATTCCGACATCGTGTATGTGGGAGCTCTCGGCCGGCTGTATGGTCCCAACGAGGAACGCGGCTTATTCAAGACAACCGATGGCGGTAAAACCTGGGAGAAGATCCTTTACGTCGATGACAAAACCGGCGTGATCGACCTGCAGATGCACCCCGCCGATCCCGAGACGCTGCTGGTCGCCACTTACGAGAGGCAGCGCGACGGCTATGACTACAACGATCCCGCCAAGAAACTTGGCGCCGGCAGCGGCCTGTACCGTACCAGCGATGGCGGCAGGAGCTGGAAAAAAATCCGCACGGGCCTGCCCACCTGCAAGCTCGGCCGCCTTGGCATCGACTGGTATCGCAAGGATCCGAACGTCGTCTTTCTTCTCGTCGAGTCGGAGAAAATCGGCGGCACTCCTCGCACGGTGGCCGGCATGGCTTATCTCGGAATTCAGGCCGAGAACAACGGCCGAGGGGTGCGCGTGACGCAGGTGAACAACGATAGTCCGGCCGAGCGTGCGGGACTGAAAATCGATGACGTGATTGTCCGGCTTGGCGAACGCATGATCGGCTCGTATGCCGATTTGACGGAGGAAGTCGCGCGTCACAAAGGCGGCGAGAAAGTTAAGGTGCGTTTGCGCCGCGGCCAGGAAATCCGAGAAGCAGAAGTGACCCTTGCGGCGCGCGGCAACGCCACGGGCGGCGAGTATCCATACCTTGATCGTCTCGGCGGCCAAGCAGCCAATGTGCAGAACAAGCAGGGACCGGATGGCTTCGAATACGGCGGTGTTTACAAATCGATTGACGGCGGCGAATCGTGGACGCGCCTTAACAGCCTCAATCCCCGGCCCATGTATTTCAGCCAAATTCGCGTTGATCCCAACGACGATAATTACATCTACGTTCTCGGTATCTCGTTGCACCGTTCGCGCGACGGCGGCAAGACGTTCGATCCCGAAGGCGGCCGCGGTGTTCACGGCGATCATCACGCCCTGTGGATCAATCCGCGCGACGGCCGGCACATGATCCTCGGCAATGACGGCGGCTATTACGTCACCTACGACCGCACAGCCAACTGGGATCGTCTCAACCATATGGCCATCGGCCAGTTTTATCACGTCGCCATTGATTCGCGCCGTGATTATCGCGTATACGGCGGCCTTCAAGACAACGGCAGCTGGGGCGGACCTAGCCGCACACACAGTTCGACAGGCCCCATTAACGAAGACTGGTTCCGCGTCGGCGGCGGCGACGGCTACCGCTGCGCCGTCGATCCGAACGATGCCGACCTCATCTACTCCACTTCG
Organism: Gemmataceae bacterium; assembly: GCA_036557565.1. Taxonomy (GTDB): domain Bacteria; phylum Planctomycetota; class Planctomycetia; order Gemmatales; family Gemmataceae; genus JAJPHU01. The sequence goes on from DATBHJ010000001.1 coordinate 9,512, forward strand.
CAGTGGGGAGGGATGCGCCGTCTTAATCTGCGTACCGGCGAAACGGTCCCGATTCGTCCGTCCAACAACCGCCGCTATCGCTTCAACTGGAACACGCCGTTTCTTCTGTCGCACCACAATTCCCACATCTTCTACTGTGCCGGCAATGTCGTCTTCCGTTCCCTCGACCGCGGCAGTGACCTGCGCGCCATTTCGCCAGACATCACGGCGACCGAGCGAGGTAGCGCCACTGCTCTCGCCGAGTCGCCGCGCAACCCGGACGTCCTCTACGTAGGCACTGACGATGGCTACCTGTGGGTGACACGCGACGGCGGCAAGGAATGGACCAACGTCACCAAGAACGTCGGTCTACCTGGTCCGCGTTGCGTTGCCTCCATTGAGGCATCGCGCTTCGAGGAAGGCCGGGCCTACGTCGCCTTCGACGCCCATCGCTCGGATGATGATGAACCGTATGTGTACGTGACCGAAGATTTCGGCAAAACATGGAAATCGCTGCGCGGCAACTTGCCCTGGGGTTCGACGCGCGTACTGCGTGAGGACATCGAGAATCCGAACCTACTCTATCTGGGCACGGAGTTCGGCGCCTGGTGCTCACTGAATCGCGGTCAGACGTGGGAGCACCTGAATACCAACCTGCCAACGGTCGCCGTCCACGAGTTCGCCATCCACCCGACGGCCGGCGAGATCGTCGCCGCCACACACGGCCGCAGCTTCTGGATCCTCGATGTGACCGCCCTGCGTCAGTTGACGCCGCAGACGCTGCAAGCAGACGCCCGGATCTATCGACCGGCGACAGCGGTACTCTACCACACGGAGCCGAGCCGAGGCCAAACCAATCGCCGTTTCACCGGCGACAACCCGCCATCCGGCGCGACCATCTGGTATTCGCTTGGCAAGAAAGCCTCGAAGGCGAGCCTGAAAGTGCTGGACGTGGAGGGCAAACTGGTGCGCGAACTGACCGCCAATACGCAACCGGGATTGCACAAAACCGTCTGGGACTTGAGACGCGCTCCGGCGCGTCGGGGTCGCGGGCAGCAATCCCAGGAAACCAGCCGTCCCGTCGCGCCGGGCAGCTACCTCATCGTGCTAACCGTCGATGGCAATGAACAAAAACAGGCGCTGCGCGTCGAAGAATAGAAATAGCCCGATGTTACATTAGGTCTGTACTGACTGGTTTGACTTGGCTTTCTTGAGCAAACGACGCACGATCCGCCTCCAATCCGCCTCAATCCAGTCATCGCCAAGTGGTGCGACTCGCCAGTGACGCCATCCCGCCAGGTCGAACTCCCCAGCCATCCACGATGAACGCTCTACGTTACTGGAATGAAGGATGACCGGGCGTACGACTTGCTGGGATACCAGCCACTTGACCACCATGTATCCGTCGCCTGGATCAGATGCTCCTGGCTCTTCCTCCAGATCGTGGTCGAGCGAGATAAGTAAAGCCGATTCCAGCAGTGGTCCGGCCTCGCGGATCATCGCGTGGGCATCACGCCAGACGCGGATTGGCAAGGATGGATCGATGCCTTGCAATACCGCCGCAAATCGCTCCAGACGCTCCTTGTTGTCTTCTAGCATCAATAGCATTGGAGAACTCGATGGCGCTCACCAAAGGTCCGGGTCACATAGTTGGGCGGAATGTTCGCTTATCGCGCCGCTGGCAATGTTACGAATCACGCTCTTGTCACAGACGCATTTTAGGAACAACTGAACGTAGTAATCGAGATCCTGCTCGCTGGTTGCGGTTGAAGATAAAGCGATGACTTGGTGAGCGAAGATGCTCGCCAGGAGACGAATTTCTTCGTCTGCCGCGGACAGAATCCGAGCGTTCGCCTGCTGCTGATTGATTACGTGACCGCTTGAAGCATGGCCTGTCTGCGGTGGCGTGTGCGGTGGCCAATCCTGAAATGTAGCGGCGGCGGCCTGGTACAGAATTAAGAGGTCGAGAGGGATCGTCGGCTCAATGCACTCGCTGGTACACGCCGAGGCGAAATGATCCAGCCACGCCAAATGGATGGCCAGGACAGCGCTTCGTTGGCGCTTGTCTTGTACCGCGTCCATGTAGTGCGAGGCTTTGTCGGAGTTGAATGACTGTATCATGTTTCTCTTCCCGAAGTCCCCTACGGATAGATCATCGTGAAGTTGAAGAGGGCGAGTTCCCCGGTATTAGTGGGGTGAGCTCGAATACCGGAACGCTTTCCCTGAGCTACCGCGCCCGTTCTAGAGTTGAAGGCGAATGCGAAGGCGTCACCGCCCCGCACCGCCGGCCGTCCAACGTAAACGCGCCACTCACCGCCTACAACACCGAAGAAGTCGTTGACCACAGGACCATTCCCAGGAATCTGGGCGGCCCGCTGGTTCACGAGCCTCATGCCTTCTACCCATGCTTGCTCCGCCTCCGCAATCGTTGCACTTCGTCTCCGGATCTGCCGAATATGCCTAATCAGTTCGGGGATGTCACCCGCAGGTGCCGTGCCGCCCGGCTTGGGCGCTTGTGGCGTAGCACGGCTTGGAACCCACTGCCACTGGCTCGGCGGTGTGCTACTTGGGTTATGCACATGAATCCTCGAAGTATCCTACCATGTCGATTTATTGAGGCATACTTCAATCCTCATTTTACAGCGTCAAATGCTCTGGGCTTTGTCCTGGTTAGCAAGTTCGATCACAGGCGGAATTACCTTAATGGGAATCGCGACGCAACGGCTTTTTCGTATATTGCGCGGGAATGGATGCGATCGGGTCCATCAGTTGAGCGTCAGCCCGGCGGCGGCCGATGACGCGAATGTAGCCGAGATAGTTGCCGCGATCTGCATCCAGCGTCTTGATCTCCCGCGCGTTATCCGGGCAGATTGCCTTGTGCCAGTCCAGCCAGCGCTGCCAACCATCGGGCATGGTGTCGGCCAAGTCGATGTCCACGATGCCGGTTCGCTCCCAGTGTCGCCGCCACCACTCTGCCGAATGCAGGCACCACGCACAGTCCTGCGTCCACCACTGCCGCAGGTGTTCGGGGACCGGACCTTCGATCTCTTGCGTAAAGCCAGCCCCAGCGATCGCCACCAGGCCGCCGGGCTTGACGTGCCGGGCGAGAACATTCAGGAACATATCGTCGGTGGCGAAATACATGAACTAGTCGATGAGCACGATGGCGTCGAAGAACTCCGCGGCAAAGGGCAGCGAGCGTGCGTCTGCGTGGATCGGGAACACACCGTCCTCGACACCGGCATCGCGGATGCGCTGGAGGTTTTCGGACGCGCTAATCCAGAGGTCGGTGGCCCAGACTTGCACGCCGAATTCGCGGTGGAGAAAGATCGACGATGCCGCCCGTCCGCAGCCGAGGTCCAGGACGCGCATGCCGCGACGCAGTTGCAGCGCTTCGGTCAGCCACTCCGTCAACCACAGGGAGTTGGCCCCGCCGCTGACGCTGGCCAAGATCCACTCGGGGTGATACGCCGAAGTGCGAGGAAAGCGCTCGGAGACAAATCTATCGTCCACGATCTCGCCTCCTTGTGTCCTGGCTTAGCCGCGCCTTCGTCAGTGCCTAATGGCCGTCAGAGCCATCATCAACAGGTATGGCTCGCCGAAGACGTGGTAAATGCTGTGGGTGATTACCACTGGCGTGAGACTTCGACCGCCCAGCACGTACAGTCCTGCGTGGAGCGAGAACAGGACGAAAGACGGCATGAACCCCAGGAGGGTCGGGTTTTGAAAGGTGTGGTAGATCGCCGAACACGCTCCGGAAGCCAGGATTTGCAGCCACGTTGCTACACGAGCTTTCTGCAGTTGGGTCATGAAGAAGCCGCGCATCATGGTCTCTTCGCCGAATGCCAGGAAGATACCCAACGGAACAAGAGCGATTCGCATCCATGTCAGCTCAGCGACATCTACGCCGGGAAGGACAAACCGAGCACCGAAGTAACTGCCGCTGAGATACGCAACGCCGAGCAACAAAGCGAGGACGATTGCCAGAGTTGTCGTGGGCCTTCTCAAACCCAGTTCTCGTAACGAGGAGCCACGAGCGCGCTGCCAGACGACGATAACACCGAGGATAATACCTATCGCCAGCGTGAACCCGACTTCCCACCAGACGGCGGCGCGGAACAGGTCGAGCTGCTGCGAATCGATCTGCTGCTTGAGATAGTTCGCCAGCAGTATGAAGCAGCCGACTCCGGCGAGCAGGCAGCCTAGCAGGGTGATCAACAGCGCGTTGCCCCACGCGCGCAGAGGCGATAGCGGCTGCATGTCTTTACTGAGGATCGGTTGATCTTTCATCAACTGCACCTAGCGATCTCTGAAATCTTCTTCCGTTCATGCATTGCATGCCATGCGATAGAGAATCTCGCTGGCTTGTTCGAGTTCATCAAGCGGCGTCCACTCGTCGCAGGTGTGCGCGCGGGTGATGTCGCCAGGACCGAAAACGACAGAGGGAATTCCACCTTCGGCGAGCGGGGCGGCATCCGTACCATAGGGCACAGCCTCCACCTGATGACTGCCGATCACGCGATCGATGGCCGCTCCCAGTCGGGTAACCAATTCTTCCGAGCCGACCGCGTTCAAGGGAGGAGCGGATAACCGCGCTGAGGAGAAAGTATACGTCAGCGACGGATCGACATGTCGCCGCAAGTAATCGTGAAAATGTTCTCTCGCCGAGTCTGCATCCTCGCCGGGTACCAGGCGACGATCAATCTCGATGCGACAGCGATCGGGGACCGTATTTACGCTGGTGCCGCCGTCGATGCGGCCGACGTTCATTGTTGGGGGTCCCAAACGCGGATCGCTGCGAGAGGTGCGCAGTTGTTCAGCATAGCGTTCGATGTGCGGCAGAACAGCGGCCATGCGATGGATTGCATTGACACCCTGCTCCGGCCGCGAGCTATGGCAGGATCGGCCGGTCGTTGTCAAATCCCAGCGCACCAATCCTTTGTGGGAATTGACAATGTGCAGCTGTGTCGGCTCCGCGACGATGGCGCCAAGAAGATTCGGGAAGCGCTCGCGTAGGCCGAGTTGGATGATCCGCTGTACGCCGAGAAAACCGAACTCTTCATCAACAGTGCAGACCATGACGACGCGGGCCGCGCCTTTCGGTTTGTCGTGCACCACCCGTGCGAAGGCGGCCAGCATGGCGGCCATGCCGCCCTTGATGTCGCAGGCGCCGCGGCCATAAAGCCGGCCATTCTCGATGTGGGCCGCGAACGGATCGATTGTCATGTTGTCGGTCGGCACCGTGTCCTGATGCGCCTCGAAAATCACGGTCATCGGCGCCTCGCCAGCATCGGTCCAGGCGAAGATGTTGTCGCGCAGCGGTGCGACGGACTGACGCTCGTAAGGGACGCCGAGTGAGCGGAAATAATTCTCCAGATAGGCCGTGACTCGGTGTTCGTAGATGTCCGGTCCCGACAGAGCTCGGCCCATTGGGTTGACGCTGGGCAGCGCAACGAGATCGCGGAGCAGGCGCGTAGTTTCGTGCATGGCTTCCCTCGCCGTCTGAGGATGACAAGGTGACAAGGTGGCAGGGTGACAAGGTGAGAATAGGGATTCGTACTCACCTTGTCACCGTGTCACCCTCTCACGGGTTGGTGGTCAGGGTGTACTTCTCGGCGGCGTTGGCGAGGTCGAGCAGAGCGGTGAGCGGTGGAAAGACGGAATGGCGATTGATACGGCCTATGCGTGTGGCAGCTTCGGCGAGATTGACCAGGGCGGCCAGCGACGGAGCGTGTTTGCGGCCACAGGCTGAACATACCGGGGCGGAATTGCCGGAGAGAACGAGCTGCATGCCGGCCGGAGCCGACAGGGGTTGGCCGCACAAGCCGCAGGGTTCGTTCTTGATTTCGTCCCGGTACGCAAGCAGGTACTGCATCGTTGAAGCTCGTCTGGGGAATATCGCGTATGGATGCACATTCCCTACATCGGCCACCCTGGAAGAAAAATCGCCTTCGCCGGGACAAAGAGAGAGATCCGAGCCCCAAGGACCGGGCGAATCTCCGCACGCCGCAATTCTTGCCGCGCCCGGAGATTGGTCAAGCAAACGAGGGCGAGAAAAGCCCGGCGGACCTGTCCGCCAGGGTAACCATTGCCGTCTTTGAGCCGCGAGCGGCCCCTGTCAGCGCTGCGCCGTCGTCCTATAACAAAAACATCGCGCGGAACATCGACCGGCATACCCACCGAGGACAATTGCATGAAAATTCATGAATATCAGGCTAAAGAACTGTTGGAGCGGGCCGGAGCGAAAATTCCGCGCGGGATCATCGCCGCATCAGCGTCGGAAGCCCAGCAGGCATTCGATAAACTCGGCAGCGGCCCCGTCGTCATCAAGGCACAAGTCCACGCCGGCGGACGCGGCAAGGGCCGATTCAAGGACAGCGGAAAAGATTTCGGTGGCGTCAAATTCGTCACCAACCGCGCCGACGCTGCCACCGTCGCCGAGGTCATGCTCCGCCATCCGCTTGTCACCGCGCAGACCGGCGAAGCCGGCCAAAAGGTCTCGAAACTGCTGATCGTCGAGGCCTCGGCCAAGATTGTGCGCGAGGTTTACGTGGGCATGGTGCTCGATCGCGCCATCGGTGCCCCGGTTCTGATGGCTTGCGCCGAGGGCGGCGTCGAGATCGAGGAAGTCGCCGCGCACAGTCCCGAAAAGATACTCAAAACGATCGTCGAACCGGAGTTTGGCCTGCAACCCTTCCAGGCTCGCCGTGTCGCCTACGATCTCGGTTTCACCGGCGAACAGGTGGCTCAGGCCGAGGCGATCATCACCGCCCTGGCGAAGGTGAATATGGATTACGATTGCAGTCTTGCGGAAATCAATCCGTTAGCCGTCATGGACAACGGCGATGTGTTGGCTGTCGATGCCAAGATGACCTTCGACGACAATGCCCTGTTCCGCCATCCCGACATCGCCGGTCTGCGCGACGAGGCGGAAGAAGATCCGGCCGAGTTGCGGGCCGGTCGATCCGGATTGAGTTTCATCAGTCTGACCGGCAATATCGGCTGCCTGGTCAACGGCGCCGGGCTGGCGATGGCCACGATGGACATTATCAAGTATCACGGCGGCGAGCCGGCCAACTTCCTCGACGTCGGCGGCGGCGCCAACAAGGAGCAAGTGACCGAGGCATTCCGTATACTTCTGGGCGATCCGCGCGTCAAGGCGGTGCTCGTGAACATCTTCGGCGGCATCATGCAGTGCGACATCATCGCGGGAGCCATCCTGGCGGCGTTCAAGGAAGTCGGTTTTCACGTGCCCCTGGTGGTGCGGCTAGAAGGAACCAACGTCGAGCTGGGCCGAAAGATGCTGGCAGAGAGCGGACAAAATATCACGACGGCAAGCGGACTGACCGAGGCGGCGAAGAAGGTCGTCGCGGCGGCGAAGTAAGCTAGTCAAGGTTCCGAGTATGTTCGACCACAAACAAGCACTGGCAGACCTTCACACGAAACTTGGCTACACGCGTCTCAACCGGGCACTGTGCAAGCTGGAAATCGTACTTGGCCTGACTACAGCCGGCTCGGGACTATTTCTCGGTGAGTGGACTCTGGCGCGAAACACAACAGATGTGCAATGGTCCTTCGTCGCAGCAGGATTGGCCCTGTTCGTCCTGGGAAGTTACTTCGCCCTGGCGGGACATCGCAGCCATCTGTATCAGTCGGGCAACGAGCTGACGGCATACCTGGCGGAAATGATTCGCCACAACGATAAGGGGAAACGGGAATGAGCATCCTTGTGGATAAAAACACGCGTGTTCTCTGCCAGGGCATGGGCAAGGCCGGGACCAATCACGCCAAGCTGTGCCGCGATTATGGAACGCAAATCGTCGGCGGTGTCGTGCCGGGCAAGGGCGGCACAACCAAGGAAGGCTTCCCACTGTTCAACACCGTGGCCGAAGCCGTGCGCAAGACCGGTGCCGATGCCAGCATGATCTTCGTGCCGCCAGCCGGCGCCGCCGACGCCATCCTCGAAGCAGCCGACGCCGGCATCCGTGTCATCGTCGCCATCACAGAGGGCATCCCCATTCTCGACATGGCCCGCGCCATGCGCTTCCTCAAGGACAAAAACTGCCGGCTCGTCGGTCCCAACTGTCCGGGTGTGATCACGCCGGGGCAGTGCAAGATCGGCATCATGCCCGGCTACATCCACAAGACCGGACCCGTCGGCGTTATCAGCCGCAGCGGCACCCTCACCTACGAGGCGGTCTGGCAGTTGTCCAATCTTGGACTCGGACAATCCACGTGTGTCGGCATCGGCGGCGATCCGATCATCGGCACTACGCAGATTGATTTACTGAAGATGTTCCAGGACGATCCGCAAACGGAGGCGATTTTGCTGATCGGCGAGATTGGCGGTACTGCGGAGGAGCAGGCGGCAGAGTACATCAAACTGCGCGTCAAGAAGCCGGTGGCGGCCTTCATCGCCGGACAGACGGCGCCTCCGGGCAAACGTATGGGTCACGCCGGCGCCATCATCAGCGGCGGCAGCGGCACGGCCAAGGACAAGATCGCCGCTTTCCGCGCCGCCGGCATCGCCGTGGCCGACAGCCCCGCCGACCTCGGCGTCACGGTCCAGCGAGCGATGAAGAAGAATTAACCACGAATTACACGAATAACACGAATAAGAATGGAATAGAGAAAAATATACTATTCGATTCTTTGTTTATTCGTGTGATTCGTGTGATTCGTGGTGGTTGGTTTGTTTATTGATCCCGACGGCGGCCGAACTGCGGTCGCTGAATCTCGCCCTTGAACGGATCGCCCTGCATTTCCTTCAACTTCGTCTTCTGCTCGTCCGTTAGCAGACCCATCACTTTCTCGTTGGTCGCCTTCATTACTTCCTGGCGCTTCTTGGCTGCTTCCTCATCGCGTCCCAGATCACGAAGCTCCTCGAACGACTTCATTTGGATCTCGCGGATCTTATCCTTTTGCTCGTCGGTGATTTTGAGTTCCTTGGCAAGCTCTTCATTGTTGAGTGCGAAGCCGAGCGTGCGCGAGACTTGCTGCTGCAAGGCGATTTGCTTGACGCGCTTGACCTGCTCGGGCTTGAGGATGTCGGCGACGGCCTTTTCGTTGGCCTTGGTCATCTCCTGCATCTTCTCACGCCGTTCCTCCTGGCTCAGATCTCGAAGTCCCTGAAACGATTCGCGCTGCTTCTCCTGCAATTCCGTGACTTTCTTGACCTGGTCTGCTGAGAGTTTCAATTCTTCCTGAACCGATTTCTGCGTAAGAAGGAAGACCGTGCCTCCGCCGAAACCACCAAAGCCACCTCGTTGCCGCTGCTGTTGCGCCAGCGCTGGACTGACAGCGAACGCCACGATAGCCGCCGCCAGAGTCACTTGCATGAATCGCTTCATCGTTGCACCTTTCACGTTTGAAACACCTGATCCCGAGAGATGGACGCCCCGTCCATCCACAGACAGGTGCGGGCCCATTTCTGGTGATGCAATCTCTAGCGAGATCGCCACGAATGATTTCCCAATGTCTGAGTGTAGCGACCGATTCTTAATGGTTTGTGAAAACCGCGCGGAATTATGAGAGAGCCAAGAGCACTCTTGTTGTTCAATGGTTTCAATAGGATAAACTTGTACAGAGACCTGGATTTATTCCATCCATGGAAAGCAAAACGCCGATACAAGAAAGGCGATACCGCCTAAACCGGCGGGACCGCTACCCACCGAGTCCAAATCCATGGCGAAACCCACGTATCGTTTGGACAACCCCGACACCGAGGTTTACGTCGGAGACTGCCGTGAGGTGCTGAGGGATCTGCCCCCCCGGAGTGTCGATCTCGTTTTCGCGGATCCACCCTTTAACTGGGACGTACCCTACGGCGAGTGGGACGACGGCAAGCCACGCGAGGAGTATCTTGTCTTTACATACCAGTGGCTCGATGCGTGCTTACACGTTCTGAATGACCACGGCTCTTTCTGGGTGAATATCCCCGACGACACCGCCGCGGAGATCGTGCTCTACCTCAAGCAAAGAGGATTGACGATGATTAACTGGTGCATCTGGCACTTCCGTTTCGGCCAGCACCGCACCGGCAATTTCATCGTCTCGAAAGTCCATGCCCTGTATTTCGCCCGGGATCGTGAAAACCGAACCTGGAACCCCGAGGCCATACTGGAAGCATCCGACCGAGCCGCCATCTACGACGATCCGCGGACGCGACGGACGAAGCAGCCCGGGTTACGTGTTCCGCTTGATGTTTGGTACGGCCCACTATGGGGACGAATCCAGGGTAATAACAAAGAGCGGCGAAAGAACCACCAAAACCAGATTCCCGAATCGTACCTGGAGCGCGTTATCCGCGCCTGCTCCAACGAGGGCCAGCTCGTCCTCGACCCTTTTCTTGGTAGTGGTACGACCTGCACGGTCGCTCGCGCCTTGGGACGACGCTCCATCGGCATCGAATACAGTAGCCGCAGCGCCGCATCTGCATTCGAGCGAGTCCAGTCCGGTCCCATTCGTATCGGGGCCGCCCCTCGGGAGACGAACTCGTTCATGTCCCACCGCAGGCGGGGCAACAATAACAAGCATGGCTCTGCGCAAGAACCTTTTCTACGAGTTCCCCCTTCGTCTGAGTTATAATGGCCCGGTAGGTCCGTAGGTTGACGGCGCGCTCGTGTGCGAGCTTCGTCTGCCTCGGGGGGCCATGATGATCCCATTGTTCACCACTCCCCTGGCTTTCTGGGGCTTTCTCGCCCTGCCCGTTCTTGTCGGCATTTACTGGCTGCGCACACGGCATCGGCGCTATCCTGTCTCCAGTCTCATGCTCTGGCTCGATCCGCAGGAATCGCTGCAGGGCGGCACGCGCATCGATCGTTTGCGCACGCCGCTTTTGTTCTTTCTCGAATTGCTTGCCCTGACACTCCTTGTTCTCGCCGCGGCCGATCCGCATTTGCCTCTTCGCGAACGTGTGCGGCCGTTGATCGTCGTCCTCGATGACTCCTTTTCGATGCAGGCCGGCGAACAACACTCCGCGCGCAACCAGGCCGTGAAGGCCCTCACAGATGAGCTGAAACACCGCCCTCGTCCCTGGGTGCGTTTTCTGCTCGCCGGCGACGGGACACAAGCGCTCGGCGAAACGGCGCACACTACGCCCGAAGCACTCGATCGGCTGAGCGACTGGCATTGCCGCGCCGCGACAAGCCGATTGGAGGAAGCTCTGTCCTTTGCCAGTGAGCTGGGCGGGGACTTGCCCTTGTTGCTGGTACTGACCGATCATGACCCGCCCACCGAGCTGCACAAGGGTCGTGTCCAGTGGTGGGCATTCGGGCAGCCGCATTCCAATGTGGCCATCGTCAATGCCGCACGCACACCGCACGAGGTCGGCGAACGCTGTCTGCTGGAGATCGCCAATTTCGCGGATAGAACCGAGGATACAACGCTTGTCCTGGAGACCAGCGAGCCGGCGAAGGAATTGCAACGCTCGTCGTTACATCTGGCTCCGCGCGAAACGCGGCGCGTCATCCTCACGCTGCCGGAGCATATACCCGTGCTTCGTGCTCGGGTCGATGACGACGATCTCGCCATTGACAATCGTGTGTCACTGCTCCCTCTTGCTCTTCGTCCGGTCCGCACAATGGTACGGATCAAGGACGAGACGCTGCGCACGCTGATGGATAAAGCGTTAGGGGCCACCCATCATGCCCAGAAGGTCGATGAACAGCCGGATATTGTCTTTGCCGATACCACCCAATCGCCGAAGGAGGTTGGCGACGCCTGGGTTGTGCAGCTCCTTGCGGAACGCGACGCCGTCCCCTATGCGGGCCCGTTCGTACTTGACCGCAATCATCCCTTGACCGAGGGATTGTCGCTGCAAGAAGTCGTCTGGGGCGCCGGTAAGGCACAGGAGATACCCGGCTCCCCCGTCATCCTGGCCGGCAATGTACCGCTCCTGACAGATCAAGAACGACGGGACGCCGGTCCCGCCGCCGTTCGACACGAGCTGCGTCTTCGTCTCCGCCCGGACCTGTCCACCCTGCCCGACGCGCCGGGCTGGCCCATCCTGATCTGGAACTTTCTCCAGTGGCGCGCTTCAGAGAAACCCGGACTGCACCGCGTCAATTTCCGTCTGGGCGAACAGGTAGCAATGACGTTCGTAACGCCGCGGCCGACCGTCGCTGCGGTGCATCCAGACGGCACCCGGCAGAATGTGCCGGTGCAGGATCGCCGGCTAACCGTGCGTCCGGACGAGGTCGGCGTTTGGTCGATCGATGCGGAGGATGAGTCTGCATCTTTCGCGGTCAACGCCCTGTCGGCCAACGAGTCGGACCTGAGCACTTGCATTTCCGGACACTGGGGGGATTGGCTGGACGAAACCTCGCTGCGATTGGAATATCAAAGTATCGCCTGGATTTTGCTGCTCCTCGTTGTCGTGGTAGCGACGCTGCATTTGCTTCTGGTGTCACGCGGCCGGGGGAGATCGTAACCATGATGCTGCTTCATCCGATCTTCCTCTTTCTCGTGATTCCGCTCGCCTTATCGCTGTGGTTGTGGCGAATGCCGTCGCGGCTGCTCTTGGTTCTGCGCGGCCTGACATTGCTGCTGCTGTTGTTGGCCCTGTGCGGCGCCGTATTGCGACTGCCGAGCCAGGCCGGCACCATTGTCGTCGTCGCCGACCGCAGCCAATCCATGCCGCCCGCCAGCGGCGCCGCACAGAAGGAAGTTATCGACCTCCTGCACAAGGCGATGGGGCCAAATGATCGCCTGGCTGTCGTATCGTTTGGCCGCTCCGTCGCCGTCGAGCAGCCGCCGGCGCCCACTCCATTCGCCGGCTTCGTTCACGAAGTCGGCGACGATGCCTCGAACCTTGCCGATGGCCTGGAAACCGCCCTAGCGCTGATCCCGCGCGATGCGCCAAGCAAAGTGCTGGTCCTGTCCGACGGCCGCTGGACCGGACGCGATCCGGCAGCGATCGCCGCCCTCGCAGCGGCTCGCGATGTCGCCATCGATTACCGATCGTCGCAACGCTCTACCGCCAACGATCTCGCCATCGCCCGCATCGAAGCGCCGCCGTCCGTCGCGCCCGGCGAATCGTTCCTCATCACTGCCTGGGTCCAGGCACCGACGGCACAAACCATCTCCTTCGAGCTGCGCCGCGGTGACGAACGGCTCAGTGCCGGCGAGGAAAAGTTGGCATCCGGCCTAAACCGCCTCACCTTCCGCGATCGCGCCGGCGATCCCGGCACCTTGTCTTACACCCTCACCGTGATCGGCAGCGGTGACGACCCAGTGCCGGAGAACAATCGCGCTCGTTTCCTTGTCGGCGTTCAGGGGCCGCGGCCCATCTTGCACGTCACCGAAGCGTCCTCATCCGGCCTGGCTCAGCTGCTGCAAGCGGGCCAGCTACCGATCAAGGTACAAGCCCCCGAAGACTGTCAGTGGTCCCTGGAGGAACTATCAAAGTATTCCGCCGTCCTCATCGAAAACGTGCCGGCTGAGAAGATCGGCGGTGCCGGCATGGACACACTGGCCGTCTGGGTGCGCGAGACCGGTTCTGGTCTGATCCTGACCGGCGGCCGCAATTCCTACGGCACAGGTGGCTATTACAAATCGCCGCTTGATCCGATTCTGCCCGTATCGATGGAGCTGCGCAACGAGCACCGCAAGCTGGCCGTGGCGATGGTGGTGGCTCTGGATCGTTCCGGCAGCATGACGGCGCCGGTCGGCGGCGGTCGCGTCAAAATGGATCTGGCCAATGAGGGGGCCGCGCAAGTTCTGGAACTGCTGGGACCAATGGACGAACTCGGCGTTGTGGCCGTGGACAGCGAGCCGCACGTCATCGCCGATCTGGCGCCGGTCAAGAACAAGGAGTCGGTGAAGAAAGACATCCTGAGCATCCGTTCGCAAGGCGGCGGTATATTCATCTACGTCGCCCTGGAAGCGGCCGCAGAAATGCTCGTCAAGGCCAAGGCCGGCACGCGCCATATCCTCTTGTTCGCCGACGCCAACGATTCCGAGGAGCCGGGCCGCTACGAAGAATTGATCGACAAGTGTCGCAAGGCCGGTGTCACTGTCAGCGTCATCGGCTTGGGCACTTCCAAGGACAAGGACGCCGACCTTCTCCGCGACATCGCCAAGCGCGGCAACGGCCGTATCTTTTTCACGGACAAAGCAGAAGAATTGCCTCGCCTGTTCGCCCAGGACACCTTCGTCGTCGCTCGCAACACCTTCATCGACGAAAACACACAAGTCGAGTCCACGGCGGGATTGCCGCTGTTAACGGGCCGACCCTTCGACTTGAAACAAGCGATCGGTGGTTACAATCTGTGCTACCTGCGCTCGGGTGCGATGCTGGCCACGCAGACCCTTGATGATTATCGAGCGCCGGTAGTGGCGGCCTGGCGCGCCGGTTCCGGCCGTGTGCTCTGCTACACCGGCGAGGCGGACGGCAAGTACGCCGGCCCCATCACCAAGTGGAAGGACATCGGTGCCTGGTACACCAGCCTGGTGCGCTGGGTCGCCGGTCCCGTCAATCGGCTTCCTCCCGAAATGTTGCTGACGCAAGACTTGAAGACCGGCTTGCACCGCATGCAGCTGCACCTCGACCCGGAGCGCGTCGGTGATCCATTCGCAGAGCTGCCGAGCGTCACGTTGCTTCGTTCGCGCATTGGCCAACCGCCGGAAATTCAGCGAACGACGCTGAGCTGGACGGGAGCCGACACGCTCGATCTCGAAAGGGCGCTGCAAGGGCGCGATACTGTGCTGGCGACGGTGGCGGTTCCGGGTCATGAACCTGTGGCGTTGCCGCCCGTATGTCTGCCGTATTCGCCGGAATTTCAGCCGGCCGAGAAAGGCCGCGGCCTGGCGACACTGGAACACCTGGCCCGCGCTAGCGGCGGCAAGGAACGTCTGGAACTGGCCGACGTGTGGAAGGAATTGCCGCGCCACGTCCGCCTGGTATCCCTGGCACCGTGGCTACTCAGCGCGGCCATTGTTCTGCTGTTGCTGGAAGTGTTTGAGCGCCGCAGTGGTTTGTTATCGCGCCGCGGCCGCCGCGCTGCCGAGACGATCCACCAGCCCCGCGAACGATCCGGCTGGTTCTCCCGCAAACGTCCGCTTCCAGCGTCGCTCCCGGCAATGCCAGAGCCACGACCCGAACCGTCGCCCGCAAGACGCGATGAAGTACGGGAGAAAGCCCGCGATGAAAGCGCGATGCTCGAAGCGCTGCGCAAGGCACGTGAACGTAGCCGGGGACGACTGGAATAAGGCGCGTCAAAGGAGCGAATTGCTAAGGAATGGTGAAAAGTCAGGCGTAATCATCGGTGAAGCGAGATGTTGCGTGACGAATCCCTTTTTTCGCCTTCTTCGGGCGAGATCAGCTATGATCTGGTCATGGAGGATGATAATTCGTTCGCGGAGGGCACATACCGAGTCGGCAATGATAACTGGCAAGTATTCATTTTTAGAAAAGATCCCATCGAAAGCCCGGAGTTCACTTCGGGCCGTTGGCCAAGTGGTGTAACGGGGATTTTTGTCCGTGTTCCTGTATCTGCTCGCTTGAACAAGCAGACTATCGAGAAGTTGCTGAAGGATTATCTAGGAGTATCCCAGTGGCGTGAGGTGCGCGGGCCGGACTCGATGCAGCTTCGTTAGGTGATGAGTATAGGAGCAGTGTCGGGAACCTTTTCCGATCTTCGGGAACTTATTCCGATCTTAAAAGGTTCCTGGCATCGTTTCCTCGGTGGATGTTTCTGCGCACGGCAGCGACTCGCCCAATTACGACTCCCGAATCCCGACTCCTTCCCGTAACCTGGGTGCGCCACCTATGCGATCCACAAGTCGCTGCAAGCCTGTTCGTAGCTCTGTTCGAGATCGAGGGCCGTAACCAGGTCTTCGCGCAACCACAGGGGCAACGTCGGCAGCGGCTGGCCAATTACCAGGGCGTGCGACCAGGCCTCTAGCCGCGCCCTCGTCCCTTTCGTCACCCACCGGCTGGAGGCCGCGTAGATCGGCGGTTCCTCGTTCGACATCGTTTGATCGGGATGGCCGATGAATTCCATTAATTGAGCGTACAGGTTGAAGCGGCGGATGGTCACCAGATCGACGATGCTCACCGCAACTCCCTTGCGGAGCAAGGCGGCACACTTGGCGACAAGGGCCTGGCGCGACTCGGGTCGATCCTTGTTGGCTGGGCTGACCAGCTCGATGGCCGCGACCAGCGTTCGTTCCCGCTCCAGGTCGAAGATGCGGACTTCGTACTCGTATTCGTCGGGAGGGTCGGTTTCGACTGCCACGACCGGGGCAGTGGCAGTCCAGGCGGCCGTCGCCGTGCCGCCGTCGCCGTTGGCTGCTCCGGTACGCGTCACCTCGGCCGATTCGAGGGCGCCCACGTCGATTTCCATCAGCGTGCCGAGATGGACGCGCGGCTCGGCCACGTACCCGGGCGGAAGCTGTTTCCGCAGCTGCTGAACGATGCTCGCCGGCCACATACCGTGGAAACCCTCCCACGATGCTTTTTTGCTGACAGGCGGACGAAAGTGATCGCGAAGCGGCATGCCAGTCTCCTTCACCGCGATTGTATCACATATAGCGTCACTTCTTCTCGTCCTTCGGAGCGAAAAGGAGGGTCGAATGGGCGACTCTTCACTCAACTTCCTAATTAGCAGGCATAGAGTGGCAGACCAGTGTTAAGCGGTCGAGCGCGAAAATGTGGCGATGCAACAGGCAGCCGATACCTCGAGCCATCCGTTTATCTGTCGCCGTTGAGATCGTGACGTGCGAATGGCAAACGGCGGGGTTGCTCCAGGCGTTCGAAATCGCGGCAGAGCAGACGGATCGACTCAAATTGCGTGTGCGTCTCCAACACCAGGGGCGCGTCGGATTTGATGCTGTCATCTAACAAAGTAGAGAGGCCATAACGCGTGCCGAACGGCGACACGACTCCCCATTCGCAGTCGCGGAATACCTCGGCGATTTCGCTGTCGTTGGCCAGACGCACCGGGCCGCCCAGGTGCGCGGACAACGCCCTGGTATCGACTTGATGCGTCGCCGGCAGCACGGCCAGGAGAAATCCCGATGGACCGGCCAACAGTACGGACTTGGCGACCTGGCGACCCGGAAGTCGCAGATACTTGGCTCGTTTTTGCGCGGAGAACGCTGGAGGGTGAGGCAGTCGCTCGAAGTCGATTCGCTGTTCGGTCAGGTAATCGCTAATGCGCATTCCCGCCTCCCCTTCGCTGCGTTCCGAGCTGAGTGTTCCGCGATCCGCTGTGACCCAAAGCAAATATAACAGCGAAAGAGCCGTCCTCCGTGGATCAAATTGCCCAGATTCCACCGAAAGCCATCGCGCCGGAAGTAGAGTTTAACGGGTGTAACGGACGTGTCAGCGTGTCGAAGCTGGATTCGTGGTCGCGGACAGAGTTGAAATCAAGTCTGAAACGCGAGGAAGGAAGAGGAGAGTGCATGTTTCTGGACGAAGAGATTGAAATCCTCCGCCCCGATCTGCCGCGCGGGCGGTTCCGCTTTGTTCTGTTCGACTTCGATGGCACCCTGTCGCTCATCCGCGAAGGTTGGCCGCAGGTCATGATCCCCATGATGGTCTCCGCCCTGCGCGAGACCGGCACCCCCGAGAGCGACGCGGAATTGACACAGGTAGTCGAACAGTTCGTCATGCGACTCACTGGCAAACAGACCATTTACCAAATGATGCAGCTGGCCGAAGAAGTCCGCCGCCGTGGCGGAACACCGCTCGAGCCGCTGGCTTACAAGCATCGCTACCATGATTTGTTGATGGCGCGGATTCGGGGCCGGATAGCCGACCTCGAATCGGGTACGGCACATCCCGAAGAGTGGACGGTGCCTGGAAGCCATGCATTATTGGAGAACCTGCGCCGGCGCGGTCTGACACTGTATCTGGCAAGCGGCACAGATCTGAACTATGTTCGTCACGAAGCCAGCCTGCTGGGATTGACCGAGTACTTCGGCGACCACATTTACGGCGCCCTCGACGATTACCGCCGTTTCTCGAAACAGATGGTGATCGAGCGCATCTTGCGCGAGAACGATCTGCACGGCGAGGAGTTGCTGGGTTTCGGTGATGGCTTTGTCGAGATTGAGGAGATCAAGCGCGCAGGCGGGGTGGCGGTGGCGGTGGCCAGCGATGAGGTTAACCGGCGCGGCGTCCATGTCTGGAAGCGCGAGCGTCTGGTGCGGGCCGGCGCCGACATCGTCATTCCAGAATATCGACGACAAGAGCTGCTGGTCGATTATTTGATGAGAAAAAATGGAGCGGAAACGCCTTGACCTGCCGCGGCGATTTCATTAGTGTCCCCGCCCGATCGCGCACCCCTGTGCGATCGAAAAGCAGGAGGGGACCATTCATGACACCGCAGCACGTTGCCCTTGCTCTCGCCCTGCTGATCGTCGCTCTCCACCCACGGTGCAGTGAGGCCGGCCTGATTCCCTGGAGTTACCAGTGGAACGCCCAGCCTACCGTCGTTGACGCCGACCCGCTCGGACCCCATGACAAACCCGCGGGCGGCATCACGCTCACCCCCGGAGCCATCACCATCACCGGCTCAAACCCCGGCGTGGCTCTGGGCAACGCCAATATCGTCGCCGTCAACCTGACCGCTTTTACCTTCTCCCCCAGCCCCGACGGCAAACCCTATTCCTTCACCAACTCGCCGTATCGCCTGGGGATCACTCTAACCGACATCGATTCCAACAAATCGGGCACTCTGCATTTTGCCGGCGTCTTTGATGGCAGCCTCACCAGCTCGACCGTGGACCTGCACACGCAATTCACTTCGGCGCTGCACCAATGGCTGATCCTCGGTCATCATCGCTACACCGTGGACCTTACGACATACATTCCGCCCCAACCGCCCGCCGAGGGGGGAGAGGGAAACATCAGCGCCTTCGTGAGCGTTCAGCCCCAATCGGCCCCCGAACCCTCGGCCCTTTTCCTCGCCTGCATCGGCTTAGCCGGCGCGGCCTTTTCCGGTTTGCGGAGACGCGCCCTCCCCTAATCCCACTTTTTCAGCCATAATGTTCGGTGTCTCCTCGTTCCCACGTCGGCAACGCAGAGCGACGCACTCTTACGTTCCTACGCGGAGCGTGAGAACGAGGAGTGAGAGGGGAGATTGCCATGATAATCGCGCCGCGCTGCCTCGTTGCCCTCCTTCTTACCCTCAGCGTCTTTCCGCCGCCGTCGATTCGCGCCGCCGATGAACTGGATGCACGCATCAAGGAAGTGTTGGCGCGACCGCAATATCAACATAGCCGTTGGGGCTTGCTCGTCGTCGATGCCGACAGCGGTAAGGAGATCTTCCAGCACAATCCTGACGCGAGGTTTGCTCCGGCCTCGGTCACAAAGCTGTTCACCTGCGCCGCCGCTCTCATTGAGTTTGGTGCCGACCACCGCTTCCGCACACCGGTCTATCGTCGGGGTCAGGTAATCGAGGGCACGCTCAGGGGCGACCTGATCCTGGTGGCCAAGGGCGATCCGACGCTGGGTGGTCGAACGGACGCGAGTGGCCATCTGGTCTTCAAGGACAACGATCACACCTACGCCTCCTCAACCAGTACATCGGCGCAGCTGACCGATACCGATCCGCTGGGTGGACTGCGCACCCTGGCCCGGCAAGTGCGCGAGTGCGGCATCCGGCAAATCGAGGGTGAGGTGTTGATCGACAATCGCCTGTATGTAACTTCGCCGGCGTCCGGCAGCGGACCCAAACAGGTCACGCCCATCATCGTCAACGATAATGTGCTCGACGTGATCGTCACGCCCGCCGAGTCCATCGGCGAACAGGCGACGGCCCGGATTCGGCCCGAGAACGATTTTAGCCACGTCGATGTGAAAGTGCAGACCGTGGCTCGCGACGCCAAACCCCGTATTTCGGTCGAGCTGGTCGGACCCGATCGCTATGTCCTGCGCGGGCGAATCCCGCTGGGATCAAAGCCGCTGGTTCGCATTTGCCCTGTCGCCGATCCTGTGCTGTTTGCTCGTGGACTGTTCATCGAGGCTCTGCATCGCGAAGGTGTCCGAGTCAAAACCACGCCGCTGCGTCCTCCGCAGGCTTCTTCGCTTCCCGAGCCAGATGCTTACGGCGGCCTGACGCGCGTGGCGCTTTACGAGTCGCCGCCGTTAGCCGAGCTGCTGAAAATCACCCTCAAAGTCAGTCACAATCTCTATGCCAGCGCTCTACCCTTGCTAATCGCGGCCAAGCACGGCAGACGCACGCTGGCCGAGGGAATGGCCCTCGAAGGCAGGATCCTGGCCGAGTCGGGCATCGCCGTCAAGGACATCGCCCTGGAAAGCGGCGCTGGCGGGGGTGACTGCGATCGCCTGACTCCGCGCGCTGCCGTGCAGCTTCTTCGTGCCCTGTCACGCCGTCCCGACTTTCCGGTTTATCGTGCGGCGCTGCCGGTCCTCGGCGTGGACGGCACACTTGTAAGTGTGGTTTCCAAGGACAGTCCGGCCCGCGGCAAGGTGCTGGCCAAAACGGGCACCTATACCGATAGCGACCTGCTCAATGATCGAGTGTTTCTCCGCAGCAAGTCGTTGGCGGGTGTGATGACGACCAGGGAGGGACGGCGCCTGGTCTTCGCCATGTTCGTCAACGATGTGCCGTTGCCGCGAGGCGTCGATTCCAGTCGCGAAGGCAAGACGCTTGGAGAGTTGTGCGAGATTCTCTACGGGCACTCATTTGGTGATACTGGAGGTCGTTGATGTCGCTGGTACTGGTGACGGGAGCAACGGGCGAGGTTGGACGCGGTGTGCTGCCCTGGCTGGAAGAGCAATTCTCCCTGCGTTTGCTCAGCCTCGATCCACCCAACGGCGATCCACGATGCACCCAGGCCGACTTGCTCGACTGGCACGCCCTGTCCGCTGCCCTGAGGGGAGTTGACTCCGTCTTGCATCTGGCCATCGCGCCAGGGCACAGCGGCGTCTATGAGGAGGATGCGTTCAACGATCAGCGTTTTGACGTGAACGTCAAAGGCACTTTCCACGTTTTCGAGGCGGCGCGGCGGGCGAAAGTCCGGCGCATTGTCCACGTCAGTAGTCTGATGGTTCTCTGGGGGCACGGCATGGTGGGGCCGATACCCGGCGACGCCCTACCGCGACCGACCAGCACCTACGCCCTGACTAAGACGCTCACCGAGGACATCGCCCGCCATTACGCCGACCGGCACGGCATGGAAGTCATCACCTTGCGCATCGCCACCCCGCTTGACATCGACAATCTCCATCACCTTCGCCGACCCGTACGGCCGCAGCAGGTCCCCCTTCCCGATTTGGGCCAGGCGTTCGTGCGCGCGCTTTCCGTGCCGCTAGAGCGCTACGAAATCGTCACCATTGTCGGCGAAAGCTCGCGTCGCATCTGGGACCTGGAGCCTGCTCGCCGCGTCCTGGGTTACGAGCCGCGCTACCGGCTCGATGACTTCGTCGAGCAATGGGCCGACCCGTTCGCGGTCGAGCCATGAATACCTCTACACCCGGCAGCGTCGGATTTAGGGAAGAACGCGCCGGGCAATCCGTTGCCATTCGCGGGCTTGAATGTCTCTTAACATCCTGATATGACTGGATTTTCTCCACAGAAGCGAGAGGAGCTACCCATGCGTCGCTGGATCGGAATACTGCTCGCTGCGTTACTCGTAGCGATGCCACTGTTGGCCCAGAACAAGCCGCCTGCCAAAGATGAAAAAGGCAACGACCGGCTCAAACAATTCCAGAGTATTCGGACCGATTATCAGAAGGCTGTGCCCGAGGTTCAGAAGGCGTTCAACGAGGCCAAGACACCCAAGGAACGCGAAACGGTCATTGACAAGCTGAACAAGGAATTCGCGCCGCGCGTCTTCAAGCTCGTCGAAGCCGATCCGAAAGACAACGTGTCCTTCCAGGCGCTGATTTTCGCTGTGCAAGCGCTGCCCAACGTGGACAGCAAGGTTTACGATCTTCTGACGGAGAACTGGGCCAAGGATGAGAGCGCGAACAACAAATTCATGTGCCAGTTCTTGCTGCTCCGTCCACAAGCTCCAGCCAAGAAGTTTCTCCAGAAGGTCCTCGATGAGAACAAGAATAAGGACTTGCAGGGTTTCGCTTGCCTGGCC
Organism: Gemmataceae bacterium; assembly: GCA_036557565.1. GTDB lineage: Bacteria > Planctomycetota > Planctomycetia > Gemmatales > Gemmataceae > JAJPHU01. Next base: position 31,553 of record DATBHJ010000001.1, read on the forward strand.
CTGGCGAAGTTGGCGAGCGAAAAAGAAAACGAGGGTGATGGCAAGGCGGGTGGGGATGCCGAGAAGTACTACGAGCGCACCGTCAAGGACTTCGGTGACGTCAAACTCGGCGACAAGGCAACGCTGGCCGATCAGGCCAAGGGCGCTCTCTTTGAACTCCGCCATCTGAAAGTCGGAAAAACTCCGCCCAACGTCGAGAGCCAGGGCCTCGACGGCCAGAAGGTCGAACTCAAGGATTACAAGGGCAAGGTAGTGGTGCTCGACATGTGGGCGACGTGGTGCGGCCCGTGCAAAAGCATGATTCCGCACGAACGTGAGATGGTCAAAAAGCACAAGGAAGCTCCGTTTGCACTCATCAGTGTCAGCGCAGACGAGGAAAAGACCACCCTCAAGACCTTCCTCGAAAAGAATGACATGCCGTGGGTCCACTGGTGGGACGGCACCGCAGGCAACATCATCAAGGGCTGGAACATACAGGCCTTTCCGACGATTTACGTTCTCGATACCGAGGGCGTCATCCGCCATAAATTCGTTGGCGTCGTTACCAAGGAACTCGACGACGCGGTAGACAAACTGCTCGCCGAAGCGAAGGCCAAGAAGTAATCGGGCCTGTTAGTAAACACAACTCCACCAGCCCGCAGCGCCAGCAAGGGCGAAAGCAACCCTTACTGGCGCTGCGGGCTAGTGGAGAAAGCGTGCGTCCCCAACCCTCGTGGAGCCGATGCGATGGCGGAGCCGACCAGCATCACAAAGACACCCTCCTCCCCTTCCCTGACCGCGACGCCGGAAACAGCCAAGCACGAACCTTACGTGCCCGATCGCGTGGACATGCCGGAACTCACCGCGCCATCCCTGATCCTGGGCGCGTTCCTGGGCATTCTCTTCGGTGCCTCCTCGCTATACCTGCTGCTCAAGGTCGGCATGACCGTTTCGGCGTCGGTGCCGATCGCCGTGCTATCGATCACGCTGTTTCGTGTTTTCTCACAGGTTTTCGGCGTCCGCAGAGCGACGATCCTGGAAAACAACATCGTGCAGACGGCCGGCTCGGCCGGCGAGTCGATCGCATTCGGCGTCGGCGTGACCATGCCCGCGCTGTTGTTGCTCGGCTTCGAAATGCACTGGGTCCGCGTCATGACCGTGGCAGTGCTGGGCGGCATGCTCGGCATTTTGATGATGATTCCGCTGAGGCGGGCGTTCATCGTCAAGCAGCATGGCAAGCTGGCCTATCCCGAAGGCACGGCCTGTGCCGAGGTGCTGATTGCCGGTGAGAAGGGCGGAGCGACGGCGCGCATGGTCTTCATCGGTTTCGGCATCGCCGCTGTTCACAAGTTCCTTACCAAGGCGTGTAAACTGTGGGCAGATGAGCCGGCCCAGCATTTATACAAGGTCGAGAACGGAGTCAAGCACGGCCTACCTGGCGCAGAGATCAGCGGCGAGCTTGCCCCAGAACTGCTGGGCGTCGGCTACTTGATCGGCCCGCGCATCGCCTCGCTGATGATCGCCGGCGCGATACTGTCGTACTTCGTACTCGGTCCCCTCATCGCTACCTTCGGCGAGCAACTGCCCAAACCGGTGTCGCCAGCCGATAAGACGTTGATCCGTGACATGGGCCCCGGTGAGTTGAAGGCCAATTACTTGCGTTACATCGGCGCTGGCGCCGTCGCTGCGGGCGGCATCATAAGTATGTTGCGAGCCATGCCGTTGATTATCGGTTCGATCGTCTCCGGCCTGCGCGATCTCCGGGCCACACGCGCCGCAGGCACTCAGGCCATCGCCCGCACTGAACGCGATTTGTCCATGTATGTCGTGCTGTTGGGAAGTCTTGGGCTGGTCCTCATCATGATGTGCATTCCCGCCCTGGGACTGGGTTTTAGTTTTCAGGGCTTGCTCGGCGCTTTGATGATTCTGCTATTTGGCTTTCTCTTCGTCACAGTGTCGTCGCGCTTGACGGGCGAAGTCGGTTCGTCCTCGAATCCGATCTCGGGCATGACCATTGCTACCCTGTTGATGACCTGTCTGATTTTCGTCGCTCTGGGCCGCACCGGACCGACGGCCATGCTAACAGCGCTGACAGTGGCGGCGGTCGTGTGCATCGCCTCCTCGAATGGTGGCACCACGTCGCAGGATCTCAAGACCGGCTATCTGGTCGGCGCCACGCCCCGCAAGCAACAAATCTCGATCCTCGTGGGTGCCTTGACTTCTGCCGTAGTCATCGGCGCCACCATGTTAGCCCTCAACGCCGCAGGCACCCATTACACCAATAAAGACCTGCCCAATGTCAAACTCAAGATCCCCGAGGATGCGCCTTACGAACACGTCGGCAGGCCGCATGAAAAAAAGGATGATAAGGAATACCGGGTCGTTCACGTTCGCAAGGACGATGAGCACAACCCCAACGTCACGCCCGGCCGCTATCTCGTCTCGGAAGATGGCACGGCGGCTTATCTAACCGATGTTCCGATCAACCGCAAGCGACCGAAGATGGACAACGACCAGGACGCGCCGGAGCCGTTCGCTGCGCCGCAGCCGCAACTGTTCACCCTCCTCATCGAGGGCATCCTCGGTGGCAAGCTGGAATGGGGACTGGTCGTCCTGGGAGTGCTGATCGCCGTTTCGATGGAGTTGGCGGGGGTAGCGGCGTTGCCGTTCGCCGTTGGCATGTATTTGCCTTTGGCCACCACATCGCCGATTTTCGTCGGCGGCGTACTCCGCTGGCTGTCCGATCGGTTGCGCGGCAGGCCGGTCTCGGAAACGGAAAGCGAGACCAGCGCGGGCGTGCTGCTTGCCAGCGGATATATTGCCGGCGGAACATTGATCGGATTGATTATCGCTTTCTTCTTCTTCTTGCCCGATAATTTCAACAAAGGCCTGGACCTCAGTCGATTTGTCGGCACGGTCGATCCGAAGCTCGCATCGCTGGTGATGTTCCTGATCCTGGCCGCGATTCTGTTGTGGATCGGATCGCGCAGAACGGCCGTAGATACTGGTACAAATGAGAGATGATCCGGTTAGCCGCGACGCGCAGCGGAGCGCGGGATTGTTCCCGCGCTCCGCTGCGCGTCGCGGCTGACCGGAAATCGTTCTTCACAAGACAGAGGACACTGACTATGAAATTGCTGCTGTTTTTCGCCCTGACGACGATGGGTTTACTCGTCGCCGGCGTGCCCACCGTCTTCGGCGACGAGGGCATGTGGTTGTTTAGCAATCCACCGGGTGATTATCTCAAGACAAAGTACGGTTTCGATGCTACGCCCGAATGGCTCGAACACGTCCAGAAATCATCGGTACGTTTCAACAGCGGCGGCTCCGGTTCGTTTGTGTCGCCGGACGGTCTGGTAATGACCAATCATCATGTCGGCGCCGACTGCCTGCAAAAAATCAGCGACGAGAAACACAACTACTTGCGCGACGGCTTCCACGCCCGCACACGGAACGAGGAGCATAAATGTACCGATCTGGAATTAAACGTTCTCATGAGCATGGAGGACGTGACGGCGCGCGTCAAGGGAGCGGTCAAGTCGGACATGTCGCCGGACAAAGCATTTGCCGCTCGCCGAGCCGTCATGGCCGAGATCGAGAAGGAATCGCTCGAGAAGACGGGCCTGCGCAGCGACGTGGTCACGCTCTACCAGGGCGGTTTGTATCACCTCTATCGATACAAAAAGTACACAGATGTTCGCCTGGTCTTCGCTCCCGAGCAACAAATCGCCTTTTTCGGTGGTGATCCCGACAATTTCGAGTATCCGCGTTTCGATCTCGACGTGTGTTTCTTCCGCGTCTACGAGAACGACAAGCCGGCGCAGATCGAGCATTACTTGAAATGGAGCAAGGCAGGTGCGAAGGACGGCGAGCTGGTGTTCGTGTCCGGCCATCCCGGTCGCACGGACCGCCTGGCTACCCTTGCCGAGCTGGACTATCTGCGCGATCTCGGCTATCCGTTTTTGCTACAACGGCTCAATCGCCTGGAAGTATTACTGGTGGCGTTCAGTGCCCGCAACGAAGAAAACGCTCGTCAGGCTCGCGAACTGCTCTTTGGTGTGCAGAACAGCCGCAAGGCCCGCGTCGGCGGACTGGCGGCCCTGCTCGATCCGGATGTGATGGCCCGCAAAAAAGACCAGGAGAAAAAACTGCGCGGCAAGGCCCGGGAGGATGAGTCTCTCAAGGACGCGCGCGACGCCTGGGACCGCATTGCCGCGGCGCAAAAAGTCCGCTCCACCAACATGCACACCTACACGCTGCTCGAAGGCGCTCGCGGTGGCGCCGCCGCTTTCAACACGGAGTTGTTCGCCATTGCCCGGACCTTGCTTCGCGCTGCCGAGGAGAAACCCAAGCCCAATAGCAGACGGCTCCGTGAGTTCCGCGACTCTAATCTTGAATCGCTGGAGTTCGAATTGTTCTCCGAAGCCCCCATTTACGACAATTTCGAGAAGGTGAAATTGACCGATGGGCTGACGTTCTTGGCCAACGAGATGGGCGCAGACAATCCGCTCGTGAAAAAAGTGCTGGCCGGCAAGTCGCCCTCGGAACGCGCCTATGAACTGGTCAGCGGCACGAAGCTCAAAGACGTCAAGCTGCGGAAAAAACTGTACGAGGGCGGCAAGGAAGCCATCGAGGCTTGCAAGGATCCGATGATCGAACTGGCTCGCCAGGTCGATCCGGAGGCACGGAAAGTGCGCAAGACAATCGAGAGCGAAGTCGAGGAAGTACAACGGCAAGCCTACGCCGAAATCGCCAAGGTCAAGTTCGCCCTGGAGGGCACCAGCACTTACCCCGACGCCACTTTCACGCTGCGGCTGTCGTTCGGCCAGGTCAAGGGCTACGAGGAAGACGGCAAGCACGTCCCGTTTGAAACGACTTTCGCCGGTCTGTACAAGCGCTCGGCGGAACACCACAACCAGGAGCCGTTCAATCTGCCGCCGCGCTGGGTCGAGAAGAAGGACCGAGTGAATCTGAAGACGCCGCTCAATTTCATCTGCACCGCCGACATCATCGGCGGCAACTCCGGCAGCCCGGTCATCAACCGCCGGGCCGAGGTCGTGGGCTTGATCTTCGACGGCAACATTCAATCGCTGGCGCTGGACTTCGCCTATAGCGACGAGCAGGCCCGCGCCCTGTCCGTCCACTCCTCCGGCATCGTCGAGGCGCTGCGCAAAGTCTACGACGCCGGCACCCTGGCCGACGAACTGACCGGCCCCAAATAGCGAGGAGCAACAGCCGTCAGCGGTCAACGAAAACTCAATCGGATCGTTGACCGCTGATCGCTTCTGCGCCAGCAAGTGCATCAAGATCAAGCAATTCGTTCACACGACCTTTTGCCGCAGTTCGCAGATCCGATCCGCAACTCTTTCTCATGCAACCCTTTAGTACAAATCATTCCCCGGAGTAATTCTGGCACGAAGATTGCAACAGCAGGATAGTATCCACCGAAGCATGTTACCCCGAAAGAAGCACGCGGGGAATACATGAACGGATAATGGAGTTTACATACAACTCCATCAGAATAGGCCGGCGTTCAGGTCGGCCCCCGCCGTAGTGAGCCTCTCCAAGCTCTCTCCGCTGCTAATACGGCCTGCCCGACATCCTCGCCTTATCCGCGCCGTTGTCCTCACTGGGTGGATAGACAACGGGAAGCGGTCGTGAAGTCCCAAGGTTTAACGACAAAGGTGACCGCGAATGAACTTCGCAAGCCAAATGATTCGTGGCCTTCTCGTTTTTACCGCCCTGTTCTTGACCTGCATCACCCTCTCGGCCGATTGGCTGTTTGACGGTAGCAGTCTCAGTGATCGCTTAAACGACTGCATGACGCTACTTGACGCCTACCGTAAAAAAGAGCAACTCGCGAGTGATGCAAACTCGACATTCGAGCGTCTTCAAGTCAAGAGCCGGATCGCCCAGGCGCTGCGAAATGGTGAAATGAGGCTGATCGATGCCGCGGCCTACTTCCGCTCGCTTCATGAAGATCCCAGGTCGTGGTGCTATCCGAACCGTCCGCGTCCGGAACACAAGGACGTAGAAGGCTGGTGCCGCCTGGTTATCGAGTGGACAATGCGAAACAATTCCTCTGAGATACCGTCCAGTCAGGTCGAGGCTCTGCACCAGCGCTTGGAGACCGAGCTGCAAAACAGCTCGGCAGCCGCGGCAAGTCGATAGTGGCGGAGTGGGAGCCTGGTAACTTCATGCCAACACCCGCAACTCGCGCGGCAGCGGGAAACTAACGTGCTCTTCGCGGATGGTTCGGCTCTCGACGCGCGCACCGTAGCGGTGCCGTAAGGCTGACACGCATTCTTGCACCCTCTCTTCCGGAGCGCTGGCCCCGGCCGTGATTAGCACCGTTTCGTCGCCCTTGAAACAATCCTCCGGCAAATCGCGAATGCTATCGATCAGATAGGCTGGCTTGCCGTGCGTGCGGGCCAGCTCAGCCAGGCGCCTGCTGTTGGAGCTATTTTGGCTGCCCAAGACGAGGACAGCATCGGCCTCAGGCACCAATTCCTTGACAGCCTCCTGACGGTTCTGCGTGGCGTAGCAGATGTCGTCGCGTGACGGGCCGACGATGTGCGGGAACCGACGCTTGAGGGCGGCAATGATGACCTCGGCGTCATCGACGCTCAAGGTTGTCTGCGTCAGGTAGGCGACCTTGGCATCCGCGGGCAGATCAAGAACTTCGACTTCCTCGACGTTTTGCACCAGGCGAATGTGTTCCGGGGCCTCGCCCGTTGTGCCAAGAACTTCGTCGTGTCCCTCGTGGCCAATGAGCAGGATCGTGTAATTCTCCTTGGCGAAGCGGACGGCCTCAAGATGGACCTTGGTGACGAGCGGGCAAGTGGCATCAATGGCACGCAGGCGTCGCGTGGCGGCGGCGGCACGGATGGCAGGGGCGACGCCGTGGGCACTGTACAAAACGGTAGATCCAGGGGGAACGTCGTCGATGTGGTCCACGAAGATAACGCCGCGTTTGCGGAAGCGCTCGACGACCGGACGATTGTGGACGATCTCATGATAAACGTACAACGGCGCACCATAGACCTCGAGAGCGCGTTCCAGGCTCTCGATGGCCATATTCACGCCGGCACAGAACCCGCGCGGATTGGCGAGAATGATCTTCACGATTACTTCCTCCTCCTTTGCCTGTATGGTAGCGTCCTGCCGAAATTCTCGCCATGCGAGTGCGCCAACGATTCTGCCTCCAATTAACCGTGCGGCACGAAAAACGACAACGCCACCCAAAGGGGTGGCGTTGCGAGAAAAAAACCCATCCGTTGGGATCATTCAAGGATTTTGACGCCATCGTCCTTGGGCTTGATCCACTTCTTGTCGTCCTTGGTCGTGACGGTGCCGGTGATCTCCGCCTTCTGCTTGGCGTTTTTGGGGCAAATGGCCTGGTGATAGGAGGCCTTGCCGCCCTCGTCATCGATAAAGTAGTTGACGGTCTTGCCGGCTTCCTTGACCTGAAGGACGTTCGTGCATTTCTTGACGAGCTTCAGCGAGCATTTGCCGCAGACCATCGTGCCCTTGAGGGTCACTTCTTTGTTGTCGTCCGCCTGGACTAAGGCGAAGAAACCCAGCATCACGGCCAGGCTCAGCGCGACCTTGACAGCCATTTTCATCGTCGGACCTCCCCATAACGTTGTTTTAGGCCAGCCCTCGATCACACGAGGGAAGCTCCTCTAGTGATGCAGACGAATATAGCCATCGGAGCTATTCATGGCAATGATGTTCTTCTCGAAAAGCCGGCGAGCGGGGGACGTAAGCCCCCGTTTTTGAGGAACAGGGGGCTTATGCCCCCCGCTCGACGCGCCGCCCCATTGACACACCTATACAGTCGCTTAAAATGTTCTTTTCCTTCTTTGGCGTACATTTGCCCTTGTTTTACACAGGGAAACAGTTGAGCTACCCTGATGGACGACGCCATTCGCAAAGCGGAAGCCCTCATCGAAGCCCGCAGCTATATTCGCATGTTCCGCGATAAGCTCACGGTCATCAAGCTGGGCGGAAGCGCCATGGAAGATGCCGGCGCGCTGGAGGCCACGCTACAAGATGTCATCTTCATGGAAACGGTCGGTCTGCGGCCCATTCTCGTCCACGGCGGCGGCAAACCGATCGATCGCGCCATGGAGCGTGCCGGGCTGCAACCAGTCAAGATTCAGGGCCGCCGCTATACCGACGCCCCGACGCTTGACATCGTCGTCGAAGTGCTGCTGCACGAGATCAACGCGGGCATTGTCCGGGACATTCGCCGGCTGGGCGGCCGGGCGGTCGGTCTGCACTCCGGCTCGCTGCAAAGTCTGTTCGGCGAACGGCTGCGTCTTCTGGGATCTGACGGCAAACGGATCGATCTCGGCTTCGTCGGCCGAGTCAGCCGCGTCGATGGCTCGCTGATTGAATCGTTCTGCGCCGGCGGCGTCGTGCCGGTCATCCCCTCCGTGGCCCTGGACACCGTTGAGGATCGGCAGGACGGATGGCTCAATGTCAACGCCGACACGGCCGCCGCCGCCATCGCCGCCCATCTCCGCGCCGAAAAGCTGGTATTTCTCACCGACACGCCGGGCATTTTGCTCGAGCGCAGCCGGCCCGAATCGCTCTTGCCCAGCCTCGACGCGGCGCGCTGTCGAGAGCTGATCGAGCGCGGCGTCATCGACGAAGGCATGATTCCCAAGGTGGAAGCGTGTTTGGACAGCCTGCGCGCCGGCGTGAGAAAGACGCACATGATCGACGGCCGGCTGCGTCATTCGCTGTTACTGGAGATTTATACCCACAGCGGCGTCGGTACGGAGATAACTCTGAACTAGCCCGAAGCGTAAGCGAGGGCCGCCCTCGCTTACGCTTCGGGCTGGTAGGGATATTTGCCATGAAGCAAGCGACCCTCGAACAATTCCAGCGTCACGTCATCGCCAATTACACACGTTACCCCGTGTGCCTGGTGCGCGGCGAGGGTTCCTCGGTATGGGATGACGAGGGCAATCGCTATCTCGACTTCTTCCCCGGTTGGGGCTGCGATTTGCTCGGCCACTGTCCGCCGCGCGTCGTCAAGGCTGTGCAGGAGCAGGTCGCCCAGCTCATCCACGTGCCCAATACGTGGTACACCGAGCCGCAAGGCCGCCTGGCCGCGGCACTGAGTCAACGCACCGGTTGGGGCGGCCAATGTTTCTTCTGCAACAGCGGCGCAGAGGCCAACGAGGCGGCCATCAAGATCGCGCGGCTGCACGGCAAGCCCGGTCGATACAAAATCCTCAGCATGCTCAACAGCTTTCACGGTCGAACGCTGGGAGCGCTGAGCGCCACGGGGCAGCCGAAGTATCATCAAGGACTGGAGCCGCTGTTGGCCGGTTTCAACTTCGCTCCCTATGGCGATCTGGACACAGCGGCGCGCCTCATCGATAGCGAAACCTGCGCCATTCTCGTCGAACCGATTCAGGGTGAGGGTGGCATCAATCTTCCGCCGGAAGGCTATCTGCGGGGATTGCGCGAATTGTGCGATCGCCATCGCCTTTTGTTGATCTTCGACGAAGTGCAGGCCGGCATGGGACGGACAGGGCGCTGGTTCGCGCATCAGCAATGGGACGTGAAACCGGATGTCATGACACTGGCCAAGGCCTTGGCCGGCGGTGTCGCTGCGGGTGCGCTGGTATCGCGGCCGGAGGCCGCCGAGAAATTACGCCCCGGCACACACGCCGCCACGTTCGGCGGCAATCCCATCGCCTGCGCTGCCTCCCTGGCCACCATCGAAACCATCGAGTCCGATGGATTACTCCAACGGGCCGAGGACTTGGGCGCGTATTTCAAGGAACGGTTCGAGGCGCTACGGCAACGCTGTCCGCTTATCCACGAAGTGCGCGTCAAGGGCGTGATGATCGGCATCGAATTGACGGTGGACGGCGCGCCTGTGGTCAAGGCGTGTCTGGAGCGACGCCTTCTCATCAACTGCACACACACCACGGTCCTGCGTTTGCTTCCCGCGCTTACTCTGACCGATGCCGAGCGCGACGAAGGTTGCGATATTTTGGAAGCGGTACTGTTGAACCTGGTTTAGCATACGAGTCTGCTATGCGGCATTTTCTGGGCTTAATTGATCTGACAGCGGAAGATCTAATCTACTTGCTGGATGAGGCGGCGCGACTGAAAGCCGACTCTTTACGCGGCATTCGTCCGCCGCTGTTGGCGGGTCGCGTCCTGGGCATGATCTTCGAGAAGCAGTCCCTGCGAACGCGCGCCTCCTTCGAGGCGGCGATGGCCCACCTCGGCGGGAGCAGCATTTTCCTCAGCGCCAGCGACGGTCCCATCGGCCAGCGCGAAAGCGTCGCCGACTTCGCGCGCACCCTTAACCATTACGTCGATGCCGTGGTCTTGCGCACCTTCAAGCACGACACCATAGAGGAGTTTGCCCGCCATGCAACCGTGCCGGTCATCAACGGCCTGTCCGATCTGTGCCATCCCTGCCAGGTGCTCGGCGATTTGCTGACGATTCAGGAGCATTTCGCGGGCGGCATCCGCGGCAAGACGCTGGTGTTCGTCGGCGACGGCAACAATGTGGCACGTTCGCTGGCACTGGGCTGCGGCAAGCTCGGCGCCCGTTTCATCCTCGCCGCACCCGAAGAGTATCGTTTCGACGCGAGCTTCTTGCAAACCTTCCGCCGTGTCTGTGGCAAGAGCGAGCTGATTCTGAATGGCGTGCCTTCTCACGCGGTTGGCCAGGCCGATATCATTTACACCGACGTGTGGACAAGTATGGGTCAGGAAGCCGAGAGCGACTTGCGCCGCGCCAAGTTCGCCGATTACCAGGTCAACGACCAGCTCCTGGCCCTGGCGCCGCCGAAGGCGCGCGTGATGCACTGCTTGCCGGCTCATCGCGGCGAAGAAATCACGAGTGAAGTTCTCGACGGCCCGCGCAGTATCGTCTTTGAGCAAGCCGGCAATCGCCTGCATGCCCAGAAGGCGCTGATCAAATGGCTCATTCTCGAATCCAACCATGCGTAACGACGGCCGACAATCCGATGAACTACGCCCCCTCCGCTTCAAGCGCCGCTACACGCGCCAGGCGCCTGGCAGCGTGCGTGTGAGCATGGGACGCACTACCGTGTTGTGTACCTGCTGTGTCGAATTGTCCGTGCCACCGTTTCTCGTCGGAAAGGGCAAGGGTTGGTTGACGGCCGAGTATGGCATGTTGCCCGGCAGCACGCACACGCGCAAGCCGCGCGATCGCAGTGGAAAAGTTGACGGTCGCAGTGTCGAGATTCAACGTCTCATCGGTCGGGCGCTGCGTGCCGTCGTCAATCTGGAAACGCTCGGCGAACGTACGCTCTGGATCGACTGTGACGTTCTCGAGGCCGACGGCGGCACACGAACAGCCGCCATCAACGGTGCCTATATCGCCCTTATCGACGCCCTTCACGCCGAACGCAAGAAGTCTCCGTTGCAAAGCGTGGGAACGAGCTGGGGGCCGACCGTTGGATTGAAGGAGTCACTGGCGCCTCTCCCTCCTGTCTCATCGATCGTTCGCGGCAGCGTGGCGGCCGTCAGCGTCGGTCTGCTCGACGGCCGAGCTTTGCTCGATCTTGATTACAGCGAGGATAAGGACGCCGACGTCGATCTGAATCTCGTCATGACCGGCGGCGGCGAGTTCATTGAAGTGCAGGCTGGCGGCGAGGAAGCGACTTTCAGCCGCAAACAACTCGATAATCTGCTTGATCTGGGCAAGCGCGGCATCGATGCAATCACCCGCGCCCAACGCACCTCTCTCGGCTCGAATTGGCCTCTGGACTAAATGGCCACGATTTGTTATGAGCCGCCTTCCGATTGTGGATTTACGACGTTTCTGCGAAGCGTCGCTAACCGGCTTTTTTCCAAGGGAGGCAGGCAGATGAGGCGGATTCGATTGCTGCCGGCTCTGGGTCTGGGGCTGGCATTCGTGACGAGGCTGGTTCTGGCGCAGGCGCCGCAGACGCAAAATCCCAATGCACCCGCCCAACCCGGTGGACTGAATGGCCTCATCCAATCCAGCCGCGAGGATATCAACGCGGCCTACGCCGTTACACCAGAAGCCGGCCCGTGGATGATTTGCGTCGCCAGCTACCAGGGTGAATCCTCCGCTGAGTTGGCCTATCAGCTTTGCACTTACCTGCGTCAGAAGCGTTATCCGGCCTACGTGTTCAACCGCGGCAGCGCCGAACGCAAGAAACTGCAAGAAGAGCTGGATCAGCAACAAAAGCTGATGCCCGGAGTGCCCCGACGCCGCAGGCTGGCTCATCCGGAAGAAGATCAATTCGCCGTGCTCATCGGTGGCTTCCACGACGTGGATGCGGCCAGCGCGCAGCTCAAAAAAATCCGCACCTGGGATTTGCCCGACATCAAGCTCAAATCGGGCAAACCCGCCTTCGATACCTACGATGTCTACGAGCCGGGCAAGGACAAGAAATACGAGCTGAAACGCTATCCGGTCAATCCGTTCCACACGGCGATGGTGGCCGCCAATCCGACCACTCCGCCGCAGCCCAAGCAGGTAACCACGGTCGATCCGCTCTGGAAGCAGCTAAACGCTGGCGAGCCGCGCAGTCTCTTCAAATGCCCCAAGAAGTGGACCCTGGCCGTGCAGGAGTTCCGCGGGGCCTGCGCAATTCAAACTCCCTCCACGTCCAACGACTTTTGGGGTAAACTCGGTTTCGGCGACCATCCGGGTCAACGCCTCGACAATGCCGCCCGTATGGCTCAGGAAGTGTGCGATATGTTCAGAAAGCTCGGCTTCAAGAGCTACGTCCTGCATACGCGATACAATAGCGTCGTCACGGTCGGCGAATTCAACGATCCCAACGATCCGGCCTTGCTGCGCACTCAGGACCAGCTCAAACGAATGTCCTTCAAGAAAGGCAGCATGAGCGGCGATACGGCTTTCAATCTCTTCGCATCGGCGCTGCCGATGGAAGTACCGCATTGATCGGTGAACGGCCGGCGTCAGCCGGCTGGTACAGTCCTACCAGTCGGCTAACGCCGGCCGTTCGCTCTCATGCATTGCGGGTGGGGGAACACACAATTCATCATCTACATCGTCGCCGTGGCAGCCGTGGCAGAAAATGAGATGGCCGCAGAGCAGCAGGAAGATTATCCAGCTGCCCCACGGACCGATTGCGGATCTAACATTCCGGGTTTCCGTTTTCATTTTTTCAGATTTTCGTCAAAGAAGTCCATCATGTGAGCGAGGCTCTTGAGCCGATCCTCCTGGCTCCAGCCCCAACCATGACCTTCGCCGTCCACCGCGATCAAGCGGGCCGGCACGGCGAGCTGTCGCAGTTTCTTGACCATTTCTTCCGATTGCTGCATCGGCACCATGTCGTCGGCCGTGCCATGCACAAACAAAAACGGCGGAGCGTTCTTGCTCACATAGGTCATGGGCGATGCGCGGCGATAAACTTCCGCCTTCTCCTCGGCAGTGCCGCCCAGAAACGGCGTCAGATGGCGTTCGCGCACATCCTTGCTCCAGACCGGCTGCGTGAAATCCGTCGGCCCAAAGAAACTGACAACGGCCTGCACGGCACTGGATTGTTCCGCGTTGCCGCCCTCACCTTCCAGACCGTCTTCCTTGCCGGTGACGCCGAGCATGCACGCCAGATGTCCGCCGGCGGAGAAACCGAACACGCCAATCCGTTCCGGATTGATGCTATACTTCTGCGAATTGGCCCGCAACCAGCGGACGGCCGCCTTGCAATCCTCGACCTGAGCCGGGAATCGGTCCCGCGGCGCCGGCCGATAATCGGGACTGACGGCCACATAACCATGCCGGGCCAGTGCCTCGATCGTTCCTTTCATTTGTTGCCGTTCGCCGCCGACCCAGCCGCCGGAGTGAAGGCAGATGATCGCGGGAAATGGTCCTTCGCCTTCCATTGACATCGCCAGGTCGAGTTTCAGCTCCTGGGTTCCCCCCTTGGCGAAGGAAATATTGGAATCGAGCCGGATCGCTTTTCCCTTGCTCTGGTCAACGCCGATTCTTTCCAGCCCATCATCCTGACCCGTCGCTCCAATGAGCAGGCAGCAGAGGACCACGGTCCCGACAATACTACACACGGCAAGCGAACCTCGAAACATCGGCATTCCTCCCTGAATGACGAAGGGCACGAGAGCGAGGACGCAACAGCGTCCAAATCTCGCCAGCGCGGCGATAGGATGATAATATCGCTTTGATCCGGACGAATTACAATAGAGGAGCGGTCCGATACGCCCTTACACCACGAGAAATCCATGATGAAGCGAACTCCGTCCCTGGCCGTGAACCTTGCCGAGCGTCTGTGCCGTCCGCAGAGGATCGGCGTGTTCGGCCATCGCGGCGTGGGCAAAACCACGCTCTTGACCATGCTCTACCGCGAGTCTGCCGGCGGCCGGCTGCCCGAACTCCGTCTTGCCGCCGCCGATGCGCGGACAGCAGAATACTTATCCGACAAGGTGCATCAGCTCGAAGCGGGACAACCATTGCCGGCGACGCTGGGCGAAACGGATTTACGATTTCACCTGTATTACCAAAATCGCCGCCTTGACCTGCTTTTCAAGGATTACCAGGGCGAGCACGTCGCAATGGGCCGGCAGGAGCCGATTCGCGATTTTCTCCGCGACTGCGATGCTGTCTGGCTATGTCTGGATACAGGCGTGGCTGACGATCGCACTGCCTCTCTGCAGGCGCAACAGGAGGTCGAGCAGATCGTCGAAGAGTATCTCGTTACTGAAGCGCCCGGCGCACCGGCGCGTCCGATGGCGCTCGTGCTCACCAAGACGGATTTGCTAGGCACCGATACACCAACAGACAGCTGGATTGAACAGCACTTCCGCATGACGCGGCACACATTGAAATTGCACTGCCCTCAACAGGCCTTGTTCGCCGTCAGCAGTCTGGGCCAGCCCATCCCCGCCGGTGAGACCGGTGAGACGCCGGTCTCGTTCGCGCTGCGACCGAAGGGACTGGAGGGGCCGCTGATCTGGCTGGCGGAATCACTGCAAGCACTCGATGACGCACGGCTGAATTTCCTGTGGAAATTGGCCGGAGATAATCACGCACTGTTGGAGCGCTGCGTCGCCTCCTTCAGTCGTCGCTATCCGGAAACGAGCGCTGCCGTGAATTTTCAACGCCGTCTGCGCGAGCAACGACGGCAACGCCGACGCCGCCACGGCGTCCTCGCGGGCATCCTTGCTGTCTCTGCCTTGCTCTCGGTGTGGACCTACGATGCCTGGGCCAAACAGCGGGCGGCACAGACTCACGCTCAGCACTACACCGTGCGACTGACCGAGTTACGCCGACATGCCGACGATCCCGATGCCGACGCCGAAGCGGTTTGGCAAGAATGGCAGCGCTTTCATCGCGATTTTCCCGAACAGGACGTGGACAACGATTGGCAGTCGTTCCGCGACGCGCTCAAAGTGCGCCGCGATGCCGAACACGAACGGCGCGCTGAGTGTGCTTTCCGCGAGCTGCAACGGCTCAGCGACAAGGGCGATTTATCGACCCGGATCGAGCAGTCCGATCGTTTTCTCAGCGATTTCGCCGGCACAGCCTACGAATCGGAAGTGCGCCGCGACCGCGCGGCTTGTTTGCTGCACGTCGATGAGCGCGACATCGAATTCGCCCGTGGCTATTCCGCCGCTCATCCATTGAACTTCCAGACACGGCGCGACCGCTATCAGCGTTTCCTCGAACGACATCCCGATGGCGCATTTGCTGCCGAAGCCAAGTCGGCGCTCCAAAACATCGACGTCGATTGGGACAAGCACGATTTCCGGGCCGTGCGCGATCATTTCCAGGCGAATCCCGGCGATGTGAAGGAATTGCAAGCGCTCTGCCGCAGTTATCTCACTGTCCATACCAACGGCCGCTTCTGCGCAGCCGCTCACGATTTGCTGCGCTGGACGGAGCGCGTCACTCAACCAGGCGAATATCACGTTGTACTGAAAAGCGGCCGATTCGATCGCAATGTGTCTCCCTGGCTCAGCCGCGGCCCTTCGTTGTCAGTGATCATCGAGGTCAACGGCATCCGCTATGGGCCGAGCAACATCGTGCCAAGCAATTATCAACCAGAGTGGAACTACGAATTCCCGCGCACCATCCGCTGGAAGCTCGGCGACAGCGTCCGCATCCTCGTCACCGACAATTACTATTGGAACCGCCGACTACTTGACCTCGCCTCAAATGAGAATGATCCCCTGGCGATGAACCTGCTTTGCGGTGAAGTGAATGTCGGCCCGAACGCCCTGACGTTCGCGTCCGATTTTACTATGCCTGTGATGCCGGCGATTGAGTAAGGAGAAAAGAATGTCCGCAACGATTACTGTGGATGAGGCGCAAGCCAAGTTGAAAGAGTTGATCCACCAACTGAATCCCGGCGATGAAATCGTGATCACCGAAAACCAGCAACCAGTAGCGAAACTGGTGTCACAGCAACCCCAGCCAGCCAAGCCATCGCGTCCAGGTCCGGGGCTGTGCAAGGGGATGATTACCTATATGGCCCCGGATTTCGATGCCCCGCTGGAGGACATGAAGGAGTATATGGAGTGAGGCTCCTTCTCGATACGCACACATTTCTGTGGCACGCGGATGGCAGCCCCCAAATGACTGCTTCCGCCACCGCTCTGTTGGTGGACCCAGCCAATGAGTTGTTCTTGAGTATTGCAACCGTGTGGGAGATCGCCATTAAGGTGGGCCTGAAGAAGCTAAGCTTGTCAGCCCCCTACATCACTTTCATGACACGGGCGATCAACGGCTATGGCCTGTCACTTTTGACCATGACGCTTGACGATTGTGCGGCTTACGAGCAGCTTCCATTCCCCAGCAAACAACACCGCGACCCTTTTGATCGAATGATCGTCATCCACGCGCTCGGCAAGGGCCTGTCTTTGGTTAGCAACGATGTGGCCTTCGATCACTACGGCGTCTCAAGATTATGGTGATATGTGGCATCAGAAATCGCCGAGAAAGGGTGATCCGAAATGGTCTATTGAAAGCCGCCTCAGGGACTCGAACCCTGGACCTACGCTTTACGAAAGCGTCGCTCTACCGGCTGAGCTAAGGCGGCATGATAACCAAGGCTTGTTTATCCTAGTAAAACCCGCCAATCCTGCAACCGAAATCAAACGCAGCGGCCCCGGCGTTTTGACCGGGGCCGCTGTGCTTACCTTCATTGCAAAAGGTCGCCTCATTTGTCCGGCGGCGAAGGCGGCGTTTTGTCACCGTTTGGCGCCTTGGGCGGGAACCGATCACGATTCAGACGCGGCACGATGTCGGAACGCGTGTCCGTATTATAACGAGACGGCGCAGCCTCCCGCGTCGCATGCGGAAGCGGATAGCCGATCATTTCAAGGTAGCTCAGCAAGCTCTTGACCGGCACGCCGTATTTCTTGGCTTCTTCCTGCATTTGCTTTCGGCCTTCCAGGACGCGCTTGTCCGTCTCATCGGAGCTGGAGCTGTACGCCCGATCGGACGCTCCGCCAAGGATCAGGTAGTCCGTCTGGTAGGTGAGCTGGCCTTTTACGGAGCCATCTTTCGGGTCCACATAGGCATCCACGACGATGTTCTGTTGCTCCAGGTTGCGTATGAATTCGGCCAGACTGTCGCGGCCGTCGCCGGTCAGATCGATGATGCCGGCTATGGCCACGTGCTTCTTGATATTTGGGTTCCAGCTGGCATTGTAAATCACGTCGTTCACCACGACCGGATCGCGGTTGGGATTCTTAACCGAGGTGATGCGCGCTTGCGACAGGTGCGGGCCGAGCACTTTCACCACTTCGAGCGTGCCCTTGGGCTGGGGACTGGGTCGTCCATCGGCACCGACGCCGTGAATGTTGAAGGTCAGGCGCGGCTTGACGCGATCGTCAGAGCCGAGACTGATGTAGGGGTTGGTGCCGCGAGGATCCATGTGGGTGATCTTCCAATCCGTCCGCATGTTGGCCGGCGTTTCGGGACTTTTGGCATGGATGGACGCAAGCTCATCGTCCTTCCTCTGGACCAGTTTTTTCAGGTCCGAGATTTCCCGATCCTTCCTTGCCACGGTCGCTTCCAGCGTCTTTTTCGATTGCTCCGCGTCCGTCTTCTCCTTCTCGCGCTGTTGACTCAGGGCCTCAACGGACGTACGGAAATTGGACAGCTGCTCGTCCGACTTGGTAAAATCACTCTTGAAGTTCTCGGTCAGTTTTTTCAGATTGTCATCAAAATCCTTGCGAGCCGCCGCCAGATCTTCCTCACGCTTCTGTAAATCCAGTTTGGCTTTCTTCAGGTCGTCCTCGGTCTTTTTGTTCTTGTTCGCCAGGTTCTCGTACTGGGTCCGCAGGGTACTGATGGTGCCTTCAAGCGTTTCCTTGGGCTGATTGCCGTTCCAGCCGTACTTCGACTCCAGAGCTTTCAGCGTTTTCGTAACGTCCGCTTTGTCCTTATTGGACTGCCCCAGGCTGCCATCCAGCTGGCCTTTCAGCGTTCCAAGCGTGTCCGCGCCGTCCATGCCCTCGGACATCCCCATGTAGCTGCGATACATCATGGCCTGGGCCTTATAATAATCGCGCTCGCTCTTGAACGTGTCCTCTTTTTGTTTCGCTTCCTTGGCGTCCTTAACGAGCTTGTCTTGCTCGGAATAGCCAAAGTAAGTGGTAACGCCCAGGCAAATGACTAACAGAAAGGCGATCACCACGGTGATGATGAGACCTTGTTTGGACTCGGGTTGAGATCTCGGAGGCATTGTTGCAACCTCGTGACAGGATTTGCGATGGGAACAAGAGGCGCGCGGCTGCCGCCGACGTGCCGCACTTTTGCATACATGAACCTATTTCAGTTTAAAAGATCCACCGAAGCTGTCAATGCAATCGACCGGGTAAGACGGGAAGTCTGCGGCCAAAACGCCTTTCTTGCCGGTTGTAGCGAAGTGCGCGGCATGTTCTTTCGGGTACAATAATGATTTATCGTTTCGCGCGAAGCGATAAATCGCCAAACGGGGGACGACACATGATCGGCGCACGACTCGGCTCCTGGATTCTCGATCGAGAACTCGGTCGCGGCGGCATGGGCTGCGTCTATCTCGCTCGCCGAGATCCCACAGAAGTGGACAAGCCCGAGCAAGTGGCCATCAAGGTGTTGGCGCCCGAATTGGCTGTCGATAGCGGCTTCCTGGCACGGTTTCAGCGCGAAATCGACATCCTGCGGAAGCTCGATCATCCCAACATTGTGCGTTTTCTTGAGTCCGGCCAGCAGGAGGGCCGGTCCTATTTCGTCATGGAGTACGTGGCTGGTCCGAGTTTCGAGAAGTTGCTGGCGCAGCGAGGACGCCTGCCCTGGCCGGAAGTGCTCGAGCTGGCCTGGCAGATCGCTCCCGCCCTCAAGCACGCTCATGACCGCGGCATCATTCACCGCGACTTGAAACCATCAAATCTGATGCTCGCTACCGCCTGCCCTGAACCTTGCCCACAAGAGGGGAAAAAGAATAGCGCTACCTCCCCCCTTTTGGGGGAACTGCAGGGTGGGGGGGGAACGGGCCTTGTCAAGCTGACCGACTTCGGCATTGCCAGCCTGTTTGCAAGTCCGCATCTGACCGTGACAGGCGGCATCGTCGGCACGGCCGAGTATCTGTCGCCGGAGCAGGCGGCCGGCAAACCCGTGACACGTCGCAGCGATCTGTATTCGCTGGGTGTCGTGCTGTACACACTGATGACAGGACGCACGCCGTTTGAGGGCGATCCGCTCGACTTGCTGCACAAGCACCGCTTCGCTCAGTTCGATCGACCGGCCCGGATCGTGCCGGAAGTGCCTCACGAGCTGGATGCCATCATTTGTGAGCTACTGGAAAAAGATCCAAGCAATCGTCCGGGCGATGGCATGGTTCTGTTTCGCCGTCTCGACAGTTTCAAGCGCAAGCTGGCCTATCAGGCGACGCACGCCAACGCCAAGACCGTGGAGTATGAACTCGGCCAATCGGCGACGCGCCTCCGCCCCACCGAGGAAGGTCCGGCCACAATGATGAGCCGGCTGATGCGGCATGAGTTAGAGCGCGAGCGAATCGGCGGCCCTGTGCGGCAATTCTTTAATCGGCCTTCGGTGCTGGTCTTGTTGCTCGCGATCACGATAGGATTGATCGGCTGGGCGTTCTGGCCGCTCAGTGCCGAGAAGATGTATCAGCGTGGATACGCCCTCATGCAGTCGCGCGATCCGGGGGACTGGGAAACCGCATTTGACAAGTACTTCGGACCTCTGCTGGAAAAGCACCCGGATACGCCGCATCGCACGGAGATCGATGAGTTTCGTGCCCATTACGAGGGAGCGAAGGCGGCACGGCAGGCCCAGCGGGCCGCGCGCGGGGCCGGCCCCATGAGCGAGGCACAATGGTTCTACCAGGAGGGGATGCGCCAGAGCCAACAAGGTGACGAGGCCGGGGCGCGGCGCGTCTGGAAGGCGCTCGTGCAGGCGTTTCGAGACGTGCCCTCGGAGGAGCCGTGGGTCATCCTGGCCGAGCGCGAACTCGAAAAGCTCGGCGACAAACCGCCGCCGGACCGTCAATGGGAGCCGGTGCGCCAGGCGATGCAGCGGGTGCGACAGCTGCGTGAGCAGGGCAACGATAAAGAGGCATCGGCGATTGTGAACGCCTTGAAGGAGTTGTATCGCGGTGATAAACAGGCGGAGGCGATACTCAAGGAATAACTTCGTTGAGAGCGCCATTCGGGTTGGTGAAGCTTGCCGCCGGGCTTATCCAGGCGGCGTTGGCGGCGAGGATAAACTCCGCCGCTCGCCTGACCGCGCTCGAATCGTGGTTACTTCTTGTCGTTTTTCACTTCCACGACAGGTTCAAGGATCACGACGACTTGCGTTCCCATCGGTGGGATGCGCTCGGTGTTGACGACGAAGGCGAGATCGGCGTTGTCCTTGGGACTTTTGATGGGCAGATCGAGCAGAGCGGTTTCAAAATTCGAGACGCAAATCACATCGCCGTCGTTGGCCAGGTAATGCTTCTTTCCATCCGGATCGAGCGGATTGGTGACGAACCGGCTGCCGGCAAAAACCCAGTCGCTCTCCAGCGGTTTGTCGTCCCTGGCCTTCTTGATCCACGATTGGGCGGGGGCCGTCACTACTTTGTCCTTGTCCTTGTACTGCACGCTGACTTTGATGGTGCTGCCCGAAGCTGCACGATACTCGGGCACAAAGCGTACCGGCGAACCCTCCTTCGCTCCGGCCGCGATCAGGCCCGCATGGATCGTGCGCGCGTCCACGTCGGCAGTGAGGATGGCTTCGTGTTCCTTTGTGTGCCTGCGGCACAGGAGTTGTTCCAGCTGTCCCTCTCGTAGACAAACCTCGGCGTTTACGAGAACGCGACGCTTTTTATCGGGCAGCACTTCCAGAAAGACGTTCTTGCCGATCTCTGTCTTCTTCGACTCGGCCTTGGGTATGGGTGATTTGTCCTTGTCGCCGGTCTTGCCCTTTGCCGGAGTTTCCTCGCGCGGGTTGGCGCCCTCGCATCCGGGCATCAGACTTACGGAAGTCAGGGCCAGGACCAGCAGAGCCAACAGCGAATATCGCCTGTGTGCATCCATAGAGTCTAATGTATCAAAAGCCAACGGCCGGCGTCATCCGACCGGTAGGTTTTCTACCAGCCAGATGACACCGGCCGCTCACCGGGCGTCACTCCCTCCGGGACTCTCGTGGCGGACAACGGGGCGCCGCGAGCTTTCGGCGAGTGTTAGTTACAGCAGCCCCCGCAGGAGCTATTGCAACAGGGGGTGCAGCAGGAGTTGCAGCAGCAACGACGAGCGTGCAACCGAGCCAGCAGGCCTGGCTTCTTGCAGCAGCAGCAGGGCGTGCAGCAGGTGTTGCAGCTGGTGTTGCAGCAGCTCGGCTGGCAGCAGGTCGTCTGCGGGCAGCACGGCGTTGGGCAGCATGTCGTCGGGCAGCACTCGCAGGCCACCGGCACCTTACGGCACCGCTGGACGCAGACCTCGACCGGCACGCACACCTTGACACACTTGCACACCGTGCAGGGCACGCACTCGGTCACCTGGTATGGCACGCAGCAGGTGACGTTGTAGGGCACTTGCGTGCAGACGGTGTAGGGCACGCACTTCATGGTGGTGCAGGGCACCATCTCGCAGACGGTGTAGGGCACGCACTTCTTGACCGTGTAGGGCACCATGCGGCAGACGGTGTAGGGCACCGTCTTGACGCATTGTTGCTGAACGGTCTGCCACACTGTGCAAGGAACCTGCTTCTTGCAGACCTCACTGACCATCTGGCAGGTGGTCGTCGTATAGGTCGTGGAGTAGCTAGCGCCGCACTGGAAGGTACGGCCGGGGCCGGCGCAGCCGTGGCCTTGGCCTTGGCTGTCAACCCAGGCGCCCTTGCAGCAGCGGACGACCGTATACGGGATCATCTTCTTGCAAACCTGCGGTACGTACTGAGTGACCGTGTAAGGAACCTTCTGGACCGTCGTGACCGGCACCATCTTGCAGACGGTGTAAGGGACGGACTTGACGACGGTGTAAGGAACCTTCTTGCACACGGTGTACGGGACCATCTCGGTCACGCACTTCTTGCAGTAGGTCGTGCAAGGAACTGTCTCGCACACGGTACGGCAGCGAGTGACCTGACGGGTGCACATCTGCGGCGGGCACTGGACGGTGCAGCGTTGCAGGCAGCCCTTCTGGTACTTGCAGCAGCAGGTGCAGGGATCGAAGCAGCAGGTGCCGGGCGAGCGCTGCCAGTAGTGCTTGCACTTGCCCGGAACGCAGTACTGCTCGCAGCAGGTCTCCTTGACCTTGCGAGTGACCGTCTTGCAGGTTGTGACCGGCACGCAAATGGTTTTTTTGCAGCACTTGTAGCAGGTCTCGACACATTCGCGGTAGCACGTTTGGCAGCACTGCTTGTAGCACGTCTCGTAGCACGGCTTGCAGGTCGTGCAGCAGACGTTCTTGTAGCAGGTCGTGCACACCGGTTTGCAGACCGTGTAGCAGCATTCGCGGCAGCAGGTCTCGCAGAACTGATGGCAAGCCTGGTGGCAGGCCGTATGGCAGTGCGTCTGGTAGCAGGGCTTGCACACGGTGTAGCAGCACTCGCGCATGACGCACGTGGGAACGCGCTTGCAGACGGTGTAGCAGCACTGCTTGTAGCACGTCTCATAGCACGGCTTGCAGCAGGTCTGGCACACTTCCTTGTAGCACGTCTTGTAGCACGGCTTGCACGTGGTGCAGGGCACTTGCTTGTAGCAGGTTTGGTAGCACGGCTTATAGCAGGTCTTGCATTCCTGACGGTAGCAGGTCTTGCACACCTGTTTCATGACGGTTTCCTGGACCGTCTTGTAGCAGGTCTGCCAGCGCTTTTCCAGGCAGGTGTCGTAAACCAGTTTGTAGCAGGTCTGGCACTGTTGTTGGCAAGCGGGGAAGCAGCATTGGGCTGAACCGCACGACTGCGAACAACAGCCGTAGTTGGAGCAGCCGCAATGCGCTGCCGCCGCGTACTGGACCGACCCCAACAGGCCGACCAGGGCAGCCAGCAACGGCGCTCCCAAGCGCATCCTCATAGCAATCATCTCCTCGACACGATGTTGTGTGGAATCCCAGGGGAGTAATTCAGATCCTTCGGCTGTGAGGAGGTCGAGCGATTGTTGTGAATTACCCAGACCACCTAACGACCGAAAAACCGGCTGTTCGTCCGCGACGGACAGCTTTCCGCGTATGGTTATCGGCTCGCCATTCTGCCTGGAATAAGCGGTCCAGACAAATTACGGCCCTTACCTGGCCTTTGTCGCTTCCACCCGCAACGTCCCTAGCGGCCGTGACGAAAGGTGCGAATACGCGGGCTGGCGGTGGAGCTGAGCGCAAAAAGACGCCGGCGACATGAAGCCACGTCGCCGGCAGTGGTTGGATCGAGGGTATTGGGTCCCGAGAGGAGGCCGCCCGCCGAAACGGATGTTTCGGCATGGCCCTGGGTCAGGCGGCGGCCAAGGGGAGTGCGGTGGGAATGGTTCCTTACGCCACGCGCTCCAGGCTGTAGCGGTGCCGCAAATTCTCGCACAGACGCTGACAACGTGCGAGATCGCGGATCATAGATTCGGTCAACAAGTAAATCGCTTCGGCGTCTTCCGTCCATTCCAGGCGCTGCTGGTTGACCGACAGATGTTCCAGCGTGTCACGCAGACACAACAGATTAGCATCGCGCTGACTCATAGGCATATCCACTTCGATTGCTTCGGACATTCGTCGTATCACGCCAAGGAAATATGCAATCCCCGTGCCAAGATTTGCCGGCAGTTTGACAACACGGGCTAATCCCTCTGCAGACAAGTATTTATACCCCAGAGCAATGACGAGTTCTCTCAAGGGAAGGCCGTCGGATTGTAAAAGTTACTTCGGTCGATGTGGCGAGGTTTGGAAAATCTTCTTACCTGCTCGCTGTAGATTGCCGGCTCAGTGGTTGACTCCTGCGACGCAGCGGCGGCGCGAGGGGGGATCGACAGTCTCCTCGTGGATTTGCTCTCGGTATCCAAGCAATTGCATTTGTTGTCACTTCGCGACAAGGCCGACAAATCTGTCGAAATTCCAAGGATTCGGCTTGACAGGGGCCACAAAACCTGCGACGGATGGATATAGAGACGATATTTTGTACTCGCGCGAAAGACATCGTGGATTTGGACGCACGAAGGACGCCCTGTTGCTCGTTGCGTGAACGACGGGGGTGGTTAGGGAGGTCTTGGGTTCATGTTGCACATTACCTGTGATCTTTGCGGCACGGAGCTTCGGCCCGGCCAGGATCATTACGTCGTGAAGATCGAGGTCTTCGCCCGACACGATCCCGCCCAACTGACGGAGGAAGATCTCGAAGAAGATCACATGGAAGCCGTCAGCCAACTGCTAAACGAACTGGACGACGACGAAGTCGCCGACGCCGTCCAGCCATCGCGGCACCAACTTCGCTACGATTTGTGTCCGGAATGTCGCCAACGTTATCTCGACAATCCTCTCCAGAAAGATCCGGCCAAAGAAGTCGCCCAGAAGTTCGATTTCAGCGAAAATTAAACGCGGTAGACGAGGTTAAAACAACCTTCCCACTTAGCCGCGAGCGACAAGCGAGCGCAACAACGCTCGCCTGTCGCTCGCGGCTAAACTTTTTTCTGCGCCGCTACGTAGTATCCCGTATAATAGCGCTCGCTTTTCTTCGACTCGCTACCGCCAACGCGGCACGGGAGATCATGACCAACCCATTCCCTCTGCTCGAAGAGCAATCGCACCGGGCTAGTCATCTGCTGGCCAATCTTGAGAACAACGTCGCCAGCGTGTTCCTGGGCAAGCCCGAGACGATCCGCATGGCCCTGGTTGCGCTCCTGGCTGAGGGACACTTGCTGATCGAAGACGTGCCCGGAATCGGCAAAACCTTGCTGGCCAAAGCGCTGGCGCGCAGCCTCAGCTGCTCCTTCCACCGCATTCAATTCACGCCCGATCTGCTGCCCAGCGACGTGCTCGGCACCAGTGTGTTCCACCAGGGCACAGGCGCGTTCGTGTTCCAACCCGGACCGCTGTTCGCCCAGGTGGTGCTGGCCGATGAAATCAATCGGGCCACGCCGCGAACGCAGAGCGCCCTGCTAGAGGCCATGAGCGATCATCAAGTGTCGCTGGACGGTCAAACCCATTTCCTGGGTCCGCCGTTCTTCGTGTTGGCCACGCAGAATCCCTATGAATTCGAGGGCACCTACCCATTGCCGGAGAGCCAACTCGATCGCTTTCTCATGCGGCTGCGTATCGGCTATCCCGAGCGCGACGCCGAGAAGCGCATTTTGACCGGTCATCGCGCCGGTGAGCCGGTTGAGCATCTCCAGGCGGTCCTGTCCGCCGAAGAAGTGGTGTCCTTGCAGCATCAGGTTCGACAAGTGCGCGTCGAGGAAACGTTGGCCGATTATTTGCTGGACCTCATTGCGGCCACGCGCTATCATCCAGATATTCACCTGGGCGGCAGCACGCGGGCGGCCCTGGCTTTGTATCGCGCCGCTCAGGGGCTGGCCCACTTGGAGGGACGCGATTACGTGGTGCCCGACGACATCAAGCGCCTGGCCGTTGCTGTCCTGGCCCATCGCATTGTGCTACGAACGCCCCGACAGGATAGCTCCACCCACGCCGCCGAAGAAATCGTCCAGGACATTCTTGCCCAGACACCGATTCCGCAGTAACCCTGAGGGGACAACATGCGATCCTTGTCTAGCCGCCAGCCGAAGGGAAGCGCCGGGGGCCAACGCGCTCCCTTTCGGCTCACGGTTAAGCGGGGATCGTGTTACCTGCCAACGGCGGGACTGAATTGCCTGGCGGTGGCAGTGCTGCTTTTGATCATTGGCGTCCATCGGCGCATCAATCTGCTGCTGCTACTGGGTGATCTGTTGCTGGTGATGCTGCTTCTGAACTTGTTGGCGGCAGGACGAACTCTGCGCGGATTGCATGTGCGCCGCCGCCTCGATGATTGGCTGTTCGCGCGCACGCCCTGCGTCGAGGAAGTTCAGGTCAGCAATCACGACCAACGGCCACGACTGGGCTTGTGTATCAACGAGAAAGGGCCGGATCCGTCGGAGCCGTGCCGGATCGATAGTCTTGCAGCCGGGGACTGCGTCAGTTGGCGCCGGCAAGTGACCCTTCCGCAACGCGGACGCTATACCTGGAGAGCCGTGGAGGCAAGTACGGGCTATCCCTTCGGCCTGGTCGAACGGCGCCGGCTGTTGATGGGAGAAGAAACGGTGACCGTGCTGCCCTGCCTTGGCTGGCTGCATCGCGGCCGATTCCTGCGTCATTTACGCGATCTGACCGTGCAACCGCGCCAGGGATACTTTCGCCAGAAACCTCGGCCAGACCCGGCGGCCCAGGCCGAGTTTCATGGACTGCGCTCCTACCGCAGCGGCGACAGTCCCCGCCTGATCCACTGGCGCACTTCGGCCCGCCGCGGCGAGTTGATGGTCCGCGAGTTCGAGGATGAGCCCAGCGATAACCTTCTTGTCATCGTCGATCCGACTCTGCCAGCCGAAGCCGAACACGGGGACGTGTCGATGCACGACCAGTTCGAGGAGATGGTGAGCCTCGTGGCTTCAATCTGCTGGGAATGGTGCCGGCGGCGCGACGATCGGCTCGTATTGGCCACGGCGACAGCGGAGCCAGTGATGTTGGATGGATTGACGGGACCAGCGCACGCACGACAGATACTGGAGTGCCTGGCCCTGCTAGAAGGCGGTGCCCGCCCGGCCCATGCCGCTGTGATAAAACACTTGCAGGCACGGTGTTTGCCAACGGGCAGTATCGTGGTCGTGGCGCTGGGCAACAGCACCTTGACCGATCCTCTGCGGCGTTCTCTGCATCGGCGTGTCCATTGCCTTGACGCTTCGCGCACGGATCGATTCGATTTTTATACGCCGCCAACCTATTTGTGCTCTCGTTTCACCGCAAGCCCTGGGCGAGCGGCCAACGGAGGGGGCTAGCGATGTCTCTCGAGCACTGGTTTCGTTTATCGCAATATCTGACGCTGGGCTTGGCGTGCGCCGCGCTGGTGTTCGCCGAGACGCCGTTTCTGCCCGAGTTGCAACTCTTTCTCGCCCCGGTGCTGGCCCTGCTGCTGTTAGCCTGGTGGGTTGAGGGACGCTGGAGTCTGCCCAACTGGGGCGCCAACATTCTGGGCGGGCTGATTGCGGTTGGCGGCGGGACCTGGCTGGTGCAGACGTTGAGCGATGAGACCTTCGTGTTGTCGCATCTGCCCTTGCACCTCGCGCTCTTGCCATACATGGGGCCGCTGGCGATGGCGGCTCTTCTGGTCAAGGTGTTTCGGACGCACGATGCCAATCATTTCTGGCACTTGCAAGGTTGGGGATTGTTGCAAATCGGTCTGGGCTGTTTGCTCGATGGCGGCCCTGCCTTCGGCGCCATGATGGTGGCCTACCTCGCCAGCGATCTCCTCTGCCTTGCCCTGCACTACCGGCTCTCCATCCGCAAAGAGGCCAGTAGCGATTGGCGAAGCGGCAACGTTAGCTCCCGGGCAGACAACGCGGCAGCCAACGCTGTCGCTTCGCCAATCGCTTCGCCATCCATCACGGGCGGGTCGCTGTTCGTGTTCGCAATGCGCTGGACATTTCTGATTTCCGCGACGACGTTGCTGATTTTTTTGCTTACGCCCCGCCGCGATAACTGGAGCTGGGAACCGTTGAACAAATTTCATACCGGCGGCTTCAGATATCCCGGCAATTCACAAGGCGGCAGCGAAGAGATGAACCTCAACAATACCGGCTGGATCGAGCTGGATGATGAGGTCGCCCTGCGTGTCACAGCCCTGGATGCGGCCGGCCAACCCAAGGTCGATCTGTCCCCGGAGCAGCGCTTCCGCGGCAGCGTGCTCGACTGGTACGAGAACGGCAAATGGACGACCACGACCCTGATGCCAGCGCGGCCGCGGCGCGGCGGCCAGGTCGATCTGCCCAATTTTGGACCGGATCAATTCTTCCTCGATTTCACTGTCCAGCCGCGACAAGCTGGGGGTCTGGTGTTGGCCGAACCGATTCGCTTCGGTCCTCCTCCGTCGGCCCGTCTGCCTGTCGTGGTTCTGAACCAGGAGGATCGGCGACGTCTGTTCGTGGAATCTTCGGGCACTGTATTACCGCAAATCGGAAGCGAGCAGCGGAACGAGTATCGCTATCGTCAAGTGATGCCTGGGCATGGCAGTGCAGAAAGGTTTCCCGCCGAGGGCTTGTGGGCCAACAAAGATGTACCGCTTCTGAGAACGGTGCCGCCGCCATTGCTCAGTCCATTGCAAGACTGTACCGTTGATCTTTTACGTCGTCTAACTGGACGCCTGCGAAATCGTCTGCCCGAAAAGGTTCGTGCCGACCTGGCCAAACCGCCACAGAATTTCCAGGTTGAATCCCCTCACTGGGAAGCAGTGGCTCGCGTCCTTACAGATTACCTGGCCAACTCCGGTGATTTCACGTACACACTGGAATTGACGCGCCACGATCGTTCGCTCGACCCCGTGTTGGACTTTCTCATCAACCTTAAGCAAGGGCATTGCGAGCGCTTCGCCGCGGCACTGGCCCTGACGCTGCGCTCCATAGCCATCCCCGCGCGCGTGGTCAAGGGCTTTCGCGGCTGCGACAGCCAGGGCGAAGGTCTGTACGTGGTGCGCCACAGTCATGCCCATGCCTGGGTGGAAATCTTGGTCCCGCGCGGGTGGAACAGGTTCGATTGGTTGGTCTTGGATGCGACACCTCCCGCCCCGGCCGTGTCCGCATCCGGCTTTTCGTTCTCTTACTTCTGGGAGGAAGCAGGCAAATTTTGTTTGCAATGGTGGCGCTCCCTGATTCTCGAGTACGACGGCGACGAACAGGCCGGCCTGTGGGAAATGCTGATATCTCTCCGCCCGATGGTCCTACTGCGTGTGCTGGGCCTCATTGGCTCGGCGAGTATCGTCCTCATCGCGCTCGGGCTGTTTCTGCACCGTCAGCGCCGCTCTCGAAACGGAGTAGTCGTTTGCAGCGATGGAGGCATTTATTCCCGTCTGGTTCGAATCCTCGCACGAAACGTTTCCCTTCGCCCTCGGTTAGCTCAGACGCCACGTGAATACGTCACGGAGGCGCACACGCTACTCTTGGCGCGGCCAAGGTGGGCCGCGTTGGCGGAATTGCCCCGGCGCGTAGTCGATCTGTTTTACCGCGTCCGCTTCGGCGGCCGCCCGCTGAATGCTGGGGAGCGTCAGGAAATCAAAGCGGAACTCGATCGGTTCGCCGAGGCGCTACACCCGATTAGCCGCAAGCGATCCGATCCTGAAGCGTAAGCGATGGGACATCGCTTACGCTTCAGGATCGGATGGGCCACGATTAAACACTGACGTGCTCCGGTCGTCGGGGCTTCCGCCCATCGTGACCGAAGTTCTCTCGAGCTATTCTCTCCACCTTCGACGACACGTTGGAAATGTCTTCAATGCCGGCGTTGGTGGCCGCTTCAATCATCAGCGCCAGACCCGCCGTGCCAAGGATGCAAGCCGTCGGAGCGGATCGCGTCAATCCGCTCAGGAAGAGTCCACCGCCGATTGCCCCCAACATGACGCGTCCTGCCGGCGACCACCCGCCGCGCAACGGATTGCCGCGCAGAGCGTTCTTGCCGCCAATAAGCACAGACATATCGCCCGCGGCAAGGCCGCTTATGCGGTTCCGCGCATCACGGACGATCGTGTCCCGCGCATCCTGGGCCTGGTGAGACAAGCGGATCATTTTGTCGCGAACTTGGGCCCGGCGCTGTTTTCCCCTCCTGGGATCGAGGAAGAACATCATACTCGCTCCCAGTCCCGCGCCAGTCAATAAGGCAATGGTTCGGTTCATGGTATGCTCCTTTCGGAAACAATCCCTTCGATGTCCATGTTCCATTTCCTTATTGAGAGTTTGTGCAAATGCCGCGCCTAGCGAAGCGTCCTGATGTAAGCGAACGGCCGGCGTAAGCCGGCTGGTTAGATTGACCAGCCGGCTTACGCCGGCCGTTCGCCGCAAGACATTACCAAATTCCCAGGCAGCATCCCACGCCGCCGCCACCTGTCAGTGGGATCGCTCGCCGAGCGAAGGGCAGCTGCAGATACTCACCACGATCGTAGACCACGCGACCCTCCATCAACGTGTGCGTCACGTGCGTCGCATGCTCGAAGGGATCGCCGTCGAACAGCACCAGGTCGGCGATCTTACCTTTCTCGATGCTGCCGCGCTGTTTGTCGATGCCGAGAATGCGCGCGGCATCGAGCGTGATGGCCCGTAGTGCCCGGTCGTAACCGAGACCATTGACCATCGCCATCGCCGCTTCGTGCCGCAGCACGCGCGTTTTCGGCACATACGCCTCGAAGCCGGTGCCGATGGCCAGCGCAATCTTGTGATCGGCCAGGACGGCTGCGTTGCACAGTTGACTGTGATACGTCTCTATCGAGCCGGGCCGCTGCATCGTCGGATGCACCACAACCGGCACCTTCGCCTCGGTCAAGCGATCTGCGATCAAATAGCCCTCCGTGGCCAGGTCCAACCGCGGCGATAGCTTGAACTCCTTGGCCAGACGCAGGGCCGTGCAGATGTCGTCGGCTCGGTGCGCGGCGAAGATGACCGGCACTTTGCCGTCCAGTGCCAGGCCCAGCGCCTCCAGTTTCGGATTGTTCGGCGGACGTTTGTCGTCGCCTTGAGCAGCAGCGACTTTGCGGGCATGATTCTGCGCCTGTGCCAGAGCGCTGCGCAAGAGAGCGGCCGTGCCCATACGCGTCGTTGGGAGGCGATTGGAGTACGACGATTTGGGCGACTCACCGAGATTCACCAGGATACCGGCCGGGAAGCGCAGCGTCATGCTCTCGGCTATATGCCCCGAAGTACGGAAGATGCCCGTCTGCCCTGCGACGACGTTGGCGCGGCCGGGAACCGCATGGACTACGGTGACGCCTTCGCGGCACAGAAACTCCAACAGCGGCTCGCGCGGATTAAAGCTGTCCAGGACACGCAAGTCCGCCTGGTTGGGATCGCTCATCTCGTCCTGGTCCTGGTCGGCGCTGACGTTGGCCGCCCCCGATAAACCGACGACCGTATGAGCGTCGATCAATCCCGGCGTGACAACCGCGGCCGTCAACACGGTCCATCCGTCGGGCACTTTCACATCGGATGCTTCGCCGACTGCCTTGATCTTTCCATCCTCCACAAGAATGACGCCATTGGAGATGCTTTTTGTCGCAACATTGTCGATCCGTCCAGCCAGGATGGCGAAATGCGAGACGTTGCCGCGCCATGGTTTGTGCTCCAGGCGGCGCAACGGCGTATTCACGGTGGCCGACGCTTTGACAGTCGGCGGACACTTTGGGAGCCGTTCGCGCTCGCTCAGCGCGAAACCACCCGTCTGATACGACCAATCCAGTTGCTTGCTCCGATCGAAGACGCACTTCCCATCGATGTAGGTTTGCAAAACGTGCGTGTAGACACTGAACGGCGAGCCGGAGAGCACGACGAAATCGGCGTCCTTCCCCTTTTCCAGCGAGCCGAGCCGATCGTCGAGGTGCAGCATCTGGGCGCCGTGCAGGGTCAGAGCGCGGAGAGCGGCGTCTTCCGACATGCCGCCGCGCACAGCGATGGCGCCCGTTCGCAGGAGGAAACGAGATTCGGTGATCGAATCATCGGTGTTGATCGCCACCTTGACGCCGGCCTTGCTGAGAATGGAGGCATTTTCTTCGAGCAATCCCGCCACTTCGAGCTTGCCGCCGGGGCTGTCCACGAGTGTCAGAGATACGGGAATCTTTTCGCGGACCAGCTCGTCAACGATGCGATAGCCCTCGGTGCAATGCTGCAACACCAGCTCGAAGTTGAATTCCTTGGCCAGCCGAATCGCCGTCATGAGATCGTCAGCGCGATGGCTGTGAAAATGGACGGTACGTTTGCGTTCGAGAACCTCGACCAGTGGCTCCAGGGCCAGATCGACTTCCGGTTGCGGCACGTCCTTGCCCTGGGTCTTGGCCTGACGATAGCGTTGCCACGCTCGCTGATAGTCTCGTGACTTGGCGAACTGCTCGCGCTGCAAGGCGGCAACTTTCATGCGCGTGGCCGGCGCCATCTTGCGCCCCTCGAAGTTCCAGCGCTTGGGATTTTCGCCATTGGCCATCTTCAATCCTCCCAGGACCGTGGCCGGGATGACACGCATCTCCTCGATGGTTCGCCCGCGCAGCTTGACGTAGATTGTCTGTCCACCGATGACGTTGGCCGAGCCGGGCATGATGTTGGCGGTCGTGACGCCGCCGGCGACGGCCATGCGAATGCCCGGGTCGTCCGGCTGAATCGCATCCAGCGCCCGCAGCGCCGACTGCACCGGCCCGCTGCCCTCGTTGCCGTCGTTGTTCGCCGACACGTGCGGCTTGGACCAAATGCCGATGTGCGAATGCGTGTCCACCAGACCGGGAATGATGGTCTTGCCCGTCAGGTCGATGACTTCCGCGCCTTGCGGGATGGGCATGTCGCCTTCCGAACCAACAGAGACGAATTTGTTTTTGCGCACAACCAACACCCCCTTGTCGATGGGAGCGCCGGCTGCCGTCAGGATTCGGGCGCCGCGATATACAATCGTTTGATCCTCCGCTCGAGCACGAGCAGGGATAAGGAACAAAAACGACATCAGGACCAGGGAAAATCGAATGGAAGGACCCATAAACCATCTCCGCGATTGGGAACAATCCAGTGTGTGCGAATAAGGATAAAGGATTGCGGGTCGAAAGGCGAGAAGATATGCCCCGCGCAACTCTTACGATTTGCCGGCTTCTCGGCCTGGAGTCACTTGCACGGAACGTTGGGCGTTGATGAAGCGCGTGACGAATTCTCCGGCCGGAGCCTGGATCAGATTGGCAAATGTATCCTGCTGCACAATGCGGCCCCTCTGCATTAGCACGAGGATGTCTCCCAAAAAGCCGGCCTCGCCGAGGTCGTGCGTCACCAGGACCACGGTCTTGTGCAACTTCTGGAAGATGCCACGCAGGTCCGCTTGCAGGTCGGAACGGATGAGCGGGTCCAGGGCGCCGAGTGGTTCATCGAGCAAGAGCAGCGCGGGATCGAGCATAAGTGCGCGCATGAGGCTGACGCGCTGCCGTTGTCCGCCGGACAGCTGCACGGGGTAATGGCCGAGCAGGTCGGCGGGGAAACGGGTCAGGGCCATCAATTCGGCGAGCCGTTCGTCCATGCGCGTGCGATTCCAACCGAGATGGCGGGCCAGAAGAATGACGTTGCCGCGCGCCGTTAGATGGGGGAAGAGTCCGCCGTCCTGAACCACGAAGCCGATACGGCGGCGCAACTCACGGGCGTTGGCCGGCGTGACAGGGAGGCCCTCGAAGGTGACGGTGCCGCTATCGGGTTGAAGGAGTCCGGCCACCAGACGCAGCAGTGTGGACTTGCCGCAACCGCTAGGTCCAATCAGTACAGTGGTCTGCCCAGCCGGGATGGTTAGATCTAACGGACCCAAAGCCGGCGTACCGCCATAGGACTTACTGACGGCGACAAGCTGCAACATGGAACATCCGGACTGGCGAAAGAAGAATTCACCACAGAGTCACAGAGAACACAGAGAATAACACAGAAGAAAAAAGATCAACAGTAAGGAAGGGGATGGCAATACTGCTTATTCCACTTCATCTTGTCTTTTCTGTGCCTTTCTCTGTGTCCTCTGTGACTCTGTGGTGAGTTCTTTTCAGCGGAAACTGTGTTCGGGGCCAGGGAAGGAGCCGCCGCGGACATCGCGGCAATAGGCTTCGACGGCCTTGCGTACAGCCTGGCCGAGATCGGCGTAGTGCTTGACGAAGCGCGGTCGAATGTCGTCGAACAGGCCGAGCAGGTCCGGCGTGACAAGAATCTGGCCGTCGCAATCCGGCCCAGCGCCAATGCCGATAGTTGGGATTTTCAGGGCCGCCGTTATGCGGGCGGCCACCTCCGTCGGCACACACTCAACGACCACGGCGAAGGCTCCCGCCGCCTCGACGGCCAAAGCGTCCTCCAGCAAACGCTCGGCATCGCGCTGAACCTTGAAACCGCCCAGTCGTCGCACCGATTGCGGTGTCAGGCCGATGTGGCCCATGAGCGGAATGTCGGCAGCAGTGATGGCGGCTATGGCGGGGGCCCTGCGAGCGCCACCCTCCAGTTTGACCGCCTGCGCTCCGCCTTCCTTGATGAGTCTCCCGGCGCTCTTGAGCGCCTGTCGGGGGCTGACGTGATAGCTCATGAACGGTAGATCGGCCACCAGCAGACTACGGCGCACGCCTCGTGCTACCAGCCGCGTGTGATAGACGACCTCGTCGAGAGTGACGGCCAGGGAATCCGGTTGCCCCTGCACAACCATTCCCAGCGAATCGCCAACGAGCAAGCTATCGACGCCGGCGTCGTCCAGCAGCCGGGCCATCGTGTAATCGTAAGCGGTCAGCATGGTCAGCCGATGGCCGCGCGCCTTGGCGGCGACAAAGTCGGGTACGGTGACCTGGCGTAATTCATTGGTAGGCGCCAGGTTGCCGTTGTTCGGCGAGACTTTGACGGGGGCCGACATGCAATAACTCCCTTATGAGGATTCACTGGGACAAGGCGGGCTTCCCTGCCGCGAGCGCATCAATTACCCCATTATAGCTCCCGGCTTGCCGGACGTGAACGCCCATCGGCAAGGCAGGCGCTATCCGACGCCCAACGGCCGAGTTAGAATAGGTAAGGGCCGCAAGGAGTGAGCACCGGGGCGCTCTCCGCAGAGTCCGCGTTTGAGAGGCTCTTCGTTCGCCGTCAACGTGCCACGTAGTAAAAGACGGAGGCGCCTTCGAGGAGCGCGTATTCCGGCTGCGGCAGATTGGCAAGGCTCGCGGCTGGCTGTAGCAGAATCAGACGCCGTTCGTGCAAACGCCGTAAACCCTCGTGAAAAATCTGCACGGACAGGTCCGGATGCTGGCGCGCCAGTGCGGTGAACAACTCCGGCAGCGGACAGGGGCTGGAATCGCCGTTGGCAGCGGCGAGGTGGCGGCGATCGAGGTAATTCAGTGCATCGATGGACCAGGGATGGGATTCGGCAACCTCCGGCGGCAACAGCGGCGCTGATTGCTCCAGACGGCGCAGCGTCTCTTCGACGCGGCGTGTCAGTGTGTCCAGTCGCTCCAGCCATTTACGGGCGTCGGCAGCAAGACGTTCGTCCATGGCCTGCAAAGCGCCACGCATCTCGGTGAGCCAGGCGGGCACAGCCTGCTGATTGAGTTGCAACGTCGAACGCAATTCTTGCAAGGCAACGAGCGGAGATTCACGATCGTGCAGGAACTCGACGCCACGCGGCGTGAGGCGAACCCAGTCGATGACGGTTTTGCCCTTCGTCTCCGTGCGGGTGTTTTCGAGCAGACCCTCGCGCAGCGCCTGGTCCGCCGCTCTGCCGTGAACGCCGCTGCGGCTGGAAAACAGACCGTTCAACTTACCGCTTTTGTACAGACGCTGCTCGCCCGGCTCCGCCAGTGCTTGCCGCAATGCTTCTACCAAACAATGTTCGAGTTGCAATTGTTTCAATCCGCCCCCCTTCCCTGAGGGGAAACTGTCCTTGGACGCTCGGATTGTAGCCGGTAAAAAGAGCGTGGGATAGAGCAAAAGGATTATCCATATGACGACGACACCAAAACGTGTTCTCAGCGGCGTGCAGCCGTCCGGCAAGCTGCACCTGGGCAATTATTTCGGCGCCATCAAGCAGCACATCGCCTTGCAGGAGGAGATGCAGTGCTTCTACTTCATCGCTGATTATCACGCCTTGACCACGCTTGAGGAGGCCACGCGACGACGTATCGACCGTGAGAAAATCAAACCGGCCGATCGTGCGGAGACGCTTCGCGAACATACCCAGGATGTCGCTCTCGATTACCTCGCTCTCGGACTCGATCCCGACAAGGCCATTTTCTTCCGCCAATCCGATGTGCCAGAAGTCGTCGAGCTGGCATGGATCTTCTCGACTGTCACCAACATGGGTCTGCTCGAACGCGCGGTGTCGTACAAGGAGAAAGTCGAAATAGGCATCGATGCCAGCGTCGGTTTGTTCTATTATCCGGTCCTCATGGCGGCGGACATTCTTATCTACCGCTCGCACCTGGTGCCGGTGGGCAAGGACCAGGTGCAGCACATCGAGATGACGCAGGACATTGCCGGAAAGTTCAATCGCACCTTTGGCGAGATATTCCCCATTCCAGACTGTCGGCTTGACAAGGAAGCCAAGGTTCCTGGAATCGACGGACAGAAGATGAGCAAATCGTACAACAACACCATCGACATCTTCGCCGAGGGCAAGCCGCTGCAAAAGACGGTCATGAGCATCGTCACCGATAGCACACCTGTGGAAGCGACGAAAGACCCCGAACGCTGTAACCTCTTCTCCCTATTCAGTCTCTTCGCCACGGAGGAAGAGAAGGCGGCCTTGGCGGCGCGCTATCGTGCAGGCGGGTTGGGCTACGGTGAAGTGAAAAAGATGCTGCTGGAAAAGATCAACGCCTACTTCGGACCATTCCGCGAACGGCGAAAGCAGTTAGCAGCCAAACCCGATGAGGTCGAGGCGATTTTGCAGCGAGGCGCCCAGCGAGCGCGAGCAGAAGCACGAAAAACCATGGGGCTGGTGCGGCAGGCCGTGGGCATGAGAGCGGCCAGTGTGGGATGAGAAAGAGTAGCCCGGCTTCTTCATCGCATCTTCATCTGTTCATCACAAATTCCGATTGCTTCTCGGATATAGCTAAAATGCTGTTCCCTTAACAAAGTCACAAGAAGTGAGGCCATCCAGGAGGACGATAGTGGAGCGCATCGGCAAAGTGTTGATTCTCGGGTTGATGTCTCTGTCTGTGGCCGGCTGCAACAGTTCCGTCAACAGTTCTCGCAAGCTGAGCGGTTCGGGATCGACATTCATCAAACCGATCATGGATAAATGGATCGAGGAATACACCAGGGAAAAGGGCGATCTCGAAATCAACTATCAGGGCACCGGCTCGACGGCGGGCATCAAGCAGATGACGGATCAGGCGGTCGATTTCGGCTGCACGGATGCCTTCATGACCGAAGAGCAGTTCCAGGTCGCCTCCAAGCGTGGCGGCGAAGTGGTTCACATCCCGCTGGTCATGGGTGCTATTGTGCCGGCCTATAACTTGAAGGGCATCGATCAGCCGATCCGATTCACCGGCGAAGTGCTGGCCCGCATCTTCCTCGGCGACATCAAAAAATGGAACGATCCCGCGCTGCAGAAGCTCAATGAGGACGTGAAACTGCCAGACTTGAACATCGCTGTGGTTCACCGCACCGAGGGGAGCGGTTCAACCTTCCTGTTCACGAGCTATCTCCAGAAAGTCAGTGGGACGTGGCAGCAGAGCGGAGTCGGTGCAGGCACGACGGTCAAATGGAAGACCGGCATCGGCGAACAGGGCAATCCAGGAGTGGCTGGCTTCCTGAGTCAGACTGAGGGAAGCATCGGTTACACCGAACTGTACTACGCACTGCTCAAGAAAGACGAAATCCACTTCGGCTCCGTACAGAACCACGAAGGCAAATTCATCCTGGCCGATCTTCAGAGCGTCACCGCAGCCGCCGCGAACTCACTCCAGGACAGCAAACGCATCCGTGACGACCTCTACATCGATCTTCTCGATGCACCCGGTGCGGAATCGTACCCCATCAGCGGCACCACCTGGGCCGTGCTCTACGCCGATCAGGAGCCGATCCGAGGCAAAGCGCTGGTCGATTTCCTCGCGTGGACTACCCACGAAGGACAAAAGCATAACGAAAGCATGCACTATGCGCGTTTGCCCGAGGCGCTGGTCAAACGAATCGACGACATGCTGCGGAAGGTCAAGAAGTAATCGCCCTACCATCCCGAAGCGCAAGGAAGGCGGCCCTCGCTTACGCTTCGGAATGGTACGAATTGTACTGGTGATGCATGTCTGTAATCTCCGATCCCTCCTCGCAACCTCGAAGTGGTTCCTGGCGAAAGCTTCGTGAGCTGCTGGGCATCGGCTCCCTGGCGGACTGGTTGTTTCTGCAAATCACCCGGTGGTCGGCCCTGCTTGTCATTCTTCTTGTTGCCTTGATCGTCGCGCTCTTGTCGTTGCAGGCGTGGCCGGCCATTCGCGGCTTGGGCCTCTCGATGGTAATCGGAAGCAACTGGGATCCGACGCACGACATTTTCGGCGGTCTGCCTTTCGTTTACGGCTCTCTCGTAACCTCTCTGTTGGCCATGATGTTGGCCGTGCCGTTGGGCGTAGGCACGGCAACTTTCTTGGCCGAGGTCGCGCCGTCATGGCTGCGGCGCGGCGGCTCATTCCTCGTTGAGCTGTTGGCAGCAATCCCTAGCGTCGTGTACGGCTTCTGGGGCATTTATTTTCTGGCGCCCAATGTACAGAAGCTGTTCCACCTTCTCGGTGGTCCCAACGTCGGCGGCAAGGGCTTGTTCTCGGCTGGACTTATCCTCGCCATCATGATCGTGCCCTACATCGCCGCGGTGTCTTATGATGTGTGCCAGGCCGTGCCACGAGCGCAGCGCGAGGGAGCCTTGGCCCTGGGAGCGACTCGCTGGCAAACCATCTGGGGTGTCGTGCTGCCGTATGCCCGGCCCGGCATTATAGGCGGCTGTTTCCTGGCCCTTGGACGCGCCATTGGTGAGACGATGGCCGTGACCATGCTCATCGGCAATACACCCGTCGTCGAGATGTTGCCTTTCGGCCGCGGCTACACAATCCCCAGCCTGCTGGCTCAGAAACTTCCCTCCAGCAGCAGCCTCATGGAAGATGCAGCCCTTATTGAGCTGAGCTTGCTGCTGTTCGTTCTTACCATCCTGTTGAACAGCCTGGCTCGTGTTTTGATCTGGCGTGTCGGCCGACCGAGAAAAGGGGTCGGGACTCGATTTCTCGGCGAGTTTGGTCAGAGACACGACGCGCGGCCGAGTATCGAAAACGGCGCTCCCACACAGAGACTGGGATTGAGGAAGAACCGGAAACGATTCCTCACACCTTTTGTCGTCAACTACCTCATGACCGGCGTATTGGCCTTGTGCCTGGTCCTGACATGCATCCCGCTTTTCTTGATCCTCGGCTACATCGCCTATCGTGGTGCTGGTTCGCTCAGCTGGGATTTTTTCACGAAGCTGCCGCGGCCGCAAGGTGTAGAGGGCGGAGGCCTGGCCAATGCCCTGGCCGGCAGTGGCATCCTTGTCGGCCTGGCCACGTTGCTCGCTATTCCAATCGGCCTCTTGTCGGCCATTTTTCTGTCCGAATATCGCACAAGTCGGCTCTCCTCCGTGGTGCGTTTCTTCGGCGAGCTACTCGGCGGAGTACCATCGATCGTGATTGGCACCTTCGTGTATGCCTTTGTGCGACTGTTCATCGAGGCAGGCGTGTTGGGACGACGGGAACAATTCTCCGGCTGGGCAGGCGCTTTCGCCCTGGCCATTCTGATGGTGCCCATTATCATGCGTGCCGCCGAGGAATCGCTCAAGCTGGTGCCGCAAACCCTGCGCAGTGCCAGTTATGCTCTGGGCGCGCATCAATGGCAGACCGTGCTGCATGTGCTTGTGCCGGCGGCCTTGCCGGCCATCATCACGGGCGCTTTCCTGGCCATCGCCCGCATCGCCGGTGAAACGGCACCGCTGCTCATGACAGCCTTCGGCAACGACAGATGGGCCTTCTCGCCCAACGAGAAAATGGGCTTTTTGCCTCTGTACATCTACCAGTATTCGATGAGCGGCGATCCTATCTTCGAGAGGCAAGCCTGGGCCGCCGCCCTGGTTTTGCTCGCCTTCGTCATGTTCCTCAACGTCGGTATCCGTCTCTTGACCGGAAAGCGCGGCGTACTTGCGAGCCGGGCGGAGTAAACAATAGTGTTCAGTCGTAAGTGTTCAGTTTTCAGTGTTCCAGCTTCAAGATTTTGTGTTTAATCGAGATTAGTAACACGCATGAACACTGATGATTTCGCGCTGAGAACTGAACACTGAAAACTGAACTATGTTCCGCCGTTTCTTCCTCACGCTGATTGTATCGCAGCTGCTCCTCCTAGCGGGGCTGGCGCTAATCGTGGCCGTGGCGACGGGCGACGCCGTCATACGTTCACGGATGCTGCTGTGGATAGGCGGTGCGACCGGGCTCGTGGTGCCGATCAGCTGGATTCTGAGTGCGCGATTGGCTCGGCGCCTGGGCCGGCCAATTCGCTCCTTGATTGGCGTCGCCGATAAAATTGGCGAAGGCAACAGCGGACAGCGCGTTTATACCGAAGGTCAGGACGAGATTGGCGAGCTGGTATGGGCCTTCAACCGCATGAGCCAGCAACTCGACAGCCGCATCGCCCGGCTGGAAGAGGATCGCCAACAGCTGCGCACCATGCTCAGCGGTATGGTCGAAGGTGTCGTTGCTCTGGATTCCGAGCAGCGCATCCTCTATGCCAACGAACGGGCCACGCAACTGCTTGGGCTTCCGTGGCAAGCACCCGTCGGACGGCGCTTATGGGAAGTCGTCCGCCAACGACCACTCCTTGACGTAGTCCAGCGCGCCCTCGACAGCCCCGATCCCCAGCGCGAGGAATTGGGCTGGAGCGGTTCCAGCATGCGCAGCCTGACCGTTCACGCCGCACGATTGCCCGGACTGCCGCCGCGCGGTGCTGTCCTGGTGCTGCATGACACCACGGAGCTGCGTCGCCTCGAACGACTGCGGCAGGAATTCGTCGCCAATGTCTCCCACGAGCTGAAAACGCCGTTGTCGATAATCAAGGCGTGCGCGGAAACGCTGCTCGACGGCGCCGTGGACGATCCGCAGCACCGCCGTCCGTTTCTTGAGCAGCTGGACACTCAGAGCAACCGTCTGCACGCCCTGATTCTCGATTTGCTCAGCCTGGCCCGTATCGAGTCCGGCGAAGAGCTGTTCGATTTTCAACCGCTGCCGGTCTGTGAGATCGTTACCGCGTGCATGGAACGCCATCGTCCCCGGGCAGAATCCAAGGGCCAGGTCTTCGGGATGGTGCCGCCAGCTGGCGAGGAGGCGCTGGCCGTGTGGGCGGATGAGGAAGCATTGGAGCAGATTCTCGATAATCTTCTGGACAACGCCGTGAAGTATACGCCGCAGGGTGGCCGCATCGAAGTGGGTTGGCGGCGTGAGAGCGAGCTGGTATGCCTGGAAGTGGCCGACACAGGCATTGGCATCCCCGAGTCGGATTTGCCGCGCATCTTTGAGCGTTTCTACCGCGTGGACAAAGCCCGTTCGCGGGAAATGGGCGGTACCGGCCTGGGTTTGGCGATCGTCAAACATCTCGCCCAGGCCATGCACGGCAGCGTTCGAGCTGCCAGCCGGCCCGGACAGGGCACGACGTTTACCGTCAGACTTCCCGTGGCCGAATCCTCCTAACTTACGACTAACCCCATTGTCAATTCTCCCTCGCTTCTTCATCAAATCCACACATTCGTCTCTTACAATACCCCCACTTCCACAACGTAGGTGAAGGGATGGGCGCGGGTCCGATACGCGCACGAGTGCATCTATGTCCACTCTTTCTTACTCCGCCATTATCTCCGAGCGCAGTTTGACGGGCCGTAAGCCCTCGAACGAACCCGGGGTACGGACGAAGTTACTAGTTCGCAAGCTGTCGTTTTGGTACGGGGCAAAGCAAGCGTTATTCGACGTGTCGCTGGATGTGCCGGAGCGCTCGGTGATGGCCCTGATTGGCCCGTCCGGCTGCGGCAAGTCCACATTCTTGCGTTCGCTCAACCGCATGAATGATCTGATCGAGGCGACGCGGCACAGCGGCGAACTGATTCTGGACGGCGAGGACATCCACGGACGCAACGTCAATCTGGCGGAGCTGCGGCGACGGGTGGGCATGGTGTTTCAGAAATCGAACCCGTTTCCCAAGAGCATCTTCGAGAACGTGGTGTTCGGCCCGCGTGTGGCCGGCATGCGTAGTAAGGCACGACTGCACGAGATCTGCGAGCGCTGCCTGCGGGGAGCGGCCTTGTGGGACGAGGTCAATGATCGCCTGGACGATTCGGCCCTGAATCTGTCCGGCGGCCAGCAACAACGGCTGTGCATTGCCCGCGCACTGGCGACCGATCCCGAAGTGCTGCTTCTGGATGAGCCGGCCTCGGCCCTGGACCCCGCATCGACGGCGCGCATCGAAGATCTGATTTTCGAGCTGAAACGGGATTACACCATCGTCATCGTGACGCACAACATGCAGCAGGCCGCCCGCGTCTCCGACCAGACGGCCTTTTTCTTCCAGGGACGGCTGATCGAGTCTGGCCCAACCGATCAGCTGTATACGCGACCATTGGTTAAACAGACTGAGGACTACATCACCGGACGATTCGGGTGAATATGGCCAAGCATCTAGAGCGCGATCTGGACGACCTACAACGCGACTTGCTGGCCCTGGCAGGTCTCGTGGAAGCAGCCATCTACAAGGCCATCCAGGCGCTGCAAGAGCGCGATGTCCAGTTGGCGCGCGATGTCATAGCCGGCGATACACAGATCGACCGCGAAGAAAATCACATCGATGAGGAGTGTCTCAAACTTCTGGCCCTCCATCAGCCAGTGGCCCGCGACCTACGTCGCATCATCGCCGCCATGATGATTAACACCGACCTGGAGCGGATGGGCGATCTGGCTGAGGAGATTG
This sequence comes from Gemmataceae bacterium, assembly GCA_036557565.1. GTDB lineage: Bacteria > Planctomycetota > Planctomycetia > Gemmatales > Gemmataceae > JAJPHU01. The sequence goes on from DATBHJ010000001.1 coordinate 74,668, forward strand.
CCGAACGCGCCATCTACCTGTCCCGGCCGCCGCTGTTGCCCATTCCGGATAAGCTGCAACGCATGACCGACCTGGCAACCATGATGGTACGCCAAAGTCTCGATGCTTTTGTCAATCTCGACACGCTAGTAGCTCAGGCCGTCATGCGCATGGATGACGAGGTGGACCGTTACAATGAAGAAATCATCGCTGAGCTGGTCCAGGCCATGAGCAAATCGCCGGTCCTGGTCGAAGCTGGCTTGTCCATGTTTTCCGCAATCCGCCATCTGGAACGCATCGCCGACCATGCCACGAACATCGCCGAGGATGTCGTGTACCTGGTTGACGGTGAAATCGTCCGTCATCGCCCCTCGTTGTTTACACACTAGTCCAAGCCGTGCCTGTGCCGCAACTTTGAGAATGGGGGATGCCAATGTCACGAACCGGAGAGGGAACGATGGTTGCCGCCGCTACCAACGGCTCCTCGGTCGCCACGCCGCGCCTGCGTATCCTCATCATCGAGGACGAGCGCGGGCTTACCGATGTGCTGGAATACAACCTCAAGCGCGAAGGCTACGAGACCATCGTGGCCCATGACGGCCAGGAAGGACTTCGCAAAGCGCAAACGCTGCTGCCGGATCTGATTCTCTTGGATATCATGCTGCCGGGTCTAAGTGGGTTCGACGTGTGCCGCGAGCTGCGCGGCGGCGATCGGACGCGCGACATTCCCATCATCATCATCAGCGCCAAGTCCGAGGAAACCGATCAAATTGTCGGGTTCTCGCTGGGTGCCGACGACTACGTCACCAAGCCATTCCACGTCAAGGTATTGCTCCAGCGCATCAAGGCGCTGCAGCGCCGCCTGGAAGGTGTGGCCGATCCCGTGGATGTGGTCGAGCATCTGGACGTGCGCATCGATCGAGTGCGGCATCGAGCGTACGCCGCGGGGCGCGAGCTGGATCTAACGCCGACGGAGTTCCGTCTACTGGAATGCCTGGTACGCCAACCCGGCCGCGCGTTCACGCGGCACCAACTCATGGACGCCGCCATCGGCGAGGGTGCCATCGTGCTCGAACGCACCATTGACGTACACATCAAGACGCTGCGCAAGAAGCTGGGCACGTCTGATTTGATCGAAACCGTTCGCGGCGTCGGCTATCGCTTCCGCGAGACGCGCGACTGACCAACTCGTTTGCAGCGAGCCGCCGGGTTCATCCCGGCGGCGAGGATAGCCCCTGCCGCTCGCCCTACCCACCGAAGCGCGATTTAGCCACCCAACAACCAACCCTTGATCGTGCCATAATTGAGAAGCCACAAGTTAACGCCGACGGCGGCCAGGGAAAGAAGCGTCCCCCAGAGCGACCACCAGAAACCCGCGGAACGTCCCGGCCGAGCCAGCACCCAGCCGATGATTCCACAGATCAATCCAGGTACGCTTAAGAATATCCCGAGTGGCGCCAGAAACGTAAATCCGAAACCAAAAAACCCCAGAGTGACCGCAGCTGCCCCGAAACCGAGAGAACCCTTTCGCTTCGTCGTAACCGGACCTCCTGGAACAGTCGCCATGATTCGCCTCCTCACATGAAGCCCTTCGCGGCAATCCAGGAGGAATCGATGCAAAGCGCGTTCCAGGCGCTTTCACTCATCTCCTTCTCATGCTTTCAACGCTAATCTCTTCTCCGATCGGCACATTTTCTGTTTTTCACGCTCTCCGTCGAGCCAAGTTGCAAGGTTCCGCTCGCATTTGAAAGGTATATTCGATTGGTTTCTTGCATACTGCGGGTGCGTGCGCCGATTCTGGTACTCTAATCCGTCGCTGCTTCTTTCTCCCTCCCCCCTTGTGGGGGAGGGTTGGGGT
>DATBHJ010000002.1:0-15614 GCA_036557565.1 Gemmataceae bacterium
GCCGCGCACGCAGCGCAGCGGAGTAAGCGGCCGTCTGACAACCGCTTACTCCGCTGCGCTGCGTGCGCGGCTCGGAACAGAGAGTCACTACCCAAGATTGGCTACCGCTTGATCCCTGAGCCGGATCAGCGATCCGAACCCATCAGCCGGTCGTTGGGACAATACGGGCGCGGCTCACTGCGTCCGGTGGGACGCACGCTGCCTTTCGGTGGGTGGATGTGCGCTTCCTCGGGAGCAGCGGTTAGTGGGATCGGTCCCTCCGTATCCGCGTCTGCCTGCATGTCCGGCCCAGCGTCCGGGGAGTAACCCTTGGCGTGAGCGCCGCCGGGATCATTGGGGGACGGCACAGGTTCTTGCAACGGAATATCGCGCGGCTCCAGGTTGGTATCCGCCACCTCGACTGTATCCGGTGATTTCTTCTGCCGTTTCATGATGCACCTCCTTCTTTAACTTGCCGCAAATTCTGGACCATGTGCGCTCCTGAAAGACAACCGTGCAGCAGGCGGCATACGCCTTGCAGATTAGAGTCATGGGAAGAAGGAATCCTTTCATTTGGGCCGAGAAAGGCGGCCGCGGCGTCCCCGATGGATGCCGAAACATGAGAATCATGCCGAAGCACAAGAAGGACAAACACGCCAAGAGCATCGTTAAAGGTTTGGATCACGAGCAAGCCGGTGTGCCGCCCATCAGCGGCCAGAAGCAAGCCACTACCGGAGACAACAAAGCCTTTCAGCAGGAGGATGCGGCGAAGCGGAAAGGCAGCTTCGAGGGCGCCGGTCAACACGCCCGAACCGGCAATCCCGGACACCAGTAACCGTTCAGGCATCCATCAAGGAGCCAATCATGGCCGATCAACGCACGTATCTTCCGACTGTGATATAATTGTCCTCACGAGTTTTCGGGAGGACCATCGATGCTGTTGCTCGGCCAGATGCGTGCCCGAACGTGTCAGGGAATGACCCGCCGTGCCGTGCTGCAAATCGGCGCCAGCTCGGTGCTGGGGTTATCGCTGGCCGACTTGCTGCGTATGCGCGCGGCCGGTTCGCCGGTGAGTGGATCCGCTCGATCGGTCCTGTTTCTTTGGCTGTGGGGCGGACCGGCCCATCTGGATACGTGGGACCCCAAACCTGCTACTCCGCTGGAGTTTCGTGGTCCTTTCTCTCCCATCGCCACTTCCGTCAGCGGCATCCGCATCGCCGAATTGTTTCCGCAGGTGGCTAGACAGGCCCATCGCTTCGCTCTCGTGCGCTCGCTTCACACCGCGTCCAACGATCATGGCGTGGCCGGTACCATCGGCCTGACCGGCAGCTCCGCCGGCGCTGTCGGTCTCGACGGCAAACCCAAGGCCGGCTCGGCCCGTCCGGCCCTGGGCAGCATCGTGGCCAGGGCGCGCGGCCTGGCATCGAAGGTGCCGCCGTTCCTGGTCGTCGGCGGCCGACTGCATCAGGGTAAGAAGGCTATCATCGGCGAAGGTGGCGGTTCTTTGGGCGCTTTGTACGATCCTTTTCGTCTCGAATATCACCCGAGCAAGGGCACGAGCATCCCCGCTCTGCAACTGCCGGCCGACCTCACTCCGGAACGTCTGGGCGATCGTCAGCGTCTGTTGGTCGCCTTCGATCGGGCAGCGCGGCGGATGGAGGAGACGCCCTGCCAGGCTCTGGACGATTATCGCCGTCAGGCATTCGCCATGCTGACCTCGCCGTCGGCCAGTAAGCTCTTCGACCTGGGCCGGGAACCCGACGCTGTGAAGGACCGATATGGTCGGACGCGCTTCGGCCAATCGTGTTTGCTGGGCCGGCGGCTCGTTGAGCATGGCGTGCCATTCGTGCAGGTCAACTGGAGCGATCACGTCGAGGCCGAGGAAGATTCTGGCGACGGCGGCTGGGACCATCACTATCGCAATTTCCAGATCATGCAGGATCGCCACGCGCCCTGGCTGGATCGGGCGCTGTCGGCGTTGCTGGCCGACCTGCACGAGCGCGGCCTGTTGGAGCGGACATTGGTGGTGGCGATGGGCGAGTTCGGCCGTTCGCCGAAGATCAACCCCATGGCCGGCCGCGATCACTGGGAACACTGTTACAGTGCTCTCCTGGCCGGCGGCGGCATCCACGGCGGCCGGGTCATCGGCTCCAGCGATGCCCGCGGCGAACATCCGCACGATCACGCCGTCACGCCCGCCGACATCGCCGCCACTGTGCAGTATGCCGTCGGCATCACCAGCGAGCAGGCCGCCACGCTCGGACTCAGCGGGGATGGCAAGGTGATTGAGGATTTGTTCTGATTCCCCAGCTAAAGAGAATCACGAAAACACGAAAGTATGAAAACAGAAAAGAAGAAAGATAAGAAGGCAGCACAGGCAACCAGACACGTCTCTTTCTTGCCCACCTGCTCTTTTTCGTGTCTTCTTCCTTTCGTGTTTTCGTGTTTCTATTTCGGTCTGCCACCGTGCTGGGCCACCGATGCGCCGGTAACCCGGCTCACCAAGGACGGCGATTTCAAGCAGCACCTACAATGGTCGCCCGACGGCAAGAAACTCCTCATGACGCGAATCCACGAGGGCAAGATGGCCCTGTGGACCATGAACGCGGACGGCTCCGATCTGAAATTGCTCCTCGCACCCTCGCCGAATACGCCGCACTTTGACGGCCACTGGTCGCCCGATTCCAAGAAGATCGTGTATGTCCACGACATCTTGCAAGGCACCGACGGCAAGCTACAAATCAACACCGTCAACGCCGACGGCGGCGACAGCAAGGTGCTGATTCCGCACAAGGCATTCGAGGAGTCGCCGCGCTGGTCCCCCGACGGCAAACGCATCGTCTGGGTCAGCACGCGCGACGGCAATCAGGAAATCTACAGCGCCGACGCCGACGGCAAGAACATCAAGCGCCTGACGAGCGAGATCGCCCTGGACAACAATCCCAGCTGGTCGCCCGACGGCAAGCGTCTCGCCTTCGCCAGCAGTCGGGCCGGCAATTTCGAGATCCACGTCATGGACACCGACGGCGGCAACATGCACCGCTTGACCAATCATCGCGCCCTCGATTACTGGCCCACCTGGTCGCCCGACGGCAAATCCATCGCCTTCACCTCCAATCGAGATGGCAATTACGAAATCTACCTCATGAACGCCGACGGCAGCGGCGTGCGCAACCTGACGCGCCATGCGGCACAGGACAACTACGCGACATGGTCGCCGGACGGCAAACGCATCGCCTTCATCTCCGACCGCGACGGCGGATACGATGTTTATGTGATGGAAGTGAAGAAGAACTAACTACGGAGGTCGTATGTCGTGCCGCGCGTCCCCGAAGCTTTCATCCTCGTAACGTCGGAGCGATTGGACACCGTTTGAGCTTTTTAGCGCCGCAGTGAGGGATTCGGAGGCACTGTTGGGACGGCGCTTCGAGCACTTGCCTGATTAGAATGTTCCTTATCGCCCAAAATCAGCAGCCGCCCGAGAGAGACACAACGCACGCAACCAATGGTATGGGCGGCTGTCTGATGCATTGCTTTGTTGGACCTTGATTATCTTTGAATGTTCCCGATTGTCCCAGAGACTGTCGCTTTAGGCAGTTGCCCGGCTCTACCTGGCCGATGCTTTCCGCAAGGGGAAGGTGAACGGCACGATCCCTTGCGCCTCCAGAAAGCTGACGATGGCCACAAGCGTCGCCTCCGCTTCTTCAAAGGAAATGTCCTTGGGGATGGTGGCCTCCTCGTACGTTTTCCGCGTCACGGCCCACTGTTCCTGAAAAGTGATCAGCCCCTGGCAGTCGATGTAGCGGGACCGGCAGGCGACGCGGAACTCCTTTCCCGCCGGCCGCCAGAACTCGACCTGCTCAATCCCGTGGACGCCGTGGATGCGGCTGACGTCGTAAAGGTCTCTGGCCCGCACCGCCTCCCCCGGCTTCTTCACCTTGGCCCGGTATGCTGGCAATGAACTGAGAAAGGCCCGCAGCTTCTCGCCGGCGATCCGCTCCAGCGTGTACGCACAGACGCGATGCCCGCCGACTTCGATGGTCGCGACGGAGGTTTCCAGCAGCTCTTCCGGAGCGGCCACGTCGATCTCAAGAGCCGGCAAGCCGCGGACTTGCTTGCTCAGGTCGTTAACGTTCATCTTTACCTTGAAGGCGTCCCAGCCCATCGGGTGACTCTTCGGCGGATAAGTCTGGACCTTCAGGGCGGATAGCTCATACTGTACCGGTTCCTGTCGCTCGAAGTGACGCCGGACCGCCCGGGTCATCTCCTGTTCCAGGAACTCCCGCTGCGCTTCGCGATCCGGGTATCTCTGGACGAACGGCGCGGCGAGGTTGGAGTCCAAGTCGAGCGACTGGCGGCCAATCCCCAAGCGGACGTTGAGTACGCGGGCCCCCTTGAAGATCAGCGCTTGGTCGAGCTGTTCCGAGGCCGCCAAGGCGACGAAAATCTCGTCCAGCACCTGGGACTTCCAGCGCTCGCCGTCTTTCTGGTTCATGGGGTGTTCACCAGCCAGGCTTCGTTCAGGTTCTGGTAATCGATGCCTGGCAGCAAGGAGATGCGCGCATGGGGACTCTGGCGGTCGATCGCCTCCTGGCAGGCTTCGAGAAATCGTCGCAACTCGCCACCCGGAGCGCCGCCGGCGAGTTCCATCATGACGCTGAGGCGGCGCGCCGTGGCGGGATAGTTCATGGCCCGCAGATACGCCACGAGACGCTCTTCATCGATGCGCCGCGAGGCGACGCCTTCTTGCCAGGCTTCGAACACCACCTCGGGGCCGCCGCAATGGAACGGCTTGTAGAGGGTATCCAGCAGGGTTTGCTCCAGGGTGGTGATGCGGACCTGGGCGCGCGGCCCGTGGCGCCGCGTCTGGACCCCGGGGACCAGCCGGGTCGAACGGCGGATGCTGTAGAACGGGACTCCCTGGAAACGAAAGAGGAGCTTCCCGAGTCCACGAGGCCTGCGGCTCCCGGCGGCCTGCGGCCTCTCTGGCCGTTCGGCGACGTCTTCTTCATGGCGTCTGCTCTCTGGCCCGGGGCCCTGAGGGCGGAGTTCGGCGACATGGTGGTGCTCGACGAGTTGCGTCGTCAGTGCGTGAAGCGCCACGGCGCTGAAGTAGCAGACGACCCCGGACGGGTTCCCCGCCATCAGCAGTTCGAGAGGGTCTACTTCCGCTTCGGCGCTTGCTCCCATCTCGAGGAGATAGATGGATTCGCTTTCGACGGGAAGCAGAGAGGCGAGGTGCAGCTGGCAGAGCCATTCCAGCAGCGAGGAGTGCGACATACCGGATTCCACTCCCTCCGTGGCCAGCTCATTGCGAACCTGCCTGAAGATCCTGTCGAGTGCTGGCTCAGTCCAGCAGCGGACCGTGGACCATTCCGACGTGGGGGCGGCAAGTCTCTGGTTCAGGCGGGCTAGGAACGCTTCTCGGTAGACCTGTTTCGTCTCAAGTGCGCTTGGCTTATTGGCCATATCCAATCGTCTTTCTTGTCCTCTATGCTTGCTTAAGCAAGCATAGAGGACAAGAAAGACGATGTCAAGTACTTTTTCAAGAATTTGGTGCGGGATGATGAAATGCACTCAAGTAGACCAAGACACAAGGCCGATATGCTCCGCTAGCGGAGCATATCGGCCTTGTGTCTTGGTGTCAAGGGCAAAATAGAGTTGTACAGAAGGAAGGTAGCGAAGGCCTGCTCGGTTCTAAACACTGCGCCAGGATCCGCCTCCACGCAACGCAGCCCCTCGTCTGCCGAACTCTTAATTGTAGAACAAGATACAACAAGATCACTGAGATAGTACTGTGTCGGTATTGGCTTGTCTATGGCCGAACTTCCAATTCCTCAGCAAGATGCTGACGGCAGCAGTGTGCGCAATCTGACGAGTCATGCGGCACAGGACAACTACGCGACATGGTCGCCGGACGGCAAACGCATCGCTTTCATCTCCGACCGCGACGGCGGATACGATGTTTACGTGATGGAAGTAAAGAAGAATCAACCATAAGGGGGACTCCGAGCAATCCCCCTATAGCATGTGAAGTCCGTCCGACTTCTGGTCGAACCTCACCCACCGCTGATGGCTGGAAGGATCGAAACCTCCATGCCGTCCGCTAGCGGCGTCGTCAGTCCGCCCGTCAAGCGCGCTTCGCTATTTCCCACAAACACATTAACGTGCTGCCGGATTTCCCCTTGCTCCGTGAGAACGCGATCCCGAATGCCGGGATGTGCCACGAACAGCGCTTCGAGAGCATCCCCAAGCGTGCCGCCGGATATTTCCACATTCACACGACTACGCCCACCCGTCATGGACGTTAGCGGCCCCGGTATCCAAAAATGGACCGTCATCGCTGGTTCCTCTTCCGTCCCGAAGCACGGGTCCCCTTACTTTTGGCGACGCTGCTCTTGGCGGTTTTTGGAGACGCCTTTCTTGCCTTCTTGGTCGGCCTGGGGGTGGATGGGCCGGCTAGCTCCGCAACGACCGCGCTGGCAACACACACAATCTGTGGCAGGCCGGTGAGCATTTCCTTCCAGGTTTTACCGGCGTCGCGAGATGCATACACCTTTCCACTGCGGGTCCCGAAGTAGATGCCCACGGGATCGAGCGAGTCTGTCACCATTCCGTCCCGCAGCACGGTCTCGTAGGCGCCTTGCTGAGGCAAACCACGTGTTAACGGTTCCCAGGAGGCCCCCGCGTTCCGCGTGCAATAGACGCGCAGGCGGCCCTCGGGAGTGCAGCGAAACTCATCCGATTCCATGGGCACGATGTAAACACAGTCGGGATCGTGCGGATGCGTCGCCATGGCGAAGCCAAAATCGGACGGCAAACCGTTGGCTATGTCGTGCCAACTGTCCGCGCCGTCATCGGACCGATACAGGCCCCAGTGGTTTTGCAAGAACAGGCGATCCGGCCGAGCGGGATGGCGAACGATCTTGTGCACGCATTGCCCGAACTCGGGATAGCGCTCCGGCATGAACGTGACGCGGATGCCCCGGTTGCGCGCTTGCCAGGTCCGGCCGCCGTCATCCGTTCGGTAAACGCCTGCCGCGGAAATTCCGACATGGATTCGCCCGGGGTCGGTCGGATGCAGCAGGATCGTGTGTAAACACAAACCGCCCTGGCCGTGCATCCAGCGGGGCCGATGGGGATGATCGAACAAACCGTGCACAAGCGACCACGATTCGCCTGCATCTTGTGACTCGAAAAGCGCGGCCGGGTCCACGCCACAATAGAGTTTGTCGGGCGTCTCAGGGGGTCCGAGCGCGATCTTCCAGATATTCTTGAGGGAGAGACCGGATTGCGGAGGGAATTTGATGTTCGCTTCCAGAGGGTTGGTCCAGGTCTTGCCGAAATCGTCGCTGGAGCGCAAATACGTGCCCCAAAGCGGACTGCTGGTCGAGACCCACAATCGATGGCGGCCGTTCCGATTGTCGTAGGCAAGGGAATAAATGGCGTGCCCGTGAAAATAGGGCCCGGCGACTTCCCAGTGCTTGCGATCCGACTTGGACCTCACCAGGAATGCACCCTTGGTGGTGCCCAGGAGCAAGAGCACGTCCCCGTTCTTGACATCGAGGTGCTGAATGCCGCGCAACACCAGAGTCCGCGAACCGGTCGGCTCTTCGCGCCGCGGTTGACTCACGATGGCCGCCGATTGGATTGTCTCCAGCGCCGATCGAACTTCGCTGGCCCGCTGGAAACGGTCCTTGAGGTCCTTCGCCAAACAGCGCATGATGACCGCACTCAGGCCGGGCGGCACAGTGGATGGCAGTGGCCTGGGTAACTCATGCAGTATGGCAGCGCTAAGCCCATAGGGTGTGTTGCCGCTAAACGGCCATTGTCCCGTGACCGCCTCGTAGAGAAGAACGCCAAGCGCCCAGATGTCGCTCTGGTAGCTGCCGGTTTCTCCGGTCAGGATCTCCGGCGCCATGTAAGGCAATGTCCCGACAATCGAGCGGTCGCGCTCGAAGGACGCCTGCGATCGCGTGATGGCATCGACGGCCGCCTTGTCCAGGCGCCGGGCCAGCCCAAAATCCAGCACCTTCACGCGCCCATCGGGCGTGATGACGACATTGGCGCCCTTCAAGTCCCGATGAACGATCTGACGATCATGCGCATGGGCCAGGGCGTCCGCGATTTGAACTCCATAGCGCGTCACGGTCTCGGTCGTAAGTTTCGTGTTGCGCGCCAACTCGTCCAATGGCCGTCCTTCAACCAGCTCCATGACAAGATAAAAGCCATCCTCGATGCGGCCGATCTGATAAATGGTGCAGATGCAGGGGTGGTTGAGTGCGGAGGCAGTCTGCGCCTCCCTCAAGAGGTGGTCCTTGCCGAGATTTCCCAACGCGCCCGCGGCCAGCACCTTGACCGCCACGTCTCGGTTCAGTTCTTCGTCCCGGGCGCGATAGACAACGCCCATCCCTCCCTCGCCGATCTTGGTGGTCAATCGATACTGGCCGAGTTTCTCGCCGATCATGATAAACAGCGCCTTTGGCTGCGCTGCCCTTAAAGCCGTCGAAATGCCGGAGCTATAAAACGTGTACGGTCTTTCACTATTCTACGAAGCGCCTGCGGCACCGGCATGGGTTGCGGCGGTCGGCTCGACTTTCGTTGAGATTGAGGTAGCAACGTGATACAAACGCAGCAGCCTTCCATTCGTCGAGAGTTGATCCATGAAAAGCAGCAGCACCGTCTACATCCTGGCCACCGGCGCGCAAGATATCGAGCGATTGCGTCTGCTCAATCAGGTTTATGGACCCGCATCGCACGCCGTCCTGCGCCGGGCCGGTCTGGCTGAGGGATTGCGCGTGGCGGAAATCGGTTGCGGCACCGGCAATGTGACGTGCTGGATTGCTCGCCAGGTCGGCCCACGCGGCGCGGTTATTGGCATCGACAAGAACCAATCGCAAATCGAGCAAGCCCGGCGATTGGCCGCCGAGCAAAAGCTGACCAATGTCACTTTTCAAGAAGGCGATGCCTACGCTCCGGGATTGTCGTCCGAATCGTTTGACATGGCGTATTGCCGCCTTGTGTTGATCCATCTCAAGCGGCCATTGGAGGCACTGCGAGCGCTGCGTGATCTGGTCCGGACCGGTGGCCGTGTCGTCTGCGAGGAACTGGATCTGGGACAATGGCTTTGCAATCCACCGACGCGCGCTATGGAACGCTTTTTTGAACTCAACGTGAAACTGGGCGAACGGTGTGGCGAGGACTATCGACTCGGCTCCGCTCTGCCACGCCTGTTCCGGGAAGCCGGCTTTGTCGCGCCCGAGGCTACCGCCCATTTCCCACTGGTGCTGCGCGGAGAAACCAAACGACTCCTGGAAATGACCTTTCACCAGTTCGCGCCGGCACTGGTAGAAGAAGGGTTGGCGACCTCCGAAGAGGTGACGCAAATCGCGCAGGACATGGCGCGGGTGGCGGCGGACGAGACGACGCTGCTGGGATTGCCGCTGACGGTGCAAGTCTGGGCCGTGAAGTAAGCCATGCGGTCGATGTGACCCTGCGCGAAACAACGGAGTTTTGACGCCGAAATCAGATTAAAGAAACCTCATGGCCTCCTTCCTCCCGCGACCTGCTTTTTGCTGGACTCGGCGGTTTGGCGCTGTAGCATGTCGGCATGGCAATTCCTGTCCCTAATCGGAGGACTGTTCCATGAAGCGTGCCCTCTTTCTCGCGTCTCTGCTGTGCCTTGGCCTGGCGAGCTTCGTTCAGGCCGATCAGGGCAACCCCCAGATCAAGACCATCGAGTCCATCGCCTTCGGGCCGAAAGGCCTGTTGCTGATCGGCGGCGGCGCCCGCGTCGTCGCCGTCGAGACCGGCGACACCACGCCATCGACCTGGTCCACTACAGAGCTTCCAAACCTCGGTCAGCTCCTCGCGGGCAAGCTCGGCCTGGATGCGAAGGACATCGAGGTGCGCAAGCTCGCCGTCAACCCGGCGTCGCGCAAGGCTTACGTCGCATTGCAATCGCTCAAGACGAAAGACTTCGCCATTTTGACCATTGACGGAGCCGGCAAGGTCGCGGAATTCCCGCTCGACAACGTCAAGTTCGCTTCCTACGCCCTGGCGACGCCCAAGGCGAGCGTCACCAAGGTCACGGACATCGCCTGGGCCGACGGCAAAATCGTCGCGGCCACACAGGCGACCGACAAGTTCGCCTCGCGCGTCTTCACGATCAACCCGACGGCCAAGGACGGCTCTCCCACGCAAATCAGCACCAAGACTTTCCATGTCGGCCACAACAGGTGGGAAACGCAGGCTCCGCTCCGCGTCCTGATGGCCTACATGGATAGCGGCAAGACCAGCGTGGTCGGCTCGTTCACCTGCACGCCGATCGTCCGCTACGACCTTGAGGATGCCAAGGACGATGAGCAGATCACCGGCCGCAGCGTCGTCGAACTGGGTCAGGGCAACACACCGCTGGACATGTTTGCCTACGAGCGCGACGGCAAGAAGTTCATCCTTGTCGGCGTTGTCCGCAATAACAAGCAGCCCGCGTTCGGCTTCCCCAGCGCCTACTGGGTGGCTCGCGTCGATGCCGACCTGCTCAAGGAAACGTCGAACATCAATGAGAACGCTCCGTGGCGCGTCGGCCCCAACAACAAGACCAAGGTCGGCGAGCGCGTGAAGGTGGCCGAGGAATACTTCGGCGCTCAGCAGATGGACCAGCTGGACGCGACGCGCGCCCTGGCGATCCTCCAGACCAAGGACGGATTGACCCTCCGCGCGTTGGCCTTGCCGTAAAGCCAGTAGAGTTTTCCCTCCTCCTTATGGGGGAAGATCTTCTTTCTCCCTCCCCCCTTGTGGGGGAGGGTTGGGGTGGGGGGTGAGCGTCCTCCCCCACAAGGGGGGAGGGAGTTCCGAGCGCGGCGCAGTTCCGGTTTTTTTCCCGTAGGTGTCCCATGCAATTTCTCCTCTGCACCGCTATGCTCTTGTGCGCAGAAGGCGCAGACTCGCCGCTGCGTTTCGACGCTACTCCCGATGGCCGGCGCGTCGTCGCACGCCTGCCCGCCGAGATTGCCGGCACGTTGCCGGCCGGTTCCTTGACGCAACAGCAAGGCGAAGCCGTTCTGACAGTGACGCTTCTGGCAGACGACACCAAGACACCCGGTCCGAGCATGCTGGGCAAGTACGCGCGCACCGGCAACGAGTTGACGTTCACGCCACGCTTCCCGCTCAGTGCGGGTGCGATGTATCGTGCCAGCCTGAAAACGGCGGACAAGACGGTGTCGCTGGATTATCGCGTGCCCATGCCCGCGGCCAAGACGCCGCCGCGCGTGGTCAAGATCTATCCGACGGCGGGGGTTCTGCCCGCCAATCAGCTGCGCTTCTACATCCATTTCGATCGACCCATGCGCGGCGGCAAGGAACTCTTCAAACACCTGGCCATCCTCGATGACAAAGGAGAGGAAATCGAGGCGCCATGGCTTGTCGATGAAATCTGGGACGACGAGAACAACTGCCTGATCCTCTATATCCATCCGGGTCGCATCAAATGGGGAGTCGATGAACGCGAGGCGATGGGTCCGGTCCTGCACGAAAAGCGATCCTACGCATTGGTCATCCGCGGCGAATGGACGGATCTGGACGGCAACAAGATCGGCAAGGACACGATAAAGAAATTCCGCACGACAGCCGAAGACCGTGTGCGCATCGAGCTGCGCGACTGGAAACTAACTGCGCCGGCGGCCGGCACACGCGACGCCCTGACGCTGACGCTTCCCAGGAGCATCGATTACCGCTCGTTGCGAACGGGTTTGACAGTCACGGGCGCCAAGGGCAAGGCCGTTGCCGGCACCATCGAGATTGGCAAGGGCGAAAAGCTCTGGCGCTTCACGCCGACCGAGCCGTGGCAGGCGGGTGCGTATCAAGTGAGCGTAAGCCCGGATCTGGAAGATGTCGCCGGCAACACGCCGTCGCGGCCGTTCGACATGGATCTGCTCACGCCGAAGCGGGCACCGCAGAAACTGCAACTCGACTTTGAACCGCGTTGAAAAGCCACCTTATGACGAGGCTCAATACACGCGCTCGATGGGCCGATTCTCGCTCGGCAGGATGGGCGTCGGCCGTCCGGACACGTCGTAGACCATGCCGCCCGGATCCATACCCAGATTGTGATACACGGTCGCCAGCACGTCTCGATAGGGGATGGGTTGTTCTTTCGCCTCGGCGGCCGAGGCATCGGTTGCACCAATAACCTGGCCGGTGCGCATGCCGCCGCCAGCCAACAGAGCGCCATTGACGCGCGACCAGTGATCGCGTCCGGCGTCCTTGTTGATCTTCGGCGTCCGCCCGAACTCACCCCACACAACCACGGTCACGTCGCGGTCCAATCCGCGGGCATAGATATCCTCAACCAGCGCCGAGATGCCTTGATCGAAGAGCGGCAAATGCTGTCTCAGATGGCGGAAATTCTGGCCGTGCGTGTCCCAGAAGCCGTAGGCGACGGTGACGCAGCGCGCTCCCGCCTCCACGAGACGGCGAGCCATCAAGAGCTGATCGTTCCACATCGGGGCGCCGTCGCCGAGGTGCTTCGGCGAGCCGCGGCCATAACGTTCGCGCAGTGCCGCCGGTTCTCGAGTTACATCGAGGGCATCGACCAGCTTGCGCGAGGTCAGCACGTCGAAGGCACGCTCGTAATACGTGTCCATGCCGGTGCGGTCGCGTCCGTCGGCGTCGCGCTTCCACTGATCGAACTGTTCGAGGAGCCGACGACGATTACCGAGTTGATCCAGCGATAGGGCTTGCAACTGCATGGTCGCCAGATCCTGGCCGTCGAGCTTGACGGGACTGGCGGCGCGGCCGAGGAAGCCGGCGGCGGGACTGTTGTACGGCTTGTGCTGCATCGTCGGAAACAGATCGATGAACGGAGGCACAATCGGATCGCGCGGTCCCTGCACCTTGGCGATCACCGAGCCGAAGTGCGGCTTGCCCTCGCGTTTGGTTTCACCCATCGTGTAGCCGGTCGTGCTCTGGAAACTACTGTGTTCGTCGCGCAGGCCGACCAGCGAACGCAATACAATAAGCTTATCCATCGAGCGCGCCAGGCGCGGCAACAGCTCGCCGATTTGAACGCCCGGCACATTGGTGGGGCTTGGCTTGAACTCGCCGCGCACTTCCGCCGGCGCATTCGGTTTGAGATCGAACGTATCTTGATGAGCCAGCCCGCCCGATAGATACACCATGATGACGGAGCGCTGCGATGTTCTGGAGCCGGAACGCTGCTCCGCCTGGAGAAGGTTCGGCAGTGTCAGGCCGCCGACGGCGAGGCTGCCAATTTGCAGAAACGAGCGGCGCGAAATACCGTCACAGTAGCGATGAGACGGTCCCGACACAGTCAGCATGACGGCAACTCCAGAACCCAAAGGAAGGCAGCGCGCCGCACATCGAAAAGCACAGCGGGAGGTTACTCTAGTTTAGCCGTAGCGATGCCGGATGCCAACGGGAGATACGTCCGTCAGAAAATGTTGCTACAATCGTCTTTAAGTCAGGCAACTAGCCCGGAGCGCGAGCGATGGGCCGTAGCCCCCGTCGCTCGCGCTCCGGGCTTATAGGAGTTGATCGTCATGCGCTCACGTTCTCTCTCCTACCTTCTGATACTGATCGCTATGTTGCCGCCGCTGACGGCGCGGGCCGACGGGATGCCGCCGGAACAACGCAAAGCAGTGCAGAAGGGGCTGGAGTGGTTGGCCAAGACGCAGGCCAAGGACGGTCACTGGGAAGCGTTCGGCGGCCAATTCCCCGTTGCCATGACCGGCATCTCCGGCATGGCTCTGCTCATGGAAGGCAGCACCATCCGTGAGGGCAAGTACAAGGACAACATTCGCCGTACCGTCGATTGGCTGATGGCGCACTCGCATCCCAACGGCATGATCGGCAATCCCAACATGCCCGGCGAATCCGGGCGTTACATGTACGGGCACGGCTTCGGCACGCTCTTTCTCGCCTGTGTCGTCGGCGAGGAGGAAGAAGGCGACCGTCGCCGCCGCCTGGTGGACATTCTCGAACGCGCGTGCAAGTTCTCCGCCTCGGCGCAGACAGACCGCGGCGGTTGGGGTTACGTGTCGGCGCGTGAGGGCAACAATTTTGACGAAGGCTCGGTGACGATCACGCAGGTGCAGGCGTTGCGGGCGGCGCGCAACGCCGGCATCGCCGTGCCGCGGGAAGCGATCAAGATGGCCCAGAAGTACCTGGCCGATTCGACCAACAGCCAGGGCGGCGTGGTGTACAGTCTCGGCGCAGGCCATGGCGGGGGCGGCGGCCGGCCGGCTCTGACGGCGGCGGCCATCTCCTGCGGCTTCGGCTTCGGCGATTACAATTCGCCGCTGGTCAAGAAGTGGTTCAAGTTCTGTCAGGAGAACCTGCACGGCCTGGGCGGCGGCACGCGCCAGGGATTCGAGGAGTACAGCAACTACTACTATGCCCAGGCCGTCTACATCCTCGGCGACGACGGCTACACCCGCCTGTTTCCCAATTCCAAGCCGAGCGAGCGGATAACCTGGAGCGCCTACAAGAAGGAGAACTTCGAGGGCATCATTCGGGCGCAAGCCGCCGACGGTAGCTGGACCGGCTCGGGAGGCATCATGGTCGATGCCCACTTCACCACGCCGGCATATCTGACTATCCTGCAGCTCGATAATGCCGCCCTGCCGATTTATCAACGGTAAGAAGCGCACAGGCAAGAATGCCTGTGCCACCTACTTGGGAGACTGGTGGCACAGGCATTCTTGCCTGTGTGCTTCTTACCATCCGCCTAGCGCTGCTTACTTACTGCGGTTGGCCAGATCGGAAATCCGCACTTTTTCCAGGCCTTTGCGTGTCTGTTCGGCGGTTTGGCTACAGACATGCTCCAGCTTGGGATGAAGGCTGTTCCAAATCTGGTTGAATTTCTTGACCTGCGCCGGTGAGAACTCCTCGTCCTTATCGGTCGGGCGTTCCGGGGCGTAACCGCGCAGTGTGCCGTCCACGGCTTCGATGACATCGAGTATGGTGATTTCCCCTGGCGAACGAGCCAGGCGATAGCCGCCGTGCGGTCCCTTGACCGATAGCAGAATACGCTGCGTGACCAGTGGCTTGAGCACCTTGAGCAGGAAGCGCATGGGAATGCCCCGCTCGTTGGCGATGTCGTGCGACGCTACCGGGACGTTTTGTACTTTCTGCTGGGCCATGTGAACGACGGCATGTAGGGCGTAGCTGGATGCACGTGTGAGTTTCATGGAAGCATCGTGGCCGTCCGTTTCCGAACAGCTCTCTCTCCTCTACGTGAAATGGGGCGAATAGGAAATATCGATCGATGCGCAACACCTTGCGACACCAGGGACAGTACTACCCTCTCTTCCATTCGTCGCTTAAGGCAGGGCTGGACGAAGCTTGCGATCCGAACGAAGAGGCTGGGTAATGATAGCGTTACATCGATCCCTAAAGTTTGAATATAGTCTGCGCGAAAATGCTTGGCAACCCCGACGCTTCTAAAAACATTTTCCCTTCTAACGCTTGCTTTCCGTCCGAGCCGCGCACGCAGCGCAGCGGAGTAAGTGACTGTCTTGAAAGTCAAGCGATCGCGATGCGTTTTTCGTCCCATGGCGTTCGGTTGCGGATCAGCGCATTGAGGATGCCCAGCAGCCGCCGGGCCACGGCGATCA
>DATBHJ010000003.1:0-43147 GCA_036557565.1 Gemmataceae bacterium
TCGCGACGGCCGCTCTTTATTCAGGAGTTATCCCATCAACGCAGGGATCCTTCGAAACAGGCGACAGGAACAGGACACGCAAGCTGGCGACTTGATCACGTCGGTCTGGCCCCCGAATATCTCATCTTTTGCGGCCACCTCTTCTCCGCCTTTTCCGGGCTGGGGCGTTTTCGGGTGGTGGAGCAACGGCGGGTCCGGCTAGGATAAAACTTGTGTCTCCCCAGTCCCGCCCATGCCGGCCCGCCCTCGACTTCCCGAGGAGAGACGTAAGCCATTCATCAGCTTGGACACCGGGAATCATCCGGTCTGCTGCACATAGTTTACTTCTTGTTCGCAGTCCTCAGTCCGCTTGGCCGAACAGAACGAAAGCCGCCCAGTAATACGGATGCGCAAACGGATGATCGTCCGGATTCGTTTTCTCCAAGGCAAACGGTACTCTCAATGGCGGCAACTTTACTGTTCCCTTTCCGCGCGGAATGCCCTCGGTCAACGCGGCAGCGTGACGGATCGCTTCTTTGCGCGACAGATTCCGCAGCCAGTCTTTTGCCTCGGCCAAGGCGGCTGCCTTTGCCAGCAGGGATTTTAGCCCCTCACGCTTGCCCAACAGGTTTTGATAGAAGCGTTCCATCAGCAAGGCGGTAGCCGTATCATCCACCTGCCACAAACTCAGGCACACCGAGCGTGCGCCGCACAGAATGAACGATTGCGCAAAACCAACGAATCCTTCGCCACTCTCGTATTTGCCCAAGGCCGTCTGGCATGCCGACAGCGTCACCAAATCACAATGCAAGTTCCAATACCGCAATGCTTCTCCCGCTTCCAAGCGACCATCGGGAATTGGTTGGCCAGACAACAAAAGCTCCGTGCGTTGCTTGTCATCGGGGAGATGATCGCGCGACAGGATCACCGCCGAACGCAGCGGGAAGGTGTCATTGACTTGGCCGTGTGTGGCCAGATGGATGTAACGATACTTGCCTAGTTCGGCACGTTGGGCCAGCTCATTTAGACGCTGCTCACTGGCATTGGAGCTCAGCAGCAATTGGACTGGGGCGTCCATTTCAAAAAGGTGTTGCAATGAAGCGGCCTCAAGACGTGTGCCGGGAAGGCGGTCCCACTTATCATCGTCGCCGCCGCGCGACACCAAGCGATTTAGGCGGCGTTGCTCAGCGATAGCTTGCGGGGCCGGTTTCTGAGCGATGACCACGCCGAGCTTGCCCGGACGCACATAGAAGGGTTCTTTGCGCGTCTTGCCCTCGCGCCAGACGATGACCGGCACAAGCTTTTTAGGATCATTTGAATCCGGTTGTAGCTTTAGATCAGCGGGTGCGTTCAGATCGGTAGAGCCGTAACGCAAGAGCACGTCGTTGGGCCTAAGTCCAGCCGAAGCAGCGTTGGAACCGGGCAACACCATCGTCAGTAATACGCCGCCAGGCGGCACCAGTTGCGTTTCTTCCTTCTCAGTGGGCAGGTCGAAGACAGGATCGGCGAGGACGAGCAGTCCCTTGCCAGTGGGAGCAGGTTGACTGCGTAGATGAGCATACATGGTGCCGGAATGGGCGTAGCTGACGGTGTAGCCATCGGCGATCACTTCCACGGGTACACCAGCCAACGCGGTCGAGGGTAACACGATCAGCCGCCGTACACCCTTGAGGTGTTGCGCCAAGGGATCGAGGCGTTGCTTGCGCAGACGATCGGCGAGCGGTTGCCAATCGCTGCGGGCACTTCGCAGGGCGGCGCGGAGGCGGGCCGGTAGTTGCGTATCGGCATCGGTCCATGCATCCTTGTCACCGGAGCCGGGCAGCCGCAACCAAATGGGATCACCGGTGGAGCGTAGCAGGATGGCCCAATGTTCGCCATTGGGATCAACTCCCTTGGGCTGGCCGGTGATGTCAACCCAAGCTATCAGGGCGGCGTCGGCGGGCAGCACCTTCTGGATTTTCACGCGGGGAGAGACTTGTCCGCCGACGGGTCCGAATTTCTCCTCCAATTGTCGGGTGAAGGTGGCCAGCTCGTCGTAAGCCTGCCGCAGTTGGCTCAGCAGCTCCTCGCGTTGCTTGGTCTGATCGTTTGTGAGCTTGGCCGCATTGATTTTGTCGATGAGTTGATTCAACTGATCGACACGTGCGGTGATCTGGGCTTGCTTGTCTCGTTCGGCTTGGGGGCAGCGGAGGCGTGCGGTGAGATCATCCCAGGTGCCACGTGCGAGGCTCTCCTCGAAGCGTTGCCAGGCGTTGTCGGGCTTGCCGTTGCGCGCCAACACAGCGGCGAGCCACAGCAGGGGAGAGTGTTTGCTGGTGATGACGGCGCGCTCCAATCCGGTGGCCGCGACATGCAAGCGGACCTTGGCGAAGGTGTCCGCGCCGCAGAGGAAGAAGCGTTCCGCCGCTTTGTATTCGCCCTGAGCGTACAGGTTAGCAGCTAAATTGTTGTTGCTTTTGGCCGTGTTGGGATTTTCCTCGCCCAACACTTTGCGGAAGATGGCCAGAGCCTTGCGCAAGTCTTCTTCCGCCTCATTGTACTTCCCTTGGGTGTTCAAGTTGACGGCCAAGTTGTTGCAGCTTCTGGCCGTGTCTGGGTGTTCCTCGCCCAGCAACTTGCGGTAGATGGTCAGAGCTTTGCGATAGCCTTCCTCCGCCTCTTGGTATTTGCCCTGAGCTTGCAGGTTGTACGCCACATTGTTGTAGCTCAGAGCCGTTTTGGGGTGTCCCTCGCCCAGAACCCTGCGGTAGATGGCCAAGGCCTTAAGATAGCCCTCTTCCGCCTCCTTGTACCTGCCCTGAGCGTTCAGGCTGACCGCCCAATTGTTATAGCTTGCGGCCGTATCAGGGTGTTCCTCTCCCAGCACCTTGCGAAGGATGGCCAACGCTTTACGATAGCCCACTTCCGCCTCCTTGTGCTTCCCCTGGGCGTCCAAGTTGTACGCCAAGTTGTTGTAGCCCCCCGCTGTATCAGGATGCTCCTCGCCCAGCACCATGCGGCGGACGGCCAATGCCTTACGATAGCTCTCCTCTGCCTCCTTGTATTTGCCCCGGGCGTTCAGGTTGTACGCCACGTTGTCGTAGCTAATGGCCGTATCAGGGTGTTCCTCGCCCAGCACTTTACGGCGGATGGCCAAAGCTCTGCGCAAACCCTCCTCCGCATCCTTGGACCTGCCCTGGGATTCCAGGTTGTACGCCACGTTGTCGTAGCTTGTAGCCGTGTTGGGGTGTTCCTCGCCCAGCAAGTTTCGCCAGATAGCCAAAGCCTTGAGCAGGTTCGCCTCCGCCTCCCTGTATTTGCCCTGGGCATTCAGATTGAGCCCCAAGTTGTTGTAGCCCCCCGCTGTATCAGGGTGCTCCTCGCCCAGCAACTTGCGGTAGATGGTCAGAGCTTTGCGATAGCCTTCCTCCGCCTCTTGGTATTTGCCCTGAGCTTGCAGGTTGTACGCCACGTTGTTGTAGCTGGTGGCCGTATCAGGGTGTTCCTCGCCCAGCACTTTACGGCGGATTGCCAGGATTTGCTTCAGCAGAGGTTGTGCCTCGCGATAACGCCCCTTGGCTACCAGTGTGTCAGCCTCGCGTTGCATGGTGAAGGTACTGATATAGCTCTGTTGGTCTTCCTTCGTCGCTTGCAGCACGCGGCGAAACTTTTCGACGGCGGAACGTGGCTCGACTGCTTCCCGATGATCCGTACCCTGCGTCTTGTCCCGCGATTTCTCCTGCACCGTCGCTTTCTTGGCATCCTCGCCTTGCAGATAGCGCTGCCACTGTGGGTTGGCCTCGTCAGCCTTCTTCGCCGGCTCTTCTGCCGGCAGCGTCGCCGTCATCAGCGCGATCGTCAGTCCCATCACGCCAGCTACGACCCCGAACGATCGTTTCATGACTTGCTCCCGTCGCTAGCGCCTTTGCTCTTGTCTCAACGTTTTTCCTTCGGCATCACTGCAAAACCCAGCACTTGCACCGTCTCGATTCCCGGTGCTTTGCGCAGCCAGGAGGCCAAGTTCGCCAGCGGCGTCTTACCCTTCAATTCCACTCCCTTGCCGCGTGCCTCGCCCGTCGCGCTCCACGCTTCCACCGGGTCTTGGCCTTTGATGCGATACACCACGCCCGGCGGCGCATCCGCCTTCTGCCACGGGCAGTTTTCACACTGCGAGCACCATTCCTTGAAGGCCGGCAACGGCTGGCTCGACACCGCCACGGCGAACGCCTGTAGCCCTGTGCCGTCGGTCAATCCGAACTCGCCGTTGGCCACTGCGGTCGAGGGATAACGAGGATTATCCGTCAACGGCGGCATCTCATCCTCCTTTTCCGGGAAACACACATCGACTTTGCCGTCTGGGCGGAATGCAATCAGAAAGGCATAAGCCGGCTGCGTCAGCTGCGCATCCACCGTCACCGTGTCGCCCAGATGCGGATCGAAGACCTTCCCGCCCAGCAATCCCGCCGGCAGCCCGAAGCCGTTGACGTTGCGCGTCAGTCTCACGTCCAGCTTCATGACGTGGGCCGGCCCGGGTGATTGGTCGGAGGATTGGGTGGGCGAAGAATCGGGCGGATGCACAAGCCCGAACAGTGTCGAAAGCAGCAGGATCATCACCAGGATCAGACTGGCCCCGGCGGCGGCAAACCAAGGCCAGCGCGGCTTACGTGGCTTCGCTTTCCCTGTCGTCGGCGGCAGCGCCGGAGTCGGAGAGGGGGTCAGTGGCCCAGGAACGCCGGCCAAAGGTGCAAGAGCGACGGCAACCTCGGCGGCCGTGGTTAATCGGTCTTCTGGTTTCTTGGCCAGCAAGCGCTGCACCAACGCGGCCAATTCCGCCGTCACCTCCGGACGCAGGGTCCGTACATCGGGCGGCGGCTCGGAACGATGCGCCTGCAGTTTCGAGAAACTGGACGAATGATGGGCGAACGGAGGGCGGCCGGTCAGCAGATAGAACAGCGTACCGCCTAACCCGTACAGGTCGGCCCTCACGTCTGCGTCCGCCGCACTCTCGATTTGCTCGGGCGCAAGGAAATCGGGCGTACCCATCCCTCGCCCTGTTCCGGTCAGCCCGAACTCCTCTTGCCCTTCGATGCACCAGCGAGCCAGACCGAGATCGAGCACCTTGACGGTACCGTCGGACGTGCGCATCAGGTTGGAGGGCTTGACATCGCGGTGGACCAGGTCGCGCTCGTGCAGATAGTGCAGACCCAAAGCCGCTTGCCGGATCATCTCGCACGCTTCGACGATAGGCAGCGGGCCCCGTTGTTCGACCAGCCGGTCCAGATCGACGCCATCGATCAGCTTCATGGCCAGGTACACAACACCCGATTGCTCGCCGGCATCGTGAGCCTCGACGACATTGGGATGCTCCAGCTGACCAACGGCCTGCATCTCGCGCTGGAAGCGCGCTGCCCTCTCGTGTGAATTCTGCGAGCCGGCGGGGAGCACCTTCAGGGCGACGAGTTTTCCCAGGCGGCGATGGCGGGCCTTGTAGACTTCGCCCATGCCGCCCGAACCCAGGCGCTCCAGTACGTCATACTCGCCCAGCTGCCGCCCCGGTAGACCCACGATCGGCGAGGCCGCGCCTCCTTGGCCGCAGGCAGCGTCCAGCCTGCGTTCGATTTGAGCAACCAAGTCGGCGGTATTCTCAAGCTCGTTTGGCTGAAACTCTTCTTTCGTACCGTCTTCTGGGAAAGACATGTGCTACTTCTCCGCCTTGGTCGCTACGTCAGTGAACAATGCAGACTCACGCGGAAGCAGCTCCAGGAGTCGCTTCAAGCCTTGTCTCACGTAATTCTTGACCTGTCCTTCGGTGATCGTGGTCCTCAAGCACAACGACATCTCTTCGGCTGTCTTCGCATTGGAGAGCTTTTTGAGTACGTGCCACTCGATCGCCATTCGTTGGCGCTCGTTGAGCTGTTGCAACGCTTGGTCCAGCAAGGCGTTCCGCTCCACGCTACTGGGACTGGTCTGATCTGCCGGGAATTGACTCATGCCCGGGGCGCTGGACGCGCCACCTGCATTCCGACCGCGAGCCAGGTCCAGTTGACGCTCCAATTGCCGCAACTTGTCGATTGCCTTGTTGCGGGCAATTCCCAAGAGCCACGCCTCAAATCTGGGTGGTTCCTGTTGACAACGGAGAAGGCTCTGCCAGGCAGCCAGCGTCGCTTCTTGAAAGACGTCATCGGCATGGGACTGCGCGGCGCCGAGACGCGCCTTGATGCAGGCCATGAGCTTCAGGCGGTGAGCATCAATCAGCGCCTTGAACGCGCCGCGATCTCCCGCCATTGCTTGCCGCAACAGCAGTTGGTGTTCACCGGTGTCCATGATAGGGGAACCTCAGCAATTCCGATCCTACCGGCCTGGGTGCACGAATGCAAGTCTCGCGCTGATCTGCCTGCGTGATGCCCGGAAGAATTTTGCCGCTGGGTGCGCACAGTTTTCCCCCGGCCATCGATTAGTCCCCGTGGTTATTGACCCCTCGTTCTGTCTCCCCAAAGGAGCACCCATGATCGAAATGCTGCAAAAAGCGCCCTACGAAAGCAGAACGGCAGATGGAAGGCTCCAGGCCTCCCGCCTCGCCAGCGAAGGGACGGTATCAACCGTCTGCGGGCACGCCACATGCGCCCCCATCAGCGTACTCCTGACCTTGGAAGACTGGATTCTTGGCATCGGCATCCGAGGGTTACAAAACTTTATTGTGAAGACCCTGCCCCTGACGGGAGCTACCAGAGAGGACCGAGAAGACCTTGCCCAAGAAGTTCTCAGCCGGCTGCACATCTCGTATGGTCATGACAGGAAGTCGCCTGCCAACTGGTGGGGCCTCCTGAAACCAACGATCCGGTCTGCCGCCTTTGATTTCCTGAGACAGCAACGCCGGCGCGTGAAAGTGTCCGCCGGCATAGAGGTCGAGCCAATAGATCGTGGGAGCTGCGCAACGGCGCACTGGACACGAAATGAAATGGTCGAAGAATTACTCGATCTAAAAAGCGAGGGATGCGCCATTACGGATGAGGGCATCGAGATGCTTCTCCTCAAATTGTACGACAAAGCCAAGCTGGCTGCAATAGCAAAGATACTCGGCTACAAAGGTCCATCGGGTGTGCATCCCAAATTGCACGCCGCTATCGGCAGCGTCATTGCCTTTCGTATGGCAACCTCCAATGTTTCACCATCACTGGCGAATTCGGCCAGTACGCCATAACAGCCAAGCAGCCGGACAAATGGGGGGTCCGTGGGAATACGGTTGCCGGGAGTCACCATCAGCTCCTCATAACGACCGACTTGCTCCCAGCTCGTCAGCGGTCAAAGGGTGAGCCAAAATCGCTGCGCGAAAAGCGCCACCTCTTCGCTAACTTGCGTTTCGCCACCGACAGATCGCTCTACCTACATAGCTTGGCGTCGCAGTGATGCGCGACGTAACCATTGACATTACAAGATGTTATGTATAGAAAGAAATCGAAGCACTTTTACATTTGGGACGGCAATCAGCAGCAAGGATCGTCAGGCATATCGCTGCCGTGTTTCAGGTCAGGATGCGTTCCCACCGATTGATTCCTACCATGTATAAGACGGACCGTAGCGGTCAGTAGGTAGAGTGCGAGGGGCAGGAGGGGTGCTTCAGTCTCCTGCTCGGTGCAGGAGAAGTATGAGCGCTCCGCAGTTGGAGGATCATCCCATGAGCCAGAGAAGCATACATACGTTGAAGACCAAGCAGAAGGCTGGGTGTAACGAGCCGAAGGCCGACTCTGGTGGGTCGAAGGCAGCAGAGGCCGTGCAGATCGCTGTCCACGAGCACTGCCTGCTGCACTACGGCACCAGCTACGTCGGCGGGGAGCCGTACCGGATTAGGTTGCCGAATGTTGACGTGTGGGTCGTACCGGCCCTCCTCACCAGCCCTGGGTACGGGGTAGTGGGAAACGTGGGCATGGTAGTCGTTGATGCTGCGACCGGGGCCGTGGTCAGTGCCACGCCACAGGAGCAGGTGCGGGCGGCAGGAATGCGGTTATCTCGGGAGAAACGCCATGAACTCGAAGCCGCCTTTCGTCGGGCAAGAAAGGCCTGATGCCTGCGCCATCGCCTGTCTGCGAATGGTCCTGTCCTATCAAGGCACACAGGTCAGTGAAGCCGAACTCGTGCAGCAAACCGATCTGCAGGAAGGCGGTCTTACACCAGCCGAAATCAGTCGGCTGGCGCGGCTCTATGGGTTACGGGCGGTTGAAGAGCAGCTGGACCTTGCCCGCTTGACCGAGCTGGTCAACGAGCAGCGCTTTCCGATTGTATTTCTGTTTCGCCGGCCTATCGATCGGGTAGACGAAACGCACGCTGTCATCCCCCTGCGGTTCACCCGTCAGTATGTGATTCTCCTCGACCCACTGCGTGGCGAACGGCGGGTGACGATCCGCAAGTTCGAAGAAGCCCGTCGCCTGGTCGGGCGCTGGGTGGTAGTATGGGAGCCGAGCTGACCCGTGAGCCTACCCGGACTGCAATTAACCCGCTTGTCTTCTTCAGGCACCCACCCGAACCCTTGGTTCGGGTATTTTTTTGTGCTGCTGACGAAGGGAAACGCGATACTGGTTGCGATAGCTCTTGCCATGCTCTTGGGCTCCTTGCCTGGTTAACCGCCCTGCCGTCCGATTCTTGGTCTCGTATGCCAGCACGAGGACACCTGGCCAGTATGAGGGACAACTGATGCCAAGCAAGTTAAAGGGAAACTCGTGGCGGTGGGGTTCAACTACGAACTGCTGGAGACACGCTGGATCCCACTAATAGTTCATCCAAACGCATTCGATCATTCGCCTCTTGCTCTTTCCACTCGCCGCGTTGTTGGGCAGGTCAAAATCGACCCGCCGCCAACCATGCTGTTCGGCAACGGCGTCGTAGAGCTCCGACCGATACCCGCTCAAGAGGAATCGGCCCTTGATACCAGCAAGCGTGTCCAGTAAGTTTTGATGATCTTGTTCGCACATTTCGTATTGACCATATGCGCTCCGAGCGGTTCGGGTCGATTGCAGATACACCGGATCGGCGTAGAAAAGCGATTGCGGACCATCCTCGCGTCGGATCAGTTCCAGGGCGTCGATATTCTCGATAACAACACGCCGCAAGCGGGCATGGACGGCTGGCAAACCTTCGATGGCGGTCAACCAGGCGCTTACTTGTTCGTTCATGCCCCGGCGCGTGCGCGTTTTCGATAAGGGCTGAAAGGAGGCGCCCCGGCCAGCAAGGGATTGGCGAACGCGGATGAAGAAGGCGATGGCCCGGCCCACGGCCGCGTTGCTGTGCCGTGCTTCCGCTTCTTCCCACTCTTTGCGAGCGAACGGCACAGTGGACAGCATGCGCTGCATGACTCCGAAGGCGATCGGATCTTGAAGACAGCGCCAAAAGGTGACGAGGTCGCCATTCAGGTCGTTTACTACTTCGCTGATGCCCTCGCACGGTTTGGCGAGTAGGACGGCGAGTCCGCCCCCATGCGTCTCAACGTAGTGAGTATGTTGCGGCATCAACGCGACGATGCGCCTGGCAAGATAGTGTTTGCCGCCATGCCATTTCAACGGGGGTACGAGTGCAGTCCTCCTCACCTCTTCTCTTTGATTCTCAACGTTGCTTCGAATCACCTTTAGCGGCGTACGGCAACAGGCGGCGACCCAGTGAGCAGCCCCGTCATTACCACGATCCCCAGTGCTACGGCGTCAAACATGTTCATGTGAAAGCGTTCCTTCCAGCCTCGGTCCTGGCCCAAAAAGACCTTGAGTTCTGGGAATTTCGAGACGACAGCCATTGCCACCTGCTTCTTGCTGGCCCAGCCGTCGCCTGCAGTGAACTTCTTGACGGTCGAAGGGGCAAAGCTGACAAACGCGACATCCCTCCGACGGGAGACGGATCGAATCTCGTCGAACAAGACATTGAGCAAGGCGGTGTTACGGTTCTGCTTGAAGAACGTCCGCTCTACGGCGACCAGGTTTGGCTCAAAATCGTCCATCAGTCGGACCACGGCATCTCGGGCCCGTTGCAGTGTCCGCTGTGGCGATGGCTCTTTCGCGATTACTTCCACTGCGTGATAGATGAGTTTGCCCCCGTCGAAGAAAGCGACTCCCATCAACCGTGTGCCGGGATCAATGGCGAGTATTCGGATGTGTTTTGTGTCCATACTCCTTTGCAAGCTGCCCGTGACCGGTGGAACCGGCCGCGCCCAGCCTGCGGTTAATTGTTTTTGCTCTATTCTCCGGATAGTCGGTAACAAGCGATTCCCAGGGCGACAGCCTCGAACATTCGGACGTAGTAAGGACGACGGTTGGCCATTTCCTGCTGGAAGTCGTGGCTCAAGACGGGGTACGTGGCAACCACTTCTGCGGCGAGGCGGTGCTGGTTGCCCGTTGCTTGGGAGCAGAGGATGTTTTTCAATTCCGTGATCGAATACTCTTGGACCGTGATTTTTCGGCGGCGCGATAGCTCCCGGATCGAATCGGTCAGCCGATCAAGAGTAGTCGAGGTTCGGCTCACATGGAGGCGTTTGACGGCCAACGCATCGGGCTGGAAGCGTTCAATGGCTTCCTTGACGATTTGGCCGGCGCCTCTGATTGTCCCGCGTGGCGTTCTGGCGGAAATGTTCCTCACGCCCCAGTCAAGCAGCTCGGGCCCTTGGAACGCGGCGAAACCGATGTATCGGGTACCTTGATTAACGGCCAGAATTATCGATGGCTCCTTTGGCATACTGTTGCACGAGATAGTTAAATAACGCGGCTCGACTTTTATTGATCCGTTCGGTGGGCATGGCCTCCACCTCCGCCAGCACTTTCCGTAACAGCCATTCGGGATACTTGGTGGCGTAGAACCGGTAGAGGTTTATGCCGGCTGCGTCGCTCAGTGCTTTGGCTAATTCCTGCGCGAGCCGTTCTTGCCGGATGCTGGCGCCGATGCTGGTGAATTCTCGCTCCCTCAGCTTATTGCCACTGCCATCGTATCGATCGTTATTATTATTTTTTTTAATATTCGTATCGTTACCCTCCGCTTTTGAGCCCGCAACGGCTCCGATGCGAAGGGGAATTGCCGGAACAGGAGATTGCCGACTGGTTGGATATTTCCCACCGCTGAAGTTGGAAATGTCCGACTTCTGAAGTTGGGTTTTTCCAACTCCTGCGAGCACCTTCCATCGTGCCACCTGGATGGTGAGCGACCGGCCGGTGCTGAGGGTCTCGACGTAGCCGCTGCTCCGCAAGACCTTGAGCCACCGCAACACCATGTCGCGGGTGACGCCCATGTCGCTGCTCACCGTGTTGATCTTTCGCATGAGGAGGCCGGTCTTTCGATTGGCGTTAAGCAACAAATAGAGGTATAGCCAAACAGCGCTCTTCATCGCCCGAAAGTGCTTTGCCTCTGCATCTATCACGAGGCCCGTCCAGACAGGGGCCCACCATTGCTTGTGTGTTCGCTGGTTTTGCATAGTCAGTAAAACCACTTGCGCCAGGCGTGTTCGCACCTCGTTCGTGCAAGCCGAACCATGTCCTCTCGCATCGCGTTGATCTCCTGGTCGCCGAACTCCGGTCTTCGCAGCATTCTGCGGTAAGCATCGCGCATCCGGGCCGATCGTGGAACCGACCTCATGCACGTCTCTGGCCGATCAGCGGGCATTGGCTTTGTGCGGTTTCAGATCGACCTCTCGCCTCTGAATCTCCTTGCGGATCTTGCGCAAGGTGTCGATGTAAAGCGCATCCACCAGCGTCCTGTAGAGTGCGGCCAAGCGGAACAGGTTCTTCAGACTCGGCAAGCAGACTCCTCGCTCCCATTGGGAAACGGAGCTGGAGTCGGCTAATCCGAGGATGCGAGCGACTTGGCACTGATTGAGACCACGGGCCTTGCGGTACTTGCGGAGCTGGTTGAAAATGGGTAAGTTCTTGACCTTTGCCATAAGTGTGTTACTTATGGCTTCATAGTACTCTAATGGGAACATTCGCATAAGACTGGTAAATTGGATGCCGGCATCAAAGTGGTTAATAAACAGCGGTAGCCGCAAGCCCTCATTTTGCGGCTACTGCTGTTTTCCTCGATGTCATCACGCGCCATGGCAGCAACGAAGCAGCCTCGACAGATTCAGTCAGTTAAGGACTTCCTACCCGGTCATTTCCCGTCCTTGAGTTTGTCCAGGGCCTTGGCGGCGCATGCACGGACCTTGGCGTCACGGTCCTTCTCTCGAACCTCTGTGAGGGCGGGGATGGCTTCCTGGGCACCGAAGCTATATTTAACAAGAGCCAGGATCGCCTCGCAGCGCACGGCAGGATCGGCATCTTTGAGGGCTGCGGTCAACGCGGGAATTACCGACGCGGGATCGGTGGCGCCGAGATTGCCCAAGGTGAACGCAGCCTTCTTGCGTAACTTGGCATCGTTGCCGGTAGTTTGCAACCGATGCCAACGACGACGGCGCTCCCAGTAGAACAACACGGGTAAGAACAAATCGATCACTTCATCAGCGATAAGGATGCCGCCCAGCACCGGCACGACCATCGGTTTGACGACTTCGGCGCCGACGCCGCTGCTCCACAACAGCGGGGCCAGGCCGAGAATCATCGTGCCTTCGGTCAGCAGCTTGGGACGCAGGCGATGCACTGCCCCGTTCATCACCGCCTGGCGCAGTTGCTCCATTGTCAGTTTTTCCAGTCCGCCGGCGCGGGCGATGGCCTCGCGCAGATAGACGAGCATGATGATGCCGGTGGCCGTGGCCATGCCGAAGCAGGCGATGTAGCCGACCCAGACCGTCACCGAGAACTTGAAGCCGAACAACCACTGGGCGAAGACGCCGCCCGCCAGCGCTCCCGGCACCGCCATCATCATCAGCGCCGCATCCGCCAAATCGTGATACGTCATCCACAACACGAGGAAGATAAGCAAGATCACAACGGGCAGAATCAGCATCAGGGTGTTGCCGGCGCGTTGCTCATGCTCGAACTGGCCAGTCCATTCGAGAAAGACGCCGGGAGGCAGCTGGACGCGAGCGGCGACGGCGCGTCGCGCTTCCTCCACAAAACCACTGCTGTCCCGGCCGCGCACGTTGAGGCGAACGTAATTGCGTAACAGGCCATTTTCACTCTTGATTGTCGCTGGACCCTCAGCAATGCGCACGTCCGCCACCTCGGTGAGGCGAACGTAGCGGCCGGGTGAACGAAGCACGGGCACCGGCAAAGCGCGGGCCGATTCCTCGTCGGCCCGCCATTCGGGACAGTAGCGAACGCGCACGGCATGGCGTTCGCGCCCTTCCAGCGTTTGCGTCGCCACCTTCCCGCCCAGGGCGACTTCGACCACTTCGTTGATGTCGTCCACGCGCACGCCCAGTCGAGCTGCCCGTTCGCGGTCGGGATTGATTTGCAGATAGCCCTTGCCGCGCAGACGGTCGGCCACCACATTGGCCGCGCCGGGCACCTTGGCCACGATGGCCGCCACTTCTTCGGTTGCGCGAATCACATCGTCTAGCTGCCGGCCCAGGACGCGCACGCCGACCGTTGTATTGACGCCGGTGGAAAGCATGTCCACGCGGTTCTGGATGGGCATGGTCCAGACATTGGTCCAGCCCGGCATCTGCATGGCCCGATCCAGCTCGCCGCCGAAACCGGCCAGCTCCATGCGCTCGGCGGGCCAAAGCACGATTTGCTCGACAATGCGGCGTTTCAGATCTTCCTGAAGACGACCCAGAGCCGGGGGCGGAGCCAGCGGCGGGATGGTCGGCGAGCGCATAACGTGCTCCATGCGCATCGGCTGCGGATTTCCGCCCTCGTTCGACGAGTGAGCATAGTGATGCTGCCCCATGTGATTGTGTTCCATCGTCGTGACGGTCGGAACGTCAAGGCGGACGCGGCGGCGCTTCTGAACGTAATGCGAAACTTCCGGATCGAGGACGGTCGTACGTGCGCTCAGTTCCTCCACCGTGAGGTAGAGAAAAAGCCCCGCGGCCCGTGAAGGCAATTCGTCATTTAGTTTCTGAATGTGTTCGCGCCAGGCGGTTGTACGATCGGCCGTGAGGCGGTCGTGAAGATGTCCGATCAGATCGGGCGCGCTGCCGTCGAGAAGCTGATCGATCTCTTTTACGGCGCGCGCCAGAAGTCCGGGACGATATCGGTACGGATCGCTACCCGGTTGCAAAAACCCCAATTTCTCCAAGCGGCGAAGGGCGTCGCGGACCAACAGGCCGACATCCTCCGGCGTCAGGTCGCGGGCCAGGCGTAGCGGATAGCCGTTTCGTTCCAGCTCGCTCTGGCGTTCCGCTTCGGTCAGACGCGCTTTGTCCATGTCGCTGATGTCGGGCCGCAGCGATCCGTTCTCCGCCAGCACCTGCATCAGGCGTTCCCTCGAGACCAGCATCAGGCGATGGCCCAGCACGTTCTCGAACTCCTGGTTCCGCTGGTAGGCATACTCGCGCATCTGGGCGTCAAACATCGGCAGCACGGCCATCACCGCTTCATTGACCAGACCCGCTCGTATTGTCTCGTCGCCAGGGTCGGCTAGCAGCCCAGTTTTCGACAGTTCATCGAGGATAAGCCGTGCGAGCTGTTCGGCGTCGGCGGGACGCAGCTTGCGTCGCGGCCAAATCTCGGGCGGACGAAAATTCACCATCGTCTCGATCATGTCCAATGGCGCCGGATCGGTGGATGTTTCGGCGCGGCCGGCCTTGCCTACGACCATATCCACTTCGGGAAACCGGCAGAAAATCATGTCGCGGGCCTTTAGATCGTCGGCGGCTTGTGCCACCGAGGCCCACGGCACCGTAATGGGCATGTCCATAATCATGCCTTCGTCTAGCGGCGGGATCGGTTCGTAGCCCAAGGGAGCGATGTAGGCTTGCGCGATCAGAGCGATGATCCCCAGACTGAGCGTGACGGCGACTCGGCTGAGCGTCTGCCTGGCCGCGTACAAGCTGCCGAGAAGTGCGAACGCCAATGCCGCCAGAAAGATCCAGCGATAACCCAACGGCGCGAAGCCGACCAGGAACGTCACGCCCACGAACCAGACAATAGCTACTGGATGATCGAGTGCGAAGGAGAGCATGGGGCGATAGGCCGAGATAGCGCCGCGCACTAGCCAGCTATCCGTCTCGCCGCGCAGCCGGCCGCGGATGAACAGTGTACACAGGGCCGGCACTAGCGTGACCGCCAGCACAGCGACCGACACCAAGGCGAAGCATTTGGTGAAAGCCAGCGGCCGAAACATCTTGCCCTCGATGCCACCCAGCGCGAACACCGGCAAAAACGACAAGAGCATGATGACGACCGAGAAAAAGATCGGCCGGCCGACCGTGCGGCAAGCGGATAGCACCAGTTCACGCACGTCGCCTGTCACTGGCTGATCGCCGAAGCGCTGGTGCAGGCAGTGCATGACGTTCTCGGCCATGACAATCGACGAATCGACCAGCACGCCGATGGAGATAGCGATGCCAGCCAGCGACATGATGTTGGTCTGGATGTCGGCGATGCCGAATCGGCGCAGCAGCCACATGATGAGGAACGAGGACAGGGCCGACAGCGGCAGAGTCAGGGCAATGACGAAGGAAGTGCGGAAGTGCAGCAGTACCAGCAGCACGCAGACCGTCGCCGTCAGGATGGCCTCGATCAATGTACCGGTCACGGTGCCGATGGCGCCGCGAATGAGGGGAACACGGTCGTAGAACGGGACAATGCGAACGTTGGGCGGCAAGCCGGTTTGCAATTCGCGAATCTTGTCCTTGAGTCGGCTTGTCACTTCAAGGGCGTTTTCCCCCTGGCGCATGAGGACAACGCCGCCGGCCACTTCATTGCCATCTTTTTCGAGGACGCCGCGGCGTGGAGCGGGAGTGAGTCTGACCGTCGCCACTTCTTTGAGCCGGACGACGCCACCGGACGAGCGCGACACCAGCACATTTTCCAGATCGCGCAAGACTTGGAGGGGCGAACTAGCGGCGTCAGCTGCCGGTTCGCCGGATTGGCCGAGCCAGCCGACGCCGTGGACGATGTACTCGGCGTTGGCCTTGTGGATGACATCGCCGCCGACCGCAGCGTTGGAGCGGGACACGGCCTGAAGCACGTCCGCCAGTTTCACGCCGATCACTTGCATTCGTCGCGGGTCCACCTCGATGGCATACTCGCCGACATATCCGCCGACGCTGGCGACCTCGGCCACACCCGGAACCGAAGATAACTGCGGGCGAACGTACCAATCTTGCACGGCGCGCAGCCGGGCGAGCTCGTAGCCGGCGCCTTCGACGGTGTACCAAAAAATCTGTCCCGTCGCCGCAGCGTCCGGCGCTAGGGCCGGCGTTACCCCTGGCGGCAGAGCATCGCTGGCGCGGGTCAGACGCTCGGCCACTTCCGCGCGGGCCGCCGCCGCATCCACGTCGTCCTCGAAGATGATGCTAATCATCGAGAAGTTGAAATCGCTCGATGATCGAACGACGCGAACGCCTGCCAATCCTTGCAGATGCAACGACAGCGGATAGGTGACTTGCCCTTCGATCTCCGGCGGACTGTGGCCGGGCCATTCCGTGAAGACGATCACCTGATTCTCGGATAGATCGGGAATGGCATCGATCGGCGTACGATAAACGGCGTACAGTCCACAGAGCGCAAGGAGCAGGCCAGCGGCGATAACAAGCCAGCGATTGCGAATTGATAATTCGATGAGGCGTTCGATCATAAGCTGCCTCTCGTTTCACTTGGCCGGCAATTTCGAGAGATACTTAGCAGGTTCCTTACGTAGTGGCTCCTCGCAGCCCTTGCAGCAAACGAACACCGTCCGGCCTCCCACGACCACGCGGACAGGCCCCCCCATCGAGTCGAGCGGCTCTCCACTTACCGGGCAAATCTTCTGCTTGGTGGCCAGCAGTCGATCCGCCTCAGACAGTGAACCAGGTGTCCCGGTTGGTGCGGCGGGTGCCGGTGCGCCGGTGCCACTGCTGGCGCCGAAGGGGGCGGTGGTCAAGTCGTGACTGAGCCATATCTCGGTGTCGAGCAAGAACCCGCCGATCGCGGCCACGCGCTGCTCAGCTTCCAGGCCGCGCAGCACCGGATAATAGTCGCCGCAGCGCGGACCGACCTCGATCTCGACGGCATCGAACATTCCCATCCCACTCTCAACAAAAACCACCTTGCGCGATCCGTGATCGATGACTGCACTGCATGGCACTGCCAAGCCATACCCCTCGGCGAGTATCGCTTGCCTGCCTGACTGACGCAGCAGGGAATAGACGCCGCCAGAGACGTTAGGCACGCCGGGGGTCAGAAGCATGTGCAACGCCATCACGACGGCGCTTTCTTTGCACTCCTCCTCGGTCACGGCGCTTCGCCACCACGGCAAGAGTGAAAGCGGGGTCTCGGCGCGGGCCGTTACCAATGTTCCCGGACACAATTCGCTCGCGGGATCGTCAATCTCCAGACGCACGGTCCGCCCAACAGCTGATGCTGTCGGCTCGCCGAGGCGTGTGATCCTCCCGCGAAAGGGCGCGTGGTCTGGCAATTCCTTGGCACTAACCTCGACAAACTGTCCCTCGGTCAAGAATGGAATGTCGGAAGCAGACACCTCAGCGCGAACGGCAACAGGGAAAGTGGTGGTTGATCGTTCTGCGGGGCCGACCAGTACGACTTCGCGGCGCAAAGGTCGATACTCGACGGCGACGGTACGGATGCCGGAGAGTTGCACACGATAAGGCGAGAATTGCATGCGCCTCAGCACGCCGTCTGGCAGCGGCACGGCTTCTCCCTTTTTGCGGCGAACCAGCGCCATGTCGCACACCGGACAGTTGCCGGGCCAGTCCGAGACGACTCCCGGACACATGGGACACCAGAATTCCATGTCGTCGGCCATCCCTCTCCTCACTGCAGATTGCGCTACTCTCAAACGCTGCCAGTAATTCCGTAGAGTGGGCCAGGAGCCGACTACCAGCAACACGCCCAGCAACACGAGGAAGAAACGCGAACGGACGACCAGTACGCGCACCGCTACCCAAGGGGATAAGCGAGCTGAGGGAGCATCCCCCGCTGAATCATGGGCGGAGGAGATGGAATCAGTTAAGGACATTGGGTTACCCCCTCGCATCCCCGCTCTCAACCGTCCGCATGATCGATGGTGACCATGCTTACTTGGTGCCTTCCCATCCTTGAAGACGCTGGTAATCTTCCTCTCGGTAGATCCACAGTGGCGACTTACCCACAACGAGATACTGGACTTCCTGAGTAGTGGGTGGTTTCTGGAGTTGCAGGCGTACTTTGAAGCAGCGTCTGCCATCCTCGCGCGTCACTTCTTCGAGGATCTCGTATCCGGTCAGTTTCTGCCCTTTGCCCCAGCTGGAGTCCACTACCTGAACCGGCGTGGAATCCGTTTCGATCCTCCCTACCTGTTGGCCGTTTTGCCAGGCCGTCAGCGCCGTCTCCAAGCCTTCCCGGGCGGTGCCTGTCGAGGGGATATTGCGTTTCCTCCAACCGCAGCCGCCGCTGGCCAGGAGGGCCAGCGGCAATACGAGGATGATGAAGCGGATCACGGTTGGGGACAAACGTGAACCAAGATTCGTCAGCATCGCTCTTCTCCTCAGAAATCCGAACCAACCAAATCACCGCCGTTGCGCGTTCCCAGAGCCTGCCAGGTCGGCAATGAAATCGAATCGGTGACGAAATGCACCGAGCCATCGCAGAACAGGACATTGACCCCGCCGGTATGGGCGCTGGAGGGCGGCGAATCCATAGCCATGTTCTGCATGCCTCCCGGAAACGGCGCACCCGCACAGAACAACGTGTTCGGCGTCGAGACGTGGTTGTACTGCGTGCAACAGTCCTCTCCCATGGCCCAGCATTCGCCCATGTCCATGCACATCAGTAGGCCCGTTTTCGGGTTGATGCTCTGGCAAGCGGAAAGTGTCCCCGCCAGCGTCGATTGGTTGGGCATAATAAAGATCACATTCGTACCGCGCGGATTGACACCAAGACGGCCGCCGCGCAAGTGTTCACTGAACATGGCGGTCTGGCTCGTGCCATCGGTAATCTGCGCGATACTCACCTGGCTCGCATTGTAAAAGACTCCATTGGGCGTCACACCCGGAGCGATCGTGCTGCTCAACTGAGCAGAGTCACCGAGGTCTCACAAAAAGCTCGTTCCCTGACTGCCCCGGTAGTTGTTGTTGGGATAGGGAACGCCATTTGCCGCCACCGTCATCTCCGGGGCGGGGTCCGAGGGACACAGGAATGTTTTAATGAGCGTATTGCAGGCCGCGTTAATCCCACCGGGATTCGTAAAGGCCGGCATTCAGGCAACCCCCGTTTCCGGAGCTTGCATGTCGCCCGTATTGGGCGGAAAAGCGAAATTGAGGGCGTTGTATACGTTGCCCTGCTCCAAGTACGGCAGGATCTGGCTGTGTGTGGACCAGCGCGCCCATACAGGATAGCCAGCGTAGCTCGGACCTTTCCCAAAGGGGAAGTGCTTGTTGACGTCGTGGAAGTTATGCAGGGCCAGACCGATTTGTTTAAGATTGTTCTGGCATTGGGCGCGGGCGGCCACTGCACGCACTTTCTGCACGGCCGGCAACAGCAGGCC
This sequence comes from Gemmataceae bacterium, assembly GCA_036557565.1. Taxonomy (GTDB): domain Bacteria; phylum Planctomycetota; class Planctomycetia; order Gemmatales; family Gemmataceae; genus JAJPHU01. Next base: position 19,495 of record DATBHJ010000003.1, read on the forward strand.
AATGAGGATGGCGATGATGGCGATCACTACCAACAACTCGATCAGGGTGAACGCGGAACGAGGACGAGTCATGAGGAAAACTCCTTCACTATGGAGAACGAGTAATACGCTGGGCGAACCAGGACGTACGGCCACGGTACCCTATCGTGGGACGGCTTTGTTTCGTTTAGCCACGACCCGAAAAGAGCGCGAGAAGATCGCTGCTTTCATTTCGGATAAAGACTGCACGAAGGGCGACCGACGGGTTTGCATCGCGGAGCCGCGCATGCGCAAATACGCTTCTTCAGCGCTGACGCGCGAGTGCTTGCAGATTGTCAGTGTGATGCGGTCAAGAGAAGATCAGAGAAGGAGACGAGGAGGATGATAGATAGGAGACGGATGCTGCATTGGACGCAATAACGTGGCTTCCGGTGCCCATGTATCATTCTGGGGCGGACTCACGAGCAGGCGCGGGAGCAGGTTGCCCCATTCCGAAATCTTCACGAAGTCGATCGAAGTTGGAGCCGAAGGGGCCAGCGGTTGTCGCGAGCAGTGTGGGCCAGTGCAGGAACAGGGTCTGCTCAGCGGCAGAGTTCCGGACTTGGGCGCGGTCGGTAAACTGTCTGGAGCATCGACCGCCCTGCTTTCGATATGGAGTGGATAGTCACAGCCTCCATGTGCAAGTGAGGGCGCGAGCAGGGCGATGCCCAGCCATGCTAATGGCAAGCCGAGGAATGGATGAACCAGACATCGCCAGAAACTACCCACCAATTGACTCGCAATCTTCGAATGAGAAAGTGAAAAGCTGCATTCGTGCTCTTCATGCTATGAGATTGCTATTAATGATCCTATCTTTGCCGAAGTCGGCACCATCGAGGGCCCCAAGAGATAGGTTATATTTCACACTCGATTGAGTGTGAGTCAAGACAGGAAACCTTTCCTTAAGGAAAAGTAATTTTCAGTCGAGGCAGTCTCACCCACCCTCGCGACCCTTTCAATCCACCCCGAGCCGCGCAGCTATGATGCGGCACATCAGATCACCACGTCAATTTTCCCACTGGCCTCGTTCGCGTCCATCGCTCGGTGCGCCTCGCGGATGTCCTCGAACCGGAATACCCGGGACGGTTTCGCCCGGTAGCGACCGACCGCGATGTCGGCGGCGATCGCTTGAAGCGGGACGTCCGACAGGGGGAAAGCCGGCGTCCCGAACACGAAGCTGCCGAAGAAGCTCAGGTACACGCCGCTGGCCATCTGCAGCAGTGGGTTGAAGTCGTGGATCGGGGCGAGGCCGCCCAGCCACCCCGCCAGACACGCACGACCGCCCCGGCGGAGCATGTTGAGCGAATCGAGGATCGTTCTGGCGTACCTCCTAAAGAGGAGGTGCCGCAACTCGTATAGCTAACTGCCGGATAAACCACTCAGAAGTACCACATCGGGATAGACCGCTTGGGCCTCATTCAAGGCTGCCGGGCCCACCACGGTCACCTCAACATGCGCGATCACCCGATTGGTCAGAGCGTTCGCGGATCGCTCGTATGGGTTCCCGAATCGAACCAGTGATAAATCGCCGGCACGACAGCGAGATTCAAGAGCGTACTTGTCACCAAGCCACCGATGACGACCGTGGCCAGCGGACGCTGCACCTCGGCTCCGGACGTCGTCGAGAGCGCCATGGGAATGAATCCGAGAGTCGCCACGCATGCCGTCATCAGCACCGGACGCAAACGGCTCAGGGCGGCCTGGTAGGCAGCCTCGTGAACCGGCATCCCCTCTTCGACATGCGTGCGGGCGGCGGTGATAAGGACCAGGCCGTCCAGCACTGCCACTCCAGACAGGCAGATAAAGCCGACCCCAGCCGAGATGCTGAAATCGAGTCCACGGAGGTACAGCGCGAAGATGCCACCAATGGCAGCGAACGGCACAGATAGGAAAATGAGCAATCCCAGTCGCACCGAATGGAACGTGCCATAAAGCAGAATGAAGATAAGCACCAAGGCCACCGGCGTGACGATGGCCAGCCGCCGCGTGGCTGCCTCAAGGTTCTTGAACGTGCCTCCCCACTCCAGGTAGTAGTCCTGCGGCAGAGAAATGTCCGCGGTAACTTGTCGCTTGGCGGCAGCCACGAAGCCAGCGAGGTCGCGACCGCGGACATTAGCCTGGACGATGCCGCAGCGATGGCGGTCTCGGCGGTTGATCTCGTAAATGCCGTCTTCCAGGCGAATGTCGGCCAAATCTTCAAGAGGGATCATGCGGCCTTTGACATCGCCGATTTTCAATTTGCGGATGGAATCGATGTCATTGCGGTAAGTCGGTCCATAGCGAACCTGGAGGTCGAAGCGCCGCTGGTTGACGACCACCTGGCCAATGGTCACGCCACCTAGCGCCTGCACGGCGTCTAGGACGCGCGTTGCATTGATTCCGTAGCGGGCGATCCGTGCCCGATCGACGATCACGCGCAGATACGGCAATCCCGTGATTGGCCGGACTGTGATGTCCTGCGCTCCTGGCACCTTTCGCAACGCATCGGCGATGGCGTGCGATTTCTCGTCCAGCACGTTCAGATCGTCGCCGAACAGCGTGATGCCCAGATCGGCCCGGACCCCCGAAATCATTTCGTTGAAGCGATTCTCAATCGGTTGAGTAAAGTTCAGCTCACATCCAGGAGTCAGTTCCTGGCACGTTTTCTCCACTTCGCGGATCATCTCGTCTTTGTCCTTGACTTGCGTCCAGGTATCATACTCGGTCAGGAAGATGAGAATGTCGGTCTGGTTGAAGGGCGCCGGATCGATGCCAATCTCCGGGCGTCCCGTTCGGCAGATGACCGCGCGAATCTCGTCGGGGAAGCGCTCGCACAGTGCGCGTTCCAGTCGCAGCGTTTGCTCGGTCCTCTGTGACAGCGAAGTACTTGTCGGGCCTGTCATAACGACGAGAAGATCACCCTCGTCGAGCCGGGGGATGAACTCGCCTCCGAGTCGAAGAACAATGGGTACAGTCAGCGCCAAGGCAGCGAGTGCGGCGCCAGCAACCAGCAGCGGACGGGCGAGGATGATCTTGAGGAACGGCTCATAGATCCGTTTGGAACAACGGATAACCAGTGTCTCTTTTTCGTGGGCGCCCTTGCGGAGGAAATACGAGGCCAGGACCGGCGTCGCCGTCAACGAGAGCAACAACGAGCCGGTTAAGGCAAAGATGAGCGTCAGGGCCATCGGCCGGAACATCTTGCCCTCGACTCCCTCCAGCGCCAGGATCGGCAGATTGACCAGGGTAATGATAGCCACACCGAAGACGACCGGCTTACGGACCTCCAGCACCGCATCGCGGACGATCTCCGAGAGTGAGCGATCCGGACGAGCATGTGCCAGGTGGCTGACGCAGTTCTCCATGACGATGACGGAGCTATCGACGATCAGTCCGAAATCGATGGCCCCGAGACTCATCAGACTGCCGGCGATGCCGAAATAAAGCATCAGATTGCCGGCGAAGAGCATCGACAACGGGATCGCCGCTGCCACGATCAGCCCTGCTCGCAGGTTGCCCAACATCACCAGCAACACAAGGATGACCAGCACGGCCCCCTCGGCCAAGTTATGGCCGACTGTGTCGATCGCTTTGACGATCAGTGTGCTGCGATTGTAAAACGTATCGACGATCACGCCCTTCGGACGGATCTTGGCGCGAATCTCTTCCAGTTTTCTCTCGATGCGCCCAACCACCACCCGTGCGTTCTCGCCGATGAGCATGTAGACGATGGCGGTGACCGACTCGCCTTTGCCATCACGAGTGACGGCGCCGCGGCGAATCATCGGCGCGTTGACGGATTGCCCGACATCGCGTATGCAGATCGGCGTTCCCTCGGGAGTCGCATCGAGAACGACGTTGTCCATGTCTTCGAGCGTGCGGAGGAGTCCTTCGCCGCGCACGATGCGGACCTCGCCGTTGTTCTCGGTATAGCCGCCCCCGGCGTTGCTATTGTTCTGCCGGAGAACGTCGAACACCTGGTTGATGGAGATGTTGCGGGCCATCATCCGTTGGGGATCGACTTGCACCTGATACGTCTTCAGATCGCCGCCGAAGGAGTTGACTTCGATGACGCCTGGAACACTCTTGAGTGGCCGCGCCACTTCCCAATCGAGGATCGTCCGCAGCTCCATCAACGATAACGGGTGCGGATTGTCCGGTGCGTTCTTCACCTCGAATTGAAAGATCTCGCCCAGTCCGGTAGCGATCGGTCCCATTTCGGGCCGGCCGAAACCGGGGGGGATGGAGGCCCAGATCTCGGGCAGCCGCTGGTTAACCTGGGAGCGCGCCCAATAGATGTCGGTCCCATCCTGAAAAATCAGCCAGACCAGGGACAGCCCTTGCTGCGAGATCGAGCGCACTTCCACGATATTGGGGATCCCGTTGACCCCATTCTCGACAGGAATAGTGATGAATTGCTCCACTTCGTCCGGTCCCAGCGCCGGAGCGTCGGTCAGAACAGGGACAACTGTTGGGCTAATGTCGGGGAGGGCGTCGATGGGCAGATGCAGGGCCGACCACACGCCGCCGACGATCAAAGCGGCGAGCGGCAAAACGATAAGAGCACGATTGTTCAAGGAGGCGCGAATCAGATTGTCGAACACAGAGCCTTTCTCCTTGGGGATCGGAAAATCAATCGGCGCCAGAACGATGGGCTTGCGCCTTGGACTTTAATTCGAAGGCGCCCTGGACAACAATACGTTCTCCCGGTTGGAGACCGCGATCGATGGCCGCCTCCTTTCCCGAGCGGCGTCCGACCGTCACCTGACGACGCTCGAAGTGCTCCGAATCGGTTTGGACGAAGACGTAGAAAACGTCGTTATCGCTCAGCAGGGCCGAAGCGGGGATCTTCGGCACTTCACGGACGTCCTCACTTTGGATCTCAATGTTGACGAACATTCCCGGCTTGAGCTTGCCTTCGGGATTTGGGGCGGTGGCCAGCAAACGAACCATCCGACTCTGGGGATCGACCATGTCGCCGGTGTAAAGGACGCGGCCCTTGAAGATCTCGTCGGGGTAGGCGGGCGACGTGAACTCAACCCGCCCTCCCTTGCTACGACTGAGCAGGTCGAAATCGCTCTCATGGACGTAGGCCTCCAGCCACACCGTGTCGAGACCTGCCATGGTAAAGAGCCGGTGCGTCCCATCCACCGCGAGTCCGGGGACGATCCGATCGCGCTCCATGACCGTGCCGTCGAATGGGGCGCGCAACTCGTAGGTGCTTACCGGTTCCCCTTCAGCTTTCAACAGGTCAGCAACATCGACCGTAGGCGAGATCATCGACTCCGCGGCTTCCTGGAGCGTTTTCTTAGGTTGGTGTCGTTGTTGATTACCAGCCAGTTCCCCCGACTTGAATTGCTCGGCAATCTTATCGATTGGCACGCCGTAAACTCGGAGCGTTTCCCGAGCAACTTTAACCGCGGTTCGCGCCTCACGGAGTTCTTGCCGCGCGAGGGTGTAGTCGAGCGTGACCTCGAAGGACATCCGATCCATCATCCCTTGGAAGGTCGCCTTTTCAACTTGATAGGCGCCTTGCTTCTCCTGGGCGAGGGCCAACGGCACGGCGTCTTTCTTGCTCAAGTCCTGGTAACGTTGAGAAGTGATGTGCGCCAGATGATATTGGGAGTAGGCCGTCAGCAGCTGCTCGCGGATCTTGCCGATCGGCCGTGTGCCGAACTTCTTCTGGACCTCATCGGGATCGGGATTCTCGCGCAACGCTTCAATCAGATCCAGGGCGTTGTGATAAACCGTCTCTTGCCAGTTGAGCTTCGCTTGGGCGACCTCCAGACGCATCAAGGCGTTCATTAAATTGAGGCGTCCGTTGGCCACTTCCGAGCTGTCGATGGTCACGAGCAGATCGCCCTTGTGGACGAATTGGCCAATCTGAGCATGAACCTCCCGGATGATCCCCTTGGCCCGCGGCGTGATGTAGGCATAACGAGACTCGTTCGGAACGACCTGCCCCGGCGCCGTGAACGCGGTGCTGACCGACCCGGTGGTGACTTTGTCCGTGACGATGCCCAGGTTTTCCTGCTGGTGCGGGTCCATCGACACGGTGTTGTCCTCTCCCCTGGCGAGCGACGCCCTACCGCTTCCTGCGTTGGCTGATACTTGCGTTTTGTCCTTTGCTGAATCCGGCAACCAAACGGCAGCCGCCACGGCCGAGATTAGAGCGAGGCCTCCCAGGAGCCATGCTAACCAGCGACGAGCAAAGGGGAGCCGAAGCCATCCCATCGAATGAATCCTCTCCAACAGGTAACGCGATAGTTCCAAGATGCTTTTGACCCGCGCAAAGCATCCGCGTGGGCAACGACATTGTCGCTGCGGGCCGATTTGGGAACGCTCTTAAAGTGCCATTGGCCGGCGAACGACCGGTGGCATTCAGGGCAAAATCCGTTGGCCGGCCACGGTATTGATTCGCAACATGCTACGGCGAAAGCGCAGCCAGTTGGTGAGGTATTCGCGAACAAAAGCATTATAATCGCGTACGGCGGACAGGTAGAAGAGGACATCCTTTTCGCCGCTGCGCCAGCGGACGCGCGCCGTGTTCAACACGCGGTCAGCCGCCGGACGGATCGTCTGCTCCATTCGTTCGACGTTCGAGCGAGCGATCAGATACTCCTTCTCCGCTTGCTTCACTTCGGTGACGACGCGGACTTCCTGAGCCTTTAGCTCGATCATCGACTGCTGGACGTTGATCTGCGAGCGTTGAATGTTTCCCTGGTTGCGGTTGTATACGGGGAGCGGGACGGTAGCTCCCAAGGCCCACGAGGTGGCACTATCCTTATTCATGTAGCTATTATCCTGGAACGTGAACGGCTGGAAGAGGACGTAGACGTCTGCCAAGCGATTGGCGCAGGCGAGCTTCACGCTGGCCTTGCTCAGCGCCACGCCAAGCCGAAATGCCTGAACATCGGGCCGGGATTGCAAGGCCAAGCTCACGAGTTCGTTGCCGAGAGGAGGCGGAGGCGCTTCCACCTTGAAGCTGCCCCGCAGTTCAAGGCGCTCGGCCTCAGCGGGTGGGATGTTCAGCAAGGCACCGAGCCGTACTTTGGTGCTCTCATAGGTCTTTTCCGAGTCCAAGACACTTGCGGCCGCCAGTTCGCGCTGGATCAATACGCTGTCTACATCGGCCTGGGTAGCAATCTTCTGTTTCTTCTGTTCTTGGATTATTTCGAGAATTTGGTCGAGCCCCGTCAAGGCCGCCTTTGAGAAACGAACCGCCTCGCGGGCCAACAGAGCGCCAAGGTACGCCTCGTACAAATTAGCGATCTCCACGCGAACGCTGTCTTGATATTGTGCCTCGATCACGCTCTTGGCAGCGGTGGCCACGCCAATGCGCGCGCGGCGTTTGCCTGACAGATCGACCGGGTGGGAGATATTCAAATCCCACTGGGTTTGGCCACCGGGGCGCTGGAGGGAGTAACTTCCATAGGGGATGAGCTGGGTATCGAAGAAGAGTAGGGGATTGGCGTAGAGGCTGGCAGTGAGGATGTCTGCGCGGGCCTGGGGAATCTCCAGGAATCGGCCGCGCAGGTCGAGGTTTGCGCTGACTAGCCTTTGCAGGGCGTCGTCCAGAGTCAGCCCGTCGGGCGGGCCGAGATCTTCTTCGCCGGGTAGGGCCAACACGCCGAAAAGCGGCAAACTGGCCGGCGGCAACTGCGGCGTCAGGCCGATACCCATGGCGCCGAGGAGCTGATATCCTTGGCCGCCGGGAGTGGACAACGATGGCGGAACGTTTGGAGTGGTCGCGCCCGGCGCGCCGCCGATTACCGGCCGATCTGATCCGGGTGCGTTGCCGGACATGGTGCCGCCCGAACCCGGCATGACACCAAGGCTCGACTCATTACGCAGCAGTTCGGGGACACCCACTCCGCCGCTGTTGATAGTCGGTCCCTGTCCCATAACCTCCGATCCCGACAGAAAGGCGAAAAGCACGGCGATGGCGGGAGCGCAGCGTTGTCGATTGGGCATTTCTGTCTCCCTTGGCCCCCGCTTGATCCAGTGCTGCCGATAGCAATCTTCAGAGGTGTTCGCTACATGAAATCGCGTATCTGTAGTCACTATCGGTCGTAGCAGGGATGAGCTTTTGTCAAATTCACTCCAGGTTCATGAGGAAGAGGAATCTATCTCACAGCGGAGAAAGAGCTCTTGATCCTGCGACACCCACTTCAGTTTTTTCCTTCCCTGTAAGTAACATGCCCCTTCAAGAAAGCACGTCAGTGCTCCGATGTCTCGTGGAGCGCCTTTTCTTCTCGCAGAGGTAAAGATGACTCCGATTTTCCACTCACAGCATAGACGAGACCATAGAGGAAGCCGAGAACAGCCAAAACCACACCGCCGATTAGCGACCCGTCCAATCCAAGGGAGATGTCGTTCACAAAAACTCCATACAGGGCACCGAACAAAGCACCCACAAAGCTGCCCAGGAACCCCCCGCAGATACCGCCGCCCAGGGCAAGACGAAACAGTGTAAGTAATCGCCGTTCGCGTTGCGGCTTCATCGTTAACTCAGGGGTGTCCGCTGGGAGCACTTCTCCCGCAGACGCTATTGTGGCCTTAGTATACAGCAGCAGTTTCATGACACCGTTCTGCGTTTTGGCAGTCCACTCGATTAAGGGTAATTTGACGCCAGGATTGCTCTCGCCGCCGAACGACCGAGAGCACGATCGCCCGTCAAGCCATGTTTGCTTGTATGGCCTCATCATCACACGATTCGTCAGCGGCATGACGATCATCGATGCAGTCAGACGTTCTCTTATCAACGAGACTTCTCGTTTGGCTCTACGGTTTTCGATGTTTCGATGCGATACTTCTCAGCTGGCTCCACGGTTTTCGATCCTTCGATGCGATGCCAGACTTCCTCGCGGTGAACCGTTATTCCGGCAGGAGCTGAGATTCCGATACGTACTCGATCGCCCCGAATCCCCAGAATGCTGAGTGTTATGCCCAACTGCGGCACAACGATCGTTTGACCACCCTTACGGCTCAATACCAGCATGCCGATGCCTCCTATGCTGTGGGCACTTAGTGTTCCTCGACGACGGTGAACGAGCAATCGACTCGTCGTAGCCCCCGAGGGCGGCCTCTTCCCGGCATGTCCCGAAAGAAGAATGTCCCGATTGGACCTCCCACGCCCGGAGAAACCGTGAAAGCCAATACCTACATTGAAAGCGCGCGCTTTCCGGCACGCCCACACAGGACTATTGCTGCTCTCGCGCGTGAGTTATCCGATCAAGAGATTGAGGAGCAATTGTCATTCCAAATCAGCTGCCGCACTCGGCGAAGCCACGAATGGCTTCCTATGCGGAGGAAGAGAGTTAACCGGCTGTTTTCTTAACGGTTTGCAGCGTGCCGACGTCTCTTGCCAATGGATCGGGATTGACCAGACGGATAGAAATAGACCGTGCAAGCATGGCTCAGTTATCGTCGGTATCGTGCGGCTGGGAGAAATCAGTCAGAACCTTGTCAAATGTCAATCCGAGGGCACGGAGCTTGTGCCGCATGGTAGCACGACTGATGCCGAGGATCTCACTAGCACGGGACTGATGGCCGTGCGTGTGATGTAGTACCTGACTCAGAAGCTGCCGCTCGACCGCCTCCAGGACCTGGCTGTACAACCCCACTCCATCCTGTTCCAACAGCGATGCGATCAGAGATTGGATGCCGGGCAGTTGGGTTACAGGAGTAACGGGAGGAGGAGAGACAGGACAATGGAAAGGGGCAGGTAGAAACTCGGGCAGCAAGAGCGTACCTGTGGCGTTGAACATGGCCTGCTGCATCACACCTTGCAACTCGCGTACGTTTCCCGGCCAGGAATAGTTCTGCAATAGCTCCAGCGTCTCGGGTGCCAAGTCAACAATCTTTAGCCCCAATTCGCGATTAAAGCGGAACAGGAAGTAGTGAGCCAACTCCGCCACGTCGTCCGGTCGTTCCCGTAGAGGCGGCACCGATATGGTCACGGCCTTTAGGCGATAATAGAGATCGGCCCGGAAACGCTCCTCGGCGACGAGTTTTTCCAGATTCTGATTGGTCGCTGCTAGTATGCGTACGCGCGTATGGACCGTCTCGTTGCCGCCGATCCGCTCAAAGCTTTGGTCTTGCAAAAGGCGCAGCATCTTCGCCTGCAAAGCCGGCGTCATATCACCGATCTCGTCTAGGAAGAGAGTGCCGCCGTCGCACTGCTCGAACTTGCCGATGCGCTGACGATCCGCACCAGTGAATGCCCCCTTCTCGTGCCCAAACAACTCGCTCTCCAGCAGTGTCTCGGGAATGGCTGCACAGTTGATCGCCAGAAAGGGCTTCTCCGCACGCACGCTATGCTGGTAGAGGGCGCGGGCCACCAACTCCTTGCCGGAACCACTTTCACCCAGAATGAGGACATTGACATCCTGCGGGGCAATGCGGCCGATCAGCTTACACATTTCCTGCATCGCGCGACTGCGAGCGATGATTTGATCACCGGCGGTCTCAACAGGCAGAACAGCGGGCGTGTGCATCAATCGTGTGGCTGCGAACGCCCGCTCGATTAGGCGCGTCAGCGTGTCCAAATCCACTGGCTTGACAAGGTAATCAAACGCTCCCTGCTTCATGGCCTCGATGGCGGTATCGGCCGTGCCGTGCGCCGTGATGATGATCACCGGCAGTTTCGGGTCGGCGGCCTGCATATCACGAAATAGCTCGAGGCCAGGGCGGTCAGGCAATTTCAGGTCAAGAACCACGGCATCGGGATCGTTCTCCTTCAGCTGTTCCCAGCCCTCGGCCGCCGTGGATGCTGTCAGTACCTGCACATCCTGATCCTCGTAGACATAGCGAAAGGAGTAGCAGACGCTCTCCTCATCGTCTATCACCAGCAATTTTGGCATGATTCTCCTCTGTGCTATCAACTCCGGACTGCCCGGCACCGGATTTGGCCTGCTCAACAGTCGCAGGTAGAGAGATTGTAAAACAGGCGCCACCCTCGGCAGTGTTGGTGCCTTGGAGTTGCCCGCCGTGATCCTCGATGATTCGGCGCGAGGTGCACAATCCCAGGCCAGTCCCTGTCGGCTTGGAGCTCGTAAACGGTGTGAACAGCCGCTGCTGGATCGCTGGCGGTATTCCTTCGCCGGTATCGCGCACGGCAATTCGGAGTTCGTCGCTGGACGAGTCCAAAAGCACCACAAGCCGCCCGCCCTGCGGCATTGCATCGAGGGCATTGATGTACAGGTTCACCAGCACTGTGCAAAGTTGATCTCGATCGATGAGGCCAGATATCGGTTTCTCAGGATACTCGCGCTCGATCGACACTCTCTGCTGCCGGGCACGCGTCTGCACCAAGCCAAGGGCAGCATCGATGGACTCGCTCAGGTCACACATTCTCCGTTGCAGCACGGGCGGCCGACTAAAGTCAAGGAATTCCTGAACCGTCTTCTCCAGCCGGGCGATCTCGTGATGGATAATGGCCAGATTCTCTTGCGTGAACGGCCGGGGGTTCTTGGTGCGCAAGGCTGCCTCCACCAACATCTTCATCGACATGAGAGGATTACGCACTTCGTGGGCGACACCAGCGGCCAACTGACCCACCGCCGACAACTGTTGAGCCCGGATCATCTCGCGCTGGTGGTGCTGCAACTGCTGAGTCACTTCCTGCACCCGTGCGACAATGTGCTCGAGGTGGCGATCGAGCTGGTTCATATCGCCGTCCGGCGAAAGGCTCACCGAGGCGATATCTTTCTCCAGGTGTTGCGCCATATCATGTATGTGAACACTGAGACGATGGATGGAGCGGCTGAGGCCGCGTGCCATGCCCCAACCGATAATCAGCCCGCTGACGGGACCACCCAATCCCAGCAAGAGCAGCACAACGCGCAGGATGCGGCTGACGCGCTCGCCCTCCTGACGTGTCTGGATCATCATCTCTTTGTTGAGGTCCACGAAACGTTCGCATGGATCGATCACGAACTGAATTGGCACTTCGTCGGCGAGCGTTCGGTAATCCCATCGCGGCATGCTCGCCTCGGCGCGCAAACGCTCGAACGCCTTCTGATAACGTTGATATCCCTGCCGGATCTGCTGCACACAGTCCTGCTCCGCCTGTGTGGTGGCCGAGCGCTCCGCTCTCTCCAGAGCGACCTGGAAGTCCTCTTTGTAATGCTTAATGGCGGCAGGCACTTCCTGATCGACCAAGGCTCGGTCGGGATCGACCAGGAAGCGATAACAATAGAGATGGAGCCGGCGAACGCTCGTCTCCAGATCCTGAGCAGCTTCGAGGCTGCTGACGTTATCGGACAGCACGTTAGCCAGGTTCGATTGAAGATGGTTGACCATCCAGGCGCTTACCACGCAGGTCCCGAACAGAAGGAAACCGATCACTACTGCGGGGGCGGTGACTTTGAGCAAGATTCGTCGGTCCATGAGTCCACCGTCCTTTCACCAAACCCGGAGTGCCGGCCATTCCCCATCATACCGAATGGCCGTCCATGAGTAGCAGCGAAGTTTCTCGCCCAAAACGCTTTGGAAAGTTATTGCTCGCGCTGGTAAATTAATGTCCCTCGTTCAAGTCGATGATCTTGTTCCGTTATCCGTTTGATGAGATCAGCGAGAACGCAAGCAAAGCGAATGCCGTAGATTATCGCCGCCCTCCATCGATGTTGCTTTCGGCACATGAATTGCAGATCCCCCCTTGCTCTCGCGCCATCACGCCGATACGCATCTCGACGCAGGATGTTCCTGACCACACAGACCCATTCGGAGGAGATAGCCGCATGGCCTGGACGAGAGAAAGGCTGGAGGAAGTGGCGCAAAATCGCTTGGCGGGTATCCGGTTGGTCGTGGTATCCAACCGCGAGCCGTTCCTCCACGTTTATGAGGGTGATACCATCTGTCTGAAAAAGCCGGCTAGCGGCCTGGCCACCGCCCTCGATCCCGTGATGCAAGCGTGTCGGGGCGTTTGGGTGGCTCACGGAAGTGGTGATGCGGACCGCGCCAGCGCCGACGCGCAGGGTCGCGTACAGGTTCCCCCGGATAATCCGACTTACGTGCTCCGCCGTGTCTGGCTAAGCAAACAAGAAGAGCAAGGTTACTACTACGGGTTCGCCAACGAGACGCTCTGGCCACTTTGTCATGTTGCCTATACCCGACCGCGTTTCAATGCGGGCGACTGGGAGCAATACCGACAAGTCAACCGCAAGTTCGCCGAGGCGGTTCTGGATGAGGTGAACGGTGAACCGGCGATCATCTTCGTTCAGGACTATCATTTCGCGCTGCTGCCTGGCCTGCTCAAGGAGGTTCGGCCGGACCTCCTTGTGATGCAATTCTGGCACATCCCCTGGCCGAATCAGGAGGTGTTTCGCGTTTGCCCCTGGCGCGACGAGATCGTGGATGGCCTACTGGGCAATGACCTGTTGTCTTTCCACGTTCAGTATCATTGCAATAACTTCCTCGATCTCGTCAACCGGAGCCTCGAAGCCAAAGTAGACATGGAACGCTTTTCCGTGACGCGTCGCGGCAAGACGACCTTCGTACATCCCCAACCGATCAGCATCGACCCACAGTACGTGGCCGCCTCTGCCCCCGCAAACCGTGGTGAAGATGAGGAGCGGATTCGCAAACAGCTACGGGTCGGGAACCGCCTCCTGATGATGGGTGTGGACCGGGTCGATTATACCAAGGGCATCCCTGAGCGCTTTCGCGCCATCGACCGTCTGCTCACGCTCCATCCCGAATTGAAGGACCGGTTTTCCTTCGTGCAGGTTGGAGCGCCAAGCCGCGTCCACATCACGACCTACCGAGAACTTAACAAGGAACTCGATGGTCTGGCGGAGGAGATTAACTGGCGTCACGGCGACAGCAACTGGCAGCCGATCATCTATATCAATGAGCACTATCCGCCTCCCCAGGTGTATGCGCTGTACCGTGTGGCCACCGTCTGTGTCGTCAGTTCGTTACACGACGGCATGAACTTGGTGGCCAAGGAATTCATCGCCGCCCGCACCGATCTCCGCGGCGTCCTCGTGCTATCGCACTTCACGGGCGCGGCTCGCGAATTGGCCGATGCTCTGCTCATCAATCCTTATGATCTGGATGAATTTGCCGCCACACTGGCTCGCGCATTGCAAATGCCGAAAGAGGAACAGGAACAGCGCATGCGCCGTCTTCGCCAGCACGTGATCGACAATAACATCTATCGTTGGGCGGGTATGCTGCTTTCTCAAGCCGGCAAGCTTCTTGGAGGCCGACCTGTGAGTGACGCTCCTCTTGCGAGTAGCGTATCGGCTGATCAGATGAGACAACTTGTGGGGGATGGACGATGAAGTGCGCTACGCGCGCTGGAGAGGAGTGATTACAAGGACCCAGAGAGGCATAGCTTGGTGTCCCTGTCATAGCAGGAGGGCCATCACGTTGGGGGAAGATTTGTGGATCCCATCCCGGTAGAAGTCAAACGATTCATCGAAATCAACATCGACTCGGTGGATCAGCTGGAAATCCTCCGGGTTTTGGGCGAAGATCCGATGAAGGAATGGAGCGCTACTGCTCTGGTCCAGGAAGTCCAGACGCAGGTGGAAACCATCGGACAGCACCTGAGTGCGCTGCAAGTGCGAGGCCTGCTCGCCATCAATACGCAGGGATCAGAGCTCTCCTGCCGCTACGGTGCTAACAATCCAGAAACAGAAGACATGATAAACAAGTTGCTCCAGGTATACCGAGAGCGGCCGGTGACCATGATTAATCTCGTCTACGCTAAAGCGAGGCGGGACATCCAGAGCTTCGCCGAGGCCTTTCGTCTCAAGAAGGAGAAATGAGATGGAAGGGATCATCTACCTCCTCTGCGCGACCACAGCACTGACTTGCTGTCTCTTGATGCTGCGCGGCTATCGGCATCGCCATGTCCGCTTGCTCCTGTGGGGCAGCTTTTGTTTCCTGGCACTGACCGTGGAGAACCTGATTCTGTTCGTGGATCTGGTCCTGATTCCGGAAACGGATCTTTCAGCATTTCATCTCGCGGCAGCGATGATAGGCGTGGGGATACTCGCGTACGGTCTGATTTGGGAAGTTAAGTAGCCTTCCGCTGAGGAGCGAAACCACGGATGAAAGCTAAGCGCGAAGATTGGGGGAAGGAGTAGGGGGATGCGTCCGTTCCTGCTTGGCATGATCGTGATGGGCCTCGCTGTAGCCGGACTTTTCTTCTTGCGCTTCTGGCGGGAAACACGGGATCGCTTCTTTGCCCTATTCGCCCTGGCTTTTTTCGTGCTGGCCGCGAATCGAGTCGGGCTCGTGTTCATGGTTGAGCGTCAGATGAAAGGCGATTACTTGTATTGGGTGCGCTTTTTCGCCTTTATTATTATTATTATCGCCATTGTAGACAAAAATCGATCTCGAAACACCGTAAAGTAATGAGCAGCCACGAGCGGTAATTCCGAGGATGCCAGATGCAGATTTTTCACCTCGCAGCCACGCTGCTAGTGCTGGCGGCCTTGTTCGCCTACTTCAACTACCGCTTTCTCAAGTTACCCTCGTCCATTGGCCTGATGGCTCTGACGCTTCTAGCTTCGCTTGCGGTCCTCGCTGTCGGTCGCTTCCTTCCGGAGGCCCAGAGGATGGCCGTTGCCTTCGTTGACCAGATCGACTTGGGGAATGCTCTCCTACACGGCATGCTCGGATTCTTGCTTTTTGCCGGGGCGTTACAACTGAACCTTTCCGATCTGGCCAGCCAGAAAGCGTCCGTCGCCACCCTCGCCACTGTTGGCGTTGCCCTCTCGACGGTGATTGTCGGCGGCATGACTTGGTGCTTACTGCACCTGATGGGCATTCAGGCCCGGTTGACGTACTGTTTACTGTTCGGGGCTTTAATTTCACCGACAGACCCCATCGCCGTGTTAGCGTTGCTCAAGAAGGTCGGTGCTCCCAAGAGTCTGGAGGTTACGATAGCCGGCGAGTCCCTCTTCAATGACGGCATCGGTGTCGTTCTGTTCCTGGGATTGTTCGAGGTCGCCACGGGGGGACACGGACTCGATCCCATCCGCTTGGGGATGCTGTTCTTGCAAGAGGCAGTCGGCGGAGCCGTTTTCGGATTGATCGCCGGTTTGTTGACTTACTTCTTGCTCAAGTCGGTGGATAATTACCAGGTCGAGGTGCTGCTCTCTCTGGCTCTGGTCGCTGGCGGCTATGCCTTGGCCGACGCACTCCACCTATCTGGGCCAATTGCCATGGTAGTAGCCGGATTGGTGATCGGGAACCACGGCCGGTCCTTCGCTATGTCGAGGACGACAGTCGAGCATCTGGATACGTTTTGGGAGCTTATCGACGAGATCCTCAACGCCGTGTTGTTTGTGCTGCTCGGTCTGGTGGTGCTGGCGATGGCCTTCCCCGGCTGGCTGTTGGCCGCTGGATTGCTGACTGTCCCGGTCGTGTTGCTGTCCCGGCTGGTTTCCGTCTGGCTACCGATCTGGCTGTTCCGACTACATCGGAAAGTACCCCGCTACACTACGCGATTCTTGACCTGGGGTGGATTGCGGGGGGCGATTTCGGTTGCCATGGCCCTATCTTTACCATCGCGGGTTGACGGGGAGCCCGTGCAGGAGCGGGAGATTTTTCTCGTGCTTACCTACATGGTAGTGGTCTTCTCCATTCTCGTGCAGGGTTTGACGGTCGGCTTAGTTGTCCGCCACTGGTTGGCTGTCGGTGAAGGTCCGTCCAAGGAATCGGTCAAATCGGGATTTCGCTGAGATGCACTCTCAACAATTCTATAAACAGATATAAGCGGTCTCAAATTTGATTATTTCTCTGCGCGAACCAAGCGCATTGCGGTAAAAACTTACTCGCGCTGATCGTTCTCTTTCACTATCAATTTCTCCTTTGATGCTCCCTCCCGGATAGTTGCACAAACGGTGACGACGTAAAGGAAATATCTGCAAGTCTTTGTGGCTACCACTCCCAGACCGCGGACTTTGGCACATCAATTGCTTACTAGGAGGACACACATTCTGAATACTTCGCTTATTAATCCCGAAGGATAAGCGCCATGAGTCTCAAACAATTCGATTACAAGCGGTTTCTGCTGGAAAAAGGCGAACGCGTCGGCTTGGGTGTCGCTGTGACGGTGATGGGACTGATGCTGGTTTTCAGCCTCTTCATGCCGTCAAAGGGATTCTTTAGCGGCAGTCCTGTGACCAGAGCGAAGGAGCTGACAAGGGACACCGAGCAGTTGGAGAACGCTCTGCGGGCAGGGCAGCCAAGCGAGGGCGACTTACCCGACAACCGTGAGGGCAAGCTGATCGCCTTCGATAATTCGTACCTGAGATCGGACCACTACGCCACGCAGCCTTGGTTTGAGCCGATCATGAAGTATAACAAGGCCCGGCGTCCCCCGAAAATCTACAACATGGAGGAAGCCGTCGCTGCCGTCGCCGCCGTTCCCGTCGATACGTATCTGTTTCGGTTTGACCGCAACCCCCCGACAATTGCAATCCTCGAAAGCGAGTACGGTAGCAAGACCTCGTCCCCCGGCGGGACGGGAGCATTCAATCCGTTCCAACTGCTAGCCAAGGGAAACAAAGGCACCCCGGGGAGCAGCCGCGAGGGAGGCTTTGTCAAGAGTCCCTTTTTGCAGACGCCGCAAATGAGGCAGTTACCCTCGAACAATCCCAATCTCAATCGCATGCGATCTCTTCTCGGAGACGCCGAGAATGCTGAATACTATCTCCGCTGGATCTCCGTCGAAGATTGGAGGCCCCAGCAGCGGACTGCGCGACAGCCTGTGCCTCTGCGCATGGCCATTATAGCCGGCAGTTTCCCTTACAAGAAACAGCTGCAAGAACACAAGACCAAGCTGCGACTCAGGAGCGTCGATGAGGTGCTCGGCGATACGATCGGCGAGGGTACGGACCGAAAGGCAGCCTTCGATTTTCTCGGCGTGGAGGTTCAGCGGATGGAAACGGACGCCGACGGCAAGAGTCTCACGGACTGGGAGAACCTACCGCTGAGGGAAGCTTATCAGGTATGGTTGAATAACACTTACCTGCCGTTCGAGCCGGAAGACTCCAAGTACGATCTGGTCAAGCCCAACGACGGCAAAGGTCTGGTCATGCCGCTGCTCCGCGAGTTTCACGCTGGCGAGTCGGATACTCCCGGCCTTCCGTTTCTTCAAGGCCTGATGATGCAGTTCCGCGGGGGGCAAGTGCCGGGGCAATCGTCTAACTTGCGGGCGCAGATGGACACGCCGTCCTACCAACCCAAGACCAGGTATCCGGATGTCGCTGCCGATCTGCCGAAGATCCGCGAGACCCTCAACCAATTGAAAGACCTGGAACCCAAACAAATCGCTGCGCCCAGGTTCGTCCAGCCCGAGTTCCTTGATCCCTTCAATCCCACTGCCGCCGCATCCGCCTCGAACACGACCAGCATGACTGTCATGGCGAGTTCGAGCAACAACGAACAAGAGGTCGTCCCGGAATATGTTCTGGCGCGCGTAGTGGATGTCACGATCCAGCCGGGCAAATACTATCGCTATCGGTTCAAGGTCAAGATGGTCAATCCCAACTACCAGCGCTCGGATGCAGCCTCTCCTGCGTACAAGGAAAAGCTGTCCTTGGAATCGGCAGAGTGGTACGAGCTGCAGCAAATCGTTAAAGTGCCGGACGAAATGTTCTACTACGTCGTCGATGAAGCGCAGAGCATGACCCGGAGAGAGCAGAACGCTCTGCCGCGGGACAGCGCCCAGTACCGAGCGTACCACTCTCTCAACACATACTCGTCGTCCGATCAGGTGGTTTTCCAGTTCCATCGATGGGTGGAATCGACTCTGCCAAATCGCCAAGAGACCGACCCAATTGCCGTTGGCGAATGGGCAGTGGCGGAGCGCGTCTTCGTTGCCCGCGGCGAATACGTGGGCCGAAAAGTGAACGTCGATCTTCCGATCTGGCAGTATGTGCAGAACAAGTTCATCCTACCGGCCGAGAACTGGCGCCCCAGCAGGCGAACCGGCAAGGTGAATACGGGTATCGAGGTGGACTTCGGCCAAGATCCGCTGGAAAACAATACGATTCTGGTGGATTTCGAAGGCGGTCACGTCAGCGCCTCGTCTCCGCTGGGCGACAACAAAACTGTATTCGATGACTGCGCCATCGAGGTGCTGATGCTCTCAGGCGACGGCAAATTGCTAGCCCGTACTAGTGCCAAGGACACGGATGACACCGACCGTATCGAACGCCGAGCGGAAGTGCTGAAGCGCATCCAGCAAGTCCGCGAGGGAAGAGGAGTAGAGTAAAAAGCGCTACAAGGAAATGCTGTCTCGAGCAACGGCCATTTGCTGGCCCGAGACAGTGTCAAGGCGTCCACTGACAGGAATGCTATCAAGCACGCTCACGACATGCATTCGAACAAGTGCCTGTCCTAGTCCTCAAGCAAGCGAGAGTCGTCGATGACGGTCCATTGTCAATCATCGCAACATCTTGAGGCAAGGATGTTTGCGTCGCATTGCAGACTCCCGGAGTCGTTCACTTGAAACGTGCATCGAAAACGAAGCATCGTTTTCTTATGTCAGCTGCAACAAAGGACTTACGGCGACGTTCTCATAAAGGTCGCTTATTTAAGGCCTAGTCCAGGTATCGTTACAAGGTTCATGAAGCGATCGACTTGGGTTGTAACGCACTCAGCAACAAGGTCAGCCATTCTAGTAAAACGCAAGGGCTGGCCACCCGCGAGACGGCGAGACATGGTGCACGGGGTTCGATTCCCAAGGCGATACCACCTGAGGCGAGAGTGGCCTCAAAGGCCTCGAAGTCATTGTCGGCGTCCCCAGCGTATAAGATGACCGCCGGCTCCCCGACAAACTTCTCAATTGCGCGAACAGCATCCCCCTTTGTACGAGCACCCTTTACTGTGACCTCCAGGGCCTGTGGGCCTTCCAGGATTCGCAGATGAGGGGACCAGAGATCGAGATAACGCAGGATGCGTTCACGCACCATTTCGGTGAGAGCCGGAGCCACACCGCGATAATGGATAGTGAAAGCATACTGCTTGTGTTCGACCCAGGCACCGGGATAGACCCGCTCGATCATACTCAATCGGCGAGAAACCAGGTCAATGAGGTGGATTCCCTTCAAGGGAGGTGGATGGATGGTGACCGTTCCTTTCAGGTTGAGTTCGATTCCGCTCAACCCGCTGTAGAACAGTCCCGGCAGTCCAACTAACGGTTCGAGTTCCTGGAGTTTCCGTCCGCTGAGGACGCCGACGTGGACCCGCGGCAAGGCAGCGAAGCACGCCAGCAGCTCCCGCGTTCCTGGTTGCAGCTGAGCTAGCCAGGGATAAGCCGCCAAAGGCGTCAGAGTACCATCGTAATCAAACAGCAACAACAGTTGACTGCCGGCATGGTAAGCGGCTGCTGTCTCCCGCAAAACGTCTGGCAATAGCTCAGCCATGATTGATCCCCGCAAGTGAACAAACCACCGCAATCGCTGAGACGTGAACGGAGAGCTCATTGTCGCCTACCACATGAGCCGAGAGCCAGTCAATCGCTGCCAGGACACTCCCTTAGCTATTCTCTCGACCCCGCCATCGGGTATGCCCGCCCCCTCTTCTCCGGCGGCGCATCCTTTCTTGTTGGAACGGTTCGTCCACTTGGGTCATGCAAAGACCGATCTCCTGGAGCAGGAAAGGAGCGAAGGGTGCGTCTCGATCAGGTCGAGTTTATGGAAACAACATCAGAGTAGCAAAGAACGTGCCGGAAGCTGGAAAGGCTCGCGCTGCCCAAATAGCCTTAAACGAGATGAATTGTAACGGTCGGGTGAGCCAATTATGCTCTGGCATGAGGCTAATCCGAGTCCACACGGCGCAGTTTTTGACCGTTCACACCGCCGCTCTCGTGTCTCCCGGATGGGGGGTACTGGGCTGGTGGCAGAGTCGCGATCGCGGCTGCTCTACCCACCCTCAGCCAAAGGGTTAGTTGACGCCCTTGTGAGACGACACCGCTGGATGCACGGGAGAAAGAACACGAGTTCTATGTTTACTGGATCCAACTGATTCAGGCAAGCGAGTTGGAGTTGGCCGGGTCCTGTATGGCCGTTTGCCACGTGAGGTGCGGAGCGGGGAAGTTCGCGGCTCAGAAGGTAGTAGGAACTGACCCATCGCGACCCTTCATCGGGCAGTGCCTCGGCTTCGGTCCCAGCTATCCCGAGCCGGCAGCAGAGCAACGGAACGTTTGCCGTGCTCCGGGCGTAGTCCGTCGCAGCAAAGCGCTAAAAAGAGCATTACCAAGCCGCAAATCACAATGATCGATCCCGTTCTCGATGAAGAGTAGCTTTACTCCTTCTTCTGGTCGGTGACGGGTGTCTTGAGCTTCTTAACCGCTGCAAGCGTCTTGTTAGGGTTGGTCAGGGCTCGTCTCTCGCAACCCTTGCAGCACAGGAACACCGGCTGTTCCTTTATTATTACTTTCACGGGTTTGCCCATCGAGCCGAGGCGGTTCTCCATTTCAACGGCGCAAAACCGCTGTTCCTCCGCCATCTTGCGGTCGTCCGGATCGAGTTTGTCCAGCACCGCCTTGATATGAAGATCCTCGACACGCGCAAGCGTCGAGTCGGGGTCGGCCAAAGCTTGCTTCTCACATCCCTTGCAGCACAGGAACACCGGCTGTTCCTTTATTATTACTTTCACGGGTTTGCCCATCGAACCGAGGCGGTTCTCCGTCTTGACGGGGCAAAACTTCTGCTCTTCAGCCAGCTCGCAATCGTCCGGGTCGAGTTTTGCCAAGGATGCTCTGATATTGGCTTCGTTGTTTTGCGGCGGTAGAGGAGCCTCCTTGGTGCAGCCGACTGTGAACAGTGAGGCGGGAAGAACTAGAAAAGGGATGATGCGAGACACATCCATGAAGATCACTCCTTGAATGCTGGGCCAGATCGGATCGTCCGGCCGACAGTAGGATCTCACCAACGAACACGAAACCAACCTTGACAATTATAGCGAATACTGCGGGCGAGCCGCGGCTTGGTTATTCTATGAGTTCCGCGACCGAATCTTTCAGCCGGATCCTCACGATGTGTTTGAACGAAACCTCCGTTGTATTCCATCTATGCATGGCACTCGGGCAACCCGATACGTGTTAGACTCAGCAGCACCAAGAGACCGCCGCCATGTCTAGCCAGCCGCTCCATCCATGTTGTCATTTGCTCCTTCTGCATCGTTCTCGCCTCCGCAAAGAGGAGTAATCGCTACAGATTGAGGAGGAGCGCTCCTCTGTGCAGTATGATGACTTGCTCGCTGCACCGAGCCATCTTGTAACCGCATTCTACCTCTTACCCCGAAAGGAATTACATCGATACCTTTTACAAAGCTGTTAGATTGAGTCATAAGTGAGTTAACAGTGATTTCTCGTATGTGGATCGTCAAATGGGCGCCAAGATTACATTTCTGATAGGAGCGATGGGAGGGTGACCAATTTGGTATACTATATGCTGACGATTCCTGCCCACGATCGGGGACGCTTCATCAGATGCGAAAGATCACGAGGGCCGTTCTCTGGCGAAGCGCAGCGCGAGCGAGGGGTTGCAATGCGGTTGCTCGTAGTTGAAGACGACCTCGTGATAGGCAAGGCGCTCCGACAAGGCTTCAGGGAGGCAAGTCTTGAATGCAACTGGGTCCGCGACGGCGATCGCGGCTTGGAACTAGCCAAGAGCCAGCAATTTGATGTAATCGTGCTCGATCTGCTGCTGCCCAGCCGCGGCGGCCTTGATGTCCTGCGAGAGATTCGGGACGCTGGTATCCTCACTCCTGTTCTCCTGTTGACGGCTCTGGGGACCGTCGAAGAGCGCGTTGCCGGATTGACGGCGGGTGCCGACGATTATCTTGTCAAGCCGTTCGCCTTCCCGGAGCTAATGGCTCGAATCCAAGCTGTGTGCCGGCGCTCCGAGACGCGGCCATCGCCGACGTTGGAAGTCGGCGACTTGTGCCTGAACCTGGCGTCCCGACGCCTGACGCGCGCGGGCAAGGAGATCATCATCAGCCCTACGGAATTCAGCCTCCTTGAGTTCCTAATGCGCCATGCTGGTCAGGTCGTCACGCGCAAAATGCTCTGCGAAGCTATCTGGTACGCCGACTGGGAAGCCATGGCTAATGTCGTCGAAGTTAACGTCAATCGTCTGCGCAGAAAGCTCGATCGCGGTTTTGACAAATCGGCCATCGAAACCATCCGAGGGCGCGGCTATGTCATTCGACCGACTTGAGAGCTTCCTTCGGACTCTACGCTTACGGTTAACGCTGTGGAATACAGCCCTTGTCCTCGTCCTATTGGTGGTCAACGAGGCGGCGATCCGCTCAGGTCTGGTGTTCACGCTGTCGCCGATGGTAGACGAGTTCCTCGACGAACAGTTGTATTCAGCCGCTTTGTCTTTCGAACTTTTGCGCGACAAGCTCAAACAGCTTCCCACCCGTTACAACCTTCAGGCTACCCACGCCCTCGCTTGTTTGTCCAGTTGTTCGATGATCAGGCCCGTCTCGCATGGGCTAGGGAGCAAGTTCCTGCGGAGATCATTCTGCCCCAGAGCGATGTGCTGTTGGGAGTGTCTGTCCGGCGGATCGCGTTCTTGACAGCCGTGGTGTAATCCTTCCGAAAGGAGGGCATCCTCATGGCCCACGGCAAACCGCGCGATCCGCAGAAAGAGCAACACTGGCGACGCTTGATTCA
>DATBHJ010000004.1:0-25835 GCA_036557565.1 Gemmataceae bacterium
GCGAAGCGTCGCTAAACAGCAGACAACCCTTTTCTGAAACTGAAGCGGGACCGTTCTCTCCCTTCGCGAACTAAGCTATGATGGAGTGACGCCATGCCGCGTCGCGCATGGCCCGTCGCATTCCGTTCGCAAGGGCAACGCTGATGACCCCGCGAGTCTCCGTCTGCCTCGTGGCTGTTTGCTCAGTCGTGTTCACTCCCCATCTCTTTGCCGATGAGGACAAGACAGGCGATGAACAGATTCTACGGACGGCCGGCATCGCGTCGGATGATCGTTCTCTGCTGGATTTCTTCCGCAAACAAACCGCAAATGCTGCAATCTTGCGGCAAGCACGCTCGTTAATTGAACAGCTCGGCTCCGACATATTCGCCATGCGCGAAAAGGCGAGTGCCGATCTCGCGGCACTCGGTCCCGCTGTGCTGCCACTGTTGCATTCGACGATCCGTCAAACGGCGGATCTTGAAGTCCGCAACCGCGCCCGAGAAGTCGTGCACCAGCTGCGAGGCAGCTGGCCCGGCGACTTGGCAGCTGCCGTTGCTCGAGTCTTGAGAGTGCGAAAACCCGCCGGCACGGCAGAAACACTGCTCGCATTTCTGCCCGGAGCCTATGATGGGATCGTCGCAGAGGAAATCCAGCAAACGCTTAGCGCCGTGGCGCAGAGCCGTGTTGATGTCCGCGCAAGTTTCGTCCGCGCCTTGTCATCTAGCGCATCGGCGCAGCGACTGGCAGCGGCCGTCGCTCTCTGTCGCCTCGATATCTCCGACTACTGGCCGGCTCTGCGTACTCTGCTGCAGGACTCCGAGTCAGGAGTGCGTTTGCAAGTCGCACGTGAATTGGCCAGCGCCGGGGACCGCCAGGCCGTTCCAGTCTTAATCGATTTGCTCGCTCAGCTGCCGGCCGAACTGGCCGAACAAGCGGAGGAATTGCTCTATCTCCTGGCTGGAGCAAAAGCGCCGTCGATGTCTCTTGGCATTGACGGCAGCGCACAACAGAAGTGTCGCGATGCCTGGCAGCTCTGGTGGCGGAATTACGGCGAGCAGATCGATCTGGCCGTGCTCAAGGACCGAGAACGACAGCTCGGTTACACGCTGTTGGTACTGCTCCATGACAATCGCGTGGTTGAATGGGACCGCGAAGGCAAACCGCGCTGGCAGATCAACGGTTTGGCCGCGCCCCTGGATGCTGAGGTGCTGGCCGGCCGCCGCGTTCTCATTGCCGAGCACGACCAGAAGCGCATCACCGAACGCAATTTCCAGGGCGAGATTCTGTGGGAGAAAAAGCTGGCCGAGCCACCGATCCATGTCCATCGACTGCCGGATGGCCGACTTTTCATCGCCACTCGCAAGCAGCTGCTCGAAATAGACCGCTCTGGCCGAGAATTCCTTCGCTATCATTCGGAGAACAGCAATATCATCACAGCCCGGCGTTTCCGCGATGGTCGCATCGGCTGCATCGAAAAAGGCTCTTATTTCGAACTGAGCGCAGAAGGAGTCGAACTGAGTCGTTTCGCCGCACCGCCCGGTGTCTTCACGACCAATGCGCTGACGCTCTTGCCTAATGGGCACTTGCTCATCGCGTCTTATGGCGGCGGCACGGTGCAGGAATACAATCGCTCCGGGCAGGTGGTCTGGGAGATCAAGATGGGCCGGCCGCTTTGCGCTGTTCGCTTGTCCGGTGGTCATACGCTCGTTTCCAGCCAGGACATGGTCCTGATCGAGTTCGACCGCTCAGGAAAAGAAGTCGCTCGTCGTGATGCACCTGGGCACCCGTGCCAGATTCGCCGTCGCTAGGCCCATTCCCTCGCGCCTAGAATAACGAGGGTGATACAATGTGCAAACGTTGCAAAATCGCCGCGCTGACTTTGTTACCGCTAGTCCTTCTGGCGTGTTGGATCGGCCGTCCACGCGGTGAACAAGATGGAAAGGGTGCAAAGATGTCGGAAAAAGTCCACAAAACCGATGAGAAGTGGCGCTCGCAGCTGTCCGATCTGCAATACAAGGTGACGCGCCACAAGGGTACGGAGCCGCCTTTCAACAATGAATACTGGAACAACCATGCGGATGGCGTTTATCGCTGCGTCTGCTGCGGTCAGCCGCTGTTCGACTCGGCGACGAAATTTGACTCCGGCACAGGCTGGCCGAGCTTTTTCAAGCCGATGGATGAAAAAAGCCTGTTGCTTCATGAAGAGCGCAGCGCGTTCATGACGCGCACAGAGGTGTGTTGCAAGAACTGCGAGGCTCACCTGGGACACGTCTTCGAGGATGGACCGGCACCGACTGGGTTGCGCTACTGTATGAACTCGGCGTCCCTGAAATTCGTGCCGCGCAAAGGCGAAGAGGCGGATGGCGGGGATGTCAAGTGACCGAAGAGGAGTTAGGAATACTCGGCGGGACTGACGGAGGCGTCATCGGCGATGTCGGCGGGCTTCGCCAGATGGAAATCCAGGATAAGCGGTAAATGGTCCGAGGCCAGTCGCGCGAGCGGCGAGCGAACGATACGGGCGTGATGGATGTCGATCTCGCCGCGATAGTAAACCTTGTCCAGCGATGCCACGGCCAAAAAGGAGGGAAAGCTCCGGAATCGGCGAATGGGACCGGTCGCATGTCTGAAGCCGTGATGGTGGAAGTGATGCTTTCCCAGCGTGTTCCGCCAGTCGTTGAAATCGCCGGCGATCATAGTCGGCAGATGGGCGAATTCCAGGAAAGAGCCGTGATTGAGCAAGTGTAACGCCTGCCAGCGGCGTTCCTTCTCGCGCAGTCCCAGATGCCAGTTAATCAGATGCAACGGGCCCTGCGTCGTCTCGACGACGACGAGCTGAGCACCTCGCGGTTTACGGCGGCGATGACGGATCGACACCTGACATTCATTGCGGAAAGGCCAGCGAGACAGAATCAGGTTGCCGTAGCCGCCTTCGCGGTGCGGGACGTTCAGTTGAAACAGATGCGTCTTGACGCCGAGCTGATGAGCGAGCAGGCTCGGTTGATCGTGGTAGTGCGAGCGGCGGACATGGCGATCGACTTCCTGCAAACAGATCAGATCGGGTTCTTGTTCCTGGATGACTTCGATGATTCGTTCGAGACGGTAGCGGCGATCGGTTCCGATACCTTTGTGGATATTATAGGTCAACAAACGCATCTTTTCGGGCCCTGAAACCATCTGGTCGCGGGAATAGCCCCCGTTCGCATTGTCATTTCTATTATAGAAGGCCTTCAAGATGCGATGTCGGTATCCAACCCTTGTCGCTCACTCTGCGGAGTTGCCTGGGCGGCTCGGGTCACGAGGCGATTGGGGAGACTCCGGAACGCTTTGCAAGGGTGGTCCCGGCAGCGGTTGAAATGGCGTGAAGGGCGCTGGTGCCGGGCCTGCGACTGGCGGTCCATGGGGACAACCTTCCGGCGGCGGACACGGCACTTGCGGGCGCCCACACGGCGGACATACTTTCTTCTTACCGCAATCGTCATGGCCGCGCGTCGGCACAAAGATGCGATCGCCGTTGGCAATTTGGTAATTCGTCGAAGTATCGCCGATTTGCACTATCTCGTTGTAGCAGACGGGCAGCACTACACGACAGCCGTCCGGAGGCGTCGGCCGCGACAGTGTGATGAACTTCCGCGATGCCTTGTCGTTCAACCCGCCGGCCGCCAAGATGGCGTCAAGGACCGTCTCGCGTCCCTGGAGGGGGAAGGCGCCTGGGGCGTTGACCTCTCCGAGAACGTAGTACACCTTGCTGACGCGCGTCACCAGGCGAACGGTGATCGGCCCCGCTTCCTTTTCCTGAGCCAGAATCTGAGCACGTACCTCGGTCTCGATCTGAGCAATAGTCTTTCCGGCCACAATGATCTGCCCATAGCGGCCCAGCTGAATGGTGCCGTCGGGTAGCACGGTCTGATCGCCCGGCAAACGGACTGGCGAATCGAGATTAACAGGCTGCACCAGTAGTACGTCGCCTGGTTCGACGATATAGGGCAAGGCGATACGCTTGTCTAACTCGCGCGGCAACTGTAGCGGTTCCGGGTATGCCGAACGCAATGCCTTGGCCTGATCCGTCAAGCGATTGGTGGTAGGACTCAGACCCAGGATATTGGAACAACCGGAAGAAATTGAGCAGCTGGCGAAGAACAGCAGCAAGACGGTGAACGAACGTGCGCCCCGTCCCTGGGAACGGCCTCGAGACATTGGCGTGATCCTCCTCCGCGAACAGCACGTCGCACAAACGGCGGACGCTTGTGGTCTCAGGTCAAACCACAAGCGTCCGCCGTAAATCAAGGAGGCCATCCATGGCTGCAGGGCTATTATCGACCAGGGAAGAGGGGTAGATACAGTCGAAGCGATAAAAAACGCGACTAGGGCATGTTGGGGATGGCAAGGTTGAGGGCGCGGCCAAGGAAGAAGCGCACGGCGTCCTCGGTAAGCGTCACCAGCGGCTCTATGCGAACTACCGGAGCAGTAACGGTGCCGGTCACGTGCAAGTGAACGACCGCGGCAGACAACAACGTGCTGGCCTCATAAAGCACCAGTCGCGGAATGGCGCCCACAATGGGGATCCGCTGGCTGACAGCGTTGGTCCGCGACGGATTCAGGCAGTAGAGCCCAGTTTGGGCGGTCACTTCCAGGTCAAGGTTACCCGCCAGTGTAATGGTGCCCAGGATGAGCATCTTGATGAAATCGCCGACCAACGTTGCGTGCTCAATGCGGAAGATGCCGCTGGCCAGCCGACCCTTTAACTCACCCGACTGAATCGTGGCCGAAGACGCGCCGGCACGCAGATACGGCGTGATTTGACGTAACACCGGCATTTGAAGTGCCTGGCCTTGTCTCATCTTTGCCTGGACCAGGGCCCTCAGATCGTTCATGGAACGCATTTCATCGCCGGCCAGATCGATGCGACCCGAGACACGTCCCGACGCATAAGAGCTGAGTGCCGGCTCATTCCGCAACAGGGTCCGCAGGTCTACATCGTAGAAAAGCAGAAGCCCGACCAGCCGCAAACCGTTTCCCCAGTTCAAAGTTCCTTCGAAGCGCGCTCGCCCCAGGGCCAGTCGGGCCTGACTGTCGCGGATAGCCAATTCACCACTGCCTTGTGTCGGCGAGAAGCTGAACGTCATCGGGATGCGCCATTCGGTGATCGACATGCCATAGATTTGACCGCGCACGAGCGTGGCTCCGCCGCTGCCGTCCCATTCGCGGCCAATGTTCCCGCGGAGGTTCACGTCCACTGGCCCCTTCACGTGTGCCGCAACAGCAGGTATGGGAACGAGCAGACGCGATGCTTCCACTTGCTGTAGCTCGATGTGAAAACCACTGCGACTGTTGGGCTTTAGTCCGAACATGAACCGTCCGAGAAACAGCCCCCCGGCCAAATCTCCGGTGACGTTGACAAGCTCGAACGCAGAGGCTGTCAAGCGAACGCTGCCTTGCAAACTGTCTCCGAGATACTCGTCGCCCCAGCGGATATTGATGATCCGAAAAGAACCGTCGCCGATCGGAGCCATGCCCGGCCCGATATGCCGGTAATTTATGAAGATGGAAAAGCGGCCTTTCAGATTCGCCAGAGGACCAGTGATGTCGTAGGCGGGCCACAAGCGGGAAAGCCTGGCATCTCGCAATTCGAAGGTGCCACTACCGCCTTGTTCGTCGGCGACATAAACACAAGCCCGGAGCGCAAGCGACAGGTCGGCTTGCCCGTCGCTTGCGCTCCGGGCTTGTTTTCCCGGCGGCCGCTCCTCGGAGGGTTTCTTTTCATTGCTCTTCGAGGGCAGAGGTATATCTCCCTTGATGGTGAACGTCCCGCCCAGCGTTTCGCCCTTGAGGTTGTAAGTTGTCTTGCCGTCGCGCGAATCAATGGTGCCTTTCAGCTTTTCAGCAGGGATGCCCTGGACGCGCATCTGGGGAGCAGTCACTTCTATGTCGCTTGTCCAGATACGTGGATGGTCTCCCCCAGCGGGAGACAGCTTACCCCGTACCGTACCGGAGACCTTGCCCTCCAGTCGCACCGGAAGGACGGGAAGCGCCTTGGCCAACGCTTTCACGTCGAGACTGCGAATGTCCAAGTCGGCACCCCCCGGCGCCGTGGCATCGACGGGCAGTCGGGCCGAGCCGGTCACGCTGCCGCCATACAACTCCATCTTGATAGCGTCGAGCTTCATGTCGCCGTTGTCTTTCGACCAGCGGAACGATACATCGTCCACCGTGAAGCGCTCCACCACAAGGTTTTTCGCATGTAATTGTCCACTCGTGTCGAAGCGGAGCGGCTTCAACGTCCCGGTTACCTTGCCGTCGAGTTGCGTCTTGCCCCTGAGTTCGAAGGGTGGACGAAATGCCGGCGTCAAGCGATCGAGCGTTGTCAAATCGCCGCTCGCCATATGTACTTCTGCCTCAAAGGGAAAAGCACCCTGGAACCGCACTTCACCCTGACCCGTAAGTGGAGCACCTTCCACGTTGGCCTTGAGGGTGGAGAGCCGTGCGCGGGTGTCATCGACGCTGAGGCGAACCTCGGCATTTCGCAGCGGTATCCCGAACACCCGTGCGTTGGGCGAATTCAGGTTCGCCGCGCCGCGCCAGTTCGCCGGGTCGCTGAGATTCATCAGCGGCGCCCGTGCTTGCACAGTGCCGGATACAACACCGGCAATGTCGCCCCTTATTTGAGGCGCCAACCCCAGCAGCCTGGACAAAGGAAGTTGATCGAACTTCAGCGATGTCTGCAAGTCGCCGCGCGGCACGACTTCAACATGAGCGTCGCCACTGAATTTCCCGATCGATTTCGAGTCGGTGGCCGATGGCATTTGGCCGCTCAGCTTTTCCAGGTCGAGCACACCGTTTGTGTAGCATACTCTCGTCTCAACGTTGGTCATCGCCAATCCGTCGATGTTGAAAGACGGCAGTTTGGCGGTGCCGCGAAGTCGATACGCTTTCAGATCTCCGGCGGTATTGATGGGTATGGAAGTATGGACCTGGATCGTGAGCCGGCCTGTGACGGAATAGGGCAATTCCAGTCTTAGTTTTTGCATGAGTTGTGCGAGATCGACGTTTTGCAGATTGAGATCCACATCGAGATAGGTCGGCTCCTCACCTGGCTTGCTCGGCGGCTTGAGCTTGCCGAGCGCCCCAGCGACGCTGTCGATGGCATTCGATAAACCATCCCCCACTGCTTTGATGCCGCGATCCAGCAGGTTCACTAGTTCGGTCGGTGCGGTCTGGAAGAAATCGCCGTCGCCGACAGACCCTTGGCGTACCTCTTCGACCTTGTGAAGCTCTGGACCAGGGTAATTTGCCCGCGTTTGCGCCTCAGTTTTCTCTTGGGGCGCGGCCTCAGCTTTCTTCGTCGGCTCCGGCGGACGGAAACGGAAACGTCCCTTTTCGGAGTGCAGAGACAGGCGAATTGGCTTGTTGATGGGGAATCCGCTCCAACTGGCACCGCGAATAACACCAGCACCCGAGCCTGCAGTCTCTGCCTTGCCGTTCTTGATCGTCACGACGAGATCGGCCGACCCGGTCAGTTTGCCGTCGATGTCCTTGGGCACATTCCAGGTCCGCGGCAGTTGGTGCAACATCACGTCTTGCACGCCGACCTTGAACGCCAGGTGCGTCGGCTCGTCGTGGAAGTTCAGCTTTCCACTTGTCGTGATCGATCCTCCAGCCGTCTTACCGTGCACATTGTCCAGCTCCACGATCTCGTCGGCCACAATCGCCTTGCCGTGCGCTTGTGTCGCATCCAGATCGATCGACGGCACCTGAACGTGGGCATCCTGCGGCGAGATTTCGACGCGGTAATTAACCGAGGTCTTGTGGTCCTTGGTTTCGATGTTAAGTCGAAGATGTGCCGGCGTCGTTCCTTCAATGTGGACCTCTTGCCACACTGAGGATGGCACGAAGGGGATCGACTTCAGCTTCGCCATGGTGACAACGACTTTTTCCGTGTCGAGCGTGATGCTGCCTTGACTGCCGGTATGGTTGAAATCGCCATTGGCTTTCCAATCTCCCCAGAACGGATCGCTTACAGTCCCCCTGAGCGTCAGGCCGTTATCGCCGGAGGAAATATCCGCGTGCACGCCGCGGATGATCATCGGGGAGCGATGCTGTTGATCGAAGGTCAGTTCACCGCCATCAACTTGCAGCTTCGGCAGCCGTTCGGGTGCGCCCGTCTTCTTGGTCGGCAGCTTGGTGAGCAGACGGCCATCCTTGTCGAAGCGAAGGAAGAGGCGAGCGCCTCTCAAGTGGATGTCGTCAGGAGATTTGCCAAGGAGCAGATTCAGGGCAGACACGTCTGCTGCCACATCATCGATGCGTAGCCAGGGTTTGATCGCTTTTTCATCCTCATACGCCTCGATGCCGAGCACGCTACTCGTGCCGATCAGTGCAATCTGCGCAGTGTGGATTTCGACGCGTCCGCCGAGCATCTCCTGCAAGCGTTCTGCAACTTGATGAACAGCGTCCGTGGAGGACAGGTAGAACTTCAAAACGACTATGCCCGCC
Organism: Gemmataceae bacterium; assembly: GCA_036557565.1. GTDB lineage: Bacteria > Planctomycetota > Planctomycetia > Gemmatales > Gemmataceae > JAJPHU01. Next base: position 8,473 of record DATBHJ010000004.1, read on the forward strand.
CCGGCCAGCAGAAGCAGAACGATCGGAGTGATCCACAGCGTTTTGCGCAGCCAGGTAGTTCGCTTCATGTCGATCTCCCAGTAGGTGCATTCTCGTGCGGATGAAGCGCAGCCATCTCCCGCTGCGTCGGCGCGCAAGATGGCTATAGGCGATCTTACCGGCAAATGTCGTACCCGGCTAATCCCGAAATCCGAAAGAGGCGGGCAAGCAATGAAATCGACCGCCGTGCACATCGCGCTTGAGCCATGCTCTCATGCGCGGCCTGCGCGGAGAGGACCGCCCGAACGGATAATGCGGAGAATAACGATTCGGTCGCCGTCTCAGCCGCCGCGACTCGCCAGGACCTCGACGCGATCGAGGCTTTGTCGAGCTCCCAGAGCGATGAGCGTATCGCCGGGCGTCATGACGGCGTCGCCCGGAGGATTGGAGACGAGATGGCCGTTCTCTTTCTTGATGGCGACGACGATGACGCCGAGTTCTTGCCGTAGGCCGCTGGCGTGAAGCGTCACGCCGGCCAACCGACTGTCCGGCTGAATCAAGGTCTCCTCTATCTGCAAATCGAGGTGCTCTGTGCCCGTGGCCAACTCAATGAAATCCACCACAGCCGGCCGGAGAACGGCCATCGCTACCTTGGCGCCGCCGATGGCATAAGGTGTCACCACGCGGCTGGCGCCAGCGCGGCGCAGCTTCTCCTCGGCAAGTTCGCCTTCGGCCCGGGCCACGATGAACAGCTTGTCGTTGAGCAGACGGGCGCTCAGGGTGATGAACAGATTGTCGGCATCGGACGCGGCGACAGTGACAAGGGCGCGGGCGCGCTCGACACCCGCATGACGCAACATCGCATCCGACGTGGCATCGCCTTCCAAGGCGATACCGTGCGGCCGATCGAAATCTCGCAGCACTTCCGTTCTTCGGTCGATGACGACGAAGGGCAGGCCGCGCCGTGAGAATTCATCGCACACGCGACGACCCATGCGGCCGTAGCCACAGATAATCATGTGGTTCTTCATTTCCGCCAGGTTGCGTTCCATGCGCCGTCTCCCCAACAATACTTGGATTTCGCCGCTAATCACGAGGCGGACCAACTCCGTGACCGTGTAAAAAAAAGTCAATACGCCGACTAGCAACAGTACAATCGTGAAGATGCGTCCACAAGGTTTCAGCGGATGGACCTCGCCGTATCCCACCGTGGTCAGCGTGGTGATCGTCATGTAGATCGAATCGAGGAGCGTAAAGCGATCGTCGAGAAGATAATACCCCGCCGTACCTCCGACAAGGAGGACCGTCGGAATCAAGATGAGAACAAGGTAACGGCGCGGCACCACGATCCTTCTCCCGCCCGAACCTATCCACGCCGCAACAACTCCTGTCGTGCGGCCTGCAAAGTCTGCAGCAATTGCTCACGATGCTTCTCGGTGGGACAGCGCGCCTCACGCTCCACCCAGGACAACGAACTATCGAGCACGGCAAGCAATGGAGTCATCGTGTCTCTATCTGGACGAACTGGGCTGCCTTCTACCTGCGCGTAAACCGGAGACGTATGGGCACAGATGGTCGAGCTGCCGTCGCTGTCCAGGCAGCGCGCCGCCAGCCAACCGCTTCGAGCGATCGACACCTCTGCGTCGATGACGGCCACCCGACGTTCACCGTCCGTGTCGCCGGCAGCAACGACTTCACCGTTGTAAAGGCACTCAATCCGAGAGAACGGACTGACGCTCCGGGCCTCGACCTCAATGCGCGCCCTTTGACCTGCACTCGGCAGGGACAACACGGAGCCTGGCTCTTGTCCGTTCACAGCCAGCGAGAGCAAGGGGCATTTCGTCACAAATGTACGGCCGGCGCGCACGGCTTCGATCCACGCACCATAACTAAATCCTTGATTCGGCTCCAGTCGAGCATACGTGCGAAGCGCTCCCAGCGCCACTGCGTTGCTGTTCTTGCCGCTGGAACCCACCAGCGGCAACCGCTGACTTGTGTCGAGCAATCGATACCAATCGATCAAGGAACCGGTGAGTCGGCAAACCTCGAACGCATCGATCTTGCCCAGGAGCAGGGCAGCCAGAGCTTCGCCTTGTGGCTGCTCCTCCGTCAACCGCGGTAAATCGGGCCAGACAACTAGTCCTTTCTTACGGTGGCATTGATCGCACCAATCGGCAATGGACCAGTCGTCCAACCCGTCAGGCGCTCCAAAACGCAGTGGATAGACGACACGATGGCAATTCAAGAGCGCCACGGTGCCGAGCACGGGATGCGAGTTGCAGGTGTTGACGACGATGCTGGGCGATCCATCCAGGGCCGGTTGCATGCCGCTGAACGCGAGCAGGTTGACGAACGCCGCGGGTTGATCCCCATCTGGCAGCCGGGAGTGAGCCAGAAGATTGACCAAGTCCAGCCCTTCCGCCGCTCCTTCCAGGCGCGCGGCGTGCGGCGAAAGCTCCTGCACTCGACCGTCGCCGGAGTACCAACCGCGTGGCCGCCAGTCGAGGACACGCTCGATCGTCAGCCGCAGGGCGATTTTTCCCGGACCAAGGACGACCTCGCGGCTAAGGGCGAGATATTCCGGTCCCTTCGAAGCTTCGACGTGAACGGGACCGGCGGGGAGATGGACTTCGCAAACGCCGTCGATATAAGCGAAGTCGTCGCCATCGATTCGGACTTGACCTCCGACATCCACACCCGGCGCAGTGGCGAATTCCGTCAGTCGGCCAAACGGCATCCGGCAGACACCGGCGGCATCGAGCAAACGCAGACGAACCGGCGTCGGTTTTCCAGTGGTTGAATCGCTGACGCGGATATGAACGGTGAGCATTGGAATCCTCAATGCAGAATACGGAACGAAATCCGTCTTCATTATTTTAGCCGCGCTCTCGATTTTTCATTCTGCATGGAGGACTAAGGCAGTTCGGCCGTTTCCTTGAGCTTCTTCTGGGCGGCCTTCGCTTCGGCGATCACTTCCTGGCACTTCTCCGGCGAAAGGAATTGCCGACCCGTTTTGGCTGCGACCTCGGCTGCCGACCCATAGAATCGATTGGCCCGATCGGTCTCGAGCAATCCCGCATAGGCGTGTCCCAGGTACAAGTACATCCTTGGATCGTGTGGGAAGCGCTGCCGCGCGTCCTCGAACAGATCGCGCATCTCGGGATACAGCGATCCCTTGCCCATTTTGGTGTAAACGACACCGAGCGTATCCAGGAGTTCCGGACGCAGACGATCGGCAGAGATCGGCTTGCGGCTGAATGACCCCTTACGCGCCTCCTGAATCACACGAAGCGCCTCGGAAGGATTGTCGAAATGCTTGGCCAGGAGCCAGGCCAGGTTGTTTGCTACGGCGGGTTGGTGCTTGTTTTTGGCCAACGCTTTCTCGTAAACGGCACGCGCCTTGTCCCAGGACGATTGGGATATGTACACATCGCCTAGCCGAGCCAGGAGGGTAACATCGTCGGGATTCTTGGCGACAAGCTGCATCAACCAATCCTCGGCTTGACGCCACGCCTTGCCCTGCATCAATGCGGTGATCATCTGCAATTGCAGGTCGAGCATCGTCCGGTTGCTTCCCTCGCTCTTACGATCCGCATGGGAACGCACCAAAGTCTCGGCCAACTCACGGGCTTTCTCAGGCTCGTCCCTCTCAGCGAGCAAACGGACTTCTGCTTGGACAGCCGTGATGGCTTCGGGTTGTTCTTTTCGCCATTGCTTGACAAATTCCCACGCTTTCTCTTTATCGCCCTGATTGAGGGATAGGTTGATCAAACGTGTGTAAGCTTCGTTCCGCTTTGCGTCTTTTCCGAGCACATCCTTGTAGATGGTGAGAGCCTTGTTTGGCTCTTCGTTCCATTCGGCGAAACGCGCTTCGAGAAGCTGGACGTTGAGATTGTTGGGCAGGATTTTCCGCAGAGCGTCAAGCCGTTTACGGGTGGCGGGGCGCAAATCGGGATCGTGAATCTCCAGGGCCAAGCTAATGGTCTGCACTAATGAGATAGGATCATTGGGATTGGCGTTGGCAGCGCGGACGGCTTCTGCCAGGGCTAGATCCTGCCGACCGGCCAGCCCCCAGAAGATCGACTTGGTCAAGGGTGCGGTAGACTTGGCTTGCGGCTGGCGCTGCAGCTCCAGCTCCTCCCAGGCGTTGAGGGCTGCGGCCATACTCTTGTCCGGGTCCGGTTTGTCGTCGGGCGTTCCGATCTCATCTAACTTCATATCGGCGTATGCGCTGGCCAAGAGAAGCACCGACTCGTCCGGCTCTTCCTTATGCAGTCGCACCGACACGTCGCGGGCCCTGGAGGGATCGGTCTGAGACAGGGCGAGAAGAGACTGCAACAAGGCTCGCCGGCCCGCGGCCTCGTAGCGGCTGTACTGGCTGACTCGTAGAAACGCCTCGGCCGCAGTCGCGTAATCACCTTTGTCGAATGCGAGCACGGCTTGCCAGCTCTGAAACAGGGCTTTGTCCTCGTACCGCGCCAGCGCCTGTCGCACGAGTTTCTCGCGGTCGGCCGCCGAAGCAGTCTGAATCAGCAATGCATCGGTAGCGGCGTCACGCGGCAGCTGCTCCAGAACTCGTTGACTGCCGGGTCGATCACCCTTGGTCAAGAGAGTCGCCGCCAATACTCGCTGATAGCGCTCGCTCTTGGTGTCAGTGAAATTCGTCGGAGATTGCAGGTAAGCAAGAGCCTCGTCGATGCGCTTCATACGGATCAACCACTCGACCTTGAAAAAACGCACATCGACATCGCCCGGATGAACCTTGATGAATTGCTCGATGCGTTTCTCGGCGTCGCCGGGCGAGGGGATAACAGCAACCTCGGTGCGTAGCACGTCCACACTGTTGGGATAGTTCTTGCGTAATTCGGTCAATTCACGGTCAGCCATGTTGCGGCGCTGCGTGGCGGCATAGTAAACGGCCATCATCTGGCGCGCCTCTCGATCGTGCGGCGTGGCGTTCTGGAATCGTTTCCGCAACTCGGCTATAGCATTCTCATGATGCCGGACAGCATCCAGTGCTGCCGGCTTGCCTGGGTTACGATGGCCCATGGAGCGCAGCTGTTTCAGAGCGCTGTCTAGATGAGCGCGGACCATTAGCAGGGCCAGCTCTTCCGGACCGCGGATGAATTCCAACGCCCAGGCTCGCTCTTGAGGCGAGAGGTCGTCATAGGCCTTGTACGCCTGCACCACCTGTTGCAAACTGTAGAGCGCCTTCTCGGGCTGGCCCACGCCCAAGTACACGATTCCGAGCATCATGTGCGCCCGAACGGCGAGGTCTGGCTCACCCGAAGCGAGGACTTGCTCCAGGTTTTTGCGGGCGTGGACAAGGCGTCCTTCGCGCTCGGCAACGGACGCTTCCAGGAGCTCGGCCAGGACGCGAGGGCGTGGCGTTTTGGACTCTCGAAGAGCAGAAAGATAGACGCGAATCTGCTCCGACTTGCCGCCGATGACGGTCAACATCTCGGCCGCTGCCGCATTCAGCGCCAAAAGTTTGTCAGCCGGTACTTTCGCTTCTTTGCCAAGACGCAAGCCTTCCTCGATCCAGTACAGCGATTGTTTGTTCAGCTCGGTCCGCCGTTGCCAGTCGCCTCGTTTGCCTTCAATATGAGCCTCACGGGAGAGCAGGCCAGCGATGGTCTCATACAGAAGTGGATTGGACGCCTTTTGATCGCGGGCTTTACGAACCAGGTCCTGAGCAAAATTGAGGTCCTGTTTCCAGTCCGAGGGCGGTTCACTCAGCAAGACCGGCTCGGCCTTCGTCAGCGCCTGAGCTACCGATAGGCCGCACAAAGGGACGAAGCCCGCCTCCTTGTCCGCAAGCTGCCGGCACAGACTGAGAGTTACCTGGAGCAGCTCCACAACCTTTCCCGATGGGAGGGGCGTCCCGCCATTGGCTTCCGGGGGCTTGCGGCTGTCTTCTACAGCAAGCGTCAGAGCCATCAAATGCAGACCAAGCACGCCCTCTACATCCCATTTGCCGGGATGCTCCAGCCCTTCTCCGGCCGCCGCACGTGCCACGGCGCCGCCGGGTGCGAACAGCAGGGTTCGCACCGCTTTTTCCTCGGTCTCGCGACGATTGGAGTTGCTCTGGACGTCGTCCAACAGTGATTGGGTAATTTGCGCTTCCAGGTACAGCGTTCGCCAGACCGGATACTTGCCGGATGCCTTGAGGCGCTCGATGTATTTGCGAGCCTGCAGGACGCGCGACCGGTTGCGACGGCCAGTACCGGGTGGCTGCTCGAAATCGTATCGAGCCAACAAATAGAGACCCCAAGGCTCTTGGGAGTCTATTTGAATTGCCTGACGGGCCGTTTTTTCAATGATATTCCAGTCCGGAACGGGCAGCATTAGCTCCGTCAACAGCGCTTGCCTTTGAACCTGGGCATCAGCAGTGAGACGCCGTGCTGCTTCGCGGAGACAGGTGAATGCATCCTGTCGCGTCGCATCATCGGGAATGGCGAGAACCGGGTAGAATTTGGCACCGCTGATCGTATCGCTGGCTTGAGGTAACGGATGGCCTTCGGAGATACCCTTGGCGACGTAGAGATCGCGCAAGGCACGCATCTTGAGCCAAAGGATCCTCCCTTCCAACGGCTCCAACTTCGCCCTTTTTTCCTCACTGGCTTTTTGCCGCTCTTTGATAAGGGCGTCGAGCGACTTGTTGGCTTGCAGATTGGCCTCATCAAATCGGACCGCCGCAGTGGCCACATCGCCGCCGTTGATAGCGTCCGACCCTTTGGCGTAGGCAGACTCGGCTTTGCTGAGCAGTTGCTCTGCTCCAGCCTCAAAAAAAACGCGACTGGCCGTTATGCCCGCCCCCAGGCCCACGGCTGTCACGGTTGCGATGACTAGAACCTTGTTCAAGCGGCCCTTATTATTCATGGAAGTTGCTTCTTCTTGAAAAACCAATTTTGACCAGCCCGCACGAATGCGAGGGCCGCCCTCGTTAACGCTCCGTGTTTGATGAAGAATGATCACTCTCGTACCAACGTGATCGGCAGTCGCTGACAACCAATACGGGCCGTGGCCGGGAGCTGCGAGCGGCACAGAGCCGAGTCCACCGCGGCCAGGAATCCGTGTTCTACTGTTTCCAGCTCCTTTCCTCCCCCCATGAGCGACACCTGGACGGTGACGCTTGGCACAGGATGGTTTTGCTGCTGATACAGTCGGCGGAGCGCAGTCTGGCCCTCTCGACGCGGTGCTTCCAGCGTGTAGTGCCAGTAATAGACGGTCGTCAGCTGGTTGATGCCCGTGCGAAAACGGAAGCGCATCACCGTTCGCTGTCCCTCCGCATCCAGGGCGACCTCTCTCCGCGACTGGTGGTCCTCCGTGGCCCCAGAAGCATCCCGAATGCACACTTCGGGATGATGTTTGCGATCCTCACCCTGGCGTGAGTAAACCATGTACAGAAACACGTTTGGTCCCGCCGAGCCGCCTTCATATTGGCGGTAAACCAGTTCATCCGCGCGGTAAGGCAGCTTCGAGCGGAATTCATCGAGGTTAGGCAAGTCTCGCCCTCGCCAGACTCCCTCTTGTTCCTTCGCTCCGAGTGGATACGCGATCAACTCGCGAGGCAACTCGGCGAGAGAAGAGCGCAGATCGGGATAACTCGGAGATCCCCCGGCCTGTGCATACCAGGCCAATCCTCCTTCGGCAATCAATCCTCCCGTCAAGCACACGATGACGGCCTGAAGCCCGCGCTTGAGTGCGCCAGGACCACTCGTGACCGGTTTGGGAGGCGCATTGGCGACCGATCGCGCCTCGGATACAGGCATGAAACAGTTCAATCCCCGGACAGCGACCAGGAGCATCGCAACTCCCAGAGGCAGCGTCAACAACGCCGGCGCGTCGTGCATCCAGCTTCCCATCCAGTGAGTGCCAAACCAAATCGAACCAGCGGCCATCAGTAAGATGCGCACGACATTTGCAAGAATGGCGAGGGGAATGGCGACAAGCGCCAGCAAAATTCGGAAGGCCATCGATCTGCGGCTCAATCCGCCGATCAGCACGGCCAGCGCGACGAAGGACACAATTTGCCGTAGTCCACTGCATTCGGCCGCAACCACCAAAGGCTCCGACACTCCTGTCAAGTAGAGAGAATTGCCCCGTCGATAGCAGACAACGAGTGGGTCGATCACGGCAGCGCTAACCTGGGCCACGCGATCTTGTAGCCACAGTCCCGCGAAGTTGGTCCACGTCGCAGGTAGCGGAAACATGAAGAACAAAAAGCCGATGGGGAATAGATAGGCTCTCGCCCAGCCGGCGCCGCCAATGGCCACGGCCATGCCCCACAGCACAAGACCTGCGGCCACGAAATCCAGGATTGCGTTGCTGATGACGGTAAGAATCAGGTGCAGCATTGCCCCGGTCAGTATCGCCAGGCATCCGAGACGAATGTTCCCAGAAATCGGGGCACACTCTCGACGGTAGGCACGAACGGCGAGCCAGAGACTGATAAAGGGCACGAGGATTCCGTGTGCATAGCTGGGATCATTGATCCAGCGATCGGAGAGCTTGAGGAGATTGCCGCCGAAGAAAGCGAGAAAGAGCAGCAACGCTATTGCAAGAAGAAAAAGAGAGAACGCAAGCAAACGAGAAGGGTTTCCCTTCCGCGTGCATTCACCCTTCTGCACAAGGCCAGCGCTCATGGATGATCCGCAGGAACCGGAGATGAGAACACAAACAGCGGGAGGAACGTTCCTTCCCGCTGCTTACTTTGATGCAACGATAGCTCTGCGCGATTCAGACCGCAACTTTCCCCCGAACGTTCCGGTAGCCAAGACCAAGGCCGAAGATGCCAACGATCCCCCACAGCGCAAGAGAATTCGGCTCTGGAACAGATGAGTTTACGGGTGCTGCTTGAACGTTTACCGTGACGAAGTTGTCACCAAGCGTTAAAAATGCATTGGTGGACTGCAAAGTCACCACATAGGTGAATCCACCCAGATTAAACGTCGTCGGGGTTAACGGGGTGACATTTGAAACCATGATGCTCGATGTAGTGGAATTCAAGCTTCCAGAGAGAGTGCCCGTAAAATTGACGATGTTCGAAGTAAGCGATCCTGTGTCGGTGATTGTCAGGGGGAAATTAAACGGGGTACCAAAGGAGTCGGAACTCGGAGACGATGTAGTGCTGGACAAGTTGATGTCAAGGATTTGTCCATTGACTCCGCCCGCACCACCTGCATCCTGTCCGCTCCCCGACAGTCCCGTGAGGGTAATGGTGCTGTTACCGTTGGTGATCGGCGAGGGCGAAGGGCTATCCGAAAACGAGAAAATCGGGTCAGCATAGGCAGCTGGACTCAGCCATGCCAGCAGGACCAAGCACAAACTCAGGGTAATTAGTGTTGGAGAAGTGCGAAGACCGAACATGATTGACTCTCCCTAACCACCTTCGAGCGGTGAAGACGAGAGCAACCGGGCTCGCTTCGACTCGCCGAAGAGGTCAACGACGTTGTTGGTATCGATCACCGCGGAGGATCGATAGGGATAATCGACGCTGCCAATTATAGCGGCAAACCTTATGCCGCCAACAGCACTTCACTTCGTGGAGGAAAACGTAGATGCAAAGCATTTCCTTCCAACGTTTTGTGGATGACAAATACTCTGCCTCTTCTGTACGATTCTTGACGTATGTTCCCGAAAGTTTACGAGCCGCGTGTTAACGTTAAGGGAAGTTAACTCGCAAAGACGTCCGGAGAAGAAACTCTCTCACGCCGAAGAAGAAACGCCGATAAGCGTCAAACCGACCGGCAGAACGGCCTTTTTGTCGCCGGCCTTAGCATCCAGCAAGAAGAGCAAAACCCAGTGGTTCTCTTCCTTCTTTTCCAGCTTGGGTGTAGCTTCTGCGCCCTTTCCAGGGAAAAGCAGCATCACGCCGGGATGTCCGCCGGTCGTCTTACCGCTCATCTCCTGGAGTTTTTTCGCCTCCATCGTTTCCGGCGTCTTATCGTCCGCAGTCGGTGAGAGCAACAGAAACTCACTGTACGGAGCAGTTCCCATGTGGTCGCCATCCATTGGCTGATTGGCCAAGCGGAGCGTGTAGACGCCAGCAGGAATCTTCTGCTTGCGATAATCGGTGATCTGTTTGGGGAAGCGAATGACAGCAAAAACGGTTGCTTCGGGCACCTCTGCGTATGTCAGACCGTTGGCAATCTGGGCGTCGGTGGCCTTGACCGGCACATCCTTGCGAAACCACACTTCGGCGAGGAGATCATTCTTCGCGTCGAGCAGTTGCACGCAGTGATCGCCCAGCAATTTCCGGATCGGCTCTTGCACTTCCTTCGGGGCGGGCGACTTGTCCACCGTTTTAATCTGATACTCGTTCCCACCTTCCGCGCGGGAATACACAGCTGCAAAGTCAGGGAGGGAAATCAAGGCAAGCAGGAAAGCCGCACCTCCCAGGAGGCGCACGTGCATCGGTCCAATCTCCTTTGCCAACAGAGTCCTCTCATTTGAAAACTAGCCCGGAGCGCAAGCGACGAGCCAAATCTGCTCGCTGACGCTCCGGGCTAGCTGTGAACTCAATGCTATTTCAACGAACGCTGAAGGTGCCGAGATAAGCGCTTCGGCGACCGCCGTCCTTCCAGGTGCCATCGAGGCCCTTGCCGGTGTACGTGTTCTCGGCGGCCACAGCCGGCTGCGCGTTCACGTCACGAGCCAACGGCGGGAAGAAGGCCGATTCGTTGCCGCACACCTTGTCGTGCTTGTGATCCAGGCAACGCGTCTCAATTCGGGCATCGCCGGCCTGAAGCGTTCCGCAGCCTCCGTCTGCACACTTGCAAACGCTCAAATCAACCGGGGCACTGCGAACGGCGACGATGTTCTTGAGCAACTCGCCGCCCTGCTGCTTGGCCAGAGCAGTGAGGGCTTCCCTCTGTTCGTTGTTAGCCCTTTCGTCGAGGATCAGGACGGCCTTACCCTCGCCGGTCTGCTTAGTGCCGAGCGTATCGCTGGCCGCCAGAACGGCGACGACACACAATCCGTCCAGAGAGACCTTGTCCCACTGGCCTTTGTCAATTTTCCAGGCCATGATGGCGTGCTTACCGCCGAGGTTCACGTCGGCGTTGGCAAAGCACGGTCCGGTCCACACGTCAATGGTCCGAGCTTCGATGTATTGGCCAGTCAGTCCGGCGGCGGTCAATGGGCCCGCGGCGAACAGCAAGGCGACGGCGGCGAGGCAAAGAGTACGTTTCATGGGGTATGGTCTCCTAAGCTCTTTCAGGGATTCGCTCCAGGCAGGGAATAAGTCTCAGTTGTTATTTTCCTGGAATTCACAGAGTCGTCAAGGGCCTTTTCGGTCTGCTCTCCTGCCGACGACAGGCTGCCTGACATTTCGCTCTTCCCTTCCCTCAATGTCCCTCTATACGATGTGCCGTTGTCGATTCGCACTTCCGTGACGAGAAGGATGGGGCTTCTTAAGGAAGAGATCATGACCGAGAATGGCTCAATTTCATTTGATCCCAACATTGTTTCTCCTCCGCGCCGTCCGGGGCAGCTGGAGGCCGCTTCTCTCGCGCCGAATGTTCGAGAGGAGACGCCGCTACCCGGCGCGCGGACGGCCCTGATCGTGCTGCTCCTCATTAATTTGTTCAACTACATCGATCGCCAGATTCTTGCAGCTAATGTAACGCCGATCGAGCGCCAGCTGTTGCCTTATCGTGAGCCTGATTCGGTGCGGTTGTGCAGCACAATCGCCTTGCTGTCTTCGCCATCGGAGTATGCACCGCTTACGGCTGCCGCGGCCCTGAGTCCCGCGCGCGTCGAGCAAGGAGCCGACAACAAGGAACGCATTGGCGATCTCGCAATGGCCTTCATGGTATCGTACATGTTGATCGCCCCATTATTTGGCTGGCTGGCGAACCGGATGCCGCGTTGGCGACTCATCTCCATCGGCGTGATTCTTTGGAGCCTTGCCAGCGGCGCTTCAGGATTGGCTGGCTCTCTTCACGGCAACCAATGGGTCGCGGCCGGTGGAGTTGCCCTCTTTTTCGGCTCCTTCGGATTCTTGTTGTTGACTCGGTGTTTTATCGGCATTGGCGAGGCAGCGTATGGTCCGATCGCCCCAACGCTCATTTCCGATCTCTATCCGGTCAAAATCCGCGGGAGCGTCCTGGCTTGGTTTTTCGCGGCCATCCCGGTGGGCAGCGCGCTGGGTTACGTTTTGGGTGGGATGCTGGGCTGGCCGGATGCGTTTTACTGGGTTGTGCCGCCGGGCTTGCTGTTGGGCCTTTGCTGCTGTTTCATGCCCGAACCCAGAAGCGGTCAAGCGGACCTCGCTCACAATCAACCCGCGCGAGTTCCGCACCTACGAGACTACCTGGTCTTGTTCCGCACACCCTCGTATGTTCTGGACACACTCGGCATGACGGCCATGACTTTCGCCCTCGGGGGAATCGCTATCTGGATGCCCGATTACATCTATGCGTATCGAGGTGAGCCGAACCTCGACCGCGTCAATCACATTTTCGGTGGCATCGTTGTTGTCTCCGGCCTCGGGGCAACCCTGCTGGGCGGCATCGTCGGAGACCGGCTGCGGCCTCGATTCGCTGGCTCGTACTTCCTCGTTTCCGGGTTAGCGATGCTTGTGGCTTTCCCCTTGTTTCTGGCTGTTTTGTACGTGCCCTTCCCCCTGGCTTGGCTTTTCATTTTTCTCGCCTGTTTTTTTCTCTTCTTCAACACCGGGCCAACCAACACCATCCTCGCCAATGTCAGCCATCCCGCAATTCGCGCCCAGGCGTTCGCTCTGAACATTTTGATTATTCACTTATTCGGAGATGCCTTTTCACCTAAACTCATGGGACGCATCGCCGATCGTTTTGCCGTGGGGGGGCAGGCCAACATGAATGCTGCCTTCTTGGCTGTCTCGGGCATGATTCTCCTGGGCGCCCTGTGTTGGCTGGCGGGAACGCCGTTCCTGGCCCGAGATACGGCCCGGGCGCCAACGAGCCTGGATCATCCGCGTACCTAAATCGCTAGAACATCTCAGTTCGATTTGCCAGGCTTCGGAGAAGCTGGGCAAGTCGGGGAGGTGTCCCTATGAAGCGTTCCTTTGTGCCTGTATTAGCGCACTCTCACTTCCCGATTCAAAACTTACCCTACGGCGTCTGCCGCCGTCTCGACGGCAAGCGTTGCATCGCCACGATCATCGGCGATTCCATCGTCGATCTCACCGGCCTGGAAGCGCTTGGATTGCTTGATGTCCCCACATTGCAGGGCCGGCGCGTTTTCGATAGCGGCACGCTCAATGCCTTCATGGCCCAGGGAAGCACGGTCTGGTCCGAGGTCCGGCGACGCCTACAGCGACTTCTTGATGCCGACGAACCGACGTTGCGCGATAACGCCGAGTCGCTCTCGCGCGTCCTCGCGCCGCTGGACCAGGTTGAAATGCTTTTGCCCGCAGACATCGGCGATTACACGGATTTCTATTCCTCACGCGAGCACGCCAGCAATGTCGGCACGATGTTCCGCGGGCCGGAAAAGGCGCTGCAACCGAATTGGCTGCATTTGCCGGTCGCCTATCACGGCCGATCCAGTTCGATTATTGTGAGCGGCACAGATGTGCGCCGACCCTGCGGCCAGAGCAAACCCGAGGGCGCCGCCGCGCCGATTTTTGGTCCCAGTCAATCGCTGGATTTCGAGTTGGAGATGGCCGCTCTTATCGGGCCGGGCAACGCACTGGGCCAACCCATTCCGATCGCCTCGGCGGAGGATCACCTGTTCGGCATGGTCCTCCTCAATGATTGGAGCGCCCGGGACATTCAGGCGTGGGAGTACGTGCCGCTCGGCCCATTTTTGGGGAAGAACTTCGCCACTTCGATTTCGCCGTGGGTGGTCACCCTAGAGGCGTTGGAACCATTTCGTGTCGCCGCTCGGCCACAGGATCCGCCTCCTTTGCCGTACTTGAATAGCCCCAATCGCTCGACCTACGACATCCAGTTGGAGGTGTCTCTGCAAGGAGAGAAGCAGAGTGACGCCACCCGGATTTGCGCGTCCAATTTCCGCTTTCTGTACTGGACGCTCACTCAGCAGGTGGCGCATCACACCGTTAACGGCTGTAATCTGCGACCTGGAGATCTGCTGGCTTCCGGTACCATCAGCGGCCCAACCTCGGATTCGTTTGGCAGTTTACTAGAGTTATCCTGGCGGGGAACGCGCCCCCTCACCGTTGGAGGTCAGACGCGAACGTTTCTCCTGGACGGTGATCGCGTCACCATGACAGCCTGGTGTCAAGGCGATGGCTATCGAGTGGGCTTCGGCGATGTGACGGCGCGGATTCTCCCAGCCCAGCAATGATCGACAGACTCAAGCCGCCGGCACCTGGAACTGGTCAGGTTGCATGGCGATCATGTGCTGGATCTCGCCGACCTTCGAGTCTACAAAAAGAACATTCGGGATGCTGAAAGTCTCACGCCGCGCTCCGGTGGTCGAAATCTCAATATCGCCGGAGCCGAAGCCAATAATCCAATGGCGGAACAGATCTTGTCGATGTTTCTCAAAGACCATTCCGCGCGCGTCGTAGCTCTTCTGCGCGCCACCGATGACGGCATCGTAGGTCAACTGGCCGGGCGTGACGCGCCAGTAACTGAGTCGATCGTACACGAACACCGAGAAGGCCCAGACAAAGAACACCAAGCTCGAGAAGAGTACATAGAATCCCATGTTCATGAAGATCGACACGCGGCCCATCCAGTTCAGCACGTCCTCCCACCAGCCGTAATAGGCCAACAGCAGCGCGCCGAAAGCAATTGCCAGGATGGCCACGACCGATGCCAGGCCGCGCAAGGTGACGTTCGTGATGAGAATGACGAGAAAGAAGATCAGCGTGAAAAGTACGCCTAGATTCTTGCTCCGGTGCATCCATACCTCGGAATTGCCGATGTGAACGAGCTGTCCATCGAGGCGCGTAATGGCTGCCATGATGTAACCCGTCAGCCACACTGGCCACCAGTAGAAGAACGTGGAATGGCTGTAAATTCGCACTTCCTCTTGCGCCACTTTGTTGGAGGCCGGCTGCACAACCTGCACCGGCACAGGCTGAGTGGGGACCGACGGATAGGTGTTAGCAGGCATCGCTGGCGGCGATGCCATGGGCTGTGCTACATAATCCGGACGCGGCGCGGGAGTAGGGGAAGAGGACATAACGGCCTCCTTTAGCTTCCTGAGCTGGCATAGGGTCCAGCAGGCGACCTGAACCCACAAGTGTGCAACTATCATTCCAAGCAAGGGAAAGCCGGAAGCAGGTTCGGAGGGAAGCAAAGCGACAGAGACTCCAAGGCGATGTATTTGGGCTTCCTCTGTTTTTCGGGATAGGACAGAATGGCAACGGCTTAGGAAGAGGCAGAAGCAAGGAGGCACCATGATCCTGGACGGTGAACTCGCTTACCGTTTGTTGCGCTGCTTTCCCACTCCTTGTACCTGGCAGTTGCGCCTGAGCGAATCTTCCTTGCCGTCGCCAAGTAAACTGGAAACGTATTGGGGGACAGGGGTTTGGGATGAGCTGGCCGGCCGAACGGTCCTTGATTATGGCTGCGGCACAGGCGGGGACTCTCTAGAAATAGCGCGACGGGGAGCGCGGCGCGTAATCGGTCTCGATATCTTCCCCATGGCACTTGAGGTGGCCGCGAAGGCGGCGGAACGTGCCAATCTGGCGGAACGCTGCACATTTCAGACAGCTATCGGAGACGAAGTCGATGCGATAATCTGCATCGATTGCTTTGAACATTTCGCCGACCCAGCGGCGGTTTTGCGCACAATGGCGAGTGTACTTAGGCCTGGTGGGACCGTGTTTGTTTCCTTTGGTCCGCCCTGGTTACATCCCTACGGCGGTCACAGCTTCTCTGTATTCCCTTGGGCGCACCTGCTGTTCACGGAGAAATCTCTGCTGCGTTGGCGCTCGCTTCACTGCTCGGACGGAGCGACGCGCTTTCATGAAGTCCGCGGCGGACTCAACCAAATGACCGTTAGTGGTTTCTTAAGTTTAGTCGAGAAGAGTCCATTGCAGATGATGGAGTTCGCGGCCATCCCGATTCGTCCGCTTCGATTGCTTCACAACCGGCTGACGCGCGAGTTCTTCACGTCCATCGTTCGCTGCAAGTTGACGAGCAAGAGAGTCTCTACTCTTGCAGCAGGTTCTGTTCAAGCACGCTGCAGCGCGTAAGTTCTTGATCGTGTCTGCCGCGGGCCAGCTCGTAGATGCCCGGCGATTCCATCGTCTCACCGGGCGCGAGTCGGCAAGCAGCTTGCTTGGCACGACTACGTCGAAACGACTCGGCCAGGCACGCCTCACACGTCAGCGCATACGTCTTGAGTTCCTGAGTGACGCCGTCGCTCCAGCGTGCGGCGATCTTGTAGATGGCCAACTCTTCGCAGCCGCGAGTATAGCAGCGAACGGGATACGAGGGCATGGGCATGGCAAAATGCCTCAGTCGTGCTCGAAGGGGACGGGGTCGCCATTGACTTGGGCCAATGCGTTCATGGCGGCACGTTGCTCGGCTTCCTTCTTGTTGCGCCCCCAGGCACCGGCGAACGTGTGCCGGCCGATGACTGCGGCGATCTTGAAACACTTGCTGTGATCGGGGCCTTTCTCATCGAGCAAGACATACTGCGGTGTGGAATTGAACTCGCGCTGGGCCACTTGTTGCAGCAGCGACTTGAAATTGCCGCCGTGCGCTCCCTCGGCCACCTCCTCGATCTCTGGACCGAGCTGCTTCAGGATGAACGTCCGCGCCGCTTCTAAACCGCCGTCGAGATAGATGGCCGCGACCAACGATTCGTACACGTCGGCCAGCATGCTCGATGGCACCGAGGAAGACGAAAGGTGGTTCATGCCCTTGCCGAGAAAGATGTACGCCCCAAGATTGAGCGTCTTGCTGAAACGCGCGCAGGTTCGGCGACTGACCACGACCGACTTGATCTTGGTGAGGTCGCCTTCCTGATAATCGGGGAAACGTAGATAGAGTTGCTCGCACGTCACCAATCCGAGAACGGCATCGCCGAGAAACTCCATTCGTTCGTTGGAGGCCAAGCGCGTGTTGGCGCTGGAAGCATGAGTCAGGGAGGCGCGCAATAATTCGGGCTGGCGGAACTGGTAACCGATTGCTTTCTGGCACTCATCCAGAATCTCGGCTTCGGAGTTGAGACTTAATTCCTGTGGCATGATCCAGGTCATAAAAGAAAGTCTGCGAGCTTGCATAAAAAGTACCAAAATTGCCGCCGCTTTGTCAACGCCGCAGTCCTCTTGACCAGGGCCGTCCAGTTTTGATCTGGCGAAGCCTTGGGTGGTTTGGGTATCTGTCTCTCGCTGTCGCCCGCCTCCGGAGACTGGCATGGATACCTCCCGCACCTCCCTGCAGGAACTCTTTGCAGCCCTGCCTGACCCCCGA
>DATBHJ010000005.1:0-14951 GCA_036557565.1 Gemmataceae bacterium
ACCCTCCCCCACAAGGGGGGAGGGAGAAAAACAACCACGGCGATCCCAGGAGCAATTACCGCACTCTAGCGCAACTCTTCGCGCATCCGACCATCACCGCGGCCAGACTTCGACAGCATCGGCCGCTTCATGCATCAGCGAATCGATGGCATCCGCCGGCAGTTCCTTCTTGGTTTTCTTGCTCGAATTGAAAAGAACAGCCCAGGTCAGACCATCGTTACGGTTCACCAGCAGCGTGGATGTGCCGTCGAGATAGCCGCCGTGCCAGATGTTGCGGCCGCCATTATCGTCGATCGGACGCACCATCCAGCCGCAGGCATAGAAGGCGTCGCGCGGCTTTCCCTTGTCATCGATCCCCGCTGCTCCCGGTGGCCGGGCGAACAGGATGGCGATGCTTTTGGCGCTCAAGATTTTGCAGCGGCGGGGGTCGTAGAAAGCGCTGGCGAAACGAACGAGGTCGGAGGCAGAGGCCAGCCAACCGCCGTGCGAATCCATCGATTCGAGGCACCAGGCCCCGTAGGGCCACGGCACCTTTTCGCCCAGGTGCGGCCCCATCACGGCCGGGGCGAGCGCATTCTTGCCCACATGGTATCTCACTTCGTGGGGCGCGCGCTTTTCCAGCAGCGTTGCTCCCACACGCATATCATGAATTCCCAGGGGAGCCAGTACTTCCTTGCGAACATACTGTTCGTAGCTTTGCCCACTGACTTTCTCGATGACGCGACCGAGCAAACAGTAGCCGAAATTCGAGTAGACATCCCTGGCACCCGGATTGAAATCGAGCGGATGGCGAAGCATGTAACGGATGATGTCTCGTGGCCTGGCCGGCGGCTCGATTTTCAATTCCTTGACAATGGCGCGGGAATGAAACATCGGATCGAACGATTTATCCCGGTCCCAGCCGCCGCGATGCTGCAACAAATGCAGAATCGTCACGCGTCTCCAGCGCTCATCAAAGGTGACGTCGTTCCCCGCTGGCTCTTGCAGTTGTAACACGTCAAAGACCGAATCGTTGAGTCGCAATCGACCGCGCTCCACCAGTTGCAGGATCGCCACGGCCGTCAGCGGTTTGGAGATGCTGGCGATGCGAAACAAGGAATTCGACTGTACCGGCTCCTTCGTTTCCTCATCCGCATACCCATATCCGCGGGCGTAGACCAATCGTCCATTCCGGGCGACAGCCAGCGACGCACCTCCGGGCAGCTGGCGCTCGTGCAAGAACCCGACGAAGAGATGATCGAAGCTGGCCAGCTGGGGATTGGCGCGTCCCGTTGTCGGAATCTTCGCGGTCGAAGACTGAGCGAACGCTCCTGAGTTCAGGCAAGCGCCGCTCACCAAGGCCGCACACAGTAGGAGAACCATGCGCACCCGCAACGGCGATTCGATGCCCTCGCCAAGTCGCGGACAATGCCCATACCACTCTGGGGATGTGATGAACGGCATACGCACTCCTCGTGAATCTTGTCGATGTCTTGCCAAAGGTGCTTATTTGTGTTCCTTGATCTCGATCTTACGGAATTCCACCACCGTCGCCGCATCGGCCTGCTGCAAGGCGATGTGGCCGCCGGTAAAGAGTCGCTTGTCGTCTCTGTAGTCTGCCGTTGTCTTGTCGTTCACCTTGATGACGATATGGCTCCCTTCCGCGATCACATCCATCGTGAACCACTGATTGGGTTTGTGCGGCGCCTGAGAGACCTGGACATGTCCGATGAGGCTGCCGGTCTTCCTGGTGTCGCGGCTATTTGCATTGATCTGGGCTTCGTAACCCTGGGGCCACATCGGATCATTCGGCGGACGGACGGGACCGAACGGCGCGCGGATGTACACGCCGCTATTACCGCCGTCGTTGATGCGTGCCTGGACGTGCAGGTGGAAATTCTTGTAGTTGCTGCGAAGCGTGTAGAGATGGCTGACGGCGGAGCCAGAGCCGATGAGGACGCCCTTCTCGACGCGCCAGTTGCCCTTCTGCTTGTCATGCGTTTTCCAGCCATTCAATGTCTTGCCATCGAACAGCTGCACGAAGTCTTTTTCCGCAGGCGGCGCGCTTGACGGGGGCGGAACCTCGGACTTTGGGGCTGGCAATTCCTCGATTTCGATGTTGCGGAATCGAAGCGTACCAATCTGCGATTTGAAACCGATCTTCCCCTTGGTCCGTTCGAGGGCAGGAATCACATTGCTGCTTTTGAGCGTGCTCCGGCGGAGATCCTGCAGTTGGTTGCCATCGACACGGGCTATGCAATGGTCTGCCTGCATTGTGATTTCCAGCGCGTGCCATGTCCGGTTTGCAAATGGAATCGATCTTGTGGGAAGCGTTCGCCGATTCTGTTCGTCGCCGTTCTGTATCCAATAAGCCGTACCCGTGGCTCCGGCGGGAGGTTTGTACTTTACGGGGTCCATTAATGCGATGAGTGGATGATCGGGCAGGTTGTTTCCCCCAATGTTTTCGCCCTCGACAGCTCGCAGAGCAATGGCACCGAAAGAGTCCGGTTCTACCATGAATTGAAGACGAATCGTGAAATCCGCGTACTCTCGATTGGTGAGCAAATAGTTCCTCTTGCTGCCCTCGGGCGATTTGGCGACGATGGCGTCGTCTTCCACGGTCCACTGTGCGGGATTTCCGCTCTCGACATGCCAGCCGGTCATATCTTTGCCGTTGAACAGCGGTTTGAAGCCTCCGCTCTCGGTGGGGCCTTTTGTCTCCACCGGGATGTTCTCCTGCACGCGGGTGCCGTCCTTCGGTTTCACCTTGAACACGCCGCCTGCCCACATGCCCACGAGCGCCAGAAGCAACACGCCTACCGCCGCACCGCCGCCAATCAGCCATTTCTGTTGCGAGGGGCGCTCGCTTTCGGTAGCGGCTCGGGACTTGCGGATCGCTTCGCTCTTGTCTGGACCGACGGAAGCGGTCCTGCCTTCCGTCAACGATCCCTGAACATCCGCCGTCTCCGATTGCTTTCTGGCCTCTTTCACTGCCGGAGCAGAGGGTGAATCAACAGTCACCGTCGTCTTGACGGCTGGTTTCGCTTCCTGGGTCTCCGACGATGCTTTTGACGCTGCCGCCTGCTTGACGAATGGACTCAGCGCTTGCACCACTTCCAGCGGCTTCTGATAGCGGTTGGCCGGTGACTTCGCCATCATCTTCCGCACCACCGCTGCCAGTTCCTCCGGCACTTCGGGACGAACCAAGTTCAGCGCCTCAGCTTCCTGCATCTGATGCGCCAGCAAGATCGCGCCCAGACTATTTGCGCTGAATGGCGGGCGGCCGGCCAGCAGATAGTACAGCGTGCAGCCCAAACTGTAGATGTCGGCGCGGATGTCGGCTTTGGCCGCGTCGAGAGTTTGTTCCGGAGCGATGTAATCGGGCGTGCCCAGCATCTTGCCCTCGCCGGTCAGCCCTGTATCCTCCGTCTTCTCACGCATCACCTTGGCCAGGCCGAAGTCCAGCACCTTGACGATGTGTCTTTTGCCCTCGCGCGCCAGGATCAGGTTCTGCGGCTTGATGTCGCGGTGGACCATGCCCTTCTCATGTGCGTGCTGCAAGCCCGACGCCGCCTGCTGAACGTAGTAACAAGCGTGCGGCACCGGCAGCGGGCCTTGCGACTTGACGAGGTTGGCAAGATCTTGTCCTTCGACGTATTCCATCGCAAAGGCCAGCAGTTCACCCTGTTGCACGGCGCTATAGGCACCGACGACGTTGGCATGACTGAGCTTGGCCGCCGAGCGGATTTCACGCAGGAAACGTTCGACGGCACCGGGATGATCGAGCAATGTCTTGTTGACGACCTTGAGGACTTCGAGCCGGTCCATCAGCTTGTTCTTGGCCAGATAGACCACGCCCATGCCACCGCGGCCCAGCTCGCGGAGAATTTCGTACTGCTGATTGGCCGCCAGCTCCGGCGGCAGATTGGTGACCGGCGTTGGGCCGGCGGAAGTTTTTGCCACCTGCTGGCTGCATTGGTGACACTGATCGAGGTGCGTTACCACTGCGTCGGCCGAGGTATCGCTCAGTTTGCCTGAGGCGAAAGCCTTCAAAACGTCCGCCGACGGATGCGTTCCCCGTTGAACCGCCATGACAAAGGACTCCTTCGCTGGAACCCCGAAAGGACCGGCGAGACGCCGGTCCCACTGTATCGCTGAGGTTTTGATGAACGGCAGACGCTCCTTCCCAAATCTTCTCCACGTCTTGCCAAAGTTGCTTACTTGTGTTCCTTGATCTCGATCTTGCGGAATTCCACCACCGTTGCTGCATCGATCTGCTGTAGAGCGATGTGGCCCCCGGTATAGAGCCGCTTGTCGTCCCTGTAGTCCGCCGTTATTTTGTCGTTCACCTTGATGACGATGTGGTTTCCGTCGGCGATCACATCCATCGTGAACCACTCGTTGGGCTTGTGCGGTGCCTGGGAGACCTGGACCATACCGAAGAGGCTGCCGGTCTTCCTTGGTTCGCGGCTGTTGGCACTGATCTGGGCTTCATAGCCTTGGGGGTATATCGGATTGTTCGGCGGCCGGACAGGACCGAACGTCGCCCGGAAGTACACGCCGCTATTGCCGTCGTTGATGCGTGCCACGACGCGCAGATGGAAATTCTTGTAGTTGCCGCGAGACGAATAGAGATGGCTGATGGCCGACCCAGAGCCGATGAGAACCTCCTTCTCGACGTGCCAGTTGCCCGGTTGTTTGGCATGCGTCTTCCAGCCCTTCAGATCCTTGCCGTTGAATAGCTGCACGAAGCCTTTTTCCTCGGTTCCCCCGGCGGTGGCCCGTGGAGGCTCGGACTTCGCCGCCGGTCGAGATTCGGGCTTGGGTGCCGGTGGGGTCTCGGACCTGGTCGCTGCCAATTCCTTGATCGCGATGCGACGGAATTGAACAACCGTTGGTGCATCGAACACTTGCAGGGCGATGTGGCCACGGGGCCAGGTGTTCTCGGCATCGACAAAATCCGCCGTTTTTTCCCCGTTGATCTTGATGATAATGCGGTTTCCCTGGAAGATCACCTCCTGCGTGAACCAGGTATCCACCGGCACAAGCACCTTCTCGATTCCGACTCCGGGTGCTCCCTTTATGTAGAGTGTGCCGGTCTTGAATTTGTGGCTGCTGCTATCAATCTGAGCTTCGTAGCCGCGCGTCACGTTTGGGGTGAATGCCTTGTGGAATTGAACCCCGCTGTTACCCCCCTGATTTATTTTCGCCTCCACAAGGAGATGAAAATTCTCGTAATCGTCACGCTGGCTGTAAAGCCAGCTCTTCTCCGGGCCCCGACCAATGAGAACACCTCCCTCCACTTTCCAGTTACCTTGCGCATCTGGATGTGTCTTCCAGCCGGTCAGATCCTTGCCATTGAACAGCGGCACGAAGCCATTTGCGTTGGCCGCTTGCTTGGGTGGTTCAGAAGAGGCGGCCGCCGGCAACAATTCCTTGATCTCGATCTTGCGGAATTCGACCACCGTATGCGTGTTGTGCTGTTGCAAGGCAATGTGGCCGCTGCTGAAGCGTCTCTTGTCGTCGGTGTAATCCGCCGTCGTCTGGCCGTCCATCTTGAGGACGATATGGTTTCCCTCCGCGAGCACCTCCAGTGTGAACCACTTGTAGGAGAGCTTCGGCGATTTGCGGAGGCTCACCACCGGGCCGGTGCCGGTAGCATAGAGGCTCCCCGTTGAACTAGGCCACCCGGGCTTGATTTCATCCCCGTAGATCTGCGCCTCGTAACCGAGAGGGTGCATCGGGTCCTTGACGGGAAAGCTCGGGCCGAATTCGGTTCGAAATTCAACACCGCTATCGCCCGTAGGGTTGATGCGCGTCTCGACGCGCAAATGGAAGTCCCGGTAATCGCCGCGTTCCGAATAGAGATGGCTGATGGCCCGGCCGGAGCTGATGAGGATGCCGTCCTTGACGCGCCAGTCGCCCGGCTGCGTAGGATGCGTCTTCCACCCGCTCAGATCCTTGCCGTTGAATAGCTGTACGAAGCCTTTGTCGCCATCAGCGGCTTCTGCAACTCGTGGGACATCGGATTTCTTCGTATCGGGCGGCGGAGGCGGCTTATCCGAAGGCGGCGCATCGGCCTTCGCCTCGCCCTTCTCTGGCTTCTCCGGCAGCAGTCGGGCCGTGAGTATTACCCTGTCGCCGTCTTTGAACGTCAATTCCTTGCCGTCCACGCTGAAGCCGTCTTTTTGGATCTCTACCTTGTGAGTGCCCGGATTGACGTGAATCTCCGCTTTCTTGCCGCCGTTGTGCCAACTCACTGTCACTTTCTCGCCATCCACCAAGACTTCGGGGTTCGGTTCGTTTACTTCAA
Organism: Gemmataceae bacterium; assembly: GCA_036557565.1. GTDB lineage: Bacteria > Planctomycetota > Planctomycetia > Gemmatales > Gemmataceae > JAJPHU01. Next base: position 6,293 of record DATBHJ010000005.1, read on the forward strand.
TGACGAGAATGCCATCCTTGGTCTTCACATGCACTTTCCCTTCAAACATTCCGCCCGCCCACATCCCCAACAGCGTCAGCAGCAATACGCCGAGGCCGCCGCCTATCAGCCATTTCTTCTGCGCTGTCCGCTCCCTTACGGTCGCGGCTGGGGGCTTGCGAACGATGGCGCTCTTGCGAGAGACGGTAGATGCGCTGCTGCCTGCCGTCAGCGATCCCCACACTTCTGGAGGCCCCGGCGGCGGAACAACTGGTGTCACCAGCTTGACGGCTGGTTTCGCTTCCTGCGTCTGGGGCGCCGCTTTCGACACTGTCCCCTGCTTGACGAATGGACTCAGCGCCTGCACCACCTCCAGCGGCGTCTGATAACGCTGGGCCGGCGTCTTGGCCATCATCTTCTGCACCACCGCTGCCAATTCTTCCGGCACCTCCGGACGAACCAAGTTCAGCGCCTTGGCTTCCTGCATCTGATGGGCCAGCAAGATCGCGCCCAAGCTGGCGCCGCTGAACGGCGGATGGCCGGACAGCAGATAGTACAGCGTACATCCCAGGCTGTAGATGTCGGCGCGGATGTCGGCCTTGGCTGCGTCCAACGACTGCTCCGGCGCAATGTAATCGGGCGTGCCCAGCATCTTGCCCTCGCCGGTCAGGCCCGTGTCTTCTTTTTTCTCGCTCGTCGCTTTGGCCAAACCGAAATCCAGCACCTTGACGATGTGCTTTTTGCCCTCGCGTGCAAGGATCAGATTTTGCGGCTTGATGTCGCGATGCACCATGCCCTTCTCGAAGGCATGCTGCAATCCCGACGCTGCCTGCTGCACGTAGAAACAGGCGTGAGGCACCGGCAGTGGGCCTTGCGATTTCACCAGATTGGCCAGATCCTGGCCCTCGACATATTCCATCGCGAAGGCCAACAATTCGCCCTGTTGCAGAGCGTGGTAAGCGCCGACGACGTTAGTATGACTGAGCTTGGCGGCCGAGCGGATTTCACGCAGGAAACGTTCCACAGCGCCGGGATGATCCAGGAGCGCCTTGTTGACGACCTTGAGGACTTCGAGGCGGTCCATCAGCTTGTTCTTGGCCAGATAGACCACGCCCATGCCACCGCGGCCCAGCTCGCGAAGAATTTCATACTGTTGGTTGGCCGCCAGCTCGGGCGGCAGATGGGAGACCGGCGTTGGGCCGGCGGAAGTTTTTGCCACCTCCTGGCTGCATTGGTGACACTGATCGAGGTGCGTTACCACTGCGTCGGCCGAGGTATCGCTCAGTTTGCCTGAGGCGAACGCCTTCAAAACGTCCGCCGACGGATGCGCGCCCCGTTGAACCGCCATGAAAAAGGACTCCTTCGCTGGAACCCTCAATTTGAAAGATAATACGGCTCAAGCATACCAAAAATAACTCTTAACGACAGAAAGTTATGTCGAAGCCAGGATGTGCATGATGTCCCCGCCTTTTGACGACGTAGGTGTCGTTCCAGACGTTGAATCGGGTCGGTGCCGGAGGAAGCCAACGCCTGTTCTATATTATGCGACTGGTTGGTTAGCCGCGACGCGCAGCGGAGCGCGAACGCGCTCCCCTTCGCGTCGCGGCTCACCTTAGTTTCCGCTCGGCAGTTCCGGCGGTCCTTTCTTCCAGAGAACCTTGCCGTTGGGATCTGTGACCTCGATGTCCTTGAACCGCCCGGCCATGTGCATACACGTCAAGCCGACCTTGCCGCCCCAGCGATCAGGATGAGGAACCCGGAAAATGCTCTTACCGTTGAGGATGCACTCGATCCACTGGCCTCGGGTCTTGATGAGAATATCGTACCACTGGTTGCTCGAAATGGCCCATGCTTTGAGTTCGCTCAGCGGAGGGAATTTAGGACCTGTGGGCAGCAACTCGACGAGTTCTACAAACGTCCGTCGGGCGATGCACCACTGGGTCATCTTCCCTGGGCGTAGGGCGTCGAAGACAACCCTGAAGCCGTCGTCTCCGGCGGTCCTCATGGCCTTGAAGTGGAAGTCGTAGTCTTTCCAACCGAGGTCGCCGAACTGGATCCCGGGATTATGCTGCACGTTCGCGACGAATTGCTCCTGCACCAACTCGTCGCCCTGGACGCTCCATTTGCCTGCGCCGCTGATCGTCGCCCGACGGGGATGGAGCGGCGGCGGCCAGACCTCCTCATTGTCCTTTCGGGGACCCGCTCTGCGGGTCGTGAACTCGCAATACCCTTCGTTTGCCTGGCCTTTCAGTTGCGTAAGCCGGAAATCAAGGCGGGTACGCTCCGTCATGCACTTGCCCTCGCCCGTGAACGCTTCCAACTCCTGTTGCGGCCTCCAAACGTTCGGCGTCTCGCGGAAGTTTGTCCACCGGAAGGATGTGCCATCCTTCCCCAGAGTTCCTTCGACGGTCAGGTCCAACCTACCCTCACCGACCAGGCGCCCCTTGAACTTGTTGCTCTCGCGAGAGAGAACCGTAAACCACTGAGCCGCACCTGCCCCAGGCCGCGACGTCAACATCATTTTCCCTTCCCATCTCGTCCCCACCGCAAACCATCGGTCCAAAGGATCCTTGGCGGGCGCGGCGCGATCCCGCTCCAACTTTGCAGTAAGCACCTCGGCGGCAGGCGGCAGGTTCTCCAGCATGATCGTTCCATCCTTCGTCTTGGCTTTGAATACGCCGCTCGCCCACAGCCCCAACAGCGCGAGCAGTAGCACTCCCACGCCGAGCCCACCGCCATATAGCCACTTCTTCCGTGCCTTCCTTCTCGCGGACGCGGGCCGGTGCTTGGGCGCCGACTCACCCTTCCGTGGTCCATTGGATGCGACGCTGCGCTTCGCCAGCGATCCCCCCACATCTGCCGGAGCCGGCGGCTTCGTGGCCTCTTTCGCTGCCGGAGCGGAGGGTGAATCAACAGCCACCATCGTCTTGACGGCTGGTTTCGCTTCCTGCGTCTGGGGCGCCACTTTCGACAATGCCCCCTGCTTGACGAATGGAGACAGCGCTTGCACCACCTCCAGCGGCGTCTGATAGCGCTGGGCCGGCGATTTTGCCATCATCTTCCGCACCACCTCCGCCAATTCTTCTGGTACCTCCGGACGCACCAGGTTCAGCGGCCTGGCTTCCTGCATCTGATGCGCCAGCAAAATCGCGGTCAGACTGCTGGCGCTAAATGGCGGGCGGCCGGCCAGCAGATAGTACAGCGTGCAACCCAGACTATAGATGTCGGCGCGGATGTCGGCCTTGGCTGCGTCGAGAGTTTGCTCCGGTGCGATGTAATCGGGCGTGCCCAGCATCTTGCCCTCGCCGGTCAGGCCCGTATCGTCAGTCTTCTCACGCATCACCTTGGCCAGGCCAAAATCGAGTACCTTGACGATGTGTTTCTTGCCCTCGCGTGCCAGGATCAGATTCTGCGGCTTGATGTCACGGTGAACCATGCCCTTCTCGAAGGCGTGTTGCAAACCCGACGCCGCCTGCTGCACGTAGAAGCAAGCGTGTTGCACCGGCAGCGGTCCTTGCGACTTGACCAGGCTGGCGAGATCCTGGCCTTCGACGTATTCCATCGCGAAGGCCAACAATTCGCCCTGTTGCAGAGCGTGGTGGGCAGCGACGACGTTGGCATGACTGAGCTTGGCGGCCGAGCGGATTTCACGCAGGAAGCGTTCGACGGCGCCCGGATGATCCAAGAGCGCCTTGTTGACCACCTTGAGGACTTCAAGCCGGTCCATCAGCTTGTTCCTGGCCAGGTAGACGACGCCCATGCCGCCACGACCCAGCTCGCGGAGAATTTCATACTGTTGGTTGGCTACCAGCCCCGGCGGCAGATTGGAGACCGTCGTTCGGCCGGCGGAGGTTTTTGCCACCTCTTGGCGGCATTCGGGACACTGATCGAGGTGCGTTACCACAACGTCGGCCGAGGTATCGCTCAGTTTGCCCAGAGCGAACGCCTTCAAATGGTCCGCCGACGGATGCGTGCTCCGTTGAACCGCCATGAGAAAGGACTCCTTCGCCGGAACCCTCAAACCGAAAGATAATACGGCACGAGTATACGAAAAATAACTCGCAACGACATAAAGTTATGTCGAAGCCAGGATGTGCATGATGTCGCCGTCTTTGACGACGTAGGTTTTGCCTTCCAGCCGATAGACGCCGTGTGTTTTGGCTTCCTTCATCGAGCCGACACGCTGAAAATCCTCGTAGCTGACCACCTCGGCGCGAACGAAACCGCGCGCCAGATCGGTGTGAATCTGCCCCGCGCCGACGACGGCGTCCGCCCCTTTGGGCATGGGCCAGGCGCGGCACTCGTCTTCGCCGACGGTGAAAAAGACGATTTGCCCCATCGCTGCGAATATCTGCCGCAGCACTTCCTCGCGGACGAAACCGGACAGTCCCAGATCGGTCATGAACATTTGCTGATCGTCTTCCGGCAGTTCGTGCAGCTCCATCTCCAGCTTGGCCGGCGCGGCCAGGGCGCCCGGTGACAGTGCCAGCAGCTCGTCCGGCAGCGCTTGATTGAGTCGGTCCTCGCCGCTATTGACGAACGCCAGTTCCGGCTTGAGTGTCAACAATTGAAAACTGCGGATAGCTTTCTCTTCGTCTTCCTTGAGTCCGAGCGCGGCCGGCGATTGATTGGCCTCGAAGGCGGCGGCGATGCGCTGCAGCAGGGCCAGCTCCTGTTCGTCGGCCTCTTTCTGCTTGGCCGGCCGCGGCTTGCGGAGCTGATCTTTCAGCCGGCTCATGCGGTTGCTGACGATCTCCAGGTCGGCGAACATCAGCTCTTCGCGGAAGCGGCGCAGTTGCCCGGCCAGGTCCGACTCATTGAAGCCGTTGAGCACGACAAGCAAGCCGGCCGATTCGCGGAGGATGCCCAGCCGCCGCGGATTGTCGCGCCGCTCCGTCGCCAACAGGCCCGGCGTATCGAGAAACTCCAGGGTCGCCGGCGTCGTCTTCTTCGGCTCAAATTTGGCCGACAGCCAATCGAGACGCGGATCGGCCATGCGCGCGATGCCCGTCTGCCCCGTCTGGATCTTGCTCAGATCGGGTTTCACCCCGGTCAGCCAATGAAATACCGTGCTCTTGCCCGAACCCGAAAATCCAACAATGCCGACTTTCATTTGAATAGTCCGTAGTCCGTAACCCGTAGTCCGTAGCTCAAGGACAGGAAAGTGGTTATCCTGGAATATCAGCAGAATCGACTTTGCCCACTGTATCAGCATCCCGCGATTCTGGCTACGGACCACGGACTACGGACTAATTATGTGTGACGAGTGGATGCCGCGACTGGAGCTGCCGCTCACGTTCGAGCAGTTCCGGCAGTTGCCGCGCAACGCGGCGTACAAGTACGAGTATTTCGACGAGCTCGTCTGGCTGAATCCTCGGCCGCGCTACTACCATGCGCTGCTCGATCTGGAGGCGTGGGCGGCGCGTCCACTGGATGGCGCTAGCCACAAGGCCAAGCTGCGTCCGGTGCAAGCGACGGACTGGGAGGGACTGGCGCCCTTGTTCTCGGCGGCGTTCGATCGACAGCAGCCCTTCTGCGGCCTCGACGACGAGCGCGCCCTGCTGGCGGCGCGCAAAGCCCTGGAACACACGCGCTCCGGCGGCGATGGTCCGTGGATCGAACAAGCCAGCTTCGTCGCCACCGACGGCGACGCCGGCCACGAACTCGGCGCCATTCTGGTGACGCTGCTGCCGGACCGCGATCCCAGCGGCTGGCACAGCTATCACTGGGACGAGCAACCACCGCCGGATGCGCTGGCGCAGCGGCTGGGCCGTCCACATTTGACGTGGATTTTCGTTAGCCCCTTCGAGGCCGGCCACGGCGTCGGCACGCTGCTCTTAAGTGCCGCGGTGCGTGAACTATTAACACTCGGATACAAACAGTTGGCCAGCACGTTCCTGATCGGCAACGATTCGAGCATGCTCTGGCACTGGCGCAACGGGTTCCAATTGCTGTCGTATCCGGGATCATGGCGGCGACGATTCGAGGAGATGGAGGAGAAACTGGGACCAGGCGAAGGATGATTCACGAAAGAGAGCAACCCATGTCTACAATGATCCCCGTAGAAGAAGCCCAGGCCAAGTTGAAGGAATTGATCAAGAAGTTGGCTCCCGGCGAAGAAGTGATTCTCACAGAGAACCAGCAGCCGGTGGCCAAACTCATCGGTGAGCGCCTCACACGCCCGCCTCGGCCCGCTCCCGGATTGGGCAAGGGAAGCATCCTCTATATGTCTCCCGACTTCGATGAACCGATGGAGGAATTCCGGGAGTACATGGAATGAAGCTCCTGCTCGATACGCACACGTTCTTGTGGCTGATCGAAGGGAATCCGAACCTAAGCGCGGTCGCCCAGACCGCTCTCACTAATCCGGCTAACGAATTGTTTCTCAGCGTGGCGTCCGTTTGGGAATTGGCCATCAAGACTGGAAATAAGAAGCTAACCTTAAGCGACCCACTAGATATCTTCATCGCCAAGTGGACGGCAACCTATCAACTCGATCTTCTGCCGATCCAGACGCCTCACGCCCTGGCGGTGGTGGGATTGCCAGATCATCACAAAGATCCATTCGACCGAATCTTGATTGCCCAAGTGAGGACTGAGAGACTGACATTGGTGAGCGGAGATAGCAAGTTCATCCCATATGGCGTGCCGATTATCTGGTGACGCCATTCATACGATCCATGTGCCCGGGTTGCGCGCTGATCGCTCGCCGGCCTGTCTTTGACTTCGTGGAGAGCGGCGAGCGGCAAAAGAAAGGCTAGAACTGGACGTACTGGCCGATATAGGGCCGCCATTCTTCGCGGTCGTGGAAATCCTTGAGCTTCTTAACTGCAATCTGCACCTGGTCGATGGGGCCAAGTGTCCAGGGTTGGGGAACCTGACTGGGTGACATGGAAGGGAGGTTCGTAATGACGGCTTTGCTTGAGTGAAGCTTGTTGATAAGCTCATCCGACAGGTTAAATTCCATAAAAAGCGTGCCTTCCGCTACCTTGTAGCGGATTTCAAAGTAATACCTGTCGTGAGTCGGACGGGGAGTATAGATGGGCATGCGAACGCTGAAGACGGGTTCGTCATGGTCGATCGTTAAATCAACGACCATCGGTTCGAGGTCGTTAATCTCTACATGATGCACCTGCATAAGTGCAGCCTTTCGGAAAGAGAATCGGCCCTCCCTGCCGGGCAAATCTCCTCCCGCAATAACCTTCATCTATCATTCTAAACAGGCTTATATGTAAAATCAAAGTAGAAGACGTGAAAAACCACAAAAATGTTCTACATTTTGCCTGCAAGCTGCCGCTCAACTCATTCTACAACTTTTGAGCTAGAGGCTTGAAACTCCAGGCAAACGACCGGAGAAGCCCCTCCGATCGCTTCGGCTTGCGTCCCTTATTACGATACATGAAGTAGGATGCGGCAAATGGAGGCTGATTATGCTTGAAATCATCGAAAGACAACGGCAAGCCCTTGATGCCTCCCCCGATACACCGGCGCACGTGACAGACCCCGCCACGGGCCGCGTGGAAGTCTTGCTCAAGTCCGATGACTTCGATTGGGTTCGCCAACTCCTCGGCGATGAGCCGGATGCTCCGCGCCGGATTGATTCTCGAACCAACATCACCTACGCGCTGCTTCCGGAGGAACGCTATGAGCGCTTCAAGGCGTTCTTCGAGGAAGATCCCCTCAGCCCGCCCGAACGGCTGGCCCTGCTCCGCGAGGCCGGCAAGCGTGCTGGTTGGGATGCGCCGGAAATGGATGACGCCGATTCAGCGGAGGGATCATGAGCGTCCGCCCGATGGAGGAATCCCGGGAAGACATAGAATGAAATTACTGCTCCATGCGCACATTCTTCTGGCTAGCTTTGAGGAGATTAACATGCCTCAGAAGGCTTACAGATTTCCGGCAGAGGTCCAGCCGGGCGGGAAGGTTGAAGTGACGCTTCCCCTACCTCCGGGAAGCCGTGTGGAAGTCGTGGTCCTAACCCAGGAAGACGAGTTCCAAGATTTAGTGGAGGCCGCGGCTTCCAGCACGGATTTCTGGGACAACCCGGAGGATGACGCGGAGTGGAATAATGCCTAGCCAGAGGGACATCGTGCTGGTGCCGGTCCCTTTCACAGACCTGTCCTCGACGCGGCGCCGACCTGTTATTGTCCTTTCCAACGATGCGTACAATCGCAGTACCACGGACATGGTTGTGGTCGCCATGACTCCAACATGACCCCCACACCCCTACAGCTTCATCCTCACCTCAGCCGATCTCGTTTCGGGCATCCTCAATCATCCGGGTCGGGTCCGGGTCGATAAGATCTACTCGTTATCGCAGGGTATCGCGGTCAAGATCTTCGGGAAGGTGAACGACGCCACTCTCAACGGCATCCGGCAGATGCTCGCGGATCTGTGCCGTCCGTAGAACCGTGCCGCTGCATGAAACATTGTCAGGGCAACCTCATCGCATCAGGGCAGACGATTGATGCGTAAGAGCTGTCTGTCAAGGGAAGCGTACTTTTCGATGGCCGCATGTATCCTTGCTGCGAGAGCGATTGCATCGGGATCGCGAGTGCAGACAATGATCCCCTTGTGTTCGGCACTTTGATTGTGTAGAGGGATGAAATCGATCCTGTTATAGGTCAACACCGTCCGGTCAATGTGCTTCGCTATCGCGAGTACCCCATCGTCGGGAACA
>DATBHJ010000006.1:0-3250 GCA_036557565.1 Gemmataceae bacterium
ACCCCGCCCCCACAAGGGGGGAGGGAGAATACATCGTGTGCGCTAGCTGTCTCCAGAATCCGCGACTGCGCCCTATCCGCCCGCACTCGATCATTTTAGCGAACCTCTTTTTGACCAGCAGTCTCTAGTTAATCACAGTCGGGCCCGATGCACCTGTACCAACCCTAACTACCCGATGGGAGGAACCATGATTCTGCTGTACACTGCTTTGCTGCTCCTCGTCGGTGTGGTCTATTTCCTGGTCCAGCGCCGGGTCGCGGCTCTGGAGAAGAAATACACCCGCGTTGTCAAGGAAGCGGACGCTTTTCTCCGTCAAGGCAACCTCCGCGAGGGCAACAGCAACCGTCAAGACCCTTACCAGAGCGCTAAACGGCAATATAAGCTGGCCATCCTTGCAGAGAAGCACGACCGCCTGGAAGCCAGCTTCCTCGCCTGGCACCAGCGTGCCGAGCGGCTGGGCAAGCTCCGCCAGCGCCTCAGCGACTGGAAGGGTCGTAAGCTGCCCTACACTTTCGGCGCCCTCGACGTCGCTTGTGCGCTGAGCCTTATCGATTATCTGGGCGCCGGACACTACCTCAATGCCCGTCATCTCGTGGAAACAGTAATGTCGCTGTTCGCACGGTGACACGTCCTCTGGGAGCAGGAATAGAACGCGGATGACGCGGATACAGTGGATCAGCGCGGATCTGTTTTTGTCTGATCGGCGCTAATCCGCTCCATCCGTGTCATCCGCGTTCTATTTCAAAGTCCGTTGCGTACAATGATGCGAAGCTCAGCGGGAGGCGCGCTCGCCGCTTTCCCCGGGAGGATAAATCGCTCATGGCGCTTTCGGTTATCGATCCCGTCGGTTCCGCGATCGAACGGGCCAGGCACGTTTGTTTCGGGCCTTTCGATCTTGGCAAATGGTTTGTCATTGGTTTCTGCGCTTTCCTGGCGGCCTTCGCGGAGGGAGGGACGAACGCACCGTTCAACTTCAATTTCAACACGGGCGGCGGGCCAGGCCGAGGCGGCCCGGGAGGAAAATCGTTTGGTCAGGTTCTGCACGAAGGGACCGACTGGTTTCTTGACCATCTGATCATCTTCCTGGTCATTGGACTGATTGTGCTGATCTTTGCATTCGCTTTGGGGACGGTGTTGCTTTGGGTGGGCAGTCGTGGCCGTTTCATGTTCATCGACAACATTGTGCGCAACCGCGGCGCCGTCTCCGCGCCGTGGAGTGAATACCGCGAGGAAGGCAACTCGGTCTTCTGGTTTCACTTGTTGTTCGGTCTGGCCGGTTTCGTCGTAACGTTCGCCATTTTGGGGGGAGCCTTCTACCTTGCTCTGCCGGACATTCGAGCCGAGAAGTTCGGCTCGGCGGCGACGGGGGCGCTAGCTCTGTTGATTGGTGGGCTCCTTGTCGCCGCCCTCGTCTCGGGAGTCATCACCCTCTTTTTGAACGATTTTGTCGTGCCGATCATGTACCTGCGGCGCATCGGCGTCCTCGGGGCCTGGCGCGAATTCGGCGCCTCGATGCTGGCCGACCACGTCGGCACCTTCGTGCTGTATTTCCTGTTCAAGATCCTGCTCGCCATCATCGTCGGTTTCTTGACGCTAACGCTTATGTGCTGCACGTTCTGCATCGGATTTATCCCCTACCTGGGCACGCACGTCCTTTTGCTTCCCATACACGTATTCTCGCGTTCCTACTCGCTCTATTTCATCGAGCAGTTTGGTTCCGAGTGGCAGGTCTTCAGGGCGAGGGACGTGGTTACTGCCGAGCTGGCCGATGAGGAGTCCGACTGGTCGGATTGGCGTTTCCGTCCTGGAAATGAAAATATCCGCCCCACGGACGATCCCGACCTTCCGCCCGACGATCGTTTCCGTCCAGGCTGATCGGTCGGCACAATCGCTACATCTTTCCTGAGCCGTCCCTGCTTCCGTCCATTCCCATCAGCCGTGCTGGTTTGTGCCCTGTCCCCCGGCCGAAGGAAAGGGATGTCCGCACCCAGCTTTCCGGAGACGCCTTCATGCCGTGCAGAATGAATCGCCAGATGATGTTCATTCTGCATGTTGCCCTCTGCATCCTGCACTGGGGTGTGCTGCCGGCCCAGGCGCACCCCCTACGGCGCTTCACGGAACTGGATCGCGTCAACTCCAAGCTCCACGGACGCGTTGTCGATTTCACGCGCAATCATGGCCGCGACAATCGCATGTGGTCGCCGGTCTTGCAGCAAAAGCGCGACCTGTACGTGTACGTTCCGCCGGGCTTCGATCCGTGCAAGCAGTATCCGCTGTTGTTGTGGCTGCACGGACTTGCCGAGGATGAGTTCACTTTCCTGCATGATGTCATCCGCCCGCTAGACCAGGCCATCTGCGCGGGCCGGCTGCCGCCGCTTATCGTCGCTGCTCCCGACGGCAGTATTCGCGGTAAAGTTTGTCTTCTCGGCTCCAGCAGTTTTTTCCTCAACAGCGAGGCCGGGCCGTTTGAAGATTATCTCATGATTGACGTGTGGAACTTCGTGACGAGCCATTTTCCCATCCGTCCGGAGCGCGACGCCCACGCCATCCTCGGCGTCTCCCTGGGCGGTGCAGCAGCCTATAATAAGGCTATCAAATATCCGCAATACTTCCGCCACGTCATCGGCATGTTTCCGCCCCTGAATTTGCGCTGGCAGGACTGCTGTGGACATTACAAGGCCAACTTCGATCCCGAGTGCTGGGGATGGCGAACGGACTTCGTGCATCGCCGCACCGTTCTGGCCCGCTACTACGGCATCCCGGTCCGCCTGCGCTTGATCCTCGATCCGCTGTACAGCCGTCGCAATCCCGAAACGCTGCCGGCCATCGTCCGCAACAATCCCGTCGAGATGCTTGATCTCTACGAGGTGCAACCCGGCCAATTCGAGATGTACGTGGCTTATGGCGCCAAGGACCAGTTCAATATCGATGCCCACGTCGAGGGCTTTTTGTTCGTCGCCCATCGTCGCGGCCTGGAAATCGGCGTCGAGAAAGATCCCGAAGGCAAGCACAATCGCCGAACGGCGATGAAACTGCTTCCGGGCATCATCGATTGGCTGGGTCCACGCCTGGCTCCATTCGGACCGGACGTATCAATCGCGCCTTAAAAATCCGAGCCGCGCACGCAGCGCAGCGGAGTAAGTGACTGTCTTGAAAGTCAAGCGATCGCGATGCGTTTTTCGTCCCATGGCGTTCGGTTGCGGATCAGCGCATTGAGGATGCCCAGCAGCCGCCGGGCCACCGCGATCAA
>DATBHJ010000007.1:0-14648 GCA_036557565.1 Gemmataceae bacterium
CCCTACCCTCCCCCACAAGGGGGGAGGGAGAAAGAAGGTCGCCCGCCATTGACTCCAGAATCGCCTACCGCACCCTTCGGCAGAACGCCAAACAATCCGACTCTTGACCCACCTGTACGCAATCGTACAATCAAGGAAGTATGAAAACGGGATTGCGTCCCTGTTTTCGCGGTTCCCCCCTTTGTCCTCCCCTAGCAAAACGAGAAAGTTTCAACAGAAACTCCCTCAAAACGCGCCTCTTCCAGCTTCCGCCCGCAGCTAGGCAGCGTCGCCAGCTCTGATTTTTTTCGGAGATGGCTATGTTCTCCTCCCCTTCGCCTGCGCCGCACCCAGGGAGCGCGGAGAGGTCTACGGCCTCACAGGAAAAAATGCCGGAGAATCACCCTCCGGCTGAGCAAACCGCGCCCTCACCAGAGCATCAGCGGGAAGAACGTCTGCAGGCATGCCGGAGAGATCTCGCAATCCCTCCCTCACCTGAACTGTCCCCTCCCTCGCGCAGCGTCGATGTCCGTCAGCGAGGCCTCGATCCCTTTATCATTGGCGTGGCGATCGGAGCAATCGCTGCCATCTTCGGCTTATTGATTGGTCTTTACGTCTTCCTTGTAATGTGAACAGCGAACCTGTCCGGCCGGACAGGTTCGCTAGACATCATGGGAACAGCCCGCGCAAAATAAATCCCCAAAAAGCAAAAATGATGTCCACTTTTGCACCCGAATTTCGATTAGTTAGGTGTTCAAGCCCATCGACTTGAACACCGTCGCCCCCGGAATGCGCCCGCTTCCGCGTCAGGTATGCAGCTTGGCAGCGTCGCCAGCTCGGAATGTTTGCGGAGACGGCTATGTCCTTTTCTCCCTCGCCCACGCCGCGCCCAGGCAAGGGTGATCGGCAAGGTTTCAAGCGCCTCATCCTCGGTGTGGTGATCGGAGCAGTTGCTGTCATCCTCGGCTTTCTGATTGGCGCGGCCTACTTCCTGCTGAGCTGAAAAGAGTGGATTATTTTCCTCATTTGTCGGGCGGACAGGTAGTAGTATAGAGAGGAGGAAGAAGTAACCCTCAGGAAGATCACGGCCATGCTCGACGCCTCCTTGGCCGGCGCGTACACATCGGAGCTTACCTTCAATGGCGAAGCGCGCGGACGTGGTAATTGTCGGAGCCGGCCCGGCGGGACTTTCCGCCGGAATTGTGCTGGCGCGAAATCGGCTGCGCGTCCTCATTTGCGATCCCCGGCCCTTGCCCATCGACAAGGCCTGTGGCGAAGGCGTTCTGCCGCACGGCCTGGCTCATCTGCGTGAACTAGACGTGGTCGGAAATCTGAACGTCCACGAATCGTATCCTTTTCGCGGCATCCGCTTCCGGACGGCAGGCGGCGCCAGTGCCTCGGCCTGTTTTGCGGAAGGCCCCGGATTGGGCATTCGACGACTCAATCTGTCGCGAGCACTGGCCCAAACAGCAAGCAACCTGAACTGCCTGGAAATTCGTCAAACTAGGGTGTTGGGATTCTCCGCCAGTAGTAACGGCGTGGAGGTCGAGTTACCGGGGCAGCGTGTGTCAGCCCGCCTGTTGATCGGTGCAGACGGTTTGAACTCGCGCATACGGCGCTGGGCCGGCCTGGAGGGCGGTTTCGGCCGGCGTCGTCGCTTTGGGACTCGCCAGCATTTTCAGACTGCACCCTGGAGCGATCACGTCGAGGTGTTTTTCGGACACAATGCCGAGGCCTATGTCACGCCTTGCGGCGCGGATGCGGTCGGCGTGGCGTTTCTCTGGGACAAGCCGCACGCTCCGCACACAGGCGGTCGGGCGCTGGTCGATCATTTGCTCAGTGGCTTTGGGCAACTGCAAACCCGCCTCCGTGGCGTCCCGACGGTCAGCAGCCCTCTCAGCACCGGACCGCTTTACCGCAAGGTCCGCGGGCGCTGCGCCGACGGCGTTCTCCTTCTGGGCGATGCCGGGGGCTATCTCGACGCTTGCACCGGCGAAGGAATCAGCCTGGCCCTTGCGCAGGCTCTCTGCCTGGAACGCACGCTGGTACCCCTTCTCCAGAAATGCACAACTTCGCCGAGCAAACAGCGCTTGCAGCTTTTCGATTCTCGCTGCCGGGACATCATGCGTCCGTATGTGTGGGGGACTTCCTTGCTGCTCTTCTTGAACCGGCATCCACGCCTATTGGAGCGGTTCGTGAAAGCCCTCGCCGTCAATGAGGACATCATGGAGCATTTTTTTTCGGCCCTGATGGGGAAGGCCTCATTCTGGCTGGGATGGTCGAAACTCGTTCGCTTGCTGCCGTTCCTTTTGCCGTTTTCGGGCTCTCTCCATTCGACAGCGGCGGAGGTCAGCCGTGGATAAACGACTCGCTCTCAACGGACTGGACGTACACGAGCATTTGCGCGACAGCACGCGGAAGCAAAGCTACGTCAATACGGTGTTCCAGACCGTCGCCTCCTCGTACGATCGCTTCACGCGCCTGGGTTCGCTGGGTCTGGATATGGCCTGGAAACGAGAAATGCTGGGGCTGGTCAAGGCGCGACTGCGGCCGGACCACCAGGTCCTCGATCTGGCCACGGGCACGGGCGATCTGGCCTTCGCTCTGGCCACGACGGTCAAGAGCGGCAAGGTGATCGGCATCGACATTGCCGAAAACATGATCCATCTGGCCGAACAGGCGCGGCAGCAACGCAAAGTCGCAAATGTGGAGTTCCGCGTTGGCGATATGATGGAACTTCCCCTCGCGCCGGCCAGCGTGGATGCCGTCACGGTTAGCTATGGCTTGCGCAACTGTCCCGATCTTGGCCGCGCCTTGCATGAGATCTACCGCGTGCTCAAACCCGGAGGCGTGTTCGCCTCTCTCGACTTTGTGCGGCCTCAGAGCGCGCTCTGGGAACGTATCTTTCTGACGGCACTGTTGGCCTCCTGTAATTTCTTCGGCTGGCTCTGGCATCGGGAGCCGGCGGTTTACGCCTACCTTCCGCACTCGATCGCCCATTTCGTTTCGATGCGTGAGCTGTCGCGCGCTCTCGCGGACTCCGGGTTCGAGGTGCTCGTCCAGCGCCCCAGGCTCAACGGCATGATCGCCATCCATCTGGCCAGGAAAAAATATGAGGTTGCTGAGTTCGCTCGCCCATCGTCATCGTGAACCGGAAATTCAGGACGAGCCGGACCTGGATAGCGAGCTGTTACGGCAAGCCCTCGCGGGTCTGGAATCCATCAATTCCTGGAGCCGCTCCCTGTACGTGCTCTGGCCGAGTATCCGCGCTCTGGGCCGGCAGATGAAGCGTCCCTTGCGCGTTCTCGATATCGCCACCGGGGCCGGCGATGTTCCGATAAGCCTCTGGCACCGGGCCCAGCGAGAGGAAATTGCTCTGGAGGTCGAAGCGTGCGATCTCAATCCGCGGACCGTGTCCTACGCTCAAGAGAGAGCGCGCGAAAAAGCAGCCGACGTGCATGTCTTCCCGCTGGATGTTCTCCATCAAGAGATCCCGCACTCTTACGACGTTGTCATGTGTTCGTTGTTTCTGCATCATCTGAGCGATGAAGAAGCAGTCCCGGTGCTGGGCCGCATGGCACAGGCCGCAGAACACATGGTTTTGGTCAATGATCTCCTACGCTGTGTAGGGGGCTTGGTCCTCGCCCACGTATGTACCCCTATTTTGACCCGCTCCAGGGTCAATCGTGTCGATAGCGTCCGCTCGGTGCGCGCGGCCTTCACGCTGGAGGAAGCTCGGTCGCTCGTGACTCGTGCCGGACTGAATGGGGCGATTGTCGAGAAACGCTGGCCGTGCCGCTATCTGTTGAAGTGGACGCGCTGAGTTAAACTACACGTAACCGCAAAAAAGCGTCAAAAAATTTCTGTTTTACTCTTGCCATTCTGTTCGAGGGATGTAAGATTACGCAATTGTCATATTTTCACACTTCGCCTATAAGCCCACCCTCATTATAACCGCCTGATTGCCAACGAGGGCAATGAGAGCCACACACCTTTGATATGGTGTGTGGTTGGAGCGTCGTCCTCGGTTCCAGTCATTCGTCGGTTGGTTTGTACAGTCGTCCCCTCGGTTTCATACATTCGTTGGTTACTTCATCCTTTGAGGTATCGCTCAGCCCTTACCTCTCATTTCGTGGTGCGCGCATTTGGCCCTTGCGCAGCCACCACCGTGGGCGGCCTGTCCGTGCTGCGCGGACTCCGTCCCTACTTTCCGTCCGGACCTGAGCAAGTGGTATGGAGGGACTGTCGTCGGGTTCGATCTTACGGGACAGGTTGAAAACGGGACAGGTTGAGAACGGGTGCACGTCCGACGCGTCTGTCGGTCTGGTGTCACGCCGGCGAGGATTCCTCGTCCGTCGCGCCAGGCCCAAGAAGAATGCGTCAACGTGTGCCGGCGTTCGGTGTGCGCGCTTGGTGCCTCGCGCACGGTGCGCGGGGCCTCTGGGAAAGATTCGCCAAGGAGACGAACGATGAGATTCTGGATCTGGTTGCGCGAACGAATCGGTGCGGAGCAGGTGGGCCGGCGTGGGCGACAGAAGCTCCGGAAGTTGGCAAGCCGGCCGAGGCCGCGCTTCCGGCCGCGGTTGGACGCGCTGGAAGACCGCTGCGTTCCATCCACGCTGACGGTCACCAACCCCGTCGATGACGTGAACGTGCAGGGCACGCTGCGTTACGACATCGCTCACGCCCAGAGCGGCGATACCATCCTGATCAGCCCTGCCCTTCACGGCACCCCTATCGTCCTCACTCAAGGAGAACTGCTCCTGACGAAAAACGTGACCATCGAGGGTCTGCCCAACAATCCGGCGACGATCAGCGGCAACAACAATTCGCGGGTGTTCGAGGTGGCGGCCGGCATCCACGTCACCCTGGCCAACCTGGCCATCACCAATGGCAACGGCGTGGCCGACAACCCCGACGGCACGAGCCAAGACGACGGCGATGGTGGCGGCATCCTCAACTTCGGGGCGTTGACGATCGAAGATGGCACCCTGTCCGCCAACTCCGCCGGACGACTGGGCGGCGGCATCTACAACTCCGGGACCGGGACGGTGACGGCCATCGTCAGCAACCTGTCCGGCAACTCAGCCGGAATTGAAGGCGGCGGCATCTTCAACTCCTCCGGGACGGTGACGGTCATCGCCAGCAACCTGTCCAGCAACTCCGCCGTCTTCGACGGCGGCGGCATCTTCTGCTCCTCCGGGACGTTGACGGTCAACGCCAGCATCCTGACCGGCAACTCCACCCCCGGCGGCGGCGGCGGCATCGACAACTTCTCAGGGACGGTGACCATCAGCGGCAGCACCCTGTCCGACAATTCCGCTTCCTTCGGCGGCGGCATCGACAACATCGGGCCGATGACGGTCATCGCCAGCAACTTGTCCGGCAACACCGCCACCAGCGAGGGCGGCGGCATCTTCAACTCCTCCGGGACGTTGACGGTCAACCACAGCACCCTGACCGGCAACACCGCCGGCGACCAGGGCGGCGGCATCGAGAACTTTTTCTCAGCGCAGTTGACGGTCAGCGGCAGCACCCTGTCCGGCAATTCCGCCTCCTTGGGTGGCGGCATCGCCAACAGCGCGACGGTGACGATCCGCGCCAGCAACCTGTCTGGCAACTCCGCCAACCAGGGGGGTGGCATCTACAACGTCACCGGGACGTTGACGGTCAACGACAGCACCGTCAGAAGGAATCATGCCCCCCTCGGGGCCGACCTCTACCTGGCCGGCGGCGTGCTGATCAACAACCACAGCACCATCGGCGACATCTTCCCCTGAGAAACCCAAGGCGCGAGGGGCGGGACTTCCGTCCTGCCCCCGCCGTTGACCTGGTACGTCCCCGGCCGGCACCCGCCTGGGGCGCACGGGCAGCAGACTCGGTCGGCAAGGGAGCCCCCTACTTGAGAATGATGGGTGTAAGCGTTTACGTCTCCTTGAACCGTACAGCCGAAGTGAACCGTTCGTGCGAATCAAGCAAACAAGGCAGCTTCAACCGCCAGCCCCGGTCCGAAGCCGAGGGCCACACACGGACGCGGTGCGTTGTGTTTGCGTAAGGCATCGAGGATGAACAGAACGGTCGGCGACGACATGTTCCCGAAGTCGGCAAAGGTGTCGTGAGAAATCCGCGTCTTGTCGTGCGGCAGGGCCAGCGCTTCCTCGACGGCGGCCACGATTCGCGGCCCACCCGGATGAATGGCCCAGGTCGCCACGTCCTTCAGAGCGAGTTCATGCTGACCAAGCCATTGTTCCACCCAGGGTCGCAGATGTGCCGCGATCAGGCCGGGTACGCGCTTCGACAGGCTCATCACATAGCCATGATCGCCGATCGACCAGGTCATGGCATCGCGTGAGCCTGGAAAAAGGTTAGAGCCGTTAGCAGTCGCCCGCCAGGCGTCGGCAGGAGCGGCGCTATTGGGCACGCCCACCACGGCCGCGGCCCCGTCGGCAAAGATCGCGTTGGCGATCACCTTGCCCGGATCCCAGCCATAAAAGTAATGCACGCTGCACAGCTCGACCGCACACAAGAGAACGCATGCCTGGGGATCGGCCGTCGTGAAGGCCCGGCCGACCCGTAAGCCATTGAGAGCACCGTGACAGCCCATGAAGCCGAGGTGCGTGCGCGCGATCGCCGGCGACAGTCCAAGCCGCTCGATTAATTCGGTATCCACGCCCGGAGCCTGGAAGCCGGTGCAAGACACGGTAATCAGGTGCGTGAAGGCGTCAGCGCGCAGGCCGGACTGGTCCAGCGCCTGGCGTGCGGCCTTGAGGGCCAGAGGCCCCGCCTCGGTCGCATAGGTCTTCATCCGCTGCATCGTGGTCGGGCCGCGATCGTCCGGCGCACCGCTGGGAAGATAAATCGAACCGGAGTTTTTCGTTCCCTGAAGAACATCATCGACCACTTCGCGCGGCAGCACCATGTGCCGTCTGCGGATATGTGTTCCCTCGTACATGGCTGGCAGCCAGGTCGCATGCTCGGCCGTACGGCAGCACAGCGACTTGGCGATGCGCAGACCCTCATCCTGATCGTAAATAGTGGAGGGAACCGCTGTCCCCAGTCCAAGAATGGCAAAACTCATGCACAGCCGCCTTCGGATACTGGGTCGGTGCCGCTTCGCAACGGACCCGACCAGGTTATCGAACAACGTGGCCGTCACCAGCTGGAGTGGACAGCCTCTCTTTCGATCTTTCCCAGATCAACGTGTTCTTTATCCACGGCTGCGACGCTAAGAGTTGAAGCTATCATCATTCAGCAAAGTAAGCAAGAGACTATATCCATCAAAGCCAGGTGACAAAGCCATTCTTGACGGTGCCACCTGGCTTGGAAACCGTCTCAAGCATCATTGTCCATCTCGTGCATCTCCATCTCGTGCATCGGGTCGATCAAGTCATCGATTGGATGCCCGGCGATGGCAGATTCCTGCATCGTTACCATCACATTGAACGCTTGGATCGCACCCTCCAGTTGCGGCATCCGTGCGACGAGGGCGGATTCTACGGCAAGCAGCCTCGAATCGAGCGTGTGGAAAAAGGCATCGATCTGCGTCCCCATCATGGCATTGTTCGAGGACGGCATCATCATGGAGGACTGCATCGGGGTCGAGGACGGCATGCCTCCGTGCATGCCCATCATGGAGCCTCCCATGCCGCCGTCGAGCAGTCTACGCTCTTCCAGTCCTTCCAGTGTAGGACGAAAAGTCACAGTCCGAGCCGAAGGCTGTTTACGGGACGATTGCCAGAAACGACGAAACCAGTTACGCATGATGAACCCCCTCTCCTGAGAAATGGTGCCCTGGCCGAAGAGACGTGCAAGATCGGCCAACCGTTTGTCGGACCTGGTAGCGATCCTCCTGCGCTTCACTATCGCCTCCTTCTAGATACTGCCGCCATCAGGCCCAATAAATGAAAATATCTCGACATTTATGTACATACGCGCAGATTCTCTCATGCCCACGTAATGGGAAGAAGATAGAAATATATACTATTTTCATCATTTTTCGGGCCCGGTGACGTCAGTATATAGTAAGGGATGCTATGCAATCTCTGGACCTACACGCCCATGCCCGGCAAGCGGAACGAAACCTCGTTACTTCACGGAGAACATTCGTTCTCTTCAAGCAAAGGTGCTGCCAATGAATCCACCCGCGGCCTCACTTCCCGACTTGGCTGGTCCTTTCGATTTGCGGAACGACCTCCGGCCAGGCGACCTGGGCGCCATCATCTCCCTGCACGGGACGGTCTTTGCGCAAGAGTGCGGCTTCGACTCGACGTTCGAAGCCCACATCGCTCACCTCCTGGGAGAATTTGTCAAGGCGCGGTCCGAGCGCGATCAACTCTGGATCGCCGAACAGGAAGGGCGCCTCGTCGGCAGCATCGCGGTCGTGAGCCTTTCCGGAAAGGATGCTCAGCTGTCCTGGTTCCTGGTCGATCCGTCTGTCCGTTCGTTGGGTCTGGGTAGGAGATTGCTGGACGAGGCGATCGCGTTTTGCCGCCGCTGGGAGTATGAGTACGTCTTCCTCCGCAATTTCCGTGTGCTTGCCACGGCATCCCGTCTGTTTCGATCCGTCGGTTTGGCGAAAGCCGGAGAGAGGCCGAGCGAGCGCTGGGGCGCCGCGGTGGTCGAGGAGCTGTACGTCCTGCATCCGCTGGGGCGGCGCGTTAAGGAGCAAGCTGATGAACCCGTTCGTCTCCCTTGATTTGCCCGACGCCATGCTGCTCCGGCGCGCCCAGGAGACGGTTCGCCGTCACTGGGTACGACCGCGCGCCGCCGAACCGCTTGATCCGGGATCGCTCTCGTCCTCTTGCTTGCCGGCGGAGCACATTGAGAAGCTGGCTCGTACGGCCCTGGATACACTTCTGACCCGACAGTTCCGCGTCGGCCCTTTACCGTCCACGGAGATGTACGAGCAATTCCTGGCTCCAGTCCGTCGCTTCGTGCGCAAGGGAAAGCCCATCCGCATTCTGGTAGGATATGGCCCGCTGAAAAATCCCAACGCCGTCTCCTATAGCCGCGCGGACTGGGCCGAGTTCTTTGCCCTGTGCCACCTCGTCGCCTGGCACAACAAGCTCCAGGCTGTCTATCCGCCTGGACTTGAAATTCAGATCGTCTTCGATGATGAGACGCTGCTTCTGGCCAATGGCTCCGACCGCCGTCTCATGGACGAGTACATTTCTTCGATCGCCGACCTTATCCGCCTACTCGGTTTTCAAACGATTTTTCTTCCGCCGGCACGTCTGACGCACAACGCCTGGTTTTTGCGCTTCGGTCCGTATCAGCTTTTCCGCGCGTGTCTGTTGGGTATCGCCGAGTGGCGTGTGCGGCGCTGGGAACGAGACCCTGCGAATCAGGAAAAGATGGCGCAGATGGTGGAATTCGCCCGGCGTAATGTGATTGTTCCCGCTCACCAGAGCGCAGAGGAGCAAGAGCGTTTTGTCCGCGCCGCCAGCCATCGCTATCGGGTTTGCTGGGACGCACTCCGCCTGGGCGCTCAACTATTTCCCAACCGCGAGCGACTGTTGGCCCTTTATCTGGACGGCTCCCAGCACCACCGGCAGCAAGTGGCCCTGCACCTGACAAGCGTGGACAAAGGACAAATGACACAACCCTGGCAGGGGGAGGGTGTCCTGCTTGATAACGGACACCAAAAACTGGAACCGTTCGTGCTGACGGCCGCGAGACGCTCGCGCTGCCGTGAGCGAATTCTCGAAGGTTTCGACCTGGTTGCCAGGCCTGGTTTCAATAGCATCAAGATTGTCTGCCCCCAGGAGTATATCGTACCGTCGGCGAATAGGACTGCATCAACGAACGGCTCTACCATGTAATGATTTTTTACAGATATTTATATGAATAACATCTTTTTATAGGAACCGATCCATGTCGACCACTGACCAAATCTATGGGAAGGTAGTCCGTGTGCTGGCGGAGTTGCTCTCTGTGGAAGAAAGCGAACTCACTCCCACTGCCACTTTGCTGGGAGACCTGGGCGCTGAATCGATCGACTTTCTGGAACTCCTGTTCCGGCTAGAGGAAGAGTTTGGGATCGACATCCCCGACGGTGAGCTGTTTCCGAGACCGGTTTTCCAGAGCAATTCCAGCTTCGTACACGAAGGACGCGTGACCGATCAGGGCATGAATGAGCTACGATCGCGCATGCCCTACGCCGACCTTGGGGTTTTCGATCACGATCGACGCTTAAGCAACGCCACGGACCTGTTCACAGTCGGTTTGGTTGCCCGCTATGTCACCTGGAAGCTCGGGCAAGAAAAGACGATGCCGCAAAGCAAAGAAGATAGACTCAGCGTCCAATAAATGTACCGCACATCAAACTCCCCCCGATGGCAGTGTTCCCATCCATGTGATCGCTTCTCGCTGAACAGCCCCCAAGAAACCTCTCACCAGCCCGGAGCGCTAGCGACGGGCCAGAGCGTCCGTCGCTAGCGCTCCGGGCTGGTGAGAGGTTTTGATCATGCGGACGCTCAAGAAATCGCTTGATATACTATTGGGCAATCCATCCAAACCTTGACAACGGGTCGCCATCATGAATTCAACCGTCGAGCAACTGTGCGACAAGATAGGGGAACGCCGGCTCATTTCCGAAGCCGATCTCACGCGCCTGAAGGCGCGCTGGTTTCGGCCCAATCGCGCGGATGTGAACGATGTGGAGAAATTCGCCCATTGGCTGACCGTCAACGGCTACCTGACCGCGTTTGCCGTCCGCATGTTGCGCAGCGGCAAGGCCGACCTGTTGCGTCTGAATCAGTACCAACTGCTGGACCATCTGGCGAGCGGCCCCTTTGCCGGAGCGTATCTTGCTGTGGATCCGCTGGGGCGGCACGTCGTGCTGGAAGTGTTGGGAGCGGAGAGGGCCGCCAAACCCGAGGCGGTCCAGGCCTTCCACGTTGCTGCCGAAAAAGCGCGGAGCGTACAACACCCCAACATCAACTTGACGCTTGATTTCGGCGAGGCGCAGGGCCGCCATTATCTGGTCCGCGAGTACGACGAAGGAGAAACGCTGGCCGAAATTCTCGTCCGCCGCGGCCGAATGAAGCCGATCACCGCCGCCCGCCTCTTCGCCCTGGCGCTGGTGGGACTGCAAGCCCTGAACGAGAAACAGGTCGCGGCTGGACCTCTCGGCGCGGACAGCATCCTTCTGAGCGTGGCCGGCAAAACGGCGAGCAAAAAGGCGCGCAACGTCAAGATCCTCAACGCGGGCGTGCCGCGTTCGCAATTCGATCCCTCCGCCCTCAATGCGGCGACAACTGCCGCTCCTGCGACGCATAACGGGTCCACCGCGGTAGCTGCCGATCCGCCAGAGGAACTCTTCCGCCTGGGTGCCACTTTCTATCGTTGCTTGACCGGGCAGATTCCCTTCCCTGCCGAAACGACCGGCGCGACGGCCACCCACGCGATGCCCATCCGTCAGTTAGCGCCCGAGGTTCCGGAGATGCTGGCCCAGCTCGTCGAATCGATGATCGATCCGGAGCCGCTCCAGCGACCGCGCGGGGCGGCCCAGGCCGCCAAGAGTCTGCGCGTCCTTCTGGCCAGCGAGGAAGAGGCGGCGGCCGGCCAGCACGAAGAAGAGCTTGTTCCCCATCCGGTCGCGCCCGCTCCGGTCCCGGCGCCGGAGCCGGAGGAGACGGAAACCGCCGCGGCATCGTCCGAGGCCGAAGAACAGCCGGCGCAGCAAGGCGTAGCATCTCAGCAATTCAAGAAGTTGTGGGAAGAGCTTGCCCCCAGTCAGCGCGATTGGGTGTTTCTGGGCATTGGCGCGGCGGCGGTCGTCCTGCTTGTGCTTTTCTTGACCCTCGTGACAGGCATCCATTTTGTCAACGTCGTATGTCTTCTCGCCGGCGGCGCCTTGTCGTTCCTTGTCGAACGCATGCTGCACCTGCGCGAGGGACAACCAGAATAAACCGCCAAGACGCCAAGGACGCCAAGAAAAGAAAGAGAGAAAGATAAAAGAGAAAGCCAAGAACTTGCGGATTCCAACCGTCTCGTGACTTCTTTCTCTCTTTCTCTTGTTCTTTTCTTGGCGTTCTTGGCGTCTTGGCGGTTTATTTTGAGAATGCGTGATTCAAACCGGCTCGGTGACTTTCTGCAAACCCAGGACTTCATTCCACTTTTCCTTCGCCACCTGGATCTCGCGCTTGTAGTCGGTTTTATCGAGGAACACGACCAGTCCGACAAAAACCGTTTGTCGGCCCAGACGCGTCGATCCGGAGATCAACAACCAGGGAGTCCGACGCCCCGGTGACTCGGGGATTCGGACCAGCTTGTGGAACATCTGCACGAAGCGATCGAGACTGGGATGGCGCGGCCAAACGACCTTGCGTGGCTGATCGAATTCGAGCAGTTCACCCATTCCGGGTTGCAGCCAGTCCAGCAAGCTGTCGGCCATGTCCGGCGACATCTCGCCGATGTAGCTGGGAGAGGGGGCCAGGATGACCATCCGTAGCCGGCCCGGCTGGCCGCGCACGGTGATCTGCTGCGGACCCGGATCCGTAAAGGCATCGCCCACCAGATCCAGATCGATGGCCAAAGGCGAGTCCTTTTCGCCAGCACGCCGTCTGCTGCGACGCTTTCGAGGAAAAAGGATTCGTCGGAATCTCCGTCCCATCGCTCGCAGCCAGAATGCCGCCACCACGACCAGGGCGAGCAGCACCAGCAACCAGCCGCCATCGTCGAGAAATTCTTGCACCGCCGGCGGTAGATGTTTCGTGTACGGGGCAGCAGCCTCCTTGATTGGCCCAATGTAAGGCTCCAGCCGTTCGTCGAGAGCGTGCAGCTGTTCACGCAGGCCATGACCTGTTCCCTCGCCCTCATGAGCGGCCAGGGCGCCTTGCAGGCCGGCGGGTGCTCTCGACGTGCCTTCCTCACTGGGCTGCTTGCCGGCCATCTCGCGCCCGGGTTCCCGCGGACCACGGCGCGGCCTGGGACGCGTCGCCGCCCTTGCTTCCGGCGACGCAGGGGCGGCACCAGGGCCTTGTGCCGCCTCCGGCGCAGTCGGCTGCCCCGGACCGACGAAGCGCAGAATGTTCGACAGTGCAAACGACAACAGCGCCATCAGTACCACGTTTATGGTCCACTGAATTGCCAGGATGGCGATACAGTTGCGAAACGGCTCGGTCAGGATGAGAACATAGAGCACAGCCGCCAGGCAAACGGCGACGAGGACGGGCAGCAAGCGACCGATCATGGGGATCAGTCCCAGGACCTGCCACTTCAAGTAGAGCGGCTCGCGCAGCCAGTTCGAGTAACCGTAATCGGGCGGCAGATCCAGCTTGATGGTGTCGCTGCTGACCTTGACGATCCCATAGCCGATGCCGTCGAAGGTGAGGAAGGCGGCCGCCGTGACCAGCACCGTAATCAAGAGGGAGCGGCGGAATGCGGGCGGGTCGGCCCCGCATGCGCTGCACACGTTCTGAAAGACATAGGTGGCGATCGGCACCATCAGTCCCCAGAATGCGATCGTGGCTATGACATCGGCAGTGGGCATGGCGAGTCTATCCTGATGCGTTTCGGGATGCTGGACAATGACATTGTTATAGGCCGTTCAACTAGAATCGGCTTCACCGCGCTTCCAGGCCAACACGTCGCGGATGATGTCCTCCAGGCCGCGGCCGGGTTGATAAGCGATCGTTTGCCGCACACGCGTCAGATCGGGAATGCGACAGCGAATGTCCTCAAATCCCGCAGGAAATGCACTCTCATACGAAATGTGTTCGATGGCGGCGCTGGGATTGACAAGGCGAACGACACTCTCGGCCAATTCGCGGATGGTCACCGGCACATCGCTGCCGAGATTGAAGACGCGGCCCTGCGCCGACGGACAGGCCATCAGTTTCACGACAGTATCTACCACATCGACGACATGGGCGAAGCAGCGCACCTGCTGGCCGTCGTCGTGAACGACCAACGGCCCGCCCGCGCGCGCTTGATCGACAAAGCGAGGCAGCACCATGCCGTAGTTTCCCACCTGACGCGGACCGGCCACGTTGAAGAATCGTCCGATCACCACCGGCAGACCCTCGCGCCGGTGCTGCGCCAGGCCCAGGTATTCGTCGATGGCCTTGCTACACGCATAAATCCAGCGACTGCGCGTCGTGGCCCCAAAGACGAGATCGTCGTCCTCGGCCAACGGGGATTTGGGATTTTTCCCATAGATTTCGCTGGTACTGGCCAGAAACAGCGGTTTGGGCCGGAGGCTCAATCGGCGCAGGATCGCCTCGACTGGCTCGACATTGGTGGCCACTGTTCGCTCCGGGTCGGCCAGCACGCGACGCACACCGACCACGGCGGCAAGGTGAAACACCTCGTCGGCCTCGTCGAGCAGCTCGTCGAGGTGCTTCTCGTTGGCGATGGTATCGCGAACGAAACGCAGCCGAGGATTGTCTCGGACGCGCTGGAGATTGTCGAGCGAGCCAGTGGATAAATCGTCGAGCACGGCGACGCTATGGCCGCGCGCCAACAGCGCCTCGACGAGATGGCTGCCGATGAATCCCGCGCCGCCGGTGACCAAGGAATGCACCAAGCAACCTCCGTCGTGAGGCTGGGGTAGAGGAAAGCGTCTCGACGTTATTGTAAGCGAAGGATAGTAATTCTTGCAGGCGGAAAAGGGTAAAGGCCATATCAAAACCATCCCGAAGCGTAAGGGAGGGCCGCCCTCGCTT
>DATBHJ010000008.1:0-3662 GCA_036557565.1 Gemmataceae bacterium
CATCAGCGCCGTCGAGCGAGCTGGAATGTACAGCCTCAACGAGGGACAAAAGATCTCATTCGAGGTCGTAGCCGATCGCAAGACCGGCAAGTCCTCGGCACAAAATCTTGCCGCGGCCTGAGCGCTGCGCGGATGCCATGATGCTTTGACCACGGATGTACTGCAAAGCTCTGGTGTGACCTCGCTTCTGGTTCGCCAGACGCGAGGTTCTTTTTGTCAGGGGGAAAGGAAGGAGAGCCCAAAATGGCTGAACAAGAGACCGTCGCGGTCCGCAATGCCAACAGGCAGTTCCGGAAAGAACAACAAGCGAAAGACGGCGCGGCTGCCTGGAAGGACTATCTTGAACAGGAACACGCCACGCGACTGAAAATGGCTAGATTGCGCGCGCAGCGCTTGGCCAGCGATGCCCCGTAGCCGGACCGACGCGGTCCCTTTGCCAAGCGGCCGTCAGAGCAGCTTATGTGGCGACACGATAAGTTGCAGCCAATAGTGCCGCCTACGCTGTTCGTACTTCGCTGCGCTCGCATCGTCACACGAGAGAAAGCATATCCCTTGACCTCTTTTCATCATTTTGGTCTTGGCGAACCTATCACGCGCGCGCTCGCCGACGAGAAATACATCACACCCATGCCCATTCAGGCGCAGACCCATGGTCTTGTGACGCCGCGGCGTGATCGGAATTGCGCAAACCGGCACCGGCAAGACCGCGGCCTTCACGTTCCCGATCCTGCATCATCTTTTCACGACCAGGCGCCGGCCAGAACGCAAGACCTGCCGCGTCCTGGCGCGCTCAATGCCAATGATTGGGATCATTGATGAAACTTGGGTACCGCGGTATGCCTGAGCGGACGCCCGAGCACTCCGCTCTACCGTCAGCTTTGTGGTAGGGGGTTGATCCTGCCGTGCGCACCGTCCGTAAACGTGGCAAGTCCTCCGGCTGCGAGCCGCGTTCACAGGATTGGCCTAGAGGGAGGATTGTATGGGCATTTTCGACGAAGAGGCTAAAAAGATGGTCGGGGAAGCTGCTGCTTCCGCCACCCGGGAGGCGCAGGCCAAGGAACAGCGCACCGAGATTGCACGGATCGTCGCCGACGATTTGACAAAGTACCTGGGCACGCACCCGCCTGGATACGATGTGGAAATCGGTGTTCATGAGGATAAAATTACAGCGCGAAAGAAGACCGCTGGTCGAACTCTTGAGATTACATGCACAGGCCTCGGCGGTTTTCAGGTTACAATAGACGGCTCGAAGAGCGAGACGACGAATAATAGCGGCATGGCTCGTATTGTTATCCAATGGCTACAATCTGAGCCGCACCAGTAAAATCCTTCGTCCATTGAATCGTATCGAACAACCGCTTCCGCGAATGCGGTCGGTGCAAACACCGCTGCACTGTAATGTTTTTAGAGAACTTGTGCGGATCATGTATACCGATGAGTTTGGTCGCGCCCTAAAGGGCGGGCTGGATAGTGACGAAATGCACCGATGACAATGAAGACCCAAAGCCGACGAAATCGAGCAGCACTACCGGCGACAGCTTGCACTACCACCGTTTTTTTTGGGAACAGGCCGCAATTTCGCAAGGCGCGTCGCCCTGGTTGGATGATCCGAAGCAGGGAGATATTTGGTCAGGACGATCGCTGTTTCTAAATGTCAGCCTGGACGACGCAAACCTTAAGAGCGAGGCAGGCGCGCGCATTCATGGCCAAGATGTTTGGGGTACGAGAGGCATTGCCGTCAACAAAATGAGCGATCTTGTGCCATTTATGTATTCAGGAGAATTGTTCGATGACAATGTTGGCGTCCTGAGGCCGCTCAAGGAGACTGATCTCGACGCGGTGTCCGCGTTCGTCCAGGATCCATCTTACTCTGCCGAGGTGCGCAAAATTGATCAAACGTTCAAGGTGACCGCTGCTACTTTAGCTAAAGTCCCATTTGACATTCCGCACTGGCGACGCGTTGCTACCGAAAAGTATCCCAAGGGACTACCTAAACCGTTTTCCAACAACCCGACCCAATGGCTGTTTGACGGTCATCCGCGCGGCAGCGCCGATCCGAATGTCGCGCGAGAAGGCGCCGCCAATCCGCGTCTGGTGATGCCGCAGGGCGTACGACCCGGCATGGCCGAGCATCCCTTGCAGGTTGGGGTCGCGCGGCTCGTGGGCTATCGCTGGCCGCGTCAGACCGGCTCGTCCTTTATGGATTGCCCGGCCATATCCGAGCAGGACGAGGCGGATCGATCCGATCTCGTCGCTGCCGACGGCATTGTCTCGCTGGCGGCATTAGATGGCAAAGCTGACGCCGCAACGCGATTGCGTGAACTGATCCGCGTCGTCTGGGGACCGGACTATCGCGAGGGCACGATCCGCGACCTGCTCGCGGTCGAAGACGCCGGCGCTGGAGACCTCGCGACCTGGCTCGCCGATGAGTTCTTCGATGGTCATTGCAAACTGTTCCACCAGACGCCGTTCATCTGGCACGTCTGGGACGGCGTCCGGGGCGGCTTCTCCGCGCTCGTGAACTACCACCGTCTCTGCGATGGAAACGGCGCTGGGCGGCGTGTGCTCGAAAAGCTGCGCGACACCTACCTCGTTGGTGAGTGGATTCCAGCACAGCGGCGGGCGCTCACATCTGGCGAAGCAGGAGCCGAGGAGCGGCTTGTCGCCGCCGAACATCTCCGCGGCGAACTAACCAAGATCATCGATGGCGAGCCGCCGTGCGACATCTTCGTGCGCTGGAAGGCGCTGCACCGTCAGCCAATTGGATGGGAGCCGGATATCGATGATGGCGTCCGCCTCAACATCCGGCCGTTTCTGACCGCGAAGCCCAGGAATCCGGGACGTAGGGACGCCTGCATCCTGCGCGTTACCCCGCGCGTGAAGAAGCACGACGGTGTCGATCGCGGTGCCGAGCCGAAGCGCGAGCGGGAGGACTTTCCCTGGTTCTACGCCGACGACAGTGACGTGGGCACCTGGGATTTTCCCGGTGGACCAGACTTCAAGGGCCGTCGGTACAACGACTTTCACTATACGCGTGCGTTCAAGCAGCGCGCCCGTGACGCCAAGACCAGCGCGGCAAGAGGCGCCGCATGAGCGACCGCACGCTCATCCACGGCCTTGCCCGAGCGCTCATCGAAGCCGCTCAAACCTATGAGGCCGGCAATGAATGGCCGGCGGCGCTGCTGTGGCCCGATCCGGAGCGCCAATGGTTTGCCGCCTTCGGCGATCTGCGCCGGCGGCTCGCCTCCCAAGGAGTTGCACTTTATGCGTACGGTGACTACGCGCCCGAGGAGGGCGTCGGTCCGTCCATCTGGCTGCGTTGCTTGATCGAATCTCCCGGCGCACCCGGCTTGAAGGGGGCCATCCCCACTGGCGCGCGGCCGGTGGTCCTTTTGCCAAACGTTTCATGGCGCGCTTTGCGCGAGCCGCTGACATTGGCGAAGGGGCTCCAGACGCTGGTCGAGATGCAATACCGCGGCGATGTCTTTCGACAGCGCCGGCAGGCACGCGACTGGACGGTAGCGACTTTCCTTCGCGATCCCGACCAGGGGGTCGGCCTCGACGTGGCAACCGATTCCCGCACTGACGAGGCTGCGCGCCGAGCGCTCCTGGGGCTTCTCGACCTGCCTCTCGATGGATGGTTCCAGCGGCGCCTGACCGCT
>DATBHJ010000009.1:0-3072 GCA_036557565.1 Gemmataceae bacterium
CGGGCCGAAGCGCCCGTCGCTTGCGCTCCGGGCTAGTAGTGATAAAGAAATCGCTTTATCCCTGAGCGTTCGTTTTCACGGACGGATCGTCGGCCACGTTGACCCATACGTGAACGTGTGGTTCGCCGCGGAAATACCAGACAAACGACGGACCCTCTATTCGCCAGTTGTCCCATTCCTGATCTTCGCCAATATCGCCGTCCTTGTAGAAGGCCAGGCTGCACTTGTCCAGCCCGCCCTGCTTGCGCAAGCACTCGAGGGCTTCGTCCTGATCCTCCTTGCGATACGGTTCGAGCAATAAGCTCAGCACTTTTTGCAGTTCAGCCTTTTGGTCTTTGGACAGCTCCGTCACCGAGATGCCGGGGAACTTGCCTTTGTCACCCTGGAATGCCACGGCCGATTCCTTGGGCCGCTTTTCGACGAGGGCGGCGTCGCGCTGTTTACCGTCGAGCATCTGATAAACGAGATTGGCGCGACGACCTTGCTCCCAGAAGACGTTGCCCGGATGGCCGGGCTTCTCGTTGAAGCTGCTGGCCGCATGGCCGTAAAAGATCGGCCCACCGAAAGCGACGTGCGACCCTGAATTGCCGTCGGCGCGGATGGTCATGTGCCGGCCCGTCATTACAAACTCGAACTTGTCGCCGCCGGGTTGGCCGAAGATCGCCAGGCTCTGATCGGCACCCCACGGCTTGCCCTCGGTGTCATCGCGCAACTGCTTGAGGAAGCGGGCATACCACTCGGGGTTGAGGATTCCACGAAAAATGTCGTGAATGATGGTCTGTTGCTGCTTCGTGTAGAAGTTACTGCGGATATGCGGCTTGGTGATCTGCCAGTTGTTCGACACGCGGGTCCGCAGCAAGCCGCGGCTGGGATCGACATAATCCCAGTCGAAGCAGACGACTTTTTTCTGCTCATCGGTCAGCGTGTCGTAAAGCGCCTTGACCGCGGTTTCGGCAGGGCTGCCCTTGCTGGGTACGGCGGCTTCCTTGGCCGTGGCAAAGAGCGGCAGGCCAACGGTGGAGGCGGCCGCCGTCACTCCCACGCTGCGCAGAAAATCACGACGATCGAGATTCACCTCATTCGCTTCGCAGTCTGGACATACCTTGTTCTTGTCCATGATGTCTCTCCCTTGGCATGATGATGGGAACACGCCGGTTTTCGGTTAGGGACGCTTCGCAGAAGCGTCGCCAACCAAAGTAACGCGCCGCGCGGTTCATCGCCAGCATTCTTTTGGGAATTCACGATTCCGTATTCGGCGGCAGAGGGGTGGCGCCGGGCGGCGGAGTGCCCTTGCCTGCCCGGACATAGTCGGCCCGCATCTGTTCGTATTCAGCCGGCGTGAGTTGCTCCAACTCGGTAGTGCCGCCTTCTACGGTCTGGCGAAAGAGTTGTTTCAGAAAGGGGATGCACCAGCCGCAGCCGGTGCCGGCGCCGCCGCATTCCGATAATTGGCTGGCGACACGCGGCTTCTGCAGACGGAGAAAGTTGAGCAGCTTCCGCTGCGTGATGTGAAAACAGTAACATACCTTGCCATCGAGATCCATGACAGTCTCCCTATTTTCATTGTATCGCCGGCCGAGTCGTGCTTGCCATTTTCGCTAATTTTCCTCGTTGCTCAGAGCGCTAGTTCGACCATAAATTGCTCTGGAATCCGCGGGGCCGAATGCTTATAGAAGGACCGGGTAATATCGTTATTCGCTGTTTCTCGGGACCGGGTGCTGACATGCCGATAGCACAGTCCGCTCGCATTCATCCCACGGCCGTCCTCTCCGCAGAGGCCGACCTGGGCGAAGACGTTCAGGTCGGACCGTATGTGGTAATTGAAGGAGATGTTCGCGTCGGTGCCGGTTGCGTGTTGCGTCCGGGCGCCCATTTGATCGGCCCGTTGACAATGGGTTGTCACAATACCGTCTTTGGCGGCGCCGTTCTCGGCGAGCAGCCGCAGCACCTCCGCTACGCCGGCGAGCCGACGCGCCTGGTTATCGGCGATCACAACGTCATCCGCGAGCACGTCACGATCCACCGCGGGACCACGCACTCGTGGGAGACACGCCTGGGCAATCACAATTTCTTGATGGCCCACAGCCACGTCGCCCACGATTGCCGGATCGGCAATCACTGCATCATCGCCAATGGCGCACTGTTGGCCGGGCACTGCATTCTGGAAGACAACGTCTATCTGTCCGGCAACTGCGCTCTGCACCAGTTCGTGCGCGTCGGCAGGTTGGCCCTGCTCAGTGGTGTATCGGCCTCGACCAAGGATATTCCCCCCTTCATCGTTCAGCAGCGCATCAACTGCGTGGTCGGCGTCAACGTCGTCGGCATGCGCCGGGCCGGCATCCCGCCAGCGAACATCGAGGCGGTTCGCCGCGCCTTTCATCTCTTGTACCGCAGTCAGATGGTGCTGCCGGCGGCACTGGAACACATCGATCGTGAATTGGGCCAAATCGCTGAAGTCGCGGAAATGCTCGCTTTCATTCGCGCCTCGACGCGCGGCATCATCCTGCACATCGACCGCGAAGCCGCCTAAACGCTCGACCCTAAACGACCTCGCAAACCGCACGGCGGATACAATGAGAGAGTCCGTCCCGTCGCCCGTGGTTGCCGGCGACAGCGGGTTGAAGTTGATAGGATCGTGCATCCGATCAAACCTCCCGGTTTTGCTTCTCGAATCGACATCATGGAGGGCTGCATGTTCGACGAGCTGGAACGATTGCGCGGCGTGAAGGAATTGTTCGACCTTTTACGACATTATCAGCAAGTGGGTCAAGCGGATCGCGAGGTGTGGCAGGATCGCGTCGTCCAGATGGAAGGCGTCGATCCGCGCCAGTTGGTGAAGCTGCACGGCGAATTGCTCGCTTATGGCTGGCTGGAACAAAACACGGGACTGACGCCGGTGTTGCGCGCGGGAGAAGCGGCAAACTGTTATCGCATCACCACGGCCGGCATTCGCGCACTCAAGCAAGCTCGCACGCAGGAAATGCTGACGGCGTGAGTGTGTCATGCTTAGTCCGAGCCGCGCACGCAGCGCAGCGGAGTAAGCGGTTGCACGGACGTCCGCTTACTCCGCTG
>DATBHJ010000010.1:0-29899 GCA_036557565.1 Gemmataceae bacterium
CCGCTGTGCTGGGTGCGCGGCTCGGAATTATAAGTTACTTCTTGACCCTACTTAATTCCTGACGGAAGGTGCGCACTTCGGACTGGATGATTGCCGGCAGCTTCGTGGTGAGCGGATCGGCGCCGTTGAACCAGCCTTGCGGCTCGCTATAGATGAGGTGATATTCGATGAACAGAGCACCCTGCGGCTCGTGTAGGCGCGTGATTTTCAGATAGCCATGGAGACCAGGATATGGTTGCGGCGGGCCAAGCTTGCGCTGTCCCTCTTCATCGAGCGTGATCTTGCGCCACTGGTTGGGAAAGTCGGCATCTTTATCGAAACGTGGATCGCTGCGCGTTGTTGCCAGAAGCGAATCGGGTTGACGCGCGATGACCGTGTGCAGGGCAGCTTGCAGCTCGACGCGCTCAAGCACGAGGAACACGCCATGACTGTATCGCTCCTCACGCTGCTTATTCGACTCGGTCGTGAGTTTGCGCTTGGCTAATTCCTCTACCGTCAGGACATGGATCTTCCGGTCTTTCGATTTTTTGTGCAAGTCTTCCAGAAACTCGCGGCCACTGACGGTATCGAGACTGCCGTACGCGATGAACGAGACATCGACGCCCAGCATCTTCGGCGTATCGTCATGGGCATCGGCAATTTTTCGGATCGAGTAGACGTGGGGAGCCGTGCCGACCTTGGCGGTAAAGTCGCGGACGGTGAAGCGTTTGCCGACGGCTTTTTCAAGCACCGCGCGTTGGCCGGCTGCCTCCAGTCCGTCCGCCATCAACGGCCCCGGCAGCGACGGAAGCTCATCGGCAAGCAAAGAAGAACTCACCACCCAGTCACAGAGAACACAGAGAAGAAAAACCCAGAGGAAATTAACAGGAGGATACAAAGACAAACACACAAACAACTCCTTAATCGTGTCTTAAATACATTTTGGCGTTTCTCTGAGTTTTCTCTGTGTTCTCTGTGACTCTGTGGTTAGTCTTTTACTTGATGGCCTCGCGCAGCTTGGATTCCAGCTGCGCCGCTGTGGTCGAGGAGAAACGTGGACGTGCGGCCAGGGATTTGAAATCCTCGTTGATTTTGATCTCGTGTTGACCCTTCGGCGGTTCGGTGATGGCGAAGGCGCGTTCCGTGGGCTGGCCGAGACTGAACTCGTTGCCATCGATGTGTAAAATGCAGTCGCCTGTAAGATGGTCCGGCAGCCATTGGATGGCACCAATCGGATCGCCGTATTTGCCGTCTTCTTCGTGGCTGATCGCCCAGACGAGCGTGTTCAGGCGGCCGGTTCGCTCCTCGACGAGGATGGCGTAGCGGAGGACAATCGACTTGTGCTTGTTGTCCAAGACCATGAAACTCGGCGAATCGAAGACCAGGAAGGTGGCCGAACGAGCGACCACAACGATTTCGCTGAGTTTTTCCTGAGATTTCCGCAGGACGACTCGGGCCAGCAGTCCGAGATCCGCGCCGGCCTGTTTTTGTGTGTCAGGAGTGATGACGATGTCCTTGCCGCCGATGCGTGTGCCCAGGCCGACCGCGACCTTATCCAGCTTGTAGCGATTGCTGCTCCCATCCGGGTTGCCGCGCTCCGCCTGAGGACGCACATCGGCGAGGATGGCTGTAAACAAGAGGCGTGCCAGGCGATCGGCGGTGGGAGATAATTCATTCATGTCGCCGGCGCCGGGACGAGAATAGCTCTTGAGGATGAGATGGCTCCAGCCCTTGGGAGCTTCCTTGCCGAGGACGGTTCCCGGTGGAATCTGGGGAAGACGGCGCAGCGTTACGTCGTAGTCCGCTCCTGATCTGCTGTCCGAGCAAGCAACATCGGTGAGACAGCAGACCATCAATACACTGAGGAGCGTCTTGCCGATGAGCCGAGCGCCGCGAAGAGTATGCCGGCTTTGCGCCATCATGACTGCCCTCCGTGAATCAGGGGTCGGGCGTTCCCAAGCCGTTCCCTGGAGCTCGGGTCGAATTCATTGTTCTCTCCCGGAATAGGATTGTCAAGATGCTCAAACGATCGCTCTTGGATGAGGAAAACGGGGTAATGTACGGAGAAAAAGCAGTCCGCGCAGGCCGCATCCTGGTGACGGGAGCCAATGGCTTTCTCGGCATAAACCTGGTGTGGGCGCTGCGCGAACACGGTTTCGCCGTCCGGGCTTTTGTCCGTCGCCCTCCGTGTGGACCACAATGGGAGGGACTTGAGGATGTAGAAATCGCGATCGGTGATGTGCGGAATCCCAGGCAGATTGAGCGTGCCCTGGAAGGCGTGACGGGCGTTCTGCACGCCGCCGCCTTGACACGCCTGGTGCCTTCTCCGCGAGGCGATGCGTATCGCACCAACGTGGACGGCACTCGGAATGTCTGTACCGCGGCCTTACGCGCCGGCGTGCGCCGCCTGGTGTTTACCTCCACGGCTGCGACGATTTCACCGCACACTTCCATCCACGCACCCTATTACGATAGCAAACGATGGGCCGAGGACGTGGTCCGGGAGTTCGACGCCCTGGGGCTGGAGACGATCACGTTTTGTCCCGCCTATCTTCTCGGTCCGCGAGATGCCCGACCGACGACGAATGAGATACTGTTGTACGCGGCGCGCTGGCGCTGGCCGGTCCTGCCTCCGGGGGGAATGAACGTCATGGATGTGCGCGAGGCAGCGCGGGCGCACGTGCGCGCACTGTGGTTGGGCCAGCCCGGCGAACGCTATGTGCTGGCTGGACCGTATCAGAGTTATGCGGATCTCGGTCGCATCGTGCGGCGCATCCTCGGCTCCGGCGATGTCTGGCTAATGCCGCACTGGATGCGCTACGCCGGGTCCATTCCACTGGCCCTGGCCACCGGCGTCTTCGCGGATGTGCCTAACGGCTTGACCGTGCCGAGTTTTCAGTATGGTTTTGTCCGCTATGATCTGTCGGGAGCGCCAGCGGACCAGGCGTTCGGTTTGACGCATCGGCCGGTGGAGGAGACAGTGCGCGACACTTTGCATTGGTTCGGCGTAGCGAGCCCACGAAGAATTCCGGCGACGGTGTCCCGGCCATCGAGTATGCTCATATAGCTGCCGGCTCCCAGAAGTGGAAGACAGGACCATGACTCTCGCCATTGAAACCCATCAACTCTCGCGCTCGTTCGGCGATTTCCAGGCTGTTAATGGCATCGATCTGCGTGTCGAACGTGGGACGTTTTACGGCTTCCTCGGACCCAACGGGGCCGGCAAATCGACGACCATCAAGATGCTGACCGGCCTGCTGGCGTCCTCGGACGGTTCCATCCGCGTGCTGGACAGGGACATGCTCGATCCCGACGAAGCGCTCCAGGCCAAGGCACGTCTCGGCGTCATTCCCGAAGACCTGGCATTGTTCGATAACTTGACGGCGCGCGAGTATCTGACGTTCATTGGCCGCATGTATTTGCTGCCGCGCGAAACCATTCGGGAACGTATCGACGAGTTGCTGCCGGTGTTGGGTCTGGAAGGCGAGGAGAAAAAACTCGCTATGGAATACTCGCACGGCATGAAGAAAAAATTGGCCCTGGCCGCCGCCTTGCTGCCGAACCCGGATCTGCTCTTTCTCGATGAGCCGTTTGAAGGCGTGGATGCCGTGACCTCCCGTGTCATCCGCGATTTACTCAAAGGTTATGTCGCTCGCGGCTCGACTGTTTTCTTGACTTCTCACGTCCTGGAAATTGTCGAAAAGCTGTGTTCGCACGTCGGCATCATCGTCAAGGGTAGCCTTGTCGAGCAGGCTTCGCTGGAGGAACTTCGCCAGGGCGCCTCCCTTGAGGATCGCTTCTTGGAAATGGCCGGCGCGGACGCCGCGGCCACGCACAAGCTGCACTGGCTGGAGGAGAACATGCCGTGAACTGGCAGCACCTATGGACCTTCCTGTGGCTGCGCTGGCGGCTTCGAATCAACCAGTTGAGACGCGGCGGTATCGCCAACGTCGTGATTCAGACGATTTTGCTTGTAGCTGCTTTCGCCAGCGCGGGTGTTCTCTTCGTCAGCTTCCTCAGTTTGGGCCTGTTCGCCTTGAAAGATGCTCAGCCGGCCGAGCTGATGTACGTGTTGGATGGTATTGTCCTCGGGTTTCTCCTCGTTTGGGCGACGGGATTGCTCACGGAGCTGCAACGCTCCGAAGCGCTGTCGCTGGAGAAGTTCTTGCACTTGCCGGTGTCGCTCTCGAGCGCGTTCTTGATCAACTATCTCAGTTCGCTTCCAAGCTTGAGTCTGTTGTGGTTCTTGTCGGCCATGCTGGGGTTGAATCTCGGCCTTCTCTATAGCCGGGGATTGGCGATGCTGCTCTTGCTGCCGATGCTGGCCGCTTTTGTTCTGATGGTCACGGCGCTGACCTATCAGTTTCAGGGCTGGTTGGCGACCTTGATGGCCAATCCGCGCCGCCGCCGCACCATCATCGTCACGGCAACGATGTTCTTCATCCTTCTGTGCCAGCTGCCGAACCTGGTGAATATTCTGCGTCCCTGGGAGAACCATGCGAAACAGGAACAAACTACCCGACTGTTTCAAGAACAGGAGCAAAGACACAAGGAATTGGCCCGCGATTTAGAGACAGGCAAGATCTCACCCCAGGAGTACCAGAAACGCCAGGCGACGCTTGATCGTGAGTTTGAGGCTCGCTTTAAAAAAGAGAAAGAGGAACGAATACGGCAGACGGTGATGCCGGCGGAAGATACCATACGCCTGATGAATCTCCTTCTTCCGCCTGGTTGGCTGCCGGTCGGGCTCGAAGCTGCGGCAGAAGGCTGGCTGTGGCCGATACTGCTGGCTATCCTGGGACCGTCCCTGATCGGGTCGGCCAGCCTTTGGCGCGCCTACCACACAACCATGCGCTTGTACACAGGCCAGTACACCTCCGGGAAAACTGCTGGCGTACCAGCCCGAAGCGTAAGCGAGGGCGGAAGTCAGCCCTCGCTTACGCCGCGGGATGGTGGGACTCGTGCCAATCTGCTCGAAAAGAACTTGCCCTGGCTGTCCGAACAAGCATCGGTCATCACCCTGGCCGCATTCCGTTCGCTGGTCCGCGCTCCCGAAGCGAAAATGCTTCTGCTGTCTCCGCTCTTGATGTTGATTGTCTTCGGCTCGATGTTCTTTGCCACGGCTCGCGCGGATGTTCCCGAAGCGGTTCGGCCCCTGATTGGCTTCGGAGCGATGGTCATGGTGCTGTTCAGCATGTCGGGGCTTCTGGGCAATCAGTTCGGGTTCGACCGCGATGGATTCCGTGTCTTTGTCCTCAGTCCCGCCCGACGACGCGACATCCTTCTGGGAAAGAACCTGGCCATCGCTCCGATTGCTTTTGCAATGGCCGCGGTGGCAGCCGCGCTCGTGCAGGTCGTTTATCCGATGCGTGCCGATCGCTTCCTGGCGTTCGTACCGCGCTTCGTGTCGATGTATCTGCTCTATTGCATCGTTGCCAATGTCCTGTCGATACTTGTGCCCATGCGCATCGCTCCCGGTTCCATGCAGCCGTCCAAGCCCGGAGGTCTCACCATACTGTTGCAGTTGGTGTTCATGTTCTCTTGCCCCATCCTCATGTCCCTTACCCTGCTGCCGGTCGGCATCGAACTGGCCGCGGAGGCGATGGGTTTGCGGTATGTGCCGCTCGATCTTCTCCTTTCTCTGGTGGAGTGTGCGGCGATTGGCGGCATTTACATCCTTCTGTTGGGCTTGCAAGGCGATTGGCTGCAAGCGCGCGAGCAGAAGATTTTGCAAATTGTTACGACGAAAGCGAACTAAATTGAATCACGAAAACACGAAAGTAAGAAAAAGACGATGAAGGCAAGAAAGATACGTGCTAGGTTGCTGATTCTGCCTTCTTCTCGTTCTTCTTTCGTGTTTTTCTTACTTTCGCGTTTTCGTGATTCAATTTCGTATCCGTATTAGCGATTTTTGACGATGCGCCGCGTCAACCATACCTCGCCGCACAGAAGCGCAATCAATCCCACAAGTAGCCACGACCACAATTCCTGTCGGTGATCCTCGCTGATCCACTCTCGGGTCAATGGCTCACCGTCATTTTGATATTGCATTGTGGGAATCAGCTTTGCCACCCTGTCGCGGTCCTCGTCGTTGCACGGCGTCAGATCGGATTCCCCGGCCATTTTCGGTTGCACGACGTAATAAACGACGTTGCCCTCAGCAGTATGGAGGCGATAAACGCCGACTTCGCGGGTATCGTCCACGCGTAGCACGGGGCCTGCGGGCAGACGGTCCACCTGGAGAGGTCTTGTTTCGCCCATCGGCGTTTGCAGCTTGTATTGCTCGACATCGCCAGCGGTGTCGAGGCGATAGCGCAGGGGTTGTCCCGGCTCCAGGTTGTATTCCGTCGCGCGCGCCCCGGCGAGGTAGTAGACCAGCTCGTGAACCAGCGGCACAAAGCTCTCACTGCGAACAAGATCGCCGTCCCAGGAGCCATCCAGCGGCACAGCGCACTGGAGCAAACGGCCAGCACGATGACTATCGATCCATTCGACGAGCAAGGGAAACTCTGCCATCGCAGTGCGCAGGGCGGCTATCTGTACGCCCGAGGACCGGCGAGGTTCCTGTCCCAGCGTCAGCTTCCACCAGTGCGCGAAATGGACGCGGCTCAGTTGCGGAAAGCGTCCCGATCCCTGACCGTCTTTCGATTTCTCCAAAAACAAGCGCAGGGCCGGATGATCGCTGCTGCCGGGAGCGGGATGAGCGGGATCATCGGCGATGCCGTTCAGATGCGCCGGCAACCAGCCCTGGCCGCCGCGATACAGGCCGTTGTTGATGGCATCTGCCGACGTTCGCGGGCCAAGCGTCACGAGCACACCGCCGCCGTCGCCGAGGAATTGAGCAATCGCTTCCTGTTGTGCCGTCGTTAGCTGGGCGATGTCGCGCAGGATCAGCACTCTAGGCCGAATAGCGTTCTCATCATCCTTGGTCGTATCCGATTCCGACAGGAGAGCTGGATCGAATGCATTGATAGGCACGACGTGCGTCCTCACGACCGGCGAAGGATCGCGTGCTTCCAGCGCCTGGCGCAAGAAATCGACGCCTTCGGAGCGTGGACGCGACTCCGCTCGCCCATCGACGATCAGCACCGGCAGTGCTCGCACAACTTCGATGGCGAAGTCCTGCCGATTGTCGCCCGGTAATTCGTCCTTCACTGCGTAATCGGCGGGCCGTTCTGCCACTGGTGGATCGGGTTCGAGGATCGCGCTGATCAGATGTACTCCCGGTGCGGCGAAAGCGTGCGTGAACGTGAACGGCACACGACCATTTTGTAGTGTCGCCCCACGGGGCATCTCCAGATTACGGACGAAGCGGCCATCGACTTCCAAGCGGACGCGGTGCGGCGGCGCGTAGGTTTTTTGCCCGTGCAGATCGATCGCCGTCTGGAAGGTGATCGTGCGGCCCACCGGGGCAAGAAGGCGATTCGTCTCCAAGGGAGCGAGCGACCAATTGGGCGGATCAGCCGGTCGTTCCGGCGCGACGTTGACCACTCGAATCCGCAGTTCTGCGTTTTCCTTTTTCGCGGAACTCAAGACCTGAAACTCAGAACTCAACAGGGTCCAGCGAAGGAGACTATCACGGTCGGCCCAGCCAAAGCGTTGACCGTCGCCCAGCAGAATAATCTCGCGCTCCGCGCGTTGGCTGCGCGACAGAATGGCGGCGGCCGTTTGCAGGGCGGAGCGCCAATCGCAGCCTCCAGTCGGCGGCGGGATCTCGTCGATGTGCTGGCGCACACGTGCCGGATCGTGGCTCGGTTCGCCCAGCACCGGAACCACCTGCTCTTTTGCTTGCAGGATGACCACGCTGTCGCCCGGCGTCAAGTCAGCGGCAAACGCGCGCGCCCATTCCTTCGCTTTCTCGTGGGGAATTCCTTCGGGGCCGGTCGAACCCATGCTGTACGAACCATCGAATACAAGCACGACATCGCGGTTGGCGCGCGGACCAAATAGCGCAAGGCTCGATGTGGTGATAAACGGTCCCGCCAGGGCCAGCACGAGCACGGCGATGAGGGCCATACGCAGCAGCATCAGCAGCAATTCTTCCAGGAACAGCCGCCGACGCGTCACCTCACTGAGTTGTAAAAACTGCATGGCGCCCCAGTCCACCACCTCATAGCGGCGTCGATTCAGCAGATGGATGATGATGGGAACGATCACCGCTGACAGCCCCAGAAGCATCCATGGATTGAGGAAGAAAGAAGTGAACATGGTGCCGGCTTCATGGGTGGGAGGGCGGCTTGTCTACTCGTACGGCAGAGACGCGCTTACACAAGCATAGCGAAGGGCAGAGAGAGCAGGGAAGAGACGAATCGCAATATCCGACAAATTTCCCGTTTCCTCATTTGGCGCATCGCTTGCTTGATGATACGATCAAGCGAAGAGGCTATTGACGTTTCACTTCAAAGCAAACGGAGTGTGTCACGGATTCGACTGATGCGGGCGATCCATGAGGCCCCAGCGGCATTCGGTGCCAGGAGGTATGCATGATCCGAATCAAGAAGATCCTGTATCCAACCGATTTTTCGTCCTATTCCAATCAGGCTTATTTTCACGCCATTTCCCTGGCGGAGAAACACAATGCCAGCCTGACGGTGCTATTCGTCTACAACCCCGACACCACGACGACGCCAGGCTCGCAAGGCGACGAAGTGGCCGACCGACGTTATTGGCAAGGACAATTGGAGCAGATTCGCCCGGTTGATACGAGCATTCCGGTTACGCATGTTCTGCTGCAAGGCGATCCGGCAAGTGAGATCGTCCGTTATGGCCGCGACGCCGGCATCGATATGGTCGTCATGGGCACGCACGGCCGCACGGGCGTCGAACGTTTATTGATGGGTAGTGTCGCCGAAAAAGTGTTGCGCGATGCACCGTGCTCCGTCATGGTAGTGAAGCTGCCGCGCGGCCAACCTGTCACGTCCCCCGGTGAAGTCGCTGTGGCGGCTACCAAATAGGCGAACGGCCGGCGTAAGCCGGCTGGTGCAAGCGTGCACCAGCCGGCTTACGCCGGCCGTTCGCCTATTCTCTCGGTGTGGGGCTGGCATCACCGGGGCCCAGAACGGTATCTTCGCGGCCCTTGCCGGCGAGGACTTTATAATCCTTGTTGACGAAGATGTCGTCGCGGTCGATGCCGGCGTAACGGTCGGTGCGCCACTCGACATTACCGCCGATGTGGAGCACGTTCTGCCCGACTCCACCGTGATTGAAACTGTTGGTTTGCGTCAGCGATTCGAGACGATCGGAGACGATCGGCAAGCGATCACCGAAATCGCGGCGGAGGCCATGATAGCCGATCGCATCGACATAACCGAGAGAATACGCGTAGCCTCCCGCCAGGTTCAGGGCTTCCTTGCGGAAGCGCTGCGGATCGCTGGCGAATAATTCTTCCATTTCCCGGACGGATCGGTTTACCGGCTGCCGGCGTTCCTTTGCCGGACAGGCGATCGACACATCGGGTCCGAGCATGCCACTATCGCAGAGCACCGGCACGAAGATGCCAGCGACTCCGTGGGGGCCTTTCTCCTCCACGACCGGGAAATTGCCGTCGTGAACGTCGCAGTAGTTCTGAAGCCCAGAGCCGATGCGACGGAGATTCTCCTGACAGGCTTTTCGTCCGTAGTCACGCCAGAGATGCAGTACAAAGGACGAACCGATGCCGCCCAGAACGATGAGCATCAGGGCGGCGACCAGCGCATCGGCGCGGCGCAGCCAAACTCGTCCGGTTGTCAGGGTTTGGCTGCGCGGCGGCGGCGGAGCATCGGGCAGCTTGCGGCACTGATATTCCGCCAGCCGGGACAGGGTCGAAAGGACCAGCCCCGTACGCGGTTCGGGCGCCTGCCGATCCGAAGCCAGGGGGGTCAAGGCGCGTTGCAATAGCTCCAAACGCGAACGCAGTTCCGGCGACTCCCGTAAGGAAGCCTCTACCTGACGATGCGTGTCGTCGTCGAGCGCATTGAGCAGATAGCCGACCAAGTTCTCTTCCATGCCGTCACACTTCAAAGAAAGAGGGTGATTCACTCCACGCTTCCTGAAGTTTGTTCAGGGCAGCGTGCAGCCGCGATTTCACCGTCCCCACAGGGATACCGAGAATGTCGGCGATCTCGCGATATTTCAAGCCCTGGTAATAAGCCAGGATCACCACTTCCCGCAGAAACTCAGGCAAGCGTTCCACACTGGCACGAACGCGTTCCTTGCGTTCGGATGCCGTCAGGTTGTCCA
This sequence comes from Gemmataceae bacterium, assembly GCA_036557565.1. Taxonomy (GTDB): domain Bacteria; phylum Planctomycetota; class Planctomycetia; order Gemmatales; family Gemmataceae; genus JAJPHU01. Next base: position 10,198 of record DATBHJ010000010.1, read on the forward strand.
GCGGAGCGGGGCCGCGGCTCTCCAGGTTATCGAGCAAGCTGCGCAGCTCGCCGTTGCCGCTATCCTCGCGTTTCTGTTCCAGGCTGAGGATCTGATGGCGGGCGTTGCGGCGCAGGGCGTCAATGGCCTGGTGGGTTGCGATGGTGTACAGCCAGGGACGAACCGGCCGACCCTCCTCGTACTGACCGCTCTTGAGATACAATTGCAAGAATGTGTTCTGAAACACATCCTCGGCCAAGCTGCTGTCTCCCAGGTAGCGCCGCAGGTAGCCGTACAACTCACGCTCGTAACGACGAACTAACACACCGAACGCTTCCGTCTGTCCGCGACAGAAACGGCCAAGCAAGTCCTCGTCCGAACAGGTCTTGAGGGGGTCAGGTAGCTCCACGTTCTCCCTGCTGTTTCTACGCGGTCAATGACTCTGCGGTTCGCCGCTTTTCGGGATTCACCTAGCCGTTAATGTGAACGGAAAAGATCTCAACTGTCAAGCGTGCCGGACCGATTTCCACCCGGGGGGCGTCGCCTACCAACATTGAACAAAGGTTCAGGTTTCTGTTACTCTACCCCTCCCAGGCGTAAAAGCCGACCCAACTTGACAGGCGAGGAGGCAAAAAATGCAGATTCGCATCCTTTCAACTCAAGAGGACACGGCAGGCGAGAACATGGGAGCGGCGAGCTCCCTGCGTTGCCCGCGATGCAGTGAGACGCTGGTTCTGATCCAGAACTGGTATCGGTGTTCGCGCTGCTACTATCAGCTGTGCGCCAGCTGCGACCCGGGCGAACCAGAAGCATTCAACCATCCCGTCTCTTAGGTGTGATTGCCGTTGATTTCGCTCAGAAGCGCCAAGCTCTCCGCTTCGAGGATGCGCATGCGGAATTGTCGGGCTAGATCCAGAGCGAGGCTCGCGGCTTTCCTGGCTTGTTCTGCTTCCTCGTGAGCGCGCAGCCAGGCCGCATAACGCAGGCGCGTCAGCGCGCGCTCGAACGGCAATCCCCCACGATCGTAGGCTTCGAGCAAGTCTCGATACTCCGTCCCCAGGTCGATGCTTTCCTCTCCTCCAACCACGCGCAGATAATCGGCCCGCATACGCCGACGGGCGAGGTCGGCCCAGCGATGTTCGCTGCTGTGCTGAGGCCGAAAGAGAATGCTGCGGACGTCGAGAGCCGACAACTGGCCGGCACGCAGCAGACACTCGAAAACATGCACCCATTCGTAAATATCGACAGGTACCAGCGACCTTGCCAGGGTGACGGCTTCGTCGATGCGTCCGGCAAGACAGAGCGCATGGCAGCGATAGGCTTTCCACAACGTCTGCCAGGGCGGCGGCACGAGGGGCCGTTCGAGCAGCGGTGCAAGTCGGCCAAGCGCGATCAGAGCGTCGCCGCGCAGGGCGGTATCCTCTTCTCGATAGGCGAGCAGGGCATCCTCGAATTGGCCGAGCATCTCAAAACAGATCGCCAAACTCCGGTAGCGGCCGAACCCCGGCCACAGAGGCGGCTTTTTCCAATCGCTTAAGGGAAAGAAACGCAGGAGCAGATCGCGTTCGAGGACGGGAGCGAGGAAGCGGTGTTTGGGATTGTCCAGGGCGACAAAAGCGCTGTCGGCTTCGGCCCACAAGCCGGCGTCGGCGTAGGCGTGAAACATCTCGACTTCTTCGCGCGCCTCGTCCAAAGTATCGGGCCGACGACGATCGGGCCGACCGCGCAGAAAGCCGGCGCGTGTCCCCGCGCTTTGCCGTTGCCCGCCGGAGCCCAGCGCGTGATCGAAAGCACGTCGTACCAGAGGATGGGCGTCGATGACTGCGCCCGGCGAGACGCCGGTACCATCGTTTGTGCCCCGGCCAACGCGCTCCAGCAAACGAAGATCGATCAACTGTTGGATTTGGTGTTTCAGCCAGCTCGCAGGCCGCCGAGCAAAAGGCGAATACGTTCGCCGCCACGTCTGATGCAACAGCGTTTGTACGGGATGGCTCGCCAGATATTCGAGTAATCGAGCCTCCGTGGGCGGATCGCGGAACGCCGTGGCCAGGGCGATCAAATCTTGCGTCTCCTGCGGTAACTGCTGCTGATACGCTGTCAGCACACGCGCGACCCGATGTTCTTCTTCGCTGACGCCTTCGCCGCGCGGCAAGTCGGGCAAATCGCGGTGGCGCCGAGCATCGCCCTGGCGGAAGCAAGTCAGAAAAGTTCCCAGCAACTCAACGGCCTTGGCATGATAGCCACCAGCCGCTGCTACTTCATCGAGATCTGTCGCTTCACCGCCCACGCCGAGATTGGATAGCAAGGCCCGAGCGCTTACGGCATCGAGGCTGCTCAGAGAGATCAGTCTGGCGTGTCGGCGGGTTGTCAGCGTCGGCAGCGGGAAGCGCGTTGTCAACACGACCACGCCGGGCAGCGGCTCCGACGCCAGCTCCTCCAGTAGTCGGCCCAATTCCGGATGTAGAAAGCGGCCCACCCACGAGCCGCTGTCATACTGGGCCACTTCTGTCCCATCGAGGACAATGGCCCAGCGCTGGCGGCGCAGACGCGGCAGCAGGTGATCGACGCAATAACTGGCCGATAACTCCGGCGGCTGTCGCAGCTCTTCGGCATAAGCGTACAGCGAACGTAAACAGAGATCGGCGTCTTTTCCGCGATAGAAGCTCCACAAGAAAACGCCATCGGGACGATCTTCCGCAGATAGCAGTCCTTCCAGCCAATGCTGCACGATGGCCGTCTTGCCCTGCCCCCCCGGCCCAATGAGCGCCACGATGCTTTCCCGTCCGCCCCGAAGCGCAGCATCGAGCAACGCCAACTCGGCAGCGCGGCCGAAGAAGCGATACGGCTCGGAAGTGCAGTGATGAATACAGGGAGGACGTGCCATAGATCGGTTAACCGCGACGCGCAGCGGAGCGTGTCGCGCTCCGCTGCGCGTCGCGGCTAAACAATTATCCCTTCGACTTGGCGGCGCGTTCGGGACGCAGCGAGCGTACGACGGTTCCGGCCTGCCACATTTCGCTGTCCGCGACTTCTTTCAGTTCCTTTTCCAACTGCTGCCGATAATCGCCGCGGCTATTCGCTTCCAGCACGCGCCGTGTCTCGTCGCCCTCGGCCACCTTGCGGTACAGTTCCTCGAAGACCGGCCTCGCGGCGTCGCGGAAATGCTTGAACCAGTCCAGCGCTCCACGCTGTGCCGTCGTCGAACAGTTGGCGTACATCCAGTCCATACCGTTCTCGGCGATCAGCGGATACAGACTTTGTGTCGCTTCCTCGACCGTTTCGTTGAACGCCTCCGACGGCGAATGGCCGTGCTCCCGCAGCACCTCGTACTGTGCCAGCCACAAGCCGTAGATGGCGCCCATCAGCACGCCGCGCTCGCCGGTCAGGTCGCTGAACACTTCCTTCTGGAAAGTGGTCTCAAAGAGATAGCCGGAACCGATGGCGATGCCCAGGGCCAGGGCGCGTTCGCGCGCCTTGCCGGTGGCGTCCTGGTGGATGGCGAAGCTGGCGTTAATGCCCTTGCCTTCCAGGAACAGCCGCCGAACGGTCGTGCCCGATCCTTTCGGGGCAACGAGAATCACATCGATGTCCTTGGGCGGGACCACGCTTGTTTGATCGCTGTAGACGATGCTGAAACCGTGCGAGAAATACAGCGCCTTGCCCTTGGTCATGAGGGGCTTGAGCTTCGGCCAGAAGTCTTTTTGTCCGGCATCGGAAAGCAGATATTGCACGATCGTGCCGCGGCGGGCCGCCTCTTCCAGCGGGAACAGCGTCTGTCCGGGCACCCAGCCGTCCTGCACGGCCAGGTCCCAACTGCGCGTCTTCTCGCGTTGGCCAACGATGACCTTGACGCCGTTGTCCTTCATGTTCAGCGATTGACCGCGTCCCTGAACGCCGTAGCCGAGGACAGCGACGGTTTCCGACCCGAGAACCGACTGCAAGCGCTGGGGAGGATAATCGGCGCGCTCGACAACCGTTTCTGATACATTACCGATCTGAATTTGTCGCATAATAGTGTTCAGTTTTCAGTGTTCAGTTTTCAGTAATCCCTAGCTCGGGACAGGTGATTAACTATATAGTAAGCCCCAGACGTTGACTAGCGGACAACTGAAAACTGAACACTGAAAACTGAACACTACCATGTTGATCTTCGATGCGCATCTCGATCTGGCCTGGAACGCCCTGGACTGGAACCGCGATCTGCTGCGGCCGGTGAGCGAAATCCGCAAGCGCGAATGCGAACTGGGTATGACCGGCAAAGGCCGCGGCGAGGGCACGGTGTCGTTTCCGGAGCTGCGGCGCGGCGGCGTCGGCCTGTTCATCGCCACGCTGTTGGCTCGATTGCTGCGTTCGGGCGTGATACCGGCCATCCAGCGCTACGAACACATGGAGGCGGCCTACGCCGCGGCCCACGGTCAGATGGCGTATTATCGCATTCTGGAGCAAAAAGGCCTGCTGCGCTGGATCAAGGACGCGGCCAGCCTCGATGCCCACGTTCGGAGTTGGAACGCCAATCCAGAGCGCGAACCACTGGGGTTCATCCTGAGCATGGAGGGGGCGGACCCGGTGCTCTCGCCGGAGCAGGTCGAGGACTGGTTCCAGGCGGGATTGCGTATCATCGGCCCGGCGCACTATGGCGTCAGTCCCTACGCCCACGGCACCGGCACCGAGGGCGGACTGTTTCCCAAGGGGCCGGCCTTGCTCAAGGAGATGCAGCGCGTCGGCATGATTCTCGACGTGACGCATCTGTCGGACCAGTGTTTCGACGAGGCGCTCGACATTTACGGCGGGCCGGTGTTGGCCAGTCATCACAATTGCCGAGCGCTGGCGCCTCACCAACGCCAGTTGACCGACGAGCAGATCAAGCGTCTGATCGAGCGCGGCGCCGTGATTGGCACGGCCCTGGATGCCTGGATGATGGTGCCCGGTTGGGACCGCGGGTATACGCGGTCGGAAGAGGCGGGTGTGACGCTGGAGACGATGGTGAATCACATCGATCGGGTTTGTCAGTTGGCGGGCAACGCACGTCATGCGGCCATCGGCACCGATCTTGACGGCGGTTTTGGACGCGAACAGTCACCCTACGATCTGGACACCATCGCAGATTTACAGCGACTACCGGAGCTGCTTCGCCGACGGGGTTATGATGATGAAGCCATCGCCGGCATCCTGCATGGCAACTGGCTGCGTTTCTTCCGCAAGGCGCTGCCCAACGCCGGTTAGCCGCGACGCGCAGCGGAGCGCGAACGCGCTCCGCTGCGCGTCGCGGCTAACCGAGCCTCACGACTCCACTACATCATCCAACCGGGCAATAGCCACGATTTCGGCCCGCACCAACAGCAAGCGCTTCCGATTACGTTTAATGCCGGTGGTCAGCGAGGCAGCGACATAGTTCTCGCGCGTCGTGTCGCTGTCGCGCAGGTCGTGCATGTCGGCGTTGCGTAGCTCAAGAAAATACTCATCGAAGCGCGAGAGCGTGCCCAGGCAGACGTACTCGCCGCGCAAATCAATCACGACACGCTCGTTTAGGTACTCTTCGATCATCTCGCCCTCACTCGATCTGCCCGAGGGATACCCAGCTTCGTTCGTGTCTGCTATTGTAGACGAAGATTTCCCGAAAGCCTCGCCTTCGAGCCTGAACGCATTCATGCCAAAACCATCCTTGCCCGCCGCCGAACGTTATCATCAAGCCGCTCTGGCCCGCTTGCAAAAGATACTGGACGACCAGCGCGAATCTCTCGACCGCGCTGCTGAGTTGTGTACCGAGGCCATTGCCGCCGACGGCCTGGTACATCTGTTCGGTTGCGGACACAGCCGCATGCTCTGCGAAGAGATGACACCGCGCCAGGGCTGTTTCGTCGGCTGGCACACGATCGTCGAATTGGCCCTGACGTTCCACAACCTTATTGTCGGTCCCAATGGACTGCGCCAAAGTCTCCACCTGGAGAAGACGCCGGGCTACGCGGAGCAGATCCTGCGCAACTTCGCCTTCGGGCCGAAAGACGTGCTGATCGTCATCTCCACGAGCGGCATCCGCGAAGTCATCATCGAAATGGCGGAGGGCGCCAGGCAGCGCGGCTTGTCGGTCATTGGCGTTGTCAGTCGCGTACACTGTGAACAGGCGAGGCCGGCCCATGTCTCAGGAAAAAAACTGATCGACGTTGCCGACGTGATTCTGGACAACGGCGCTCCGGTCGGCGATTGTCTGCTGGAGCTGGAGGGATGCGTCAACAAGACCGGGCCGTTCAGCACGCTGGGCGGCGGCATGGTGATGAACCTGCTGCGCTGCGAAGTGGCCCAGCGGTTGGTTGAACGCGGCATCGAGCCGGTGTTCTTACCGAGCCATCAGTTCGTCGGCAGTCGCACAGTTGAGGAACAGTTAGAGTATTTCTATGCACAATATGCCAGGCGTGTGGCGCCACTGTACGGAAGGCAAGGATAAACCGCCAAGACGCCAAGGGCGCCAAGATAAGATGGAGCTAATAAAACCCAAAGACAGTTATTGGTTATTTTCGATTTTCTTCTCTCTCTTTCTTCACTTGGCGCTCTTGGCGTCTTGGCGGTTAAAAAGTATGGCAGACCTCCTAAGGGACAAGCGTTGCTTGATCGTCGGCGGCACGACCGGCCTCGGGCTCGCCGCGGCCAGGCGTTTCCTCGAAGAGGGAGCGAAGCTCGTAGTCGCCGGACGATCGGCGGATAAAGGCGAGGAAGCACTGACCGCCTTGAGTCCCCTGGGTACCGTCGCTTTCGTCGCCTGTGATGCCGCTATGTCGGATCAAGTCGAGCGATTGTTCGCCGATACGCTGTCCATTCTGAGTGGACTCGACGTGCTCTATCACGTCGCCGGCATCAGCGGCCGGCGCTACGGCGACGGTCCCTTGCACGAATGCACCGACGACGGCTGGCAGGCGACCTTGGCAGCCAACTTGACCAGCACGTTTCTTACCAATCGCGCCGCCGTGCGTCGTTTCCTTCAACAAGGCGGTTCAGCTGCTATCCTAAACATGGCGAGCGTGCTCGGCTTCGCTCCGGCGCCGCGCTACTTCGATACCATCGCCTATACGGCGACGAAAGGCGCGATCATCAGCATGAGCCGGCTGGCGGCAGCTCGCTACGCCGCCGACGGCATTCGCGTCAACGTCCTCGCCCCGGCGCTAATCGATACGCCGATGTCGGAGCGGGCCGTGAATGATCCGGACATCCGCCATTACCTGCGGACCAAGCAGCCGTTGACTGCCGGTCCGGGTCGGCCGGAGGATTGCAGCGACGCGGCCGTATTTCTGTGCAGCGACGCCGCACGTTTCCTCACCGGTGTCGTCCTGCCTGTGGACGGCGGCTGGTGCGTCAGTGAAGGACAATATCCAAACGGGGAACAGCCGGCGTAAGCCGACTGGTAGGAGCCGCAAGTGCGCGAAGAGATCATTACCCATCCGGAAGAGTTGGCGGCCTGTTGTGCAGAACTGGCGAAATGTCCCCATTTCGGATTCGATACGGAGTTTGTGGGCGAGGACACGTACCACCCGAGCTTGTGTCTGGTGCAGGTGGCGACGGCGGATTGCCTCTATCTCATCGATCCGCTGTCGGCTGGGCCGCTCGATAGTTTTTGGCAGCTCGTCGTCGATCCGGCACGCGTCGTCATCGTCCACGCCGGCCGCGAAGAAGTGCGGCTGTGCCGGCTGTGGACCGGACACACGCCGGGCAACCTCTTCGATCTGCAATTGGCAGCCGGTCTGGTGGGATTTGCTTATCCGTTGGGGCACGGCACGTTGGTTAATCAGGTACTTGGCGTGCAGATGGCCAAGGGAGAAACACTCACCGAATGGCGACATCGTCCACTGACATCTGGCCAGATCCGTTACGCTTTCGATGATGTTCGCTACCTGCTGCCGGTCTGGCAGTGCTTGTCGGCGCGGTTGGAGAAACAGGGGCGAACGGAATGGGCGCGGGAGGAGTTCGTGCGCTTGGCAATGAATGCGGCGCCGGAGGAACCGGCCACAGAGAGATGGCGGAAGCTACGCGGCCTCGGTTCGCTGGACCGTCGCCGACTGGCCATCGTCCGGGCTTTGTACCACTGGCGCGAGGAGACCGCCGCGCGCATTAATCGTCCCACACGCGCCATCGTCCGCGACGATCTGATTGTCGAAATCGCCCGCCGCAATCCGGTCCGTGAGCGCGATCTGCAAGTGGTCCGTGGCTTGCCACGACGCGATCTCGACCCCATCCTCCAAACGGTGGCCAAAGCGCGAAGTTTGCCGATAGAGGAATGCCCCGTTGTCAGTGGACGCGAACAGGATCCACCGCAGGTGGGGCTGGTCGGGAATGTGTTGGCCGCTGTTCTCGGCGACATCTGCGCGCGGCGCGGTCTGGCGTCGAACCTCGTCGCCAGCACCAATGACGTAAAACTGCTTGTCCGTGCTCGACTGGCCAATCAGCCGCTGCCCTCAGAGTCGTTGTTGACCGCCGGTTGGCGCCGCGCTCATATCCTGCCCGACTTGCTCGCCGTTCTTGAGGGTCGGCGGTTATTGCGCATCGCCGATGTCACGGCGGATGCGCCGCTGGACTACGCAGAATCTTCCAATATCCCCGGTGCAGCCAGCGAATAACCTCTCAGCGGTCCCCTATCCTCCGCGGGAAATTGTCGCTACTCTAATTACGAGGTAGCCCTCTATCGGACTCTGTCGAAAGGACCAGCGCTCATGCCGCGACGACTTGTTCCGGGGCTGGTGGTTTGTCTGTACTTCCTCTCTGCCGGAGTGTGGGCCGAAGAGCCGGCAGTGAAAGGATCCTATTTCGATTCTAACGGCGTCAAGATTCATTACGTCCTCCTGGGGAAGCCGGATGGCGAGCCGGTCCTTCTGATCCACGGTTTTACACTCAACATCAAAGCGCAATGGCAACCCGTAATCAAGGCGTTGGCGCAGGATTACAAGGTCATCGCGATGGATTGCCGCGGTCACGGCGACAGCGAGAAACCACACGACCCCAAACAATACGGCCTGGAGATGGCCAAGGACGCCGTCCGTCTGCTCGACCATCTCAAAATCGACAAGGCCCACATCGTCGGCTACTCGATGGGAGCGGGCATTACCTTCCAAATTGCGGCGCACAATCCGGAACGAGTTCGGACCGCGACGCTGGGCGGCGGAGGTATGCCTCTTCCGGAGCGCAGGAAATATATGGAGGCCGTGGCCGATTCACTGGAGCAGGGCAAAGGCATTGGGCCCCTCATCGCGGCCCTGACTCCGAAGGATAGGCCCAAGCCAACGGACGACCAGATCAAGGCTATCAACACGATTTTCATGAAGGGGAACGACCCCAAAGCACTGGCGGCGGTCATGCGCGGCAATCTCAATGACAAAGGCCTGGCTCTGTCTGACGAAAAGATCAAGGCCATCAAGAAGCCGATGCTGGCGCTGATTGGCGAAGTTGATCCGGTTCGGCCGGGAGTGGACGAACTCAAGAAACGATTGCCGGATTTGAAGGTTGTCGTTATCGACAGGGCCGATCACATAACAGCTTACGGCCGTGAGGAATTCGTATTGGCCTTGAAGGAGTTCCTCGACGAGCACCGAACAGGGAAGAAGTAGAGCCGGCTTGTATCCCATCCGCGTGGCCCAAAGGATGCTCCTGTGTCCGTCATCCGCACCGAGAAACTCACCAAGCACTATGGCCGCATCGAAGCGCTGCGCGGCGTGTCGTTGTCCGTCGAGCGCGGGCAAATCTTCGGTCTTCTCGGTCAAAACGGCGCCGGCAAAACCACACTGGTCAAGATCCTGCTGGGCATCACCGGGCTTACCGAGGGTACCGCTCAGCTGCTCGGAGAGCCGGTCGGCGCGACGCGCGTCCGTCGCCGCGTCGGCTATCTGCCCGAAGATCACCGCTTCCCAGACTATCACACCGGAGCGAGCTTGCTCGATTTCTATGGAGCGCTCCTGGAAGTGCCTCGCGTCGAGCGGCGCAAACGCATCCCTGAAGTGCTGGAGCTGGTCGGTCTCAAGGGACGCATGCACTATAAAATTCGCACCTACTCCAAAGGGATGAAGCAGCGCCTGGGCATCGCGCAGGCCATCTTTCACAATCCCGAATTGATCTTCTTTGACGAGCCGACAGATGGCGTTGATCCGGTAGGTCGCCGGCACATCCGCGATATGATGCAGACGCTCAAGAGAGAGGACAAGACGATCTTCATCAATTCGCACTTGCTGGGCGAAGTAGAACTGATCTGCGACCGAGTCGCCATCTTGCAACAGGGCGAGATGATCCGCGAAGGCAATATCGCCGCGCTGACGCGGCAACGCGGTCTGTTTGTGATCGGCTTGGCCGAGGGGCAAGCATTCCCGCAGGAGGAAGTTGCTCGTCACGGCTACACCGTGACACGCAACGGCGACCTGTGGGAGGTGGCCCTGTCTGACGGGCAGAGCATCGATCCGGTATTGGATCTGCTCCGTTCACGCGGTTTGAACCTCCGTCATCTGATCGAGAAACGGCAAAGCTTGGAAGATATGTTCGTCGCGACGGTGGAAGCGGCCGAACCCGGTGTGGATCGCGTCAGCCGGCCGCGCCGTCCTCTGACGCCTCGGGAGCACCGCACGTGAAATTCCTGGCCATCCTCCGCGATTCCCTGCGGGAAACGCTTGATGTCAAGCTGTTCTACGTCATGGTCGGATTGTCCCTCTTGGTGGTCTTGCTGGTCGGCAGCACTACCTATCGACCGCTGCCGGTGCAAAAGCGAATCGACTTCATCAACAATTTGATCAATCAATCGATCTTTTTCCAGATGCAAGCCAACCCGGAAACCCAGCAATTGGATTTCCGTTTGACCACCGAGGACTTCCAGCAACTGGGCGATCGCCCGGAACCCTGGTTGGCCGACTATCATTTCTTCTACGTCTTCACCGTGGGCACGCGCGGTCAGGAGGACGTTGCCGACGACAAGAAACGCGCGGCCACGGATTCCATCAAGAAACAAATCGAGAGGATGTTGAAGCCGGAACAGCTGGAAAAAGATCTCAAGCAATTCTTCACCGACGTCAAGGTTCGGGAAGCTCCCTCCGACAACCCGGACGTGATCCGCTTCGAAGTGACGACCAGCAAGGGCACAACAGCCAAGAGCCGGCAGGAATGGTTCCATGAGCCGCGTTTGTTCTTCGGCCTGGTGCCGATGCCGCTGCCCTTGTTCAGCCTCAACGACATCATTGAGTTCATCGGCGATTGGGTCGTCGGCACAGGAGGGGCTGCTTTCACCTTGCTCATCAGCATCATAATGACAGCCTCGTTTCTCCCGAACATGCTGGCCAAAGGCTCGGTGGACATGCTACTCGTCAAGCCGATCCATCGGACCACGCTTTTCATTTACAAGTTCCTCGGCGGCTTGCTGTTCATGTTCCTCAATACTGTTCTCATCATGGTTGGCATTTGGCTGGGGATGGGGATTCAGTCGGGCATGTGGATCAATGCATTTCTGGTGTGTATTTTCGTCTTTACGTTTGAATTCACCATGTTCTATTCTGTGTCGGCCCTGGTCGCCGTTTTCACCCGCAGCGCTATCGTCGCCATCCTGGCCGCGATGATGGCCTGGGGCGCCTTGATCTTACTGGGCTGGACGCACTGGGGATTCATCGAGAATCAACGCAAGACGGCCCCTGCCGAGTACACGAGTCACTGGGCCTACGTCGGTTATGATGTCGTGCATACGGTCATGCCGCGCTACAAGGATCTCGATTGGTTGACCAGCAAGATGATTAAAGAGGAGTTGCTGAAACCTGCCCCTCAGCAAGCACCCGACCCCAATGATCGAGCCGCCGCTGAAGCCGCTCGACAACGTCAGAAGCGACTGGACGAACTCTATGAAAGCCAGCTCAAAAAGCTCGATAAGGACTATGGTAGTTATGATTGGAAGAGCAGTCTCGCTGTTTCCAGCCTCTTTATTGTTCTGATGATCGGCCTCGCCTGTTGGCGCTTTGCCACCCGAGACTATTGAAGCCATGACCGAAGTTGTCTTTCAACGTTGTATTCACCCGCAGTGCGGTGCGACCCTTGGCGTGGACGAGATCGCTTTTGCCTGTCCGCGCTGCGGCGGACTTGTCGATGTCGCCTACGACTGGTCGCGCCTTCATCCACCGCGGACGCTGCGCGACTTCGAGTCCAAATGGGCCGATCGCCACAATCCCCTCAGTTTCAGCGGCGTTTGGCGCTTCCGTGAGTTGCTGCCGTTTGCGCCGCCCGAACAGGTGCTGACCATCGGCGAGGGACAGACCATCCTCCAGAAAGCCGACAGCGTCGCCGGCTACGTCGGCGTCCAGCCGGGCAAATTGTTTCTGCAATACGAAGGTCTGAATCCGTCGGGCAGCTTCAAAGACAACGGCATGACGGCGGCCTTCACGCATGCCCGCATGGTCGGCGCCCGCCGCGCCGCCTGTGCCAGCACCGGCAATACCAGCGCGTCGTTGGCCGTCTTCTGTTCGGCTACCGGACTGATGCGGGCTATTATCTTTATTGGGAGCGGGAAAATCTCCTATGGTAAGCTGGCCCAGGCGCTCGATCACGGTGCCTTGACCGTGCAGATTGCAGGCGACTTCGACGATGCCATGCAGCGCGTGCAGCAAGTCAGCCGCCGGCTGGGCATCTATCTCGTCAACAGCATCAACCCCTTCCGCCTGGAAGGTCAGAAGACGGTCATGTACCGCGTGCTGGAGGCGCTGCGCTGGGAAGCGCCGGACTGGGTGGTTGTGCCCGGCGGCAATCTGGGCAACGTCAGCGCGTTCGGCAAGGCGTTCATTGAGCTGGCCGAGCTGGGCTTGCTCAAACGCTTGCCGCGACTGGCGATCATCAATGCCGCCGGAGCGAACACATTCTTCAAACTCTTCGGGCAATCCAATCTGCGCTGGGAGGGCGGCAAACCGGCGAAGCAGGTCATTGAGGATTACTACCGCCGGCTCGAAGCCGAGAAGATCCGCGCCTCGACGATCGCCAGCGCCATCGAAATCAATCGGCCGGTGAATCTGCCCAAGGCATTACGAGCACTCGACCGCTGCGGCGGCGTGGTGCGCGAGGTCAGCGATCAGGACATCCTCGACGCCAAGGCCAAGGTGGGGGCCGGCGGTCTGGGCTGCGAGCCGGCCTCTGCCGCCAGCGTCGCCGGCGCTCGCAAGCTGCGCCAGGAAGGTATCATTGCTCCCGACGATCGTGTCGTCTGCATTCTGACGGGCCACGCTCTGAAAGATCCAACCGCGACCGTGGCCTATCACACGACGGATCAGAAGACGTTTGAGGAAGTCCTCGGCACGCGCGGCGTCCGCCGCGCCACCTACGCCAATCGCGCCGTGCAAGTTCCCAACGATCTCGACGAAATCATCAAGGCGATCGAAGTGTATTCGTAAGATGAAGCGCATGCGTCAAAAGACGACCTGGAAGAGCGCATAGAGCAGCGTGCGCGTGATATCGACCTGCACATCGACCGTATTATTGACGCCGAGACGAAATTCCAAACCGTTGAGTTTGCTAAAGGGACGAGCGGCGAAACCATCGTCGAAGAAGAGCAGCCGCGGGTTGGCGGCTGACTGACATATCAATTGCGTATCGGCATAGACGTAGTATTTGATCGGTACAAACTCGTAGGTCAGATAGGCTCGCGCGAACAGTCCCGGTTTGAAGAAAATCCCGTCCTCGCCGGTGATTTCCTTCGACGGCATGTATCCGAGACTCAGAAAATTCAGGCGCGGCAGGTCGTAGGCATTGCTTTTGAAGATGTAGTAGCGATTTTCAACACCGACACCGTCATTGTATCCTGACGGAACATTCAAATCGAAACCGCGATTGAGGTTGCTATAGGAGAAGGCGAAGACGCGAATCTCGAGTGGCCCATAATAGCGCCAGGCGCCGCCGATTGTTAGATCCATTTGTCGCTTGCTAAAATCGAGATTCCCCTGATCGCCGTTGGTCACTCCACTGCTCGGCTTCTGCGCCCAGAATACGCCCTGAGTGAACATGTAGAGGCGTTTCTGGGGAAGAAAGCCAATGTTTATATCGGCGAACAAACTACCGAGTGGGTAGTAGGTCTGGCCATTAGGCGCCATCTTGTTGCCGGTGGCGAATACGTTGACGCCCGCGAAGCCCCACACTTCCGGCCAGTAGGCTTCACGATCGAATACCCCGGGTCGATCCGGGAAGACGGGTTCCGGTCCGGCCGGTGCTGGGGGTGGAACACACAAAGCCGCAACCTCGGCCACTGTGGGCGGAGGTAATTCTTCCAGCGTGATCGTTCCAAGTGCCGGCTGTGCGGAAGACCCAGCGTCTCCTCCTCGTGCCGGCAACATCCCCGCGATCCACACCAGAGCGGTGCAACAAATGCATCGCGTAAACATAGAGAATCACCGGCGGTAGAGGGAATAAGGCGATCCCACGATTCCGTGATACTTATGAGATTTCGGCAAACAATCGTCATAGTCCGACTGGGAAAACAAATTGCGACGATCCTCGAAATTCCGGCAAGCCATGCAATCCTCATGGCTTGCCCAACCAGCCACAACAACGGTTGTCATGAACGATTTTGAGAAAACAGCGAACGGATAGGTCCCGATTTCATGCACCAAAAGCGAACGAGGCGAGTATTCCACCTCGCCTCGAACGCGTGTCGAACTGGATTGAGCCGAATACTGCCGATTAACGGCAGCGACGGCACTTCTTGCAGCAGACATTGCAGCAGGGCGTGCAGCAGGTGTTGCAGCACGGCGTGCAGCAGGGCACTTGCTTGACGACGGTGGTGGGCACCATGCGGCAGCAGGTGACGGTCTGCTGGCAGGGCACGCACTTGGCGACCATGCGCGTGACCTGGCAAGGCTCGCACTTGGCGACCATGACCGTGTAGGTCTGCGTAACTTGCTCCGGCACGCAGGTGTAGCTGCACACCTGGCAGGTGATCTGCTTGGGCACCATCTTGCAGACGGTGACCTGTACCGGACAGGGGACACACTCGCTGCAGCTAACCATCTTGGTGCAAGGTGTTTCGATCCACACCTTGTTGGGGCACCACACGCGAACCGTCTTCATGGGCTGGCAACAAGGCTCGCAGCATCCGCCGCACTTGTGCTTGTGGAAGCAGCTCTGACGGCAGGGCACTTCACGGCACTCATAGTGTCCCATGTCCACACACTTGCGCGTCACGGTTGTGACAGGCTTACAGGTGACGACTGTCTTCATGACAGTACGGGTTTCGACGCACGGCGTCGGCACACAAACGGTGCGGACGACGGTCTGCACTTGCGGCACCTGCTTGTACACAGTGCAGACGCGCGTACAGGTTTGTGGCACACACACAGTCTTATATGCGGTGAATGTTTCAGGCACGCATACGGTCTTGTAGACCGTCACTGTGGTGGTGTAATTCTGCGGGACCCATTCGGTGACGCAAACGGATTGCGTCGCTGGGGCGCAGCAGCCGTCGGCGGCGGCCGGAGCGGCCGTACCACCCGCGGGAACTGGGGTGATGTTCTGCGCGCTGGCGGTTACTGCCGCCGCGGCCAATACGACGTTCGCCAGCAGAGCGAGACGGGAGCGCTGCCAAATCATGCCTACTTCTCCGTGAATTGAAGCTAGAGTCGATCCGGCCCTCTGCCAGGCACAATCCGGGGGGCCAATCGAGCCAGATTTGCATTCGAGACAACTATGCCCAATACAGGTAGACTGGTAAAGAAAATCGCATTGGGTATTTGGCAAAATTTGCTAAAGAAGATCGATCTGCGCTGACATGGCCAAGAGCGTCGCGTCTGCATGAAGGAAGAACTATTCGCTCTGAGCAAGAGATTTGCCAGGGCGCGATTGTAACAACTAGTCGGGCAAGTTCCTTGCTCACCGGCTGCCCGACGATAGGATAATCGAGTTGCGTATCTGACCGCCGGACCTCACGAGAGCGCATCCATGCTCAATCCCGCCGCCAACGAAGCTGAGATCGTGCGCGACCTGGCTGCCGCTTATCGGCAAATGACCGAGCAGATAGGCAAGGTCATCGTCGGCCAGGATGAAGTGATCGAACAGCTACTCATGGCCCTGTTCAGTCGCGGCCATTGTCTTTTGGTTGGCGTGCCCGGTTTGGCCAAGACGCTGCTCGTCAGTACCGTCTCGAAGATCCTGCACCTGACGTTCAAGCGCATCCAGTTCACGCCGGACTTGATGCCGGCCGACATCACCGGGACGGACATCTTGCAGGACGATCCGGAGAGCGGTCGGCGCAAGTTTGTGTTTCTGCCCGGCCCGATCTTCGCCAACATGATCCTCGCCGACGAAATCAACCGCACCCCACCGAAGACACAGGCTGCCCTGCTCGAAGCCATGCAGGAACACCACGTCACCGCCGGAGGACAAACCTATCATCTGCCCGAGCCGTTCTTCGTCCTGGCCACGCAGAACCCGATCGAGCAAGAAGGCACGTATCCACTTCCCGAAGCACAGCTCGATCGCTTCATGTTTAACATCAAGGTCGGCTATCCCAACCGTAGTGAAGAGCTGGAAATCATGAAGCGGACGACCAGCACGCAGTATGTGGAATTGCAGGCGCAGCTCGACGGTGAGCAGATCCAACGATTGCAAGGGGTCGTGCGTCAAGTGGTGGTGGCCGATCACGTTTTCGAGTACGTCGCCGACCTGGTGCGCGCGACTCGACCGCGCGAGGACAACGCGCCGAAGTTTGTTCCGGAGTTGTTGAGCTGGGGTGCGGGGCCGCGCGCTTGTCAGTACATGATTCTCGGAGGCAAGGCACGCGCTATTCTGCACGGCCGACTGCACGTTACCACCGACGACATTCGAGCCGTCGCCTATCCTGTGCTGCGCCATCGCTTGGTGACGACATTCAACGCCGACGCCGAGGCAATCACGACGGATCAGATCATCCAGCGTTTGATCGAGACCATCCCGTTGCCGCAGCAAGAAGCGGCGGCGAAGGCTCGACGGGCGTGAGAAATAAGAAAAAGTCACCACGAATCACACGAATAACACGAATAAGAACAAAAACAATAAAACCAAAAGGTGAACATGCTTTTGCGATTTTCGATAGATTGATTTTTATTCTTGTCTTTTATTCGTGTGATTCGTGTGATTCATGGTGACTTTTTTTGGCGGTCTCCATGCGCGATTCCATCCTCTCCTTCGATCCGACCTCGTTGGCCAAGTACGGCCATCTGGCTCTCGTGGCGCGCAACCTCGTCGAGGGCTTTCTCACCGGCGTTCACAAAAGTCCCTACAAGGGCTTTTCCGTCGAGTTCGCCGAGCATCGTCAGTATTATCCCGGAGACGAGATTCGCCACATCGACTGGCGCGCCTACGGTAAAACAGATCGCTATTACATCAAAGAGTACGAGGAGGAGACCAACCTCAAGGCTCATCTGCTCGTCGATGCTTCCGGCAGCATGGCGTACAAGGGCAAGCACGCCAGCAAGTTTCATTACGTCCAGTACATCGCGGCGTCATTAGCGTATCTGATGCTGCACCAGCGCGATGCTGTCGGTTTGGCCATCCACGATACGCACGTGCGCCGGCTGATCGCGCCGCGCGCCAATTCGAAACATTTGCTGCACGTGTTACGCGCGCTGGAGGAAACGCAGCCGGGCGGCGAGACGGGACTGGCGCCGTTGTGGCATCAGACGGCGGAGCAGATCAAGCAGCGCGGCCTCGTGGTTATCCTGTCGGATTGCTTCGAGCAAGTCGAACCGCTGATGCGAGCCTTGCAGCACTTCCGCCATCGCCGGCATGAAGTGCTGCTGTTTCATGTGCTGGCGGCGGAGGAGATCGAGTTTCCCTTCAAGAAATGGACGCAGTTCCGCAACCTGGAAGTTACAGGTCACAAGATGCTTGTCGATCCGAACCGATTACGCAAGGAGTATCTGCAAAACTTCCAGCGATTTTGCCAGGATTTGCGCGAGGCCGCCGGGCGGAACCAGGTCGATTACCACCTGCTGAGGACGGACGAGCCGGTTGATCGGGCGTTAGGAGTTTACCTGACGAAACGACAACGACGACGGTGACACGAAACGAGCCGAAAGCGTAAGCGACGGATCGTTTTGCCGTGGCTTATGCTTCCGGCTCGTTGGCTTTTGGCTTTTCCTCTTCGTCGTCTTCGTCGCCGGAAGTATCGAAGGTATCGACAGCGACATCGCGCAGCATCATCGCGCTTGACAGGACGCCGATCAGCGTGACAGCAGGATGAGGATCGGTGAACACATGATCGGCAACGAATTGCTGCTCGGCTGTAGGCGCAGCCACAGATTCGCCGGGAGGCAATTCCGAAGACGACACCTCGACCTGTGCAGTGGTTATCGAGCAGATAGGGGGAACAATGGCGGGCACTTCGTCACTCATGACATCACCTCTCACAAGGGAATATCCACCCTGAATTATATCGTCTCCTGGTCCACAAGAACACCAAAATGTTCGTCGATTCATTTCACCGGCCGCTGTCCCCACGGAATCGGCATGCTCGGCGTGCGAGCGTGGCGATCTTTGCGCTGGTCCTTGGGACGATCCTTGAACCAGGTGATGAAACGCACTAGCTGCTTGACCGCTTCCTCGTAGGCTTGTTTTCCCTTCTCGGCCGTGGCCAACTCCGCCTCGCCGAGCACGCCGCTGTCGGAATAACTGCTCGTCCACGAGATTATCGTCGCCGGGCCGGCCGCGAACAGGTCCACCCAGTTGAACGGACTGTTTTCTTCGTTGAAGCTGATGACGCCACTCTTGATCTTGTCTTTGCGCACATTGTCGCCGTCGAGGTAGAGATACAGCGACGTTTCCAGCTCGCAGGCGTGAGCGCAGCCGCCTGGAAACTTGCTCTGGCGCCAACGCGGGAGGAATTCCTTATCCGCTGTCAGCAGATTCCACCATGCGCCCAGGATGCACTCGGCATCGGTTTCCAGGTTCGTTCGCCGGGCCACCAGGTCGAGGTTGGGCATGTTGGAGCCGTGGCCGTTGAGCAGCAGGATCTTCTTGAAACCGTGATAGGCCAGCGATTTTGTAATATCGAGAACGTGGTGCATGAAGTGCTCGAAATCGTTGTTGATCGTCCCGGGAAAGTCCATGACATGGCCGGTGTAGCCATAACAGACGGTCGGGAGCACCAGCATTTTCTCCGGCACGGCACGGCCAGCGCCGCGAGCGATCTCGGTTGGGCAGATAAGGTCCACGTCGAGCGGCAGATGGGGGCCGTGCTGTTCCACGGCGCCGCAGGGCACGACGCAGACTTTGCCCATTTCGATGGCATCGTTGATTTCGGGCCAGGTCAGTTTTTCATAGCGATACTCGGTTCGGGCACGACTGGTCATGAGAAGTCTCCTGTTGATTTTGGCGAGCGGGGGCGTAAGCCCCCTGTTGAGTCAAAACAGGGGGCTTACGCCCCCCGCTCGCTTGGATTGAACCGCACCGCATCGGCTCTGGCAAATCAATTCTGGGGAAAATGGAAAAATCGCGCGCAAGTCGCAAGTCGGGCGGCGTTCTTCCCAGGAACAGAGGAGCGGCCTGAGAACGCACACGAGATGGGCCGGGCATCGCCCAATCGGCGTTTGTGCGTACGATCTGCAGCGCCACCCATGTGGAAAACGTCCCTGCCTCGGATACCGTGGAGCGCACGCTCATTTGCCGATCCTTGCCCGGCCTCTCTCTCCATTCGGCACCAACTCTTCCCCAATAGAAGACACCCGGCGGCGGTCGCCGGGTGTTCTTCTTTTGACCGTGGTTAGCCGCG
>DATBHJ010000011.1:0-4878 GCA_036557565.1 Gemmataceae bacterium
GTAAGCGGCAGCTCCGCGCGACCGCTTACTCCGCTGCGCTGCGTGCGCGGCTCGGATACGGTGACGATTTGGCGCGCAAATTGCTGAAAAGGTTGACTTTACGGATTATGACCAATGTCCGACCCTGGCGAGCAAAGCCAGCAGCAAGGGATGTTCCACGACCCAGGGGAGGGGACAGGGGGCAAAAATGTCCCTGCTGTGCCGCCGCGTCGGCCATTCATGGCGTACAATTGGGCAGCGAGTAAACCACTGCTTCGCTCGTAGGAGGGTAGCGACATGCTGGTCTTGAGCCGAAAGCTTGGCGAAAAGATTTATATCGGTGATAATATCTGTATCACGGTCGTTGACATCGACCGGGGCAAGATTCGCTTGGGTATTGAGGCGCCGCGTGATGTGCCGATCTACCGTCAGGAACTCTTGCCTCTCAAGGGCACCGAGGCTCCCGCCCCGAATGCCTCCACGGTGCCCCACTAGGCCACGCTCTTGCCAGACGCCCTCATTTGTCCGGGCCGTAACGCCGGGGTAGATGAAAACGGTGCTTTCGGAAGAGTTCGCGAACGCTCATTGTTGAGCCAGGCAGTGGGGAACACAGGGGAGTGATAGAGATATTCAACGAGCCGGGAGCGTGAGCGACGGCAAAGCATCCGTCGCTTACGCTTCCGGCTCCTTTGTTTACTCTTTCTTTTCTTCCATCGGCTCCTTGACGGGCTGGACGAAGAAGGGCTGCGGCGGCGTCTTGGCGGCCGCCAGCTTGGCGGCGTGGTCGTCGGCCTCCTTGCGCTTGGGATAGTCGAACTTGGCCACGCACTGGTTGGAGTTGTTGAACACGCCCCAAACCACCTTCATGCGCACCTGCTTGGCCGCGCGGGAGCGCTTGGGCTTGGGTTCCTTGGGAGCGGCCTTTTTCTTCTTTTTGGGCGGGGCTTCTTCCTCTTCTTCCTCTGCCTCTTCCTCGCCTTCCTCCTCAGCAGCCTCGACTTCCTCTTCGGACTCGTCGGTTTCTTCTTCTTCGTCTTCTTCTTCGTCTTCGTCGTCCTCTTGCTTGCGGCGCTCGGCCGCCTCGTAATCAGCGCGGAGGTCTTTTCGGTTGAGAATGCGTCGTGCCATGGCTTTTCCTGCCCTCGTGCAAATGTTCCCGGTTTAGATTTATCGTTTCGCGCGAAACGATAAATCTCGCTAGTTAACCTAGCGAGCCATCCGCACGTGTGCAAGCCGGCTTGTCGCAGTCAGATCTCCGCTCCCATGTCATAGTGCTGCACATCCTCGCGCACGCCGCCCATGCCGCCGCCAATCTTGCGATAATCCTCGACGAATTCGATGGAGCGTAGAAACTTCACCATCTTGAATCCCAGCTTCGTCTCAAAGCGGACGCGCAGCGGAGCGCCGCTTTGGATCGGCAATTCCTGTCCGTTCAGTTCGTAGGCCAGGATCGTCTGCGGATGGCGGGCAATATCCAGGCTTTCACATTCGTAATAAATCTGGTCGCTCTTCTCGTGCTTGGAGAACGAAGTGAAGACAAGGTAACGCGCTTGCGGTAATGGTTTGCAACGATCGAGAATCTCGCGCAGGGGCACGCCTCCCCACCGGCCAACGGAACTCCAACCCTGGATGCAGTGATGCAGCGTCGTTTGTTCCTGTTTGGGCAGCGCACGCAATTCTTCCAGCGAGAACTTGTGCGGATGTTCGACCAGGCCCTTCACCTCCAGCCGATAGTCGGCAAAGTGATTGCTGAGCAAGCGCTCATAGGTGTCATCCTCGCCCTTCGCTTGTGGATAGGCCGCGATCGGTGGATAGCCGTTGGTCCGGAAGTAGGGCGAGATCTCCTCCGCCGGATACTCCTGGGCCGAACGCAGGTTGTGCAAAAAGGTTTCACGGATGGGATCGACGAGCAAGGCCAAAAAGCGATAGGTGCGCTGGGGCGCCTTGACCGAAAGGACATTGGCCGCTACGTGAATCAACACCACGGCCGTGACGATGCTGAGTCCGAGTGCCACACCCAGCCAGCTTCCCTCGGAGTGCGCGTAGCCCAGGACCATTTTATCCATCTCTTCCGCGAAGCCGTGCCAGAACACCATGACCAGGTGGATGCCGAAGAAAACGACGAACATAACCAGCCCGATGAAGTGCAGACTTCGGGCAGCCTGGCGATTGCCGAACAGACGCATGTACCAGGGGAATCGGGCAACGAGCGAGGGCGATTGTGCCAGTCCAGTCATGATTTGAAACGGCGTCAGGAAGAAGATCAGCCCGAAATACGTCAGTTGTTGCAAAGCATTGAAGGGCAGCCGGCCGGGGCCGATCGAATACAGCGGATTGTCCGGTTCGGGTGTGTGGAACGTCAGATAGGCAATCATCGTCCGCCAGGCACAAGGAAAGATGTCCCACGAGGTCGGAACCAACCGTTGCCACTGCGGCGAGAGGAACAGCACGAGAACATAGAGAAGTCCCACAACCAGCCAACAGGAAGCGTTGAGGAAGTGCCAGTAACGACCGAATCCCAGGCTCTCCCCACCCGGAAGTATCAGCCAGCCCGGCCAATGCACCTCCTCATCCGATGAGCACCACATGCGATCGGTGGGCATTTTTTTTCGCGTCAGACGCAGCCATTCACTGGTCGGCCAGGCGTGGATGTTCCAGTAAAGTTTCGGGTGCGCCGACAGGATCGCCAGCCCGCTCCGCAGTAACATGGTGAGAAACAGAAAATTGAACCAATGCGTCAAACGCACGCCGAGAGGAAAGCCGAGTTCGTGCATGACCGTCAACGCTCCTTCCGCGGCGAGAACAGGTTGACGATGAGTTTTCCCAGGGCCCGTTCGGAAAGATGACCGATCAGCTCCAGCCACCGGACGACTCCTTGGATGCGTCCGTCGTCATCGACGACAGCCACGCCTTCATCCGCGAACGTCTCCAACAGGTCGCCCAATCGCGCATCGGCCCGCACGGTTGGCGGTCGATGCTTCATCACATCCTGGACGCGCAATCGGCCCAGGTTTTCGCCATGTTCGGCAACGGCCAGCGCAATCCGGCGATCGGTGAGCAAACCGAGCGGCCGACCATCGCTGACAACGAATACCGCCTCGGAAGCGGCATCGCGCAGGATGCGAGCAGCTTCCGCAAGGGAAGCATCCGGAGAGCACGTCGGCGCCTGGCGTTTCATCACGTCGGCGATGGTCAGCATGGGATTGAACAGGTCCGACGGTTTGACGAGCGAAACGGGCTGCAGCTGCGACAGGGGCGACGGTTCCCAAGGATGTTGCTTCTGCCATTCACTGGTCTGTACGGGCATGACTCGATCCTCCGCTTTCACCTATTGGCCATTCTCATCAAAGCGATAGAAGAAGATTGCAAGCATCATGCCAACGATTGGGGAGGCATCCTGTCGGAATTGTCATTTTCCGGGCGTCAGCAAGGACTGGGCATACGTCTGCTCATCTCCGTCGAGATTTCCTATCTTAACCCCTGGAAAGCCCATCTTTTCCAATACTTACCCGCGGGGAGAACGGTCATGGCGGAGATGCGACGATTCACCTTGATGGACGTCCTGCTGCTGCTTGCGATCGTCGCCGCGGCGGCGGGCATACGTGCCGGCTACCTCATTACTTGTGCCGATTACGCCCGCAACGACGGCCCCGTGCGCGTCGAGACGCCGCTGCCGGAGCTGGAGCCGTTGGTCCGCAATCTGAAAACACAGAAACGATTCGCCCTGACCTCCCCCTCCACCGGCGAGGAAGAGGACACCGCCGCCGTGTCGCCGGGTTATCCCATCTTGATGGCCGGGGTCAATCACCTGGTCGATGATGCTGCGTTGGACAGCACGATGCGCTGGGTCCAGTGCGGCCTGGGCGCCCTCACAGCCGGGCTGTATTTTCTCTTCGCCCGGCGAGCATTCCAGAGTTTGATCGTCGCCGTTCTGACCGGCTTGTTGTGTGCCGTGCACCCCTTCTGGATTCTCGACACAGCCACTCTCGCCGACGGCACGACGGCGACGTTCTTGCTTGGTCTGATACTGTTCCTGGGTGTGCGATCCAGTCAAACCGGCGGCCCACTGGCCAGTCTGCTGTATGGCCTGTCGTTGGCCGCGCTGGCTTTGGTGCGGGCGGCTTTGTTGCCGTTCGCCATCGTGGGACTGGCCTGGTTTTTGTGGCGCAGCCGAGTCCTGGTGCATGGCTGGCTGTGGGCGCTGTTGGCGTTCCTCGGCTTCATCATCGGCATCGGATCGTGGAGTTTCCGCAACTGGCAACTCTTCGGCGAGGCGGTGCCCATTGTCGATTCGACCTATTACCACTTGTGGATCGGCAACAATCCACAAGCGACCGGTGGGCCGAACGAGAACATGAAGACGCCGACGGAGCCGTTCGTTCCGCCATCCAAGCGGACCGAACGAGACACGGCCTTTGCCGATGAAATGCGTCAGGAATGGCGCGACCGTCCCGTCGATTCGGTGCGGCGCCATCTGCGAGCGGGAGTGTATTTCGTCTTCGGCGAGCACTGGTTTAGCAAGGATCGTCTTGCGGACCCAACGGGTTCGGAGGAGATCGAGCCGAAATGGCTGGCGGATTCGTATCCGGTGGCGCTCGAATGGACAATGCTGGTGCTCTTGACCTTGGGCTTGCTCGGTTGGCGCTGGACGTACGGCTGGCGTTCCAGTGCCATGCCGTCGTCGCTGGCCCTGATCTGGATCCCGTTGCCGTACATCCTGAGTCATGCCGGGGCGCTATCAGGGGCACGATTGCCGCTCGATGGCGTGCTGCTGTGTTACACCGCGTTTGCGCTGGCGTGTCTGCTGCCTGGTCGCCAGGCTTTGTGGGATGGCGAACGAGCGATCATCAATCCACCGCATCCGTAGGATTTCGTAGGGTGGGTCGAGCGCAGCGAGGC
>DATBHJ010000012.1:0-4805 GCA_036557565.1 Gemmataceae bacterium
C
Source organism: Gemmataceae bacterium (assembly GCA_036557565.1). Classification (GTDB taxonomy): domain Bacteria; phylum Planctomycetota; class Planctomycetia; order Gemmatales; family Gemmataceae; genus JAJPHU01. The sequence goes on from DATBHJ010000012.1 coordinate 2, forward strand.
CTTTGACAAGACACATACCCTTGAGGCCGGGAAATTGCTCTACTTGCCCACGGGGGAGCCGCATTCCGTCAAGGGGATCGAGGACGCCTCACTCCTGCTGACCATCCTTCTGCCCAAGCACTGAGGGGATGCCGCCATGCTACTCACTCCCCTGGAAGCAGTCAGCCGGATTAACGAACAGGTCACGGTGGAAATGCTCGTCAGGGCGGCGAAGAACTGCCCGCACTGCACGCAAATCTTCCTCGACTCGGAGGAGGATCACCACGACCCGAACAACCTGGCCGTGGCCGTCACCGAAACCGGGGCGGCAAGGTTCAAGGGGGCCAGGATTGACGATCCGGCCCTCCAGTTCAAGGGCAAGACGATTCGAGTTACCGGCGTCGTGAAGCTCAAGGACAACCGGCCCCGGATCGAAGTGGACGATCCCGGCCAGATCGAGGTCGGGTAGGGCTTGCGACCGGATACGACCCTCGCCAGGGGCCTGGTCACTTCAGCAACAAGAGAAGCATGACCACCGGCGTCTTCGCCTGGATGCTGAGGCGCAAGCCCTTCGGCATGTGGACCCAGGTGCCCGGCTTGGCCTGCACGGTATCGTCGCCCAGCGTCAGCTTCGCCTCCCCCTGGAGGAAGTGCAAGACGACGGGCATCGAGGCGGTGTGTTCGGACGGCTTCTCGCCCTGGGCGAAGCCGAACAGCATCACCTTGAGCCGGTCCTCGTTGAACAGGGTGCGGCTCAGGATGCCCTTGTCGGGCGCCTAGCCTTGACATGCAACTAAATGGTTGCATAATGAAGGCGAGGACTACTGACATGGATAACGTGTTCAAGGCGCTTGCCGACCCGACCCGACGAAAGCTACTCGACCGCCTTCACGCCGACAACGGGCAGACTTTGGGGGCGTTGTGCGAACACCTGAACATGACAAGGCAGGCCGTTACCAAGCACCTTGTCCTGCTCGAAGAGGCCAATCTTGTTGTCACGGTACGAAAGGGCCGTGAGAAACTGCATTACCTCAATCCCGTGCCGATTCACGAAATCCATGAGCGGTGGATCGCCAAGTTCGAGCGTCACCGGCTGGAGGCGCTTCACCAACTCAAACAAATCCTGGAGGACAAAAACAATGGAAGCGACGAGTAAGCCCAAGTTCGTGTACGTCACCTACATCACCACGACCCCGGAAAAGCTGTGGGAAGCGCTCACCAGTGGCGAGTTCACGAAGAAGTATTGGTTCGACAGTCGCATCGAGTCAGATTGGAAAGTCGGCTCGCCCTTCACAATTCACACCGGAGTCCCCGACAAGGACTGGAAGGGTAAAGTGCTTCAATGCGACCCGCCCCGGCTGCTCTCCTACACCTTCCGAGTGTCGGGAGGAGCGGAGCATTTCACCCGTGTCACATTTCTGCTCGAACAACACGGGCCAGTGGTGAAGTTGACTCTCACGCACGACGAACTGGACGAGAAGGATGTCAAGTTCTTCACAGGCATCAGCGGGGGCTGGCCTGCGGTACTGTCCAACCTCAAGAGCCTACTCGAAGGCGGGCAACCTCTGGTCGCAAAGCCGTGTTGAGCAGTATTGCTGAACCACAGTGTCGGCGGCGTGGACACTGAACCACGTCGCTGGCGTCGTGGGCGAGATTAACGTCTCCGTCCGGGTTGCAGATCGGAGAAGGCCGAAAACCGGCCAACAAGGTCAATTACCGTGTCCATCTGTTCTCGATGCGAGACATGACCACATCCCTCCAGAATGTGCAATTCAGTGGGTCCACCGGCGTTTTGGCAGGTGAATTTTGGAAACCGGACGGAGCCGTACTCGTCCGTGTTGCCATGAATGACGAGGATCGGACACCTGCCGAGCGGAAGGTCGGATGCCAGATTCCAGGAGGCGAACGCCGGGGAGAGCAAAACCTCGGTCCAAGGCCCGATCACGCCGATTTCGCCTGGAGGCCGATCAGGATTGTCGTCTCCAGCTTGGCGGGATCGTCGCAATGGTGCCCGTATACCTCCAGTGACGGCGAGCCGATGACCTCGCCACGAGCAGCAAGCTCGTCCTTTAACGCCTTCCACTTTTGGGGCAGCGCTTGATATGGCCCGACGTGGACGTGCTTCAAGTATCTCGGCAACTCGAACTCAAGCGGCTCAAGCTGATCGGGCATCGGACCCTGCCGTGTGCTTCGGAGTTCAGCGCCGACGAACATTCTTCCATCGGGCAGATACACCCAATGGTTGATGCCAGTCGTCGGAATTTTGGCCCCTTTGACCGCCTGCCACATTTCGTTCATCAGGCGCAGGCCGACTTCGCCGTATCGCTCGTTCTCGACAACTCCACTGATACCATGCAGGTGGAACCGAATCGGCTCCTCAATGATCTCGATGTTCATTTTGATGCCCTTGGCTTGCGTGGGGTCTGAGATTTCATCTTCCTTTTCGCTGTTGCTTTTTCCACACTCTGCTTCACCCGCAGCTTGACGATCCGCTCGATCAGGTTCAAGGGCATCGGCTCGTCCAGCGGGAATTGAAGATTGCCCTTTGGTCCAGCGTACCGGGCGATGGCTTTCTCCAGAGTCTTGTTACCGGAAATCGGCGGGTACATCCCGATGTGCTTCGCCCACGCAGCGAAATAGACCAGAATGCCGTGCTGTCGGAAGGCCGGCATCTGGTAGCTGATGACTTCTTGGGCATCTGGCGCAGCACGGCGGATCGTTTCACGCACTTTCTGAAGGACGGCCTGCACATCGTCGGGGAACTTGGAGATGTAGTCGTCGATGTCCTTCGGTCTTGGCGATTTTGCCATCTTGTGGTCCTTTTACTTCTTCGGCAACGCTTTCACGAACTTCAGCGCCCGCTCGATCCAGCCGCCCAACTGCTCGTCGCCCTCGATACCTTCCGGCCCGACCAGCACCCAGCCCTTCATGGCCCGACCAGTGATGTCGAACTCCTTGACATGCGGCTCCAGCAGGGCCAAGTCGCCCTCGTCGGGGCCGAGCCGGGCGATGAGCGAATCCTTCCAGACGCCGACGAGCATGTTGCCGTGGAGCAGGAAGCCGACGCCGCCGAACATCTTCTTCTCCTCGACGCTCTTGCGCCGGGCCAGGTGTTGCCGGATGCGTGCGGCAAGCGATTCATCGAAGGCCATTGGTGGCTCCCATCGGCGCTTATCATCGGCGAACCAGCCGGTATTCTATCGGTGTGGGCAGACCGAGGACGCAGTTGGAAGACGGCCAGGAGTACCCGGCCATGACGAAATCCGACAAGGTGCTGGTGATCTTCTTCCGCTATCTCCTGGGCATCGGCAGCCTGTTCGCCCTGATCCCCGTGGTTATGCCGTGGTCGTGGATGGCCGCTACGCATCGCTGGCTGGGGCTGGGCGAGATGCCATCCGGCCCCATTGTGGAGTACCTGGCCCGCTCCCTGTCGGCCTTCTACGCCTTGGTCGGCGCTCTTTGCCTGGTGATGGCGTCTGATCTGGACCGCTACCGTCCCCTGGTGCGGTTCTTTGGTGTGTGCCTCGCACTGCTCGGCATTGTCTTCACGGGCGTCGATCTGGCAGCGGGGATGCCCTGGTGGTGGACGGCGTTGGAGGGGCCAGGGGCAGTGCCTATTGGGGCGTTGGTGTACTTTCTCGCCCGGCCCGTTTCTAAGCCCTGCAAGCAGGAAGAAACAACATGCCAACCACCCGCAACCTCGCCATCCTGATCTTCGACGACGTGGAAGTGCTGGACTTCTGCGGGCCGTTCGAGGTTTTCTCCGTCGCCAATCGCTTCACCGAGCCGCCGGCCTTCCACGTCTTCACGCTGGCCGAGAAGAAGGCCACGGCGCAGTTCCTCGCCGGCATCAGCACCCGGCACGGCCCGCAGCCTGCTGTCTACCCCAACACCACCGAGGTCCACTACGTCGCCGCCTTGAAGAAGGCCGACGTGGACGCCTTGATGGTCCGGTTGGAAAACGAGATCGACCAGTTGCAGGACCGACTGGATCAGTTCAACCACGCCCACCGGATCGAGGTTGATGGTCGGACCCTGGAATTGGCGTCCTAAGCCACACGGCTGGCTCGTGGGTAAGGCGATGACGGAGGAACCCCACTGCCACGCTTGTAACGTGACTCTTCTGCCGATCCTGAGCGTCAAGGCGCACAGTTCATTGGTTAAAGAAGCAGCCCGCAAGGTGCAAGACTCATCTTTTCCTGATTTGCTTTGCTCCCGGCCAGCCGTGCCATTCATGCAAGCGCCCTCGGATGAGAGTCCGGGGGCGTCAGCATGTCGGAGCCGGTAAGCTCGGAGAATAACCGCAGCAGATTGTCCGTGTCCATAATCTGTTCGCAGATCATGAGTTGCAGATCAGTTCGATCAATCATTTTCAGAACTCGACTTGTTAGAAACTATTCCATTAGGTAGTGTATCCGTGTAACTGAGGATGACCGTCATGAAACCGAAACGAACCACGACCGGGTCTGAGTGTAGCACCAGGCCATCTTTGAAGGAACGACCGCTCTTGACGCCGATCCAAGCGGGCGGCTTGGCTGCGGTGTTCAAGGTACTTGCCAACGACACTCGTTTACGGCTCCTGCACGCCCTCGTCCGGGAGGAAGAACTCTGCGTCACCGACCTCGCCGCCTCGGTCGGCATGAAGCCCCAGGCCGTCTCAAATCAACTGCAACGGCTCTCCGACCTAGCCCGCTTTGCGCACCGTGCCACTCGGTCCCTTGCCTCGACATTTACGGATTGTTTTGGTAGACAAACTGGAGCTTTGGCTTCGGCAAACTTGCCTGCTCGCCGCACAACCGTCGATTTTCCCCTGTTTTTCGCAGGG
>DATBHJ010000013.1:0-30934 GCA_036557565.1 Gemmataceae bacterium
TCGGGCGAACGGCCGGCGTCAGCCGGCTGGTGGTCACGCCACCAGCCGGCTGACGCCGGCCGTTCGCCTTTCCAAGTTTTTAGATAGGATAAGCGATATGCCGGCCCCGTGGAATCGGGACGGAGAATCTGGACTCCTGGAAGCAAAGTGGATTGGCGCGCATGCCGAGTTACAACCCCAAGATCATCGAACGGCGTTGGCAGGAATTCTGGCTGAAGAACAAAACCTTCCGCACGCCCGATCACTCCGATAAGCCGAAATACTACATCCTCGATATGTTCCCCTATCCCAGCGGGGCTGGGCTGCACGTCGGCCATCCCGAAGGCTACACCGCCACCGACATTCTGGCGCGATACAAACGCATGCGCGGCTACAACGTCCTGCATCCGATGGGCTGGGACGCTTTCGGTCTGCCGGCCGAGCAGTACGCCATCAATACCGGCACGCATCCGCGCGTCACCACCGAGAAGAACATCGCCAATTTCCGCCGACAGATTCAGATGCTCGGCTTCAGCTACGATTGGGACCGCGAGGTCGATACCACCGATCCGGATTATTTCCGCTGGACGCAGTGGATTTTCCTGCAACTGTTCGACACCTGGTACGACGCCGAGCAGAAACGCGGCCGGCCCATCGCTGAATTGCCAGTCCCGCCGGAAGTGAAACAGCAAGGCGACGCGGCCGTGCGCGCTTACCGCGATAGCAAACGCCTGGCCTATCAAGCCGAGGTGCCCGTCAACTGGTGCGAGGCGCTGGGCACAGTGCTGGCCAACGAGGAAGTGATCGACGGCAAATCCGAGCGCGGCGGCCATCCGGTCGTGCGCATGCCTCTGCGACAATGGCTGTTGCGCATCACGGCCTATGCCGAACGTCTGTTGGATGACCTGGAAGGTCTGGATTGGCCGGAATCCATCAAGAAGATGCAGCGCGACTGGATCGGCAAGAGTGAGGGTGCGGAAGTCGATTTCGCTCTACAAGCCCCGAGCGCCAGCGAGGGGAAGAGCATTCGTGTCTTCACGACGCGGCCGGACACGCTGTTCGGCGCGACGTACATGGTGCTGGCGCCGGAACATCCGCTGGTTGAAACGATCACGACACCCCAGCAACGAGCAGCCGTACAGACATATCGCGCCGAGGCCGCTCGCAAGAGTGACCTGGAACGAACCGAGCTGAGCAAGAAAAAGACCGGCGTCTTCACCGGCGCCTATGCGGTTAATCCCGTCAACGGCAAACAGATCCCCGTCTGGATCGCCGATTATGTGCTGGCCAGCTACGGCACAGGGGCGATTATGGCGGTGCCCGGCCAGGATGAGCGTGACTGGGAGTTCGCGGAGGTATTCGGCCTGCCGATCATTCGCACCGTGCAACCACCTAAGGGCTGGGAGGGTAAGGCCTACCTCGGTGAGGGACCGGCCATCAACAGCGAGTTCCTGAACGGCCTGAAAATCGCAGAGGCCAAGCGAAAAATCATCGACTCGTTGGAGCAGCGCGGTCAGGGCCAACGCAAGATCAATTACAAGCTGCGGGATTGGCTGTTCAGCCGCCAACGCTACTGGGGCGAGCCGTTTCCGATCCTGCACGAGATCGACGACAAAGGCAATCCCACCGGCGTCGTCGAGCCGCTGTCGCCCGACGAATTGCCGTTGCGTCTGCCTGAGTTGGAGGATTACAAACCCTCCGGCAAAGCCGAACCGCCCTTGAGCAAAGCCAAAGATTGGCTGTACGTCACGCGCAACAGCAAGCGCTACAAGCGCGAGACCAACACCATGCCGCAGTGGGCTGGCTCATGCTGGTACTATCTGCGTTACATCGATCCGGACAATGAAAAGATATTGTGCGATCCAAAAAAGGAACAATGCTGGATGCCGATCGATCTGTACGTCGGCGGAGCGGAACATGCCGTGCTGCACTTGCTGTACTCGCGCTTCTGGCACAAAGTGTTGCACGATCGTGGCCACGTTCACACACCGGAGCCGTTCCAGCGATTGGTCAATCAGGGCATGATCCTAGGAGAGGTTGAATACAACGCTCATAAAGTCAATGGAAAATTTGTTTCAGCGGAAAAGGTAGACTCCCGTGACATGGATACCGAGATTGGAATGGAGCTGGTTATAGTCGATCCGGATGAAGTCGAGATTCGAGGGAATCGGTACTTCTGGAAGCATCATCCTGAAATTGAACTCACGGCTCGCGCCCACAAGATGTCTAAGGCGCGGGGCAACGTCATCAATCCGGATGATGTTGTGAATGATTACGGAGCCGATAGTCTGCGGCTGTACGAAATGTTCATGGGCCCATTGGAGGCAGTCAAGCCGTGGAGCATGCGCGGCGTCGAGGGAGTGTATCGTTTCCTGGGCCGCGTCTGGCGTCTGTTCATCGACGACAGGGCCGAGGACATGCGACTGTCCGAAGTAGTCCAGGACGTGCCGCCCGATAAGGAGATGCTGCGGCAATTGCACCGAACCATTCAGCGCGTCACCGAGGATCTGGACGGCATGCGTTTCAACACGGCCATTGCCGCCATGATGGAGTTCACCAACTACCTGACCCCGCTGAGTGTGCGGCCACGCTCGGTGTTGAAGACGTTCGTATTGATCCTCAGTCCGTTCGCTCCGCACCTGGCCGAGGAGCTGTGGGACGTCTTGGGCGGCGGCGACAGTCTGGCTTACGAGCCGTGGCCGCCGTTCGATCCGGCGTTGACCAAGGCCGAGGAAATCGAAGTGCCCGTGCAGATCAACGGCAAGGTGCGTCTGCGTCTCACGGTTCCTGCCGAAATCAGCAAGGACGACCTGGAAAAAACGGCCCTGGCCGACGAGCGCGTGCGCCAGCTAATCGAGGGTAAACAGGTGCGCAAGGTTATCGTCGTGCCGGGGAAACTGGTGAACATCGTGGTCGGTTGAGGGTGAGTCTGGATTTGGTCTGTGCGAAGGAAGCTCGAGAAGGCCAGACTGTTCGAGTAGAATCAATCAGTACCTCGAACGAAAGGAAGGGATATGAGTCGTGAAATCATCGTGGAGGGAACGCTCAAGCCGGACGGTACTCTGGAGTTAGATCAAAAGCCGAACCTGTCGCCGGGACGGGTCCAGGTCGTTCTGCGACAACCAGACCAAACATCTCCACCGCTGCAAGAGGACTGGTTCCAATTCATGCAGAACGCTCGCAAGAAAATGGAGGAGGCGGGGTGTCACTTCATGGATGAGAGGGAGATGCAATCCCATATCGAGTGGCTGCGAGAAGGGGATCGCATCGATGACATGCTCCGGGAGACAGGCGAGCAGCGCCAGGAGCCGGAACAACGGTGATGCTAGTCTACAGCGATAGCGTTATCCTCATGTACTTCTTCGACCACACGGGGCCGTTTAACGTCCGGGCCGCGGCTCATTTGGCTTCGTTTGCCGTGGCTAAGGATCGTCTCGCCATTAGTGACCTTGTGCGGCTCGAATACCGGGTCAAGCCGCTCAAGACCGGCGACACCGTGAAACTGACGCTGTTCGACGTTTTTTGCGCCAGGCCTGACGTGCAGGTGGTTCCCATCACAACGGCAGTGTTCGACCGAGCCACCGTGATACGGGCCACGCATAACTTCAAATTGGGCGATTCGCTGCATTTGGCCGCTGCCGTGGAGTCCGGCTGTGATCGTTTCCTGACCAATGATACCCGCCTATCTACATTCTCAGGGATCCCTGTGGAAGTGTTGCCTTAGTAAACGAGCCGGGAATTAAGCCAAAAAATGACTCGCCGCCAACAGCGCAAGCAGGCCGGCAAGCAGCGGGATCACGACGCGCCGTACCAACTGAAATGGGCTGACTTCGGCCAAGGAGGCGCACATCAATGTCACGGCTGCCACCGGCGACATGGTACGGCCCGCCGCCGACGACAACGAAATCACGGCTCCCAGCCGTAACGGATCGTAGTGGACAAAGCGTGCCGGCTCGACAAAAAAACCGTACAGACTTTGCGTCGTCGCCATGCCGGAACCACACACGAGCGCGAACGACATCGGCAAAACGATGGCGGCCGGCGTCAGCAAGCGAGGCCATGCCTCCAGCGAGCGACCGAGCAATTCCGCCAGACCGATCAGCTTGACTCCCTCCCCGAAACAACTGGCGGCGACGATGAGTGAGATGGGCTGCACGAAGGCGAAGCCAATCCCCTCGAAGAACGTCAAGGCGGTGCGATGGATCTTCCGGCGCTCCGTCAAGGCTGCCGCCGCCGCGCCGATCAGCATGGCCGCGCCGATGAGATGGCAATCGAACGATGAGCGCAGTTGCGCCTCGGTGCCCTGGAAGTGCTTCACGTCCACCAGCCATTCCACCGGCACATGGATCAGACGAAACGGCTGTGGCAGCGCCGTCAGAAACAACAGAGAAATCGGTACGAAAGGCATGGCTGCCTTGACAGGATTGATGCGAAAGGTGTCCTTCACCGTTTCCGGATGCTCGGTACCAGGCTGCGACTCGGCCCGCAGACTGAGCAGCCAGAACACGGCCGTTGCCACCGTCAACTCGATGAGGAGAAGCGGCAGCGCGCGAGTGACCCAGTTGTGTGGCGTCATCTCTACTCCGGATGCCTGACTGATGGTACGCACTTCCGGAGCACCCGGATTGAGAATCTCGCCGCCGATCGACGAGCCGAGCAGCAAGGCCGAACCGACCGTCACGGGCGAGATCCGGGCCGCACGCAAGAGCGGGACGAGGACAGTGCCGACCAGCGCGGCCGTGCTCGTCTGACTGATAACGGGAACGTTGACCAGGGCGCTAATGAACACCGTGCCGGGAATCAGCAGTGGCCGCACACGCTGGATCGGTCGCACCAGTAAATGGACCAGGTGCTCATCGCAGCCGGTTTGCCTTAATACGTAGACGAAACCGAGACAGCATCCCAGGGGGATGACGAATTGTTCGTTGACCAGCGTGGCCAGGAATTGTTGCACGATGACTTCGAGATGGCCCGCCAGGCCACCTAACGCAAGCGCCGCCAAGAGCAGAACCAGCCGCACATCTACGCCGCGGAAGACGAATACAAGGGCGACGGCGATCACGGCGAGACCAGCGAATAGAGTCATGCACAAATAATTACGTCAGCCTGGTGCACACCGTCAAGAGCGACGATCCGAACTCGCGCGGCGACTTTTACTCTGAAGTCTTCGATTGAAACACCTTAACCGGCTGAAGCATTTGCCGTTGCGGATCGAGCACCGCCACGGCGAACAATTTACCTGCTGTATCGAAGACGGCCATTTCTGTTGGGTCCCTCATCCCCTGCGGCTGCGCGGCGATGGCCTGGCCTTGCACCAGCCGTCGCAGTTCGTTTTCGGACAACACCAATCGCGGTAGTTCGGACACAGCCAGTTCCGGCGGAAGCAAGTGCGCTCGCCCCATCTGGGCGTCTGCATCCAGTGTCAGAGCCCCATCCGTCGTGAACGGCCCGATGCGTGTGCGCCGGAGTTTCTGGACAAGAGCGCCACAGCCCAGACGCTCGCCGATATCGCGCGCCAGAGAACGAATATACGTACCCTTGCCGCAGCGCACTTCCAGTTCCAAATACGGATACGCATAGTGCAGTATTTCGATGCCATAGATCCGCACGGAATGCGGCAGCAGCTCGACTTGCTCCCCACGGCGGGCGAGGTCGTAGGCGCGCTGCCCTGCGACCTTGGCGGCCGAGTAGGCCGGAGGAACCTGCGACAGCTCGCCAACAAAAACCGCCACGCACTCAGACACCTTGGCCTGCTCGGCGGCGACCGCCCCCGAAACCGGCGTTATCACGCCGTCGGCATCGTCGCTGTCACTACGGGCGCCGAGTAGAAGCGTGGTGCGATATACCTTCTTCATGCGCTGAACATATTCGATAAGCCGGGTCGCTCCGCCCAGACAAAGGACGAGTACGCCGGTGGCCAGGGGATCGAGCGTGCCGGCATGACCGATCTTCGTCCGCTTCGGGAACCAGCGCTGGACGCGATCGACCGCGGCGCGTGAGGTCATGCCGCCTGGCTTATCGAGGACAAGCAGGCCACTGAAATCGGCAACGTTCATGTATGCGATTCACCGTGCTGTTCGCTGCCCTACCTTACGAAGAAGTAACCATTTATGTGTTGCTGGGGCATCGAGGGTCAGATATTTTAAGTATTATCGTGTTGATTGGGCGACAACGCGATGTCGGTCGGCATCTTCATCGATGCCGGCCGATTTTTTCGTTTGTTCCCCTTTAAGGAGCGGCTTGAACCATCCGAAGAAGCGGCGGGATTGGGGAGTACACACTTCCCTTGACGAGAATACCGGGACAGCCTATCTTTCAATCTGCCGGGCGCTTAGCTCAGTTGGCTAGAGCACCAGCTCGACAAGCTGGGGGTCACTGGTTCAAGTCCAGTAGCGCCCATTAGTCGTACATATATAGCCGACCCGTTGTTACGAGTACCTCCCTGCGCTGGGAAGTGCAGCACGAAAACCCCGAATTCTGCGGAAATCTTCCGCAAAACTCGGAAAGGTGGTGCTGCATGCCCCGTCTGCGTGGAATCCCATTCTACCACCGCACAAGCAGCGCGGCCAAGCTGTCACCACCCTTACCGATCCCTCTGGCCAACGCCGCCACATACTGTTGGGCAAGTACGGCACCGTGGCCAGCCGCCAAGAGTACGCCCGCGTGATCGGCGAATGGAAGGCGGCAGGGCATCGCTCAGGACGTTCAGGCTACGGACCTGACAACGAACGAAGTGATCTTGGCCTATTGGCGTCATGCAGAGGAATACTATGGTTTCAGGATCGACCGGGAACGCGGCGATGCCTCTTGCGTGCAGGACATGTTGGCCGTGCTGCGCCAGATGCACGGCATACTTCTTCGTACGTAAACGGACATCTCGAAATCTACTTGGCGTAGTAAGAGCAGTCTCTCGTAGCATCAGCCATGCCAAGGATTTTCTCGCTTGAGTGCGGGGTGTTGAGTGCTGTCAATCAAAGTGCCTTCTTGCCATTGAACCCACCGAAGCCCTTGCCGGCAAAGCCGCCTAGGCCGCCGACTCCGCCGCCGACTCCACCACCAAAACCGCCTCCCATGGGTAAGCCACCCATGCCGGCAATGCCGCCGATTCCACCGATGCCCCTCATGCCACCGCCCATGCCCATCATACCGCCGATGCCGCCGATGCCACCGATGCCTCTCAGGCCACCACCCGCGGCGCCCTGCCCGGTGAGACCGCCACCGACACCGGTGCCCCCCATCCCTATGCCGCCCAGCAAGCCCATGCCGCCGGATTGGCCCACACCGAAAGGATCGAGAGCCTGTTGCGCCTGCGCGAGCATCGATGCAGCTTGGTTGTAGGAAGTAAGGGGAGTCGAGTTCGCCGCCACCGCGGCCATGGCAGCCGAGTTGACTGTCGCACCGGGTAGGAACGCATAAGCTATTGAGCGTTGCGCCCGAGCAGGTTCCGGCTTGGAAAGCAACAGAACGAGGGCCGTTGTAAGTGCCAAGAAATACCCGACCTTTAACCAACGAGTGCAGCTGGACATTGGAGTCCCCCATCAGCCTTTGTAAGGGTTTGGCCGCTCGAACCGCCACGGCGAGTGTGACGATTGCGCTTTGCGACGGAAGAAATCAAAAACGCATCAAGCTGCGCGAGAATGGCTGCAATGCCGTGTCTAGCTCAAACTTATTCGTTCAGCTCCTGTTGTACAACAGCGAATGGATTACTTTTTCGTAATGTTGCGGACAGCTTCAAATGGACTCGTGGCGAGCCAGCCCCACGCCTAAGCCTGCGTCTGCTGCACGATCGTCGTGCAAGCGGCTTACGACTAGTTGATGGCATGAGCGAGGATCCGAGAAAATAGAAAAGTAGATTTCATTTACTTTGCCGAGTCGTGGCAGTGAAATATGGACGGGCGGGTTCAGCGAAGAGATAAGGTTTGCGATCCTTCCACCTCCGAACGGGCCCGCCCGCCTCTCTTTCTCGCCGATAAACGCGGCGCCATAGGGTGACATGGCCCTAAAGGATACCTTTACACAAATCTGGTCGCGATCCTTGGTAATGCACTTGTGCTTCGCCTTGACCATTCTTCGGAACCAGGTTCCATCGCAGTGGAGTGCAGGCTAGCCCGCCGCAGTCATAGCCTCTGGCTGGTGCTCAAGGCCCAGAAGAATCTGCAACAGGCCAATGCGAACCTCGCCTTCGCCAAGAAGGGCAACGAGATACTGGGCTCGGTGTTCACGGGTCTGGACCCGAGGAAGAACTACGGCACGATGGGGGAGTTCTCTCAGGCCTTAAAGAACAACCTCCGGAAGGCGGTGCAGGAGCTGGAAGGCTCGGCCGTGCTCCGGCGCTCGGTCTGCGCGCACCGGAAGAAATGTCTCCGAGAGATGGCAAAAAGATTTTCGAAATCTTGAAAAAAGCGCGTCCGTTTTTTCCAAAAACCGTGCACAGGAATATAGAGGGGACTGCAGACGCCCAGTCCACACGATCCCAGCATCGCCCCGGCGCTCGGTCTGCGCGCCGGATACGACCGCTGTGTCATTGGAACGCAAACCAGCGACCCGTGAGAGTCCTCTGGATTAACTCTCCGACAGTTGGGGAGAACGCACCTATGAACGACCTGATGCGCCCGATTATCCTCGCCATGATCCTGGTCCCTTTGACCGTGTGTATCTTCAGTTTTCGCTTCGCCTGCGATTCGACAGATTTGCGGCAACTAATAGGGGAAGTCCGTCGCAACGAGAAACTAGAGCAGTCGCGTCGGAGCACATTTCATCGTATCGATGCCAGAGAGGAGACGGTGCGCCAACTGATCGCTGAGCGATGCAGTTTGAGCCAGGCTCTGGCGCGCTTCCAGGAATTGGACGACGAATGGCCCAATCACTTCAGAGAGCTTTCGAGGAAGCACGCTCGGAATGGGTCTGACGCAGCGACGAATTACCAGTACATCCTCGCGATAGCCAAGGAAATCCTGAGGAACCGGCCAGAAGAAGTGGACGCGCTCTTGTGCCGATTGGAGAAGCAATACCAGCAAATCCAAGCAGGCCATAACGTGCCTGATGCGTCTGCCGTGGCGCTGGACAATGTTCGCGCCAATTTCCAGTCATGCCGCCGAAGAAACGGAGATCACTGACTACTGCACCAAGCACCGCGTCCTGAAGTGGGGCCGCGCCGGCGTCGATGACGGCAAAGATGGGTTTGGAGGTTTGTACTTCGACGGGGAGGGGCGAAGATGACACTAGCGTGTCCTTGCTACTCCGCGTTTCCCTAGCTTTGTTCGCCACGCATTCTCCACTGCTATGCGTAACGTCTCCGTGGATTTGCGTACTAAATCGGCTTTGCCAGCGAGTGCCTGAACCAGATCCAGGGCAAAACGTTCGATCTCGTTCTCCTTGGCTTTGGAGAGACGCCCAGCCAGGAAACCGGCTTCCAGAAGGAGCTTGACGCGCGCGACCGCTTCAGGGTGGGGCGCACGTGAAAACAACAAGCCCGGGTCGCGGCGATAGTGTTTTCCGAGCGGCCCTGGGGAGGCGGCGGCGCTCGTCACGTAGATCCCGAACACGCCCAGTTTCCCGAACTTGTAAGACTGCGCCATCGTGATGCCGCCGGCCCACAAAACCTTGAGTCCGAGGCGTTTTCCGTAAGCGTCAAAGTCACGCACCTCGTCCAATGACAGAAACCCTTTATCGTCAGCGGAATCGTCTTTGAGGAGTCGCCGCCCCTCCGACTTCTTGGCAGTGTCAATGAGGACGACACGGACTCGCAGCCTGGCCACCATCGCCAACCATTCTTTAATCCCGTTTGCCAGGGTTTTGTCGTGATAAATCTCCGTCGCGGTAACGACGGGGAAATCGATGTAGCAAACCGGCGCGGCGCACCACTGTGGGAACCAGTATTGGATCCGGGCGATAACTTCCTTTTGTTCCGGCAGGGTTAGAGGCGCAAGTCCGTACTTGCCCAGTTCAAAGCCCATGTTTCGGACCACCGAAAGTCCTGACCAGATATGCCGGGCCGTCGTCTGCGGATCCAGGCGAGAAAACGGAACGACCTTGATGCACTTCTCCCGTGCATATGCAAGCGTCGCACCGAGTTGCTCGATCGGGATGCAATTCAATAAGCCAGCCGGCGCACTTTCCCGATCCGTGGTCAAGGCCGGCCCATCGAGAGTTACCGAGTCCAGCCGACATCGCCCGGCCAAATCAATCGCTGCCTTCGCGTCGGAAAGTCGGTCCGGTCCGCCCTTCAAGGTCACGACGAGACCGATGTGGTGGCGATGCGGCTCACAAAAGTCTCCGCTAGCAACGGCTTCAGAAAGGCGACCAAAGATCTCGGATGCCTCACTTGGGGCAATCCTGTCGCTGAACCGGATCAATACGGTAAGGGCTCGTGCCTGGTAGCCAGCGGTCTTGCGATAAGGCTCAAAACGATCCTGGAGACCTTTGACGCCAGCGACCACTGCGTCCGCCGTCCGCCCCGTCTTGATTTGTACCACCGGCGGCGGCAGGTAATTCCGTGCGTTGACGCGAGTGCCGACGTTCGTCGTGGTCAATAATCGGCCCCGACAGGCCAAGCGAATGTCCGCGAACTCATCGGGGCCTACTACCACCTCTCCGATGGCGCCGAGTCGTTCGGCGTCGAGCGCCACACCCACGGCTAACGGCGTTCGGTCTCCGCTGACTTGACAGCGGGGCGCGGCCAGCGCCCCGTGGCGGATTGCTGCGGTCGCGCCGCCCTCATTGCTGACACCCAGTAGGGGGCCGTTGCGCTCGGAGTCGTAGTCGGCAAGCGTCTCAAGGGAGGGCTCACCCTGCCCTCCCAGGTTGGCCATTGCCTGTTTTGCGAACTCCCAGAGGCGGCCATAGTCGGCCTCGCCCTTCGCCGGCTCAGGATCTTCGCGGGTATGGCTCACTTCCTGGTAATAGCGGAGTACGTCGCGCCAGGCCGCGAAGTGTTCGGGGGCCTTGCGGGCGTGCGCCGTTTCGCTAACAAGTCGCTCTAACCGGTGAAGCTCGTCTACGATCCGCGTCATAGTGGTCCCCTGGGCCGCTGTCGCAGTATTCCTTACTTCATTACGGTTCGCCTACCTCTTGGCCCATAAAGTATCGCTGTCCAAGTATCGTCGCGGCTTAGACAACCGCGTACGGCGGCACGTCCTGATGACTTCTCCGGCCCGTGCAATCGACGAATGCCAAAGCTAGTAGCCTATAAGATCGAGAGGCCGACCTCCCCGGGCCTCGAGCACGTCTCTCCCGCAGAGACGTGCCGTTAACCGCCGTCCCGCCGTTGGTGGACGTCTTTCAGCAGGGCACCGGCGCGAGGCTCACGCTTCAGATCCCACAGCAGCCAGTCATCATTAGGCCCGAAGTCGCCTACGTGGCGATTCCATTTCTCCGGCAAGCACGTATTCAACCCGATCAGGAACGGCAGCAGCGGCTTGTCTGGGGGATGGCTTTGTTCGTGCTCATCCAGCGGGATCGGCTTCCAGTGAAACAGGTCCTGATACAGGTGAAAGCCGAAACCGTCGAAGAAATGTTCTCCGCCGATCAGAGGCATGTACCACTGGCTGGGGATGCCACCGGGGTTGGGCTTGATAGGGACTTCCTCCTCCAACCGCTTGAGGAGCGCCAAACCCGCCTTATCCTGTCTGTTCTCCAGATGCTGGCGCAACTCATCTTGGGCCGGAAACGTGACGCGCGGGCTGACGAACAGTACAGGCTTTCTCTGCTGACGACACTGGATGATTTCGTGGGGGGTGCCCACGCTGTAGACGTTGGTCGGGCAGTAAGCGATCACGAAGTCACTGGTATCGACCATGCGGAGGTCGATGTGGAGTGCGGGCCAGAACTGCTCTTCACACTCCGCCCGTGCCTTGGCGCCCTCCCTCCGCTTTCTCTTCCCTTCCGCCGTACCGGAGTCGCCGGTGAGGAAGGTCCACTGGCCGCGTGCCGGCGAATCCTGGTCGTCCTCGCGGCCGTACTGATGCAGCCCACGGACTTCCGGCTTGACCCAGGGGTCGAAGACCGTCACGCCGAGGTCGCGGAGCACCTGTCCGACGCGGTTGCGCCAGCCTGTTTTCTTCTCCGAGGCCCTGCTCGCAACGAAGTCCATCGGTCCCGATAGATACACCCGGGCGTCGCGAAGCAGGTTCGGCTTGCCCAGTTTCGGAGTTGGCATCGCAGTTGCCCTTACACACCCAGCGTGGGCGGCGGATATAGCTGTTCGTGAGAAGCGGGCGGCACGACTTCATGCGAACCGCCACTGGTGGACTTCGAGCACTACTTGGGCTTGAACTTTTTCAGATCGTCTTTGACCTGCGCCGCAGAACTCCACGACTTGATGCGCCGCGAGAACATGTAGTAGCTGGGCGCCTTCGACCAATCGAGTTGCTCAACCGCGAGCAACGCCACAGCGGGTTCCGCCTCCAAGAGCAATCGCTCTGCCGCCGTTGGAATCGGCAATGGCGACGTTCCCCAAACCGCAGCCTGCTCCGACACGAACCCAGCGTGAACGGCAGCGCATAGCTGCGTCGGGTGGCCATACTCCCTACGACCACGCGCCACGGCCGCAGGCAGCAGATCGCCGGTTGCGGCAACGAGCGAGACATAAGCGGTCAGGACCGAGGTCCCGATCCGGTGCGTGGCACGCAAGTCGCGGGTCGTGCACCAGTGTTCCCATACCTTCCCACCGTCGTTCGTGCTCGAGATCGGCTCGTCGAAATCCTGTCGTCGCCAGAGATTGAATAAGTCAGGCGCGTCCGAGACCCCGCGGGCCGATGTCCGACCGGTGGAATTCCCCTCGATCAAGCCGAGCAGGGTGGAACCGGCCAGGAGGATTCGCCCCTCAGCGGAGTCCGCCCGGACCGTCTGGATGCCAGAGAGACCGCGGCAAGTGGCGCTACAGTAGTACTGATCGCGAACAGGGTCGTGCGAGAGTTCAAGCCAAACAAGACGACCATCAGCAGTGCGACGCACTCCGCCGGCCCCGAGGAGGTGGCAGGAACTATGCCAACCCCCGTTGTCGAAATCACCCGGATCGCCCGGACCGAGGTCATCGCCCTTGACTAGCGTCCGGTTCAGCCAGAGGTTGCGCAGCAAGTTGACATTCTGCGCACTGTTGGCCAGCGCTCCATTGTCGCCGACCTCGAATTTGAACGCTCCCCGGGTCGGCGTATCAGTGTCGGCTGTCGAATCATCGGCCATGTCGGGATCCTCGGAACAGTTACGTACAACGCGGGGGTAAAGGGACCTAAAATCTCGGTTTCGAGCAGCGCTCGGAGAATAGGTACCGCCGTTGCCTCTCTTGGTAACCTGTGAACTAATGATTTACGAAAGATTTTATGGAATTTGTCGCCCTCGCCAACCCCACGGTGGCGGGTTGCCTCTTCTCATGCCATTTCTACAACGCGCGGTATTCCGGAAATTCACTGTAGCCCATGGCTCTCTGGGCGGAAGGCAGGTCAAGTGAGTTTGTGATTCTTGAGATCCAGTTTGAAATGATCGTCGCGCTCCTCCTCATCGTTTTCTCGTCCCGCTTTGGGAACCGTGAAATACTCACCGCGCAGACGCTCGGCGCTGATTGTGAGGCGCAGGAACCCAGGCCGCTTATGATTGTGGTGCTCCAGAGTGACGTTCTCTCCCGGATCTCGATGCTTGTGGACGCGGGCCAGGTGGTATCCCGTCATCCCTCCGGCACCAACGATCAGGTAAGGGATTTCATGACTGCGGTCGATTTTCCGCGTGAAGCGTTGATAGTTGTGGTCGTGCCCGGACAGCACCACATCGGGGTATCGACCGCTGACCTTGATAGCATGTTCAAGAGCCTTCGCGACCCTCCGGGTCGGCCCGTGGCTGCCCAGGGAGTATAAGGGGTGATGTACAGCTATCAGCAAGCATCGGTCGCTTGGGGCCGTGCTTAGTTCTTCCGTCAGCCAATCCCGCTGAACGTTGGAGTTGGCGTCGGTGTTGTCCAGTTCTCCGCTGACGTTCGAGTAAAGCCCGATGATCGTCACCAGCGGGGTTTCCAGTCGCCAATAACAGTTCGGCTGAATCATGGTAGGGCGATCGGAATGGCCAGCCTCCAGGGGGTGGTACGGAACCGGGGAGCAGAAGTGCTTCATGAACGCTTCCAGAGTGTGGGCGCTATCGCCGCCGACCTTGCCGTCGTGGTTGCCGGGAATGGCGAAGATGGGAGCGGGGTAGTCCTGATAGGGATGGTAGAACTGATCGTGGTACTTGGTGTCCTCGCCCTGGTAGTAGACAACATCCCCCAGGTGATAGAGGAAGGAAGGCTGGTCCGGGAACTCCGTTGTTTCGATTTGTCGCGTCATGTGTTCGGCCACATTTTCCTGAGCGCCTCGGTCACTGACGCTGCCGGTATCTCCCACTGCATGAAAGACAACCTGCCCTGCCTGTTCAATAGCCCGTGTACGGGAAGGGAGAATGGCGGCGAGGTCCAGGTGATAAGGCGCGTTCTCTGTCCGCACCGGCGGCGACTGAAAGCTCTCACTGCTCTCGCGCCGGCGATCGGCTAGCTCCGCGGCGCTGGTCGGTGCGGGACGAAAGAACAGACGCTCGACATCCTGGCTCTTCATGTAGTTTCTCCTCGATCAATTCGATTTCCTGTATCGCGGCTTACGAACTACGGACTGGCCCTATTGAGTTGGATCCAGCGGACCAACCCCGGCGATCCATCTCTGTTGAACATCGTTTCTATCGAGCCATTCCACATGCTCGAAGTTTCCGATGGTCTCGAATGCGAGTAGTCGTCTGAAGATGTCAGATTATCGCCTGGAGAAGGAGGAAGTTCAAGTATCGAGCCTGAAATAATCAGACCAGCCTGACTTTTCCTTTGACTTCATCGAGACATGCTCGTCAAATGGTAGGATCATCGCGCCGATCAAAAACCGAGGACAACAAGCTTCCCTCTCCACCCCAGGAGCACATCATGTACGCTGTCGCTATCGCCAATAATGACATGGTCTATCTGTACTGGTACGTCGAAACCAAGATCGAAGGATGTCTGGGATTTAGCGTGGTTCGCCATGACATGGATAACGGCGAGTCGGAAGCCCTACCGGCGATGGTTGGTTTTCCGGGCGACGAGGATGCAGGGAAAAAGTTCCGAACCACCAATGAATGGCCCTTGCAGAAGTACGGGTGGAAGGATCTTTATGCAAAGCGTGGCGGGGCATACTGGTATGAAATCGTCCCCTTGATTGGAAAGCCAGGGGCCTTGAAGCCCTTGCAGTCCCGAACCCTGCGGTCGAATACGGTTCGCGTCCGTCCCGAGCACGGCAATTGCTCCATCTATTTCAATCGCGGCATCATCTCGACCCAGGCCATCGCCCGGAACCTACCCAAAGGCAAGGACGGCGCACCCTCCGTCCAAGAGCTGCAGCAGCACGTTGCGATTCCAAACGATCCTTTCCGCGTGCGCCTCATGGGCAACATCAACGAAGGAGTTCTCCAACTGCTCGAGCGTGCCGCCAAGGAAGCAAGCGGTGAGTGCTACTGTGCTCTCTATGAGCTGACCGACCAAGAGCTGATCGACCACCTCAAGGGTCTGGGTAAAAAAGTCCATCTCGTGCTCTCCAACGCGGACACCAGCGAGAAGAAAGATGGGAAAACCGTGAAAGTAGTGGATGGGGAGAACCAGGGACCCCGTTCGGAGCTTCATAAAGACAAACTGGATCTAGCAGATCGCATTCTGGGAGCCGGCCACATCGGCCATAATAAGTTCGTCGTTTATGTCAACAAGGATGGACCACAGGCCGTGCTCGCGGGAAGCACGAACTGGACGCCAACCGGTCTCTGCGGGCAGAGTAACAACGCCATCATCATCAACTCGCCGGAAGTTGCGGGTGATTATCTGAAGTACTGGAAGACTCTGAAAGCGGACACCAAGAAGGCTGATGGCGACAGCAAAGAACTCCAGGGCCCGGACTTCCGCAAAGCCAACAGCAGCGAAAGGGCTATCCGAAACCTCACAGATGACAAGGATCATGTCTGCGGCACGGTGCGGGTCTGGTTCTCTCCCAACACCCGCCAGAGCTCCAAACCCGCGAAGAATCCGCAGGTCCCACCCGATCTCAAAGAAGTGTTCCGCCTCATCGAGAATGCCAAGCAAGGGGTTCTCTTCCTGGCATTCATCCCCGGATCACCCAGCATCGTCACGAAATTGAAAGAGGTTTATACAAAAAAACGCAAGGCAAAACAGCAATTCTTTGTACGAGGGGCTGCAACGTCTCCTGATCCCGCCAGTCTTTTCAAGGTCGATCTGTTCCATCGCACAATGGAGTCGGACGCTCGGGTCACGCCGCCCCCGGACGCAGATGTCGATAAGAAAGGCAGCGCAAAGGTTGACTCGGTCGCCGGCATTTACGAAGCGTTCGCCTCCTGGGAGAAGGAAATCTACAGGATGGGTTTCGCCGTCATCCACGACAAGATCGTCGTCATCGACCCGTTTACCGACGATTGTGTCGTGGTCACGGGTAGTCACAATCTCGGTTACAAAGCGTCCTACTCCAACGATGAGAACATGCTGATAATCCGTGGCAACCGAGGGATTGCCGAGGCCTACACCGCCCATGTACTGGATGTCTACGATCACTACCGCTGGCGCTGGCGTCTCCAGGAGGCGAAGAAACAGAAAAAACATGCCGACCTCTCCCAGGCCTGGCATGAGCTGAAGGAGGACGACTCCTGGCAGGACTTCTTCTACGAACACAAAGATTTCCTGGCTCCAGAGACTCTCTTCTGGTCGCCGTTTGAAGGGGCGAGCCGAACCCAGGACGGCAGCCAAACCAACACGGACAACCGCCGCAGACATTCCCGATCCCGGAAATCCCCAAGGCGGTCCTGACGGCCTTGCCTTATACTCGCCGTTCGATCTGGCCTGTTGAATGGCAACCCGCTCCAGTCCTGGGGCTGGTGATTACCAAAAGACCAGGGGTGTGCGAACGATTGGAGAAAGAGTCATGAGAGATCGTCGTAGAGGAGCTTTGATCGGCTTGGCCGTGGGCGATGCGCTCGGTGCCGCCATCGAGTTCAGCAGCCCGGGCACCTTTACCCCCGTCACCGGCTATCGCAGCGGCGGACCGTACGGATTGAAAGCCGGGGAATGGACCGACGACACGAGCATGGCGCTGGCCCTGGCGGACAGCATCGCCTCGGTAGGATGGGACTTGAATGACCAGGCCAGCCGCTACGTCGAATGGTGGAAGACCGGCAAGTACTCGGTCAACGGACGATGCTTCGACATCGGCATCACCACGAGGAGAGCTTTGCACAGCTTCCTCGCCAACAAGAATGCGCTCCTTTCCGGCGATCCTTCGGAGCAAGCCAGCGGCAATGGTTCCATCATGCGCCTGGCTCCCGTGCCGGTTAGCCACGTCGAGTTGTATCCAGATAAGCTCGATGAACTTTCAAGATTGGCCGACGAATCCAGCCTTCCCACTCACGCCAGCGAGCACTGCCGCTCAGCCTGCCGTTATCTGGCCACGGTGCTTGCGGCTCTGATACACGGCGAAGATCGTGAGAAAGTGTTGTCGCCAGACTGGAAGCCCTTACAAGTCCTCAACAACATCAAGCCGCTGCACCCTTTAATTCAGGAGGTCGCCCAGGGAAGTTTTCGGCAGAAGCAGCCGCCGGCCATCGAAGGATCGGGCTGGGTAGTCAAGAGCCTCGAGGCAGCTTTGTGGGCCTTCCACAAGGCCCACACCTTCGAGGAGGCGGTCCTGCGTGCAGTGAACCTGGGCGACGATGCCGACACGACCGGGTCGATCTGCGGCCAGTTGGCCGGTGCGTTGTGGGGCGAATCGCAAATCCCCAATGCGTTGCGGTCGGGCCTGGCACGGATCGACATGATCGACGAAGCCCTGGCGAGAATCCTCAGCACATGAGGAAGTTGTGCAAATAATTGCACGAGCTGCGTTGAATGGGCGCTCATCGCTCACTCCGATGGTTGCATCCCGGTTTCGCTTTGACTATCTCCAGGCCGACGTGGCCCATCTGTTTTCCAGGGCTTTACCTCGCAGTTTTCACCGTGTAGAATTGATTATGATTTGAAGCTAAAGGAGGCAGCCATGAAGTTCACATAGGGCCACACGCCATACATCTATCTCTTCGTGAGGAGCGATCTCCCTGCTCCTCAGCAAGTCGTCCAGGCAAGCCACGCTGCCATCGAGGTGGCAAAATCTCTTCTTCCTGCTGAATTACCTCATCCCCATCTTGTCGTCTGCGCTGTCGCAGGCGAACGTCAACTTTTTCAGTGCATGGACCGCTGCCGCCGATCAGGCATTGCCTACCGTGCTTTCTGCGAGCCTGATCGAGGCAACGAACTCACGGCCATCGGCACCGAGCCAATCAGCGGAGAGCGACGCCAAGTCTTCAAACGCTATCGCTGCCTGAGTCAAGCCGGTTTCACATAGACCGAGAATCGAAGCACACAAGCCGTTCACTGCGAACATCTTCACGGTGAAGGTGGACAGGGAGATTCTGCGTCTTGAGGCCCTTTTTCTACGGAGAGTTCCATGTTTCGATCACGCTGGGGATTTCATCCTTGCGACTTCCAGACCTACTGCAAGCTGAAAATCCTGAATCAGGTCTTCTCGCAAGCTATCCGCCTGGCCCATGCCTGGGAACGTTGGCAGCGGAAAGCTCCACACAACAGAGTCCTGCGCCGTCGCATTCGCAATGAGAAAGGACAAGCGATCGGATATGAGTCGCCCATCCCACTGCCGGAACCGAGAATCTGCCCGGTTTTCTCGCAAAAGATATTCGAGCAATGCCATGTGAGCAGACAGGGCAACCTCTCCCGAGAGGGATTCCAAGAGGAGAAAGTTGTCACGGAGGATTGCTGGATTGTTGCTGATTACGCTTCGGCCAGGAAACCTGCGCCCGACCCATCAATGGTTCAGCCACTTCATCATACCGCGGCCGAACGGGAGGAACTCTATCAGAGGGCACGCACCTGGCTGGAGGAGCGGGACGTAAAGTAAGCTGAACAGATGCCCCCGTAGTTCAGTGGCAGAACAGGTCTCTCTAAAAGACCGTGTCGGGGGTTCGATTCCCTCCGGGGGCATCTTCTCATTCTGGAAGCGTCCGTCAGGTTCGCAGGAGAATTCACCTCGATCTTTAAGATCACAAAAGTGCGATTCACTAAAATGATCGCATGGAAACAAGAGAACGCATCCAGGCAGCCATCCGGGCAAACCCCAATCAGATGACCATGCTTCTGGCTCGCAAATTCGGGGTGCCAGAAGTCGAGATTATCCGGGCCTTTCCCGATGACCGAGCCGTCGAGCTAGATGCCCAACGCTGGGAGGAGTTGATCCGCAGTCTTGAGGCGTTTGGCAACGTGCATGTTATCGTCTCCAACGGAGCAGTCACGCTGGAGGCCAACGGTCAATTCGGGGGTTTCAGCACCACGGGTGAGTTCTTCAACGTGCAAACTCAATCCCTGGACATGCACATCCGCTGGCGGGAGATTGGAGCGGCCTTCGCCGTGGAAAAGCCTGGCCATCTCGATGGCAATAAGACGTTCAGCTTTCAGTTTTTTGACCGTTGTGGTCATTCTGCCCTCAAGGCGTTCTTGAGTTTTGGCAGCAGCGTCCCTCCCGAAAAAGTCGAACGATTCGTACACGTTCGGGATAGTTTCCGCAAAAAGTGAGCGGATTATTCGACCTCCGAGTCAAAGGCCATGTAGTTCACGACTGTTGATAGGTCGTCGCAGCGATCTTGCATGTCTTGCAGAGGAAAATGTAGTAGATTCCTTCCCCATATTTCTGAAAATCTTCGTTGCTCAGTTGGCCAATGAAGGGCATGGGACTTTCACATTCGAGACACGCCGGGTATCGAGCCTCCTGAATCCAGGTTGGATGACCACCAAGCTGCGAAAAGGCCACGCCTGGCAACAACCAGTTTGCGCCTTCGAGTGCATGGCGGGCTGTCCGGGAACATGCCAGCGGATTTGTCGGAAAGCTGTCCCAGGTCGAGGAATCTTCCGGCAAGTAGCTGGGTCTCTCGTTTGCCTTGTGCCAGGTCGCCTTCCCGTTCCAGTCAATGGCAGTGTAGACACACCCAAAACAGGTGCAGACGTGGCAGGTTGCGATTTGCAATCGCTTGCCGGAGATGTTCAAGAAAGACAATGCGAGTTGAGACAAATCCAGATCGAGAAAAACGGTCAGGGGACGTTGACACCACGGACACGCTTCTTCGACTTCTCCCCCGATCCGCACAAGTTCGGCAACAGTACGGCCATCGGTGGGTAGAACAAGAGGATGGCATGTAGTCGAATACAACTCTCTTCGATCTCCCTGCTGAGTAAGCGCCCAGCCCGCCTCTTCAGCATAACGGTGCGGTGGTTCATGGAGCTGGTGCGTCCAGTCGGGCGGATTCTGCTTCCAGGCGTGAAATGCTTTTCGGACTGTATCGTTGCCGATCCAGGCCAAGGCACCGAGCATGTGATTGACGTTTTCTTTGTCCGACAACAGGTTCAGGATGCGTTTTGCGATCTCGTCGTCTGCCCCATAGTACATGACAGCTGGATAGAAACGCCTTCGTTCCACGAGAGTGTGGTGGGCGGCACCGAGGCTGCCCGGATGAAAACAAGCCAGACAGCGGAACATTTCCTCTGCGGTAGTTTCGTGCGACGCAAGAAGCTCAAGGGCTGTGCGCACGGCTTGATCGACTTCGCTTGGTGTCAGAGAAACGTACAGATCATGGACCTGCCTTTGGCTTTGAGCCAGGTTCTTGTGCTGCCTCGTTTCGTGAAAGGACCGAATCTGGTGAAGGCTGTCGGACACGGAATTCTCCTTTAACGAGTAGCGTCGGCCGTTGACAGACGAGAACGAAACGGACTGGAAGGTGAAGCGGGACTACTTCATCTCCGGTTTTCTACCGCCACCTACGAGACGAGCCGCCAAGTCCATGACCTCATGCTCGATCAAGCCCAGAACTCCGGGGGCATCGTCAACATGCCAGAATTCGACCTTCTCGATCCAGGCCGGGAACCGTTCTTGAAGCAAGGGCAGGTGTTCGGCCTCTTTCAGGGCCACGATCCAGTGCGCCGCCTCAAAGTCTTCCACCATCACCTGAATCGGAAAGCGGCCAAATTCAGCGACGGCACGAAATCCACAAGCTTCGAGGGCTTTGACAGCGGACAGGGCCATCGGCCCGACGTTGTTGACGCCTCGCTCCAGCGCCAGGCCCCTCGAAGAAGCCCTCCACGGCAGGTTCATCTTCCCAGCAACGGAATTGAACAAGATTTCCGCATACCGGCTACGGTAGTAGTTGCCTGTGCAGAGGAATAGGACGGAGCTTTGTTGACGCTGATTCATCGTTCTTGGATTTGATCCTTGTTACCCTCGAAACAGTCCGACAAGTCAGGATACCAGACTCAACACCAGACTGAGCAGCAGGCATGTCCTCGGCGGGAAGTACTAGCGAAAGTTCTCCCGCCGGTTACGTACGTCGCCCGGCAAACGGCCCATACCCAGCAGCATCCATGCGATACCGGCGTGATCGTTCATTTTCGAGAACCTCCTCTATCGACATTTTACACCATTGCTGGTTTTCCACAGCCGGTCGAGCCGACCGGCGAGAGCTACAATGCCTGCATGAGAATCCTCTTCTTCCGAGGCTGGAAGTCGGTCCCTGGCGGCGTCAAGCCGACCTACCTGGCACAGCGTTCGACAAACACCAGCAGCAGTCGGTTGGTTTTTCAACAGGACAGGTGCATCTATCTGGATTCGAACAACCCTAAGGAGTCGGTGAGAAATGTCACTCGAAAAGCACAAGGCACTGACGGCGGTACGAGCGAAAGCCTACGGCGAATTATTTGGCTGCACTCCCTCAGCCGTCTTCCCGCCCCATGTCCTGTTCAAGAAACCCGACGAGCGGTTCTTGATCGACATCTTTGTGTACACGCTGGAAACCAAGTCTGGCGACATCGACGTGGCCGTGACCAACGGTATGTCGGATCAGAGAATGGCCGATACCGATGACCCACACGAATGGCATCGCCGTGAGTTAATCCAGTATCTCCCCAAATGCACAGAGGATCACGCTCGGCGTTTGCACGACATGGCATGGTTGCCGCTGTCCGATGGTTTCTACCTCGACAGCCACCACTCGATCGCCTGGGAGCATGCCGCAATCGCTGGGACACCGTGGAAAAATGCGTTTTTCTTGTTGCCGCTCATCAAGTCGCACCGGGAGTTTGTCTTCGAGGTTGAGGGCGACAAGGTATCTTTCCTCTGGCACATACCGATCTCCGACGAGGAGCGGGCATACAAGAAGCAACACGGTTCTAACGCTTTACTCGACCGCATGGAAGCCGTGAATTTGCCGTGGGTATTTGACGAGAACAACCGACCTTCGTTGCTGGAGAATAAACCGACATGAAGTTCGAGCCTGACCAACGACCTAAGAAAACCGGCCTGCCCACCCTGCCCAGGTGCATCGCTTTGATGGTTTTGGCGGTGATTAGTGGATTCCTCGTCTGGTCGTTCCACAACTACAAATGGCCGGGAATCGCTGCGTGTCTCGTCCTGGGCGGCTTCTTCGGGTTCATCGCCGGTGGTCTGGTCGGCGTCCGTCTGCTTCCGTCGCTGATGACGATGGCGGTGATGTGCGGACTCATCGAGGGCGTCAATCAAGGCTGGCAACGCTACGGCAGTCTTGGTGCCGCTCTTGGCGGGCCGATCGGGGCCATCGTCGCCGTAGTCGTCGTGATGCTCCCGGTGATGGTCACACATCTCGTCATGGTCCTGCGCGGCATCGACCCGCTTGTGGATGCCGGCGGGAAGGAAGAGTGAATCACAAGTACCCATCACAGATACAGGCCCCTGAACAACATGACCCGCAATCCGAACATCAACACCCCGCCACTTGGCCGCACCATCGCCATCGTCGGTGACGTGTATCGCTTTCTGGCGACCGGGGAAGACACAAACGACCAGTACGCCTTGTGGGAAGCCATCGTGCCTCCAGGAGACGGGCCACTTCCGCATGACCACAGCCGAGAGGCGGGGGGCTTCTACGTCTTGGAAGGCGAGATCATGTTCACGATCAACGGCGAGCGGGTCGGGGCAATCCTCGGCCTCTGTTGCAGATGAAGGAAACCCCGATGGCTGGACCAGCGCAACCTCGACGGCGTGGTTCGTATGGGATTGATGCTCCCTATGCGCCGGCTTTCATGGCTGCCATGACCGTTGTCGTCCTCGTCATGGCAATCCTATCGGGACAGTGGCAAACATTTGTTCCCATCACGTTCCTGTTGGCCGTTCTCGGTTTCTATCTTCACAGTACGCTTCGAGGCAAGTTCGTGGTTTGGGCCGACTTGCTCGACCAGTTGCACCTTCGGGGCGACGAGCGAATTCTGGACATGGGATGTGGCCGGGGTGCAGTTCTACTCATGGCTGCTCAACACTTGACCACTGGCCGGGCTGTGGGTGTGGACCTGTGGCGAAGCGTCGATCAGTCCGGCAATTCTGCCGAGGCTACCCGACGCAACGCCCTCGCTGAGGGTGTAGCGGATCGTATCGAATTGCACACCGGCGATATGACGGCGCTGCCCTTTACAGACAACAGTTTTGATGTGGTCGTCTCCAGTCTGGCGATCCACAACATCAGTGGAAGTGCTGGCCGGGAGAAAGCAATTGACGAAGCGGTGCGCATGCTGCGTCCTGGAGGGCGTCTGCTGATCGCCGACATTCGTGGTACTCGCCAACACGAGGTGCAGCTTGCCAAGATCGGCATGAGCGACGTCACCCGTCGTCGGCTGGGATGGCAATTCTGGTGGGGCGGTCCTTGGGCGCCCACTCGCCTCGTGACCGCCACGAAGCCAAAAGCAGCGCCCCAGGAATAGGAGGCTCAATATGCAACTTATCACGGTCAAGATCGAGAAGCCCCATGACAACAACTTCATCCAGGGCCAGATGCACCTCTTGAAGTCAATTGAGGACATCCAGGTGTTGGCAAATAGGCGATGAAGAACAACACCAGCCACGTTGCGTCCATCGAGGCGATGCCAACCCAGGTGACGGCCACTCGCTCCAGAGAGTACAGGATGGGGATTGCAACGGCAAAACTTGCTTTCTCTAACATGGATGGTAGCATGGCCCTCCGAAAACGCATCGGATCGGAGGAGATCACCAGAAACATGACTTGCCAGGACAGCGTGACGCCAAAGAAGCCGTAGTACAACTCCGGGTGGTTGACAGGCGGGGGATATTCCCGGGCAAACCCTTCCTCCCCAAAGTATGGAGGAAGGGAGATGAGTATGCCAATAATTCCCGCCAACAGAAACACCCATTTCGCAAAGCGCGTGGATTCTTACTCCTGGATAGGCACCGCAATGAACGCATCGCCGGCACGCACGATGATTGGCTCTTGTAAATCCACCCAGAAACCTTCACCCACCGTCACTGTCGTCAGCAGTCTCAAGCACTCGCCCATGCCAGGATCAATCCTGAAGACCGACATACTTCATCCGTCGCGGCCTTGAGAATAGAATACGCAGTGGTTGGCTGTTGGAGAAAACCTATGACCACCGTACCTGATCGAAACACATTTGAAACGGCCTACGCCGGCCAAGCACCCTGGGACATCGGCAAGCCCCAGAGATGCTTCATCGACGTGGCCGATCAGATTACTGGCAGGATTCTTGACGCCGGCTGCGGAACAGGCGATACAGCGCTGTTCCTCGCCAGTCGAGGCCATCAAGTCATGGGCATTGATTTTCTTGAAGTGCCCATCGAGCGGGCCAAGCAGAAGGCAGCCGAACGGGGTGTGGCGCTCACTTTCCTGGTCAAAGATGCCCTGACACTCAAGGATTGGACCGAGCGATTCGACAATGTGATCGACAGCGGCCTGTTCCATGTCTTCTCAGACGAGGACCGCCGTCGCTACGTCAAAGGACTGGCGACGGTGTTGAAGCCGGGCGGACGTGTTTTCCTGATGTGTTTCAGCGACGAAGAGCCTGGAACTCAGGGGCCACGCCGAGTGTCAAAGAAAGAACTGGAAGATGCGTTTGTGCAGGGATGGGACATCGAATCCATCGAGCCATGCAGGTTCGAGGTACGCCCTGACTTGAAGGACCTGTCGTTTTCCGAGGGCGGGCCGAAGGCGTGGTTCGTGGTGGTGCGGAGGTCAGGGTGAGTTCGCACTATCAGCGAACTCGTCGCTGTCCTTCGAGTTCCCCGCCTACAGCCTCGGGTCCACGGGTTCGCTCTCCAGGGCGAGGACGCCGAAGACGCACTCATGGACCCGCCGCAGTGGCTCCCGGCGGACGAAGCGTTCCATACCCTCGACGCCCAGGGCGAACTCCCCAAGAGCCAGGGACCGCTTGTGGCCCAGCCCGCGAGCACGCAATCGGGCAATGTTATCCTCGACGGTGTAGTCCGGACCATAGATGATCCGCAGGTACTCCCGGCCTCGGCACTTCACAGCGGGCTGGGCCAGCCCCCGCTTGCCTCGGAGGATGAAGTCGAGCGGCTTGACCAC
This sequence comes from Gemmataceae bacterium, assembly GCA_036557565.1. Taxonomy (GTDB): domain Bacteria; phylum Planctomycetota; class Planctomycetia; order Gemmatales; family Gemmataceae; genus JAJPHU01. The sequence continues at coordinate 25,468 of DATBHJ010000013.1, forward strand.
CATACCCTCGCCGCCCCGGCCGGTAAGCTCGGTCCACCAGCCAGCACCTTCCGCCACTTTCTCTGGGTCGGTTAGATCCACGACCTTGTAGGAGGTCGCCAGTAGCAGTTCTGAGTCTTCCCGGCAGACTTTCGCCAACGTGTCCATGTGCCAGACATGGTTCTTGTCCGTGTGGACTCGGCCTTCCGACGCCAGCAGGTGGAACGGAGCCAGCTTCAGATCGGTCAGCGACGCCACCGGCCAACAATACTGCCGATAGGCGGCGACGAACTGATCGATATGCTCTGTTCGGCGTCGGTAGGCGCCCATGACTTGCGCGATCCGGGCTTTCTCCTCTTCTCCCAGGCGCTCTGCGGCTTGTGCCAGCGTAGCGACTGCCCTTGGAAGTGAAGCCTGGCCTGCGGCCCCGACTGCGGCGTACTGAGTCTTGAGCAGTTCCTGCGCCTTGGCCGACCACGGCATCAGTTCGCAGTCGAGACAGACCCACTTCGTCTCCAGCGCAACCCAGACGTTTGCAGCGGTCACTGCCGACCGCACCCGATCGAGAAACTGCGCCTCCAGGGTCGGCTCGTTGAAGAACCGCCGGCCCGTCCGAGTATAAACGATGCCGACCTCGCCCTCGGTTACTCCAAACCGTTCCCTTGCTGCTTGCTCGTCCTGGCAGACGATGACGACGGCCCTGGACCCCATGTGCTTCTCTTCGCAGATCACCTGCGGCGCACCCTGGCTGCGGTAGTAGCTGAACGCCTCGGCGGGGTGTTCCAGTAGCCCAGGCTCGCTGCTCGTCTCGCACGGTGACATGGTGGGCGGGAGATAGATCAACCACTTCGGGTTAGCGGCGAAGCGGCTCATCACCTCCAATGCTGCCGTGGCGTTGGCCTCCCGAATCGTGACGCTACCCCGTAGCCTGGTCGTGATGATCCGCTTGCCCAGCACGTCGTCGGCGTCGAGAACGTCGTCGTGGGCCTGCTGTGCCGAGAGCTTGGGGGCCAGCTGTTCCTTGGCCAGGAAGGGCCGGGCAGGCTCGCAGTACGTGCGGGCGGCCGGCATCGAGACAAACTCCCTCTCTGGGTAGCGCAAGGCGGTGAGCTTGCCACCGAAGACACAGCCGGTGTCGATATTCACCGTGCGGTTAAGCCAGTCCGGCTCGGGCACCGGCGTGTGGCCGTAAACGACCATCGCCTGGCCCCGGTATTCCGCCGCCCAGTTGAAGCGGACGGGCAGGCCGAACTCGTCCGTCTCGCCGGTCGTCTCGCCATACAGGGCGAACTCCCGCACCTTACCTGATCCCCGACCCTGCATCTCGGCCTTCATGCCGGCGTGGGCAACGACCAGGTTGCCGTCATCGAGGACGTAGTGGCTCACCAGCCCGTCAAGGAACTCGGTCAATTCCTTGCAGAATGCCGCACGAAACTCGTCCGGCAAGGCATCGATTTCTGCAAGGCTGTTCGCCAGCCCGTGCGTGATCTGAACATCCTTGCCCCGGAGCTTTCGCATCAGCTTCATGTCATGGTTGCCTGGCACGCACAGGGCCGAGCCAGCAACGATCATGTTGCGGACCAGCCGCACCGTATCCACGATGCGGGGGCCTCGGTCCACCAGATCGCCCACGAAGACGGCCTTGCGGCCCTCGGGATGGACGTAGGCTCGGTTACCCCAGATGGGGGAATCTCCCTCCAGCGTCGTCGCCTCGTAGTCCAGTTGTTGGAGCAAGGCTTCCAGTTCGTCGCAGCAGCCGTGAATGTCCCCGATTATGTCGAAGGGGCCATGTTCCTGCCGCTTGTCATTCCAGAGTGGCACTCGCTCGACTGTGGCTGCTTCGACTTCCTCGGGGCTTTCCAGCACGAACACATGGCGGAAGCCTTCCCGGCCCAGGCCACGCAGGGAGCGGCGAAGCTGCGAGTGCTGCTGGCGGACGACGTGGGGACCGAAGTTTCGCTCATCCCGAGAGCGGTTGCGATCCTGGCAGAGACGCTCGGGCAGGTTCAGCACGACGGCGACCGGCAGGCAGTGGTACTTGCGGGCCAGTTCGACCAGCGGCTTGCGGGCCTCGGGCTGCACGTTGGTGGCGTCGATGACCGTCAGCCGCCCCAGGGCCAGACGCTGCGAGGCGATGTAATGCAAGAGCGCAAAGGCTTCGTTCGTCACGGTCTGGTTGTTTTCGTCGTCGCTGACCAAGCCCCGGCAGGCGTCCGACGACAGCACCTCGGTGGGCAAAAAGTGCTTGCGGGCGAACGTGGTCTTGCCTGATCCGCTGGGGCCGATCAAGACGACGAGGGACAGGTTTGGGATGGAGATTGTCATTTGTTGTTGCTCTGACGGAGGACTCTGCCCGGCGAAGCGATTAGTTTGGGAGGGTGCTGGACTCGATCAGGCATTCGGTTTCCACTTGCTCAGACGAGGATGTTTCTCAATGTCCCTGAGTTCACTGAGGGCTTCAGTGGCATAATCGTTGGGAGTGCATTTGTATGTTTCAGATTCCAGGGCCTGGAGCAACGGCTCGATGACTCGCTCATCCTGCCTTTTCGCCAGGCCGACAAGCGCTTCCCCACGGACTATTTCATCGGCGTCAGGGAGTCGTGCAACGAGAGCCTCACGAATTGCAGGCGTGTCTTGTTCCGTCTGGCTGCCCAGGCCAAAGGTGGCCCAGTCGCGAACGTCAGCATCAGGGTCTGTTGAGAGACGGATCAGCCCTTCGATGCAGCGTTCGTCCTCGTTCATGGCGGTCAGCGCGTGTGTAACCCAATACCGAATGTCGGAATCAGCGTGCCCAATATAGTGCAGGACAACATCGACTCCTCTGAGGTCAGCCAACCAGCCCAGGGCACAGAGTCCGTTTGCCAGCGTGTCCAGGTCGTCCGTTCTGCGGATTACCGAAACTACGAGCAAAAAGGAGGCTGACGCAAACGATTCTTCTGGGGACCCCAATTGAGCCAGTATGCCGCAGCCGATGCGCTGTTCCAGGGAACACGAACTCAGGCACAATGAGCGCGCAGCTTCAAAAACTTCAAGTGTTCCTCGAAGATGAAGGACTCTCATTGCCGACCAATAGACCGATTCGGCTTCATCTTCATCGCGGTTGATGAGAAGAAGATTAACCAGTTCGGCTGTAGGCCGCTGATCCAGTGCGTTCGGAGTCTCATTCACGTTCAAACACTCCCATCTGCGTCGGCGGGCCGTATTCAGGATGTTCCAGCCCCACCGGCAGGAACCGCACCGCGTAGCCGAAACGCTCGGCGACCGCCTCTGCCCAGCCCTGGAACTCCTGTCGGGTCCACTCAAACCGGTGGTCGGGATGCCGGAACTGTCCCGCCGGCAGCGTCTCCCAGGTCACGTTGTACTCTCGGTTCGGCGTCGTCAGCACGACCGTCCCGGGTCGGGCGAACTCAAACAGCACGCGCTCAAAGGCCGTCAGCCGTGGAGGGTCGAGGTGTTCCACGACCTCGACCACAGCGGCGGCGTCGAACGCTTCCAATCGCTTGTCCCGGTACATGAGCGACCCGTGGATGAGTTTGAGCCTGCTTGCTTGTATCGTCGGCAGACGGTCCACCTTCAGCCGGCGCTGGGCCACTTCCAGAGTGCGGATCGAGACATCTAGCCCGATGATCTCATCAAATTGCTTGTCCCTTAGCAGTTCTCGGATCAGCTTGCCTTCACCGCAGCCCAGGTCAAGAATCCGCCTGGCACCACATGCCCGGAGCGCGGCCACGACCGCCCCGAGCCGCTGTTCGTTGAGGCTGATCGGCTTCTCCAGAACTTCCTCAGCTTGTTCCTTCGCCTGGTCGTCTGCTTCCGTCCCTTCAGGCTCCTCTTCTTGGACGAGGCGGGCAAGGGCCATGCGGAAAAGGCTCGGCTGGAAGCGCAAGTAGCGGCGGGCAATCTCCTCCTTCTCCGGGTGGCGAGCCAACCACCCTTCCCCCTTGGCGAGCAGCTTTTCCATCTCGTCCTCAGCCACCCAGTAATGCTTCCTCCCGTCGAACACCGGGATCAGGACGTAGAGGTGAGTCAGCAAATCGGCCAACGTGGTCGTCTTCTGCACGGTCACGGAGAAATACGGGCTTTCACCCCAGTCGGGAAAACGCTCGTCCAGTGGGAAGCGGACGGCTTGAACGTGGTAGCCCAGCGGCTCAAACACGGCCCGCAGGAAGCGCTCGCCGCCCCGCACCGGCAGCACGTCGATCCGGGCCGTGAGCGGGATCGCCGTCGCCGTTAACTCGGGCCGGTCCTTGCACCGACCCTGGAGCGCCGAGCCGAAGACCTGGCTGATCGCCACGCTCATGAACGACGAGGCGGTGTAGGGCCGGTCGTTGACGTACTGCGCCAGCAGAAAACTCTGTTCGGCGTTCTTGCCCCGGACCATGCCCACCGAGTCCACGTCGAGCAGCAGGCAGGCCGTGCAGCGCTCGGCACCGACCTCGGGGTAGTAGACGTGGGCCTTGCCGAAGCTCAGGTCGAACGACTGGAACCGTTCCGGGTGCTTGTGCAGCAGGTAGCCCAGGTCGTTCGCCGGTCGGTGAGTGGTCGTGATCGTCAAGAGCATCCTTGGGCCTCTGCGGAGAACACGGCTTCGCATCGCTTTTCTTGGACAGCCGGCGACCTTTGATGGTTCGCCATAGAGCGCCAACTCGATGACTCGCTTCACGCTTGCCGGTCTCTGGCTGCTCGGCACGATGGCGCAACCGAAACACGATCAATCACTCGATGTCACGCCTGGCTCCAGTGACTGGTTTACCGTCTTGCCGGGCGTTTCGGGCAAGAATGTCCACTTGCTTGAGCAACGTGGGAACCCGATACGATCCGTGCATCGCTGACACGTTGGCGGCGGCCTCCTCGGCAGAGATTCCAACTGCCGACACAAACAGCGGAGACCGGCTGCTCGCGCGATACACTTTTATTGCATTCGTCGCGCCCGCAAACCATGTCTTTGCCACGCCAACCACGACTCCACCGATGGCCGCGTGCAGGTGAGAGCCAAGCCCGGGTTTTCCTTCTCCGAGCCATACGTACCCATCGACGATGATCACCTCCGCACGGGGGCCGCTCTGTACAATCTCCAACAAACACGGTAACTCGCGGCGGTAGAATTGCCCTGGCTCGTACTCGGCCGCTTTTGGGAAGAAGGCAACGCTTGTGTGCTCCGCCGCGGCCGCTGTCCACCCGCGAAACCACAAGCCGGCCGCTACAGCACCCGTGTCTCGGTAATCGACATCCACACAAGCAATCAAGGCATCCCCAGGCATGAGATCTCTATCCTTGACCTGTCAGAAGACTCGGACGTCGAAGCGCCCTTTATGACCGAAATGATACATTTCAGCCTACTTTTCCGGACGGACGCCATTCGGAGATCGGCTGCGACTCTATGGGAAATGTTACCGCTTGGAGGATCGTTAATCCACGATCGATCCGGTCCAGGGAGCATGAATAGTTTCTGGTAGTGGCGTCGTCGGTTTTCTCCCTCCCCCCTTGT
>DATBHJ010000014.1:0-17626 GCA_036557565.1 Gemmataceae bacterium
GCCGCGCACGCAGCGCACCGGAGTAAGCGGTCGTCTGTCCGCCGCTTACTCCGCTGCGCTGCGTGCGCGGCTCGGAAAGAATGCGCTGCGTTCGCGATTCGGAGTTTTATCCCTCCGTCGCGGCAGCGCGGCGGCGTGGATTTTTCGAGCTGGACTCCGGTTCGGCCGGAGCGGGTGTCTCCTCTATTTGGCCGTTATCGGCGGGGCTGCCGGCTGGAGACAATAAGCCGCGATTCTCCAAGATTTTGCGGCTGATCTCTTCCACCAACGCCGGATTGTCGCGCAGGTATTGCTTGACGTTCTCGCGGCCGTTGCCCAGACGGAGTTCGCCGTAACTGTGATGACCGCCGCTCTTCTGAATGATGTCGTCCTCGATGCCCAGATCAATCAGGTCTCCCTCACGGCTGATGCCGCGATCGTGCATCAGGTCGAACTCGGCCTGGCGGAACGGCGGCGCTACCTTGTTCTTGACCACACGCACCTTGACGCGCGAGCCGATCGTTTCGTCGCCTTCCTTGATGCCGGTCATCTTGCGGATGTCCAGGCGCACCGAGCTGTAGAACTTCAAGGCCAGGCCGCCGGAGGTCGTCTCCGGGTTGCCGAACATCACGCCGATCTTCTGGCGAATCTGATTGATGAAGATCATGCAGGTCCTGGTCCGTGCGATGGTCGGATTGAGGATGCGCAAGGCCTGGCTCATGAGGCGAGCCTGGATGCCGACGTGCGCATCACCAATCTCGCCCTCAATCTCGGCCTTGGGCACGAGAGCGGCGACCGAATCGATGACGATGAGATCGACGGCGTTGGACTTGACGAGCATTTCGGCGATGCGCAGCGCTTCCTCGGCGTGTCCGGGCTGGCTGACGAGCAGGCTCTCCAGATCGACGCCAATGCGCTTGGCCCACCCCGGATCGAGCGCGTGCTCCGCGTCGATGTAGGCGGCCACGCCGCCCTGCTTCTGAGCATTGGCCACGGCGTGCAGGGCCACAGTGGTCTTGCCGCTGGACTCCGGCCCAAAGATTTCGATGACGCGGCCTCGCGGCAGACCGCGTCCGCCCAGGGCGATGTCCAGGCTCAGAGCGCCGGTGGGAATGCCTTGCACGTCCGCCGCCGAGGCTTCGCCCAGCTGCATGATGGCGCCCTTGCCGATGTCTTTCTCAATCTGGGCCAGGACGTTTTTGAGTTCCTTGCTTTGCGATGGTTCGGCCATTTTTTTCTCCTGTTGTCCTTACCTTACCATCCCGAAGCGTAAGCGAGGGCGGCCCTCGCTTACGCTTCGGCATGCGTATGTCAGGTTTTCGCGCGTTTGCTTGAACCGCAACGTATGTACAGTATCTCAGTATAACGAATCGGCAGATTCACACCAGGTTAGCAGGAAAAAATCGATGGAGAATACTTTATCGCGCGGCTGCTCCAGGTGAAACGGAATATCGCAAGAGTCGAGGGGCTGGAATACAACAGATAGAGAATGAGGTACTGATCTACAGAGAAGGAGAAGTACCAGTATGGCCAATCCAGGCGATCAGCGTCCAGAAAATGTCAACCCGGCCAGGCCGACCCCTGCGGCTGAGACTGCCGGTCAAACACAGCAGCATCCATCCGGGGCGATGGCCCCACAGGCTGCTCCTGCGCATCATGTAACCGCCTCCACAACCAGTCCTTCCCCCACGCCTCCTCCAGTCAGAGCGCCCACGCATCGCTTAAGGAGATGGCTGCTCCTGGCTCTGGTGCTGATCGGTCTGGGAGCGGCGGGATACTTTCTGTTCCCTACAGTGCAGCTGATGCTGAACACGGTTTCGACCGATGACGCCTATGTCAATAGTCACGTAACCTTCGTCGCTCCCCGGGTCGCAGGTCAGGTGATCGAGGTCCTGGTGGATGACAATTATCGCGTGAAAAAAGGAGACGTGCTGGTTCGACTCGACAGGGAGCCTTACCAGGTTCAACTGGCGATTCAAGAAGCGGCGGTGAAAACGGCCCAGGCGCATCTGGTCGCAGCCAATGCTCAGGTACGCAGTGATGTGGCCCAGGCCCACGCCAATCGCTACAAACTCGAACACGCTATGGAGGAGGTCAATACTCAGATCGCCAACCTCCACGCCGCCGTGGCCATGCTCCGGAGCAAAGAGGCCACCCTGGATCTGGCGAAGGCCAACTTTAAGCGGGGCGAGGAGTTGCGGGGCAGCGGAGGCATCAGCAAGGAAGATCTCGACCAACGCCGGCAAACCGTCAAGGTCGATGAGGCGGCCGTCGAGCAGGCTCTTCAGGAAATCTATGCCCTTCGTGCCGGGCTGGGCCTTCCCTCCAAACCGGAAAAAGGCAAGGAGCTAACCGATGTGCCGCCTAACCTCGACCAGACTTTTTCGCAGGTCCAGAGCAGCCTGGCAATAATGGGACAGAGTGCCGCTCAGTTCGGTTATTTCCCAAACTCCCTGGATTCGACGCCCAAAAAGGCGTTTGCGGATTTCTACAAGCAAGATCCCAGTGGCAAACTGGATGTCATTATCGACAAACTCGTTCCCAAAGCCCCCGCCATCCAACAAGCGAAGGCCCAGCTTCTCAAGGCCCAGAGCGATCTCGACCAGGCCAAGCTCAACCTTCGATACTGCGACATCCTCAGCGAGATCGACGGCGTGGTCACGCGCCGCAATGTCAACCCTGGCAATAACGTCTCCATCGGACAAAGCCTGATGGCCATCCGTTCGCTCACGGAAATCTGGATCGACGCCAATTTCAAGGAAACGCAGCTGGCGGACCTGCGTATCGGTCAGCGGGTGCGCTGCGAAATCGATATGTACGGCAGCCAGCAAGAGTACGAGGGCCGCATCACCGGTTTCACGATGGGCACCGGCCAGACGCTCGCCCTGTTGCCGCCGCAGAATGCCACGGGCAACTTCGTGAAGATCGTTCAGCGGCTGCCGGTTCGCATCGAGCTGCCCGGATACGATCCCGATAAAGATCCCCCCTTATTCGCTGGTCTATCGGTCGAGCCTTACGTCTACTACAAGGAGCCGGTCGATCCGAAGGTACGCAATGCGGGGAAAGTGCTACAGGCTCTTTACCCGCTCCCCAAGGGTCCGACGCCACCGACGCCCCAGGGTCCAACGTTATTTCCTACCCAGGGTTCAGCCGTACAAAAGCCGTGACGCGCTCTGATTCTCCATCTTCCACGGAGCCGGCAACATGAGCAGTGTGGCCCTGTCCCCGTCTGCCGCCACCCGTCCGGCGATCAATCCCTGGATCGTCGCCGTCGCCGTGGTCATTCCCACCTTCATGGAGGTGCTGGACACCACAATCGCCAACGTGGCGCTGCGCTACATTGCCGGCGGTCTCTCGGCGTCGAACGTGGACAGCGAGTGGGTGCTGACGAGCTACCTGGCGGCCAACGCCACCATTCTGCCCATCTCCGGCTGGCTTTCGGCTCACCTGGGCCGCCGCAATTACTTCCTGCTGTCCATCGCCATTTTCACTCTCGCCTCGGGTCTATGCGGCATGGCGACCAGCCTGGGGCAGATCATCCTGTTTCGCGTAATCCAGGGCCTGGCCGGAGGCGGATTGCAGCCTTCCAGTCAGGGGGTGTTGCTCGATTCCTTCCCTCCCGAAAAGCAGGGGGCCGCACAGACGATGTTTGGCATCGCGGCCTTGCTCGCGCCGGTTGTCGGTCCAACTCTGGGCGGCTATCTCACGGTGCAGTACGACTGGCGCTGGATCTTCTACATCAATATCCCGGTAGGCATCCTGGCCCTGGTGATGGGTTATTTCATAGTTCAAGACCCGGAGTATTTGAAAAAAGAGCGAGCCGAGTTGCGCCGTCAGCCGCTGAACTTCGACTATATCGGTCTGGGACTTCTCGCGCTGATCATGTCATGCTGGGAAATTGTTCTCAGCAAGGGACAGGAATGGGACTGGTTCGGCGACCCATTCTGGCGCATCCAGACATTATCAATCCTGTTCGTGCTAGGACTGGCCACCCTGCTTTTCCGTGAGATGCGCATCAGCAATCCGATCGTCAACTTCCGGGTGCTGGGCGAGCGCAATCTTGCGGCCTCGTGCATCATCATCTTCTGTGCTTATGCGGTGCTTTACGCCTCCAGCACGTCTCTGCCGGGCCTGCTCCAGGCCGAGTTCGGTTACGACGCCTATGTCTCGGGACTGGTACAGTCGCCCTCCGGTATTTTTTCGATCCTTATGATGCTGGTTGTCGGCTTTGTTCTCGGTCGGGGCGTCGATGCGCGCTGGCTGATCGCCGGCGGCCTGCTGGTCATGGCAGGCGGGTGCTATTGGTTTGCCCAGATGAACATCTATATCAGCCCGGATATCGTAGTCTGGCCGCGCGTGGTGATTATCTGCGGCCTGTCGATGATCTTCGCTCCGCTCAACGTGGCCGCCTTCAAATACACTCCGCCGCTCTTGCGCGCGGCGGCGGTCGGCCTGTTCGCCCTGCTCCGAAACGAAGGTGGCAGCGTCGGCACGTCGATGGCTCAAACCATGGAGCAACGACGCCTCCAGTTCCATGTTTCGCGCATCGGCGAGTTCCTCGATCCACTCAACCCCCAGGTCAACCAGTTCATCGAGCAGGGCCGAGCTGCCTTCTACCAACAGACCGGCGACCCGGCTGGCTCCCTGCAACAGTCCTTGCAAGCACTGGAGGATCTGCGTCAGCAGCAGGCGGGGGCGATGGCATACTTCGATGTCTTCTGGCTGTGCGCCGCACTGGGAGTGACACTTCTCGTTCTTGTTCCGCTCATGAAGCGCTCCGCGGCCGAGAAAGGCGCTCACGTCGGCGCAGAGTAGCAATCGGTGTGAACGAACATGACGGCATCGTTCCTGGATCGCCTGACAACCCTGGGACGCGATCTCCTGATCGGAGCGCAGCACCTGATCTATCCGGGATGCTGCTTGCTTTGCGGCCAACCTCTCTCCGCTGAAGAAACGCATTTCTGCTCGCTCTGCCGCAAGGAACTGTTCACCGATCCGGAAACGATCTGCCCGCGCTGTGCGGGCTCCATCGGCCCGTACGCCGTAATCGACGGCCGCTGCCACGCTTGCCGAAATGAATCGTTTGCGTTCGAGCAGGTGATACGTCTGCGACGTTATGACGGCTTGCTCCGCCAGGTCGTTTTGCGGTTGAAGAACCAGCGCGGCGAGGGATTGGCGGAACTAGTGGGCGAATCCTGGGCGAAAGAAGCGGCTACGCGCTTCGCCGAGCTGCACATCGACTCGCTTGTGCCCGTGCCGCTGCACTGGCTCCGGCGCTGGCAGCGCGGCTACAACCAGAGCGCCGCATTGTGTCGAGGCCTGGCAACGGGCCTGCGCTTGCCGTATCACCCTTCGTGGCTACGGCGCGTACGGAACACGCCGCGGCAAACGGCTCAGACTCCAGCAGCCCGCAAGCTGAACGTGCGCGGCGCCTTTCGAGCGCGGCCGGCGGCGCCGCTGGCAGGACGGACTATCTTGCTCATCGATGACGTGATGACAACAGGAGCCACGGCCAATGAAGCCGCCAGGGCCTTGCGCGCTGGCGGCGCCGCACGCATCTTCGTGGCCGTGCTGGCTCGAGCACAAGGTTAAGTCTATTTTCTCGCTCTTCGCCAAACTGATTATTCCGCAGAGGTTACACGAACGAACCGCGGCCGCGAAGAATTGCTCGATTTCGAGCAAAAAAAATGGAGTTGGCGATCACAGAACACGAGCCATTTGTAGCGGTCGAAGGAAGAACACGGATGGATTACGGACAGGAAACGGACTGGCGAGTCATTTCCATCAGGGTAGCTTTGACAAGGTTCCGATTGGAGGGAATAGATTGAGTGACCCCCGGGGCCTTGCCTCTTTCGCGGCTCGTAGCTCCGGGCGGGTTTCGGGGTCGCAGCAGGAAATGGCTAATATGTTGCGGTATGGTTTGGTTGTCGTGGCGGTCCTGGCAGCAGCCGGGCCTGCCCTGTCGGCCAACTGGGCCGACGGTTTGTTTGAAGAATTCTCTAAGGATTTCGGTTCCGTGCCTCGCGGCCCGACGTTGTCGCACGCTTTCAAGGTAGTCAACAACACGCGCGAGACGGTCAACATCGCCAGTCTCCGGGTCAGCTGCGGCTGCGTCAGCGCTACGGCCCACAAGGGCAGTCTCGAACCCGGAGAAACCACCCACCTCGTGGCGCGCATGGATACGACGCGCTTCACCGGGCATCGGACGGTCACGATCTACGTTCAGTTCAATCAACCCGCTTTTCAGGAGGTCCGTCTCTGGGTCCAGGCCAACTGCCGAAATGATTTCTCCATCACGCCGGACACGCTGGCTTTCGGGCAGCTCAAGCGCGGCGGCACGCCGACAGCCTCGGTATTGCTGGCGTTCTACGGCAACACCGACGCGCAAATCACGGAGGTCAAGTGCGAGAGCAATTACATCCAGCCGCGGGTGCAAGAGGTTCGCCGCTCGGATTCGGAAGTCACTTTCCAGGTGACGGCCCAGCTTCGGTCCGACGCTCCCGTGGGCAAGTGGTACACCGATGTCTGGGTCAAGACCAACAGCGCCGGCGCGCCGCCCATCCGCGTGCCCTTGAACGTCGAGATCGAATCGGCCCTGAGCGTCAACCCAGAGACGGTGACGCTGGGTCCGATCAAAACCCAGAGCGAGAGCGAGCGTCGCGTCATCGTCCGCGGCGTCAAGCCGTTCAAAATCGACAAGGTGTTGGGAACGAACGATCGCCTGCTCGTTCACGTCGATAGCAAGCTCGCCAAGCCCGTCCATGTGCTGACGATCAAGCTAAAGGCCGGCGATCCGGGTGAGTTGAATCGCACACTGAGCGTCCTCACCGATTTGGCCGATGACAACAGAATCGACTTCCACATCAGCGCCAATGTTGTGCCCTAAAGGCGCACCCAGGTTTTTTGGTTAGCGTAGCGAGCCGCCGGGACAAACCCGGCGGTATTGGCGGCGGGGATAAACCCGCCGCTCGCCCGAAATTTTACTTGACCAGCCGCACGATATACGACATCTGCCCACGATGAAGGGCGAAATGCGCCAGCAGCCGCACCAGAGCGTTCATCACCACACCGAAGTGAGCTTCCGGATGCGGCGCGGCCAGCTGCTCGGCGCTCAGTCCTGAAACGACGCGGCGAAACGTGGCCACGGCTTCATCGAGCTTGCCCAGCGCATCGGCCTTGCTCGGCAACCTTGTTTCGGTGAATTCGCGCTCCCGATCACGAACGTAGCCGGTGCCGCCGAGTTGGCCGCCGACAAAGTAATTCAGGTTGCCCGTCAGGTGCAGCACCAGATGACCGACCGAATTTCCCGGCTCGATCGGCTTGGCCCAGAACTGAGCCTCACTCAGCGGCTCGGCCACCTCGCGCACGTCGTTACGCTGCTTTTCCAGCGCTTCAATCAACGCCGTCCTCGCCAATGTCGTTGTGTCCGCAGCCATCGCCGTTTCTCCTGTTTACTCGGTTTGCCTCGTTGTCTCTTATTCTAGGGTCGCAAGAAACGGCAACGAAAAACCGACTTCACCACAGCGACGTGCCGCGTTAGAATTTCCCGGCTTCGCCCGCGGGCTTCCCGCATGCCCTCGCGCATTTCCAGGAGGACAGAATGAATCTGAGGCACGCTCTTTTCGCATTGATCGTGGTTGCGTTCGGCGCGGCGCCGCTGGCGGCGCAGTCGGCATGGGCCGAGAAAATGTTCAAGGACGGGCTGAGCCACGACTTCGGCAGCGTGCCGCACGGCGCCCAACTGTCGCACCACTTCGTCATCACCAACATCTACGCCGTCCGCATGGAGATCACCAGCATCGTGCCCGGCTGCGGCTGCGTGACGGCCACGCCCGCCAAGCGCGTGCTGGAGCCGCGCGAATCGACCAGAATCGACGTCACCATGGACGCTCGCCGCTTCACCGGAGCAAAAGCGGTCGGCATCACCGTCACCGTCGGCCCCGATTTCATCTCCACCGCCCATCTCCGCGTCAGTGCCAACAGCCGGGCCGACATCGTGTTCAATCCGGGTCACGTCAGCTTCGGCACCGTGACGCGCGGTCAGCCGACGAGCCAGGTCATCGACGTGGAATATGCCGGCGTGCTCGAATGGCAGGTGACGGAAGCCGCGGCGAAAGACTTGCCGGTCGATGTATCGCTCGCCGAGCTGTACCGCCGGCCCGGACAGGTCGGCTACCGTGTGCGGGTCACCTTGAAGCCGGATGCTCCCATGGGCACGCTCAAGGGCGATCTCTTCCTCAAGACGAACGATCCCGCCAGTCCGCTCTTGCCGGTGCTGGTCGAGGGTGTGATTCAATCGAATCTGACGGTTGCGCCGGCCACGCTGAGCCTGGGTGCGGTCAAAATCGGCGAGACGCTGACGCGCCGCGTGGTCGTGCGTGGCAACAAGCCATTCCGCGTCATGGGCGTCGAGGGAATGGGCGACGGCATGCAGCTCGATCCGCCGCCGTCGGCCACGCCCGCGCCGGTGCAGGTGGTCTCCTTAAAATGTGTCTTCCGTAAGGCCGGCGATTTCAAGCAAATCGTGAAGATCAAAACCGACATGCAAGACGCTCCCGTCGAAGTTACAATAGAAGGCAGCGCCGCACCGTAACGGAGAGCAGCCATGACCACACGTCTGCGTAAGCGCCGCCGAACTGGCCCGCATACTTTTGAGGATTTCTGCGCGATCATAGGTGACGGTCAGAAGGCGGATCTTATCGACGGAGTGATTCATATGGCCTCGCCCGAAAACACAGACGCCAACAAATTGTTCCTGTGGTTGGCAGCCATCATGGACAGCTACGCTCGAAGGAAGAAGTTGGGAGAAGTTTTCGGTTCGCGTGTCGCCTTGCGTCTAGATGAAGAACATGGGCCGGAGCCAGACATTGCTTTCGTCCGTACCGAACATCTCGATCGGGTCCAGCGCGGCTTCGTGGCTGGGGCAGCGGATTTGGCGGTAGAGATCGTTTCGCCCGACAGCGTCGAGCGCGATTACGATATCAAACGAAGGCTGTATCAAGAGTACGGTATTTCGGAGTATTGGATTATTGATGAAGAGGAGCGATCGATTACACTGCTGCGCCTGAAAAAAGGTAAATACCGAGAAGTCCGTCCCACAAAAGGCGTGTTGTTCAGCGAGATTATGTCTGGTTTCTGGCTGCGTCCCGAATGGCTGTGGCAAAAACCCCGAACCGATACATTCGATACACTGCTGGAAATCCTGGCTAAACCCCCGCGATGAATGAACTCACTTGTGAACGCCCATCTTGCGGGCTTCACTGATCGCTTCGCGGATGCGAACAAACGGTTCGGACAAATCGAACCCCGCATCGAGATTGTTGAGCAACTCTCGCGTCATAGCGACATCATCGGGAAAACGCGAATGGCACAAGAGCGGTCGATGCTCCGGCTGCGTGGGGACCACCAGCCCCCTCTCGGCCAGAACCGTAGCCTGGGCATCAGCGGACTCGGCCAGCCACGTCACCGGACATTCGAGCTTGAGCCGTAGATCGAGTACACTAGCGCGGTCAGTTACGAGCAGTTGCACCGGCACAGCGGCCTTGTCCATGAGAGTCTTGCCGATCAGGTCCGCGCAGATATACGCCTCCAAAGTGCTAGCGTAGAGGATGTGCTGGACGCGGTTGGGCTGCACGGCGCTGGTGAGACGAAACTCCAGCGGCCGGCCCCAGATATTGGTTACCAGGTAGCCTCCCAGGTAACCGTTCGACTCATGCAAGACCGTCAGGAAGCCCAGGTTGGTCAACCCCATGCTTCAACATTCGGATAGAAACCCCAGCTTACTTGAATTCCGAAGCGTTCCAACCCTCAAGAATGAATGGAGAAACCGGGGAGGTTGGCACGATGTACACTTGTCATATGCCACAAATGGAGATATATGTAAATTGATCGGCTTAGTGAAGATTCCGACCCTTCCGAATTAAGGACATCCCCATGTCGGGTGAAGCACAGCAGGGTGCGAACGGGGCCGCCGCCAACGGTGCGAAGAAGCCGGGCCGTTCAGCCGTGGAGGGCATCAAGGAGAACAGTCGCGCCTTGCGCGGTACGATCGGCGACGATCTGCAAAACGACGGCGATCATTTCGGCGAGCAGGACAAGCAGCTCCTGAAGTTCCACGGCACCTATCAGCAAGAGGACCGTGATGCCCGCAAAGCCCGTCGAGAAGAGGGTTTGGGCAAACATTACATGTTCATGGTCCGCTGCAAGATCCCCGGCGGACGCGTGACGGCCGAGCAATACCTGGCCCTTGATCGGCTGGCCGGTGCCTACGCCAACGGCACGCTGCGTTTCACCAGCCGACAAGGCATCCAGTTCCACGGCGTTCTCAAAGGGCATCTGAAAGACACCATCGCCGGCATCAACGCCACGTTGTTGACGACGCTGGGCGCGTGCGGTGACGTGGAACGAAACGTCATGTGCTGCCCCGCTCCCCTGCACCACGACGGCGTTCGTGCGGAAATGCAAGACACGGCCCGCCGACTGGCCCTGCACCTGGCGCCGCGGAGCCGTGCCTACCACGAAATCTGGCTCAACGGGGAGCCGGTCACGCACCTGAGCCAGCATCAAGGCAAAACGCCGCCGCCTCCCGGCGAAGAGGAGCCGATCTACGGCAAAGTTTACCTGCCCCGCAAATTCAAAACCGGTCTGGCCCTGCCGGATGATAATTGCATCGATGTATACGGCCAGGATCTCGGCTTGCTGGCCATTGTCGCCCCCCCCTCCCCCCCCCATCTTGGGGGGGGTGGGGGGGGGATTGCCGGCTACAACCTGCTCGTCGGCGGCAGCATGGGCATGACGCACGGCAACGCCAACACCTTCCCCATGTTGGCCAGGCCGATCTGTTACGTCCCGGCTAGCGACATCATCGAGGCGGCCGAGGCCGTCGTGAAGCTCTTCCGCGATCACGGCAATCGCGCCGATCGCAAACGAGCGCGCATCAAGTATCTGGTCCACGATTGGGGTGTCGAGAAATTCCGTAGCGTGCTGGCGGGTTACCTCGGGGGCATGCCGGCGCAGCCGCGGCCGGTGTCTATCAGCGGCTACCACTTGCACCTGGGCTTACATCCGCAGGGCGACGGCAAATGGTTTTACGGACTCAGTATCGAGAATGGCCGGGTCAAGGACGTCGGTTCGCTGCGTTTGCGTTCGGGTTTGCGCGCCATCGTCGAGCGCTTCCAGCCGGAGCTACGGCTGACGGGAATGCAGGACGTGCTTCTGTGCAATCTCGACGGCAGCGCCCTGCCGCTTCTCGAACGGATGCTCGATGATTACGGCATCGCTCGTCCCAATCATGTCAGCAATGTGCGGCAACACAGTATGGCCTGTCCTGCAACTCCGACGTGCGGCCTGGCCATCTCCGAGGCGGAGCGCGTCTTCCCCAGCATTATCGACGAACTCGAAACGCTGCTCAAAGAGCTGGGTCTGGAGCGCGAGACGCTCGGCGTCCGCATGACGGGCTGTCCCAACGGTTGTGCCCGTCCCTACCAGAGCGACATCGGCATCGTCGGCCGCAGCGGCGACAAGTACGTCGTCTATATCGGAGGCCGCATCGAAGGCGACCGCCTGAATTTCCCGCTCAAAGACCTGGTCCCGCGTGGCGAAATCATATCTACGCTGGAGCCGCTCTTGCGTCACTACAAAGAAGAGCGCCGGCCGGGCGAGAGCTTCGGCGACTACTGCCATCGCCTCGGCCCCGACCATACCCAACTCTTAATCAATCCGAAAACCGAAATTCAAAATCCGAAAGAAACCGCGCAGTCCGCGGTTTGATTTTTGATATTTTTGAATGTTGGTGCTTCTTTCGGATTTCGAGTTTCGGATTTCGGATTTATGAAGGTACTCGTTGTCGGCAAGGGCGGGCGCGAACATGCCCTGGTGTGGAAGCTGGCTCAATCGCCGCGAGCCGAGAGAGTTTATTGCGCTCCCGGCAACGCCGGCACCGCCGAGGACGGCGAAAATGTGCCGATCGATCCACTCGAGTTCGATCGCCTTGTCTCCTTCGTTCGCAAAGAGAAGATCGACCTGACCGTGGTCGGGCCGGAGGAGCCGTTGGCTCGCGGCATCGTCAATCACTTTCAGAAGGCCGGTTTGCGCATCTTCGGTCCAACGCGCGAGGCGGCGCGGCTGGAATCGAGCAAGGTCTTCGCCAAGGAGCTGATGCGTCACGCCGACGTGCCGACCGCCGAGTTCCGCATCTTCGATCATCCCGAATTCGCGCGCCGCTACATCGAAACCCGCGATAATCCCCTGGTGGTCAAGGCCGACGGACTCACCGCCGGCAAAGGCGTCGTCGTCTGTTCGACCAACGAAGAAGCGTTGGCGGCCATCCAGCGCATCATGGTCCGTGAGGAGTTCGGCCGTGCCGCCGGCCGGCACGTGGTCGTCGAGAAGCGCCTGGAGGGCGAAGAGCTGAGCATCCTTGCCCTGGTGTCCGGAAGGACCATCGTGCCCTTGCAGCCGACGCAGGACCACAAGGCCGCCTTCGACGACGACAAGGGACCAAACACCGGCGGCATGGGAGCGTACTGTCCCGCACCCCTGGGCACGCCGGAGCTGCTGGACACCATCGACCGCGAGGTCCTGGTGCCGACGGTCCACGCGATGAAGCGCCGGCGTCAGCCGTTCCGTGGCGTTCTATACGCCGGCATCATGACGACAAACCAGGGACCGCGCGTGCTGGAGTTTAATTGTCGCTTTGGCGATCCGGAGATTCAGCCCTTGCTGATGCGACTGCGTACCGATCTGCTCGATCTCATCGAGGCCGTCGTGGACGAACGGCTGGACACGTTCGAGGGTAAATTGGAGTGGGACCCGCGTCCGGCAGTGTGCGTGGTCATGGCCAGCGGAGGTTATCCGGGCAATTTCCAGAAGGGACTGACCATCCGAGGACTGGCCGACGCCGCGAAGTTGCCGGATGTGAAGGTGTTCCACGCCGGCACTCGTCGCGACGGCGATCGCACTCTGACCGACGGCGGTCGCGTCCTGGGCGTCACGGCCCTGGGTGACACACTGGCCGACGCCAAGCGCCGGGCTTACGAAGCCGTGGCGTGCATCCAGTTCCCCGGCGCGTTTTATCGCCGCGACATTGCCGACAAGGCATTGCGTTCTCCCGCACCTCCCGTGGCGAAGATCTTTCCGACGGGTGTGTCTGAAGGAGAATAGGGCAACCTCCGCGGGTCATGTTGGAATCGATTCCCGTCTGGCAAGTTTCGCTTTTGTGTAACTTTGTTAATCGATAACTTGGTAGCGGGCCAGGGGGTGTGTTGGAGAAACGAATGGAGAACGGTGGCAAACGGATCAATTGGACCAATTGGCTCCGTCGCTGTCTGGAGCTTCCTTGGGCAGAGATGATCCTCGCTGTTTTCTCTTTTCATTTTGCGCTCGAAATACCCAGCATCGTGGCTCGAATCGTCCTTACCATCCTTGGAGTTATCTTGCTGGCGAAAGCGATTGCAGACACCATCAAGAAACGGAAATCAACACAGTCCTAGCCCACTACTCAATTATCCCTCATACAGATCCCAAATGACGATGGTTCGATCGGCGCTGCCGGCTGCCGCAGTCATGCCATCCGGTGCGACGGCCATGCACGTGACCCAGCTCGTGTGCCAACGGTAACAGCGGCGCTCCCACCGGCCTGCGACATCCCAGAGACGCACCGTGCCATCGGCGCCACCGGAAACGAGAGTGCGGCCATCTGGCGTGAAAGCCAGGGCGTAGATCGTCCACGTATGTCCGCGTAAAGTCGCGTGCAATTGCTCTCCTTGCCACAGAGCGAGCGTTCCATCCGAGTGACCCGAGGCCAGCAAGCGACCATCGGGTGACCATGCCAGCGCGAGCAATCGGCACGGCCCTTCGACGCGGCCGGCTCGTCTGCCGGCACGATCGAACCATTGAATGCTGCCATCGTCGAGGCCGACGGCCAGGGTTTTGCCATCGGGAGCATAAGCCACGGCGGAACAAGAATCGCTGATTTGGAGAAACCGGAGTTGCTTGAGCGTGGCCGTATTCCAGCATTTCACGCTGCTATCCCAGCCCGTCGTGGCTAGCGTCTGGCCATCCGGAGCGAACGAGAGGACGCGAATTCCACCTCTGTGAGCCTGAACGTGAGAGCGTCGATGACGTTGCGGCATGTCCCAGGCCAACAACTCGCCGACAGCCGTGCCTATTGCCAGCATGTTGCCGTCCGGGCTGAAAGCGAGCGCTTCCACGCTGCTTTCGTGCTTCAGAACGGCGGGAGTATGGCTGGCCAAGTCCCACAGACGAACCGTTTTGTCCTCGCTGCCGGACGCCAGATAGCGACCATCGGGCGAATAGCTCAAGCAGCGAACGGTGTCCTCGTGTCCGCGCAGGACCAACACGACAAACTCCTTTCATTGCTCGCCGCCCTGCGGTTGATGTCCCGGAGGAGGCTCGACCTGCGGGTTGTCGTCCTTGTTGGTTAAGTCGGCAAGTTCTTCGTAGGCTTGTGCGTATTCCTCTTCCTTACCGGGGATGGGCCGGATGTGTTTGCCGGTCACGTCCATGTAGGCTGCCTCCCACGAGAAGCACTCAGCGTGTTCGACCGGCTGAATATGCGGCGTCTCAGCGAAGCAGAGCGAGTCAAAGCGCATGGCTTTGACCGCTTCCCGAATCTGCGGTGGCAATTGATCGACATGGATGGGCCGGGCGGGTTGGCTTTGGCGGCCATAGGGTCCAGAGATCCAGTTGTCTGTGAGGTGCGTGTACATGAATAGTCCGTGTGTACCCAGATCCGGGTAGAATTCCTCGATTTCTTGATAGTGGAGCCTGCAGCCGAGGCAGGCACCACTGTCATGCAGTCGTTGACTTAGCTCCGCGGGCAAAGACTGAAACAGGACCGCAACGCCTTTGCAGGCCGGCAGCTCTACAGCGCGGCCTGCGACGATTTCGTCACGAACCAGATCGAGCGAGGCAAGGAACAACAAAATGGGATGATTCGAGCCAACTAAACCCCAGTGAAAATCGGTTCCCTGTGCAGAGCCAGGATTACTGCAACCGCTGGGGTCTTGTAAGACCTCGACGCGGGGCAACTCGGCGAGTTGCTGGCGTAGCTCGTACGCCTCCTCGCCGGAGAACGCGACGGCAGGAACGGCTCCGGCCTCGCCTGTGTCAAAACAGGCGACATGGCCATCGCGGTCGATGGCGAAGAAACAAGTGTCCATGCTGTGTGCTGCTGGATAATCAGTTCCCATTGATACCTCCGCAGAATTCGAGTCCCAGCCCATCGAGGGCCGTGTTCAGTCCCTCATACGTCAACGCCGGCAGCTGCCGCCGGGTCCGCGTGTACGAACACCAGGCCACGGTTTTGTCCCAGCCAATCGAGCAAAAGCGCGGACTACGGCTGCACTGTACCAGGCAGGTCATCGATTGAAACGGCTTGCCCCCCGCAACGGCGGCCACTTCAGCAGGAGTCGGCGTGTCCTGGCCGCGCATCGGCAGATAGACGATGCGCTCGTTGCCGATGCCGGACTGACGCACGATCTCGGCAGCGCGTCCTGCTGCCGGTAGATTGGAGCGCGACACTAGAAGATTGATGCCGCTGCGGATGCCTCGCTCTGCCAACTCAAGGACCTGGCGGACAACCCGACGCACCTCGCCGTCACGCTCGGGAAAATGGATCGACAAATGCACCTTGTCCGGCGCGGCGGCAATCAAGCGCTCCAGGCACTCGCCATGCAGCAATAGACCGTTGGAAGTGAGCGAACGAAAAAGCGTGCCCCGCAAGCGTTCGAGAACAAGGAAGAGATCGTCGTATTGCAGCGGTTCACCGCCGCCAAATGACACCGCCTTGACACCGTGGGCGGCGCAATCGCTGACGAACGATACGAGCTCCTCGGCGGTCCAGCGTGTGTCCCCTTCCGGTAAGCTGTGGTTATAACAGAACCAGCATGCCTTGGCGCAGCGATTGGTCACTTCGATGGAGATGCGATCAAGGGACATCAGCCACTCACTTCGGATGTTGCGTACAACTACGTGTTCAGCTGCGGGCGGACGAAACAAGCCTCATGATACCGTGGCCGCTAGGCAGTTCAATCTCCGCAGCGGTCGCGGCTTGTAAAAGCGGAGGTCGTTCTTGCCTCCGCTGCCGCTTCCTGTACTCTCTCAATGGGATCTCCGTTTCCGCCCAATTACTTTTCTCCATCGAGGCTCATCATGAGCAAGAACAAGCACACCATCACCCGCCGTCATTTCGTGCAAGGAGCTGCGGCCACGGCTTTGACGTTGCCGGCCCTCACGACTGCCTCCGCCCAACCCGCTGCCAAAAAGGCGACGCCGCCCAGCGATCGCATCACGCTTGGCTTCATCGGCGTCGGCACCCAGAATCGCGGCCATCTTGGCCACTTCCTCGGTGCCAATGACGTGCAAGTCCTGGCTGTCTGCGACGTGGATACTACGCGCCGCAACAGTGCCAAGGAAACGGTCGAGAAACGCTATGCCGAGCAGAAGAAGAGCGGCGCGTACAAGGGCTGCGATGTTTACAACGACTTCCGCGAACTCCTGGCTCGCAAGGACATCGATGCCGTGGCCATTGCCACGCCCGATCACTGGCACGCCATCCCCGCCATCGAGGCCTGCAAGGCCGGCATGGACGTGTACTGCGAAAAACCGCTATCGCTGACCATCCACGAGGCCAAACTGATGCGCGATGCTGCCCGCAAGTATGCCCGCGTTTTCCAGACCGGTAGCCAACAGCGCTCCGACAGGGAATTTCGCCTGGCCTGCGAGCTGGTGCGCAGCGGTCGCATCGGCAAGCTGAGAACGATCTACGTCAACGTCGGCGGACCCAGTCGGCCCTGCGATCTGCCGGCCGAGGCGGACGAACCCGGACTCGATTGGGACCGCTGGCTGGGACCGGCGCCGAAACGGCCATACAACGCGGTCCTCAGTCCGCGCGGCGTTCACAAGCATTTCCCCAACTGGCGCAATTACCGCGAATACTCCGGCGGCATGATGACCGATTGGGGCGCCCACCACTTCGACATCGCACAATGGGGCCTGGGCATGGACGAATCGGGGCCAATCGAGATCGTCCCGCCCGAAGATCCCAAGGCGGAGAAGGGACTGCGCTATATCTACGCTAACGGCGTCGTCGTGATTCACGCCGACAAGGACGATGCCGGCAAGAATGTCCGGGGCCTCACTTTCTCCGGCAGTGACGGCAAGGTCTTCGTCGATCGCGGCTATCTCAAGAGCGATCCGGAGGGCATCATCAAGGAGCCGCTGGGAGTCCACGATGTCCGGCTTTACAAATCCCCCGGACATCAGCGCGATTGGATCGAATGCGTTCGGTCGCGCCGTCGCCCCCTCTGCGACGTGGAGATCGGGGCGCGTTCGGTGACGGTCTGCCATCTCGGCAATCTGGCCTACTGGAATCATCGTGCGCTACGCTGGGATCCAGACCGCTGGCAGTTCGTCGAGAACGACGAGGCGAATAAATGGCTCGACAGAGAGCACCGCGATCCCTGGAAACTACCGACTATCTAAAAAGAAAGGAGTAATTCCGATGGCTCGATCCAGTGCCAAGATGATGCGCAAGCGCCGACGCATCCGTAACAAACGGCTGCGTCACCTGAAACCGCTCAAGAAGGCGTGGACAATCGGGTGAAACTTTCAAGTAGGGTGGGGC
>DATBHJ010000015.1:0-6154 GCA_036557565.1 Gemmataceae bacterium
TACTCCGCTGCGCTGCGTGCGCGGCTCGGATTGCGAACTACAACCCATAGCGTTTGCGTTTTCGATACAGCGTACTGGGATCGATGCCCAGGGTGACGGCGGCCTCCTCCAGCGACGGACTGTTGGCCAAAACACAGCGGATGTGCTCGGCTTCCAGGGCGTCGAGCGTCACGGCGCCGCCGACCTCGACGCGCGGCGGCGGTGGATTGCCCACCTGTCCGGGCAGATGCACGCGCTCCAGTGTCGCGCCGCCGGCCAGGATCACTCCGCGCTCGATGGCGTTGCGTAGCTCGCGGATGTTGCCCGGCCACTTGTGCCGTATCAATGCCTCCTGAGCATCCGGCGCAAATGACTGAACCGCCTTACCTGTCTGTCTTGCGAAAAAAGCCAACAGATGCTCGGCCAGGGGTAGGATATCGCCCGGCCGCTGACGCAAGGGCGGCAGCTCGATGTCGATGACGTTGAGGCGATAAAACAAGTCCTCGCGGAATCGACTGGCCGCCACTTCCGCGGCCAGGTTCCGATTGGTGGCAGCGATGATGCGCACATTGGCGATCCGTGTTGTCGTTTCGCCGACGCGCTCATAGCCGCGGTCTTGAAGCAAGCGCAACAGCTTCGCTTGTACCGCTGGCGGCACGTCGCCGATTTCGTCGAAAAAAAGCGTGCCGCCCTCGGCCGCCGCCACCTTGCCCTCTGTATCGCGCACCGCACCCGTGAAGGCACCCTTGACGTGGCCGAACAGCTCGCTCTCCAGCAATTCGCCCGACAGGCTGGGACAGTGGACGATGGCAAACGGGCCACCGGCTCGGCCACTGCGTTCGTGGATGGCCCGCGCCAGCACTCCCTTGCCCGTGCCGCTTTCGCCGCGCAGCAGCACCGTCGCCTCGCTGGGCGCCACCTGGAAGGCCAGGTCCAGTGCCTGCTGCATGGCCGGCTCGCCTGTGTGCAGATCCACCTCCGGCGTCGTCGCGCGCATTTGTTCTTCGAGATTGGCCAGCCGGTTCCGCAAGCGCTGCACCTGCCGCCAGCGTTCGAGGACAAGGCGGAGCTGATCGGGCGTGAACGGCTTGGGCAAATAGTCGAACGCACCCGCCCGCATCGCTTCCACCGCCGAGGCGATGGTGGCGTGGGCCGTGATGACGATCACTGCCAATCCCGGCGCTTCGCGCAACAACGACGGCAGCAGATCCATTCCCGCCTCGCGTCCCAGACGCAGATCGAGAAAGGCGGCGTCGAAATGCTGTTTGCGCAGCCAGTGCAGAGCTTGATCCGTAGAAGCGGCTTCGGCCACGCTATGTCGCATGCTCTCCAGGACAGTGCGCAATGTCCTCCGTAAACTGGCCTCGTCATCGATTAGCAGAAGGTCCATTTACGCATTTTCTCGTGCGGAGGAATCCAAGACGCCTTGCATTGTGTCAGAACAAACCGGCGTCCGGCAAGAGGGGGGAAGGCCATCGACTTGAGAACGTGTTTCTTCAATGTGCCGACCCCTGCTCCGGTGTCGTGGGCACCCAGAAAAACTTGTAAACATCGCCCAGTTGTAAGCGGGTCATGTGGGCGATCTCCTGCGTGTGGCCGCGGAAATGGGGAATCGTATCGAAGATCGCCGCCAGGCCGGTTACATCAAACCCCTGAATACGGCGCGGTTCCAGCAGTTGGCGAGCGGTCAATCGGCCCAGCACTTCCTTGGCCTCCCCAACTACGGCATCGAGTGTGTGCAGCAACTCCTCTTTGGAAATGGGACCATGCTCGGCGAACTCGGCGGGCCGGTCGCGCACATCTGCGGCGCCTCCCAGACCGGCAACGACCCACTGGCGCAGGTTGCCGCACAGATGCAGAATGAGATTGCCAATGCTGTTCAGGGAGGGCTGCGAACGCCACCACAGTTGCTCCTCGTTCAACTGGCCCAGGCAATGCTTGAGCTTGCTCAGGGCGCTGGCCAATTCGTTCGCAGCTTCTCTTCCCACAGCAGCAGCCAGGTCATCGGCAGTCATTGTGAAGAGACTCCTGTTCTATTCTCGTTGTTGCTGTGCCCACGGGGTTGGCCGATACGACTGATCGCGAACCACGACCGTCTCCGGGACAATACGAACCATCTCCAGGTTCAGCTCCCCCGTGAATACATCGTCAAAGCGTCGGTCCCATTGATTCTCGTCTGGACCGAAATAGCGGCGGAAGATCGTCCGGGCCATGGAAGTGTCGAACGGAAGAACCTCCGCCTGCCCGCGTATGCCGACATGCTGACTACGCCCTATGGCCGGTTTCCAATCCACGATGCCCAGCGCGCAACGAGGATCCCTCTTCAGGTTTGTGGGGAACGATTCACCGCCGATGATCCAGAAAGCCTGGCCGTCCCAATGGAACCAGACTGGGGATTCGCGCGGGCCATGCTCGCTGCTATGGGCCAGATGAGCATACAGCGGGCGCGCCAGGAACTCGTCCAGGTCAAAGATGGGACGATCCCCGGCCGAAACTTTTTGCTCGACGATTCGCATCGGGTGACCTCGCAATCAACAGACTTCGCCGCTGCTGTGCATTGTGCAAGAGGGAACCAGCGTCCGGCAAGAGGGACGACAAACGGCGAGGATGCGTTTCCTTAAATTGTCGGCACGGTTAGAATCCTTTTGGTTCCTATTTAACGAGATGCTGTCTCCTTGCCGTCACTGGTTGACGCGGACAGCAATTCGGACTTCTATCCATTTGTTCTGAGGAGATTCATGCAATGGGGAAGCGTTTAGGGCGTGTCCTGATCTTGGCTGTCGTGTTTTGTGTCGTTGGCGCCGGCTCCGCATGCAACAAGAGCAAGAAGGACGAAGCGGTCGGCCAGGGAATGGAAAACGGTGGTGGACCTCCGCCGGGCATGTTCGGTGGACGAGGCGGGCAGCGAGGGCCAATCCACCAAGCCATGACGAAACTCTTTCGAGGCCAACCATCGCTGAAAGATTCGATTGGTCAGGAGCTGACGAGCGATTCGCCGGCCTGGGAGACGATTCAACCGCAGGCGAAGGAGTTCGCCGATCTTGCCGCCTCGCTGAAGAATTATGATCCGCCCAAGGGCAGCAAGGAATCGTGGACGAAACAGGCAACGAGCTTCTCCGAGTCGGCGTCGGCCCTGGAACGCGCTGCCAAAGCCAAGAACAAAAAGGATGCGTTGGATGCCCATGCCAAGCTCTCCGATAACCAAACGTGCAAAGCATGCCACCAGGAACACAAGGGCGGACCCGGCGGCATGGGACGTGGGTTCCGCGGTCGCGGGGGACCGCCTTCGCAACCTCAGTAACGATGGAACGATTTCTCCGAGCCTGAGGCGTAAGCGAAGGCGCTTCGCTTACGCCTCAGGCTCCGATGGGTATTGATGATGAGCGAGCAGATTAGCCCCGTCACCGTAACCTTGCTCGATCAAGCCCGCGCGGGCGATGGCCAGGCACTGGGCCAACTGCTGGAGTCCTATCGCGCCTATTTGACGCTCCTGGCCCAGGTGCAGATCGGCCGGCGCTTGCAGGGCAAAGTCGATGCGGGCGACGTCGTGCAGGATGCCTTTCTCGGCGCCTATCGTGATTTCGCACAGTTCCGGGGCGCGACCGAGAAAGAATTTCTGGGCTGGCTGCGGCAGATTTTGGCCTACGTTCTGGCGAACCTGGTGCGCCATTATCAGGGCGCTCAGCGCCGCGATGTGCGGCTGGAACGACAACTGACCGTTGAGCTGGATCAGTCGTCGCATGCTCTGGATCGCGGGCTGGTGGCCCAGCAGAGTTCGCCCAGCCAGCAAGCCGTTCGCCGCGAGCAAGCCGTGCTGCTGGCCGAAGCGCTGGCTCGTTTGCCGGATATGTGGCGCGATTTGCTCGTCCTCCGCCATCTGGAGGGGTTGACGTTTCCCGAAGTCGCCAAGCGCCTGGGTCGAACCGTGGACAGCGTGAAGAAGCAGTGGCCGCGAGCGCTCGCCAGCCTGCGGCGCGTGATGGAAGGCGGTTTGCCATGAAAGCCAAGAAATTCGACTCGGATTACTCGCGCAATCCGTCTCGCCAGCTGGATGATCCTCGTGTGGTCGAGGCGCTGGACGAATACCTCGCCGCCCTGGAAGCGGGTCAGAAACCCGATCGCCAGGAGTTCCTGTCCCGTCATGCTGCGATTGCCGACGCCCTGGCCGAATGCCTGGAAGGAATGGAGGTGTTGCACCAGGCCAGCTCGGCGTCGAAATCGTCTGCCGGTACAGAGGCGGCGCATCCCGACTGGCAACCGGGAGCCGCGGTGGGCGATTACCGCCTGGTGCGCGAAATCGGACGCGGCGGCATGGGCATCGTCTATGAAGCCGAACAGCTCTCGCTGGGCCGGCGTATCGCGCTAAAAGTCCTCCCCTTCGCCTTGACCCTCGATCCCAAGCAACTGCAACGCTTCAAGAACGAGGCGCGGGCGGCGGCGCAGCTGCACCATCAGCACATCGTGCCGGTGTATTCGGTCGGCAACGAGCGCGGTGTCCACTTCTACGCCATGCAGTACATCGAGGGGCAGAGTCTGGCCGAAGTGATTCACGATCTGAGACAGACAACGAGCGCGACTTATCGATTCGCGCGAAACGATAAATCTGTCCCGTCGGCCGACGCCACCGCGTCTTACGTACCACCGGCGGAAGCGGCGAACGAAGTTTCCTCCGCGCCCCGAGCCTGCGAAACAGTTAAACCCGTCAGCGCCCTGGCCACGTCGTACTCCGCCAACAGCACCGGCTTTTATCGCACCGTGGCTCGGCTCGGCATTCAAGCTGCCGAGGCCCTGGAACACGCTCACGAATACGGCGTCATTCACCGCGACATCAAGCCCGGCAATCTGATGGTGGACGCGCACGGCCATCTCTGGATCACGGATTTTGGACTCGCCCAGTTCCAGACCGAAGCCAGTCTGACGCAAAGCGGCGATCTGCTCGGCACGCTGCGCTACATGAGTCCCGAACAAGCAAACGGCCAACGTCTTGCCATCGATCACCGCACCGACATCTATTCACTGGGCGCCACACTCTACGAACTGCTGACGCTGCATCCGCCCTTTGAAGGCGCCAACCGGCAAACGCTGCTTCATCAGATTCTGAACGATGATCCGCAACAGCCGCGTGTCCACCAGAGGTCGATTCCCGTCGAACTGGAGACAATCGTCCTCAAAGCGCTGGCCAAATCTCCTTCCGAGCGCTATGGCACGGCGCGCGATCTGGCCGACGATCTGTCGCGCTATTTGCAGGATAAGCCGATCCAGGCGCGGCGAGCGACGGTGGTGCAGCGGCTGCGCAAATGGGCACGGCGGCATCCCTCGATTGTCTGGGCCGCGGTTTTGCTGTGTCTATTCACCGCCGTCGGCTCCCTGCTCAGCGCCACCATGATCCACGCAGCCTATGAGCGCGAGCGCGAGCGCAAGCAGGAGGCCGAGAAACAATTTCTACTTGCTCGAGAAGCCGTCGATGGCATGTTCAAATTGTGCGAGGAGGAACTGATAGATAAGCCGTTTCTCGATGGCCTGCGACGGCGCTTACTCCAGGATTATTTCCTCGTCTATTATGAGAAACTCATCGATCAAAGCCGGTACGATCCCGCCGCCCAGGCTGAGCTATCGGCTACGAAGGAGCGCGTGCAGAGCATTCTCAACAATCTCGCCGACTTACAAGGCGGCTTTCAGTACCATTTGCTGAGCGATCCGGGCGTGGTTGGAGAACTGAAAGCCGTCGAAGCACAGCGCGAGCGAATCCGTCAGCTGATGGAGGATTTGAAGAACCGGCCCTTGGAGCCCTCGAACTTGTCTCCAACGGAGCGACTCCAGCATTTTCTGACGGAGGTCAAGCGGATAGAGGCGGAAGCCCAGCAAATACTGACCGGGGAACAGCAACGGCGACTTCGGCAGATTGATCTCCAGCTCAAAGGTATGCGCGCTTTTGAGGAGCCAGAAGTGATCGAGGCGTTGCATCTGGATGCCTCACAGCGCGAGAAAATCCGCGCGCTTCAAGCACAAGAATTTTGCGCCGCCTTCGGCGATTGTCACTCGCGTCCGCCGGACAAGCTGGGCGAGCCACCGCCGGGTGGTCCGCCCCACCTCCGGCCTCCCAAATTCGGGGGCGAACCGCCTCACTTCGATTCCGTGCGGCGGCAGGTCGAAGAAGAGGTTTTGAACGATCAGC
>DATBHJ010000016.1:0-7235 GCA_036557565.1 Gemmataceae bacterium
CCTGTTCCTCAAAAACAGGGGGCTTACGCCCCCCGCTCGCCATACGGTGAAACTCTATGCCGCTATTCGACTCCGATTTTCTGAAGAAACTCGAATACCTGTCGCTTGTATCCAAGCGTCTTTTTCGCGGCACGCTGCTGGCGCAGCGGCGAACGATGCAACTGGGCGGCGGCATCGAATTCGCCGACCACCGCGAATACACACCCGGCGACGACTTTCGCTACCTCGACTGGAACCTGTACGCACGCCACGACGAGCTGTTGCTTAAACGCTTTCAGGAAGAGGAAGATCTGCACGTCTATCTGCTGCTCGACTGTTCACGCAGCATGAACTTCGGCTCTCCGTCGAAGTTCGACTTTGCCCGGCAAGTGACGGCGGCACTGGCGTACATCGCCCTGGCCGACCTCGATCGCATCGCTGTCGTTGCTTTCGCCGATGACATCGTCGCGGATTTCCCCCTGACGCGCGGCAAGGGACGCATCCTGGCGCTCTTGCACTTCCTGGAAAATCTCCAGCCGCAGGGTGCCGACACGAACCTGGCGCGCGTGGTCAGCGGTTTCGTCCATCGCAATCAGCGGCGCGGCTTGGCCATCGTCGTCAGCGACCTTTACGATGCCAACGGTTTCGAGCGCGGCATGGATTTGCTGCGACATCGCCGTTATGAGCCGCATATCGTGCAGATATACGATCGCTGCGAGGCCAATCCCGCCAACATGCTCGGCGATCTGGAGTTGTATGACATTGAGACGACGCAGGGACGCAAGGTGACCGTGACCGAAAAGAACCTACGTCAATACCGCAAGCTGTTCGAGGCCTTCCAGCAATCCGTGCAGCGTTACAGTAATCAGTACGGCCTGGGCTGCACGCGGACGTCAACGGAGATTCCCTTTGACGAGTTGATATTGAAGATGATGCGTGTCGCCGGCGCGGTACGTTGAGTTTTCTGGCTGCAAGAGGAATTGCTCCCATGAATCTCGCCAATCCGATGGGATTACTCTGGGCAAGCCTCGCCATCCCGATTGTAATCTTCTACATCCTGAAGATCCGCCTGCGCCGCGTGCCGGTGTCCACCATCCTTTTTTGGCGACAAATCTTCGAGGAAAAGAAACCACGTTCGTTATGGCAGCGATTGCGGCATCTCATCTCGCTTTTGGTGCAGTTGGCGTTCCTGGCTCTCTTGGTTGGAGCGTTGATTCAGCCATTCTTTTCGTGGGAGATCGATGCGGCGCGGCGCGTTGTGCTGGTGATTGATAACTCCGCCAGCATGAACGCCACCGATGTCGAGCCGAGCCGATTGGCGCGAGCGAAGGAATTGGGGCAGCGCGTCATCGACGGCTTGCGTGCCCGCGACGAAATGGCCATCATCGCCGCCGGCACGCAGCCGCAAGTGATCTGCGGCTTGACCGGACATCAACGCACGCTGCACGAGCACCTTGCCTCCGTCCCCGCCGGTGATGGGCCAACTCACCTCGCCGAATCCGTCGCCCTGGCAGATCGACTCATCCACGACGAACAGGGTGAGCAGAAGCACGTCCAGGTCGTCGTTCTTACCGACGGCTGCGCCAATAAATTTGCCGACCTCGCCAAGATGGATCACGTCCAGATTGTCGGCATCGGCCAGCACACAGGAAACGTCGGCATCACCGCCTTCCAGGCCCGCCGCAGTTTGCTCGATCCCATCGGTTATGAAATCCTCGCCGAAGTCGTCAATGATTCCGACGAGGAAGTGGAGTGCCGTTTTGAGATCGACCTGAACGACGACCTGATCGAAGTGGTGCCGCTTAAACTCGCTGCCAACGAGAAGTGGAGCAAAGTCATCGAAAAAACGTCTGCCGGTGGCGGCCGGCTGATAGCACGGATCAATCGAGATGATGCACTGATGGCGGACAATCGCGCTGTTGCTCTGCTGCCACACCGCGAGTATCAGCCGGTCACGTTCGTCAGCGCGACCGGCGATCTGTTCATCGAAAAGGTGCTGGAGGCGCACGCGCTGGTTCAATTGAGTGTCGCCCGCAAACTGCCAGACGGCGGGGATAAGCCCCGCCGCTCGCCAGGCACCATCATGGTCTACCATCATCAAGTGCCCAACCCGCTGCCGCCGGGGCCGGCCCTGGTAATCGATCCGGAGGGCGGCTGCGATCTGTGGGAAGTAGGAGGCAAGATTGAAAACCCGTTGGTGACGAAGCAGGACCGCGATTCGCCGTTGATGGCCCACATCCGGCTCGACAACGTGTTGATGCCGGAAGCCCGCAAATTGACGTTCACGCCATCCGCGGGCAAGCCACAGATCCTCGCCGCTGCCCTGACCGGTGAGCCGCTGCTAGTGGCTCTGGATAGGCCGGAAGGAAAGGTGCTCGTTCTGACCGTGAACCTCGATAAAGGGGATTTGCCGTTGCGAACGGCGTTTCCCATCCTTGTCACCAACACGCTGGGCTGGTTCGCGGGCGGTCGAGGTGAACTACGAGAGGCGTTGGCGACGGGTTCGATTACCGAGGTGACGCTGCCGCAGACATCGGATAGTCAATACTTGTTGCGTGGACCGGACGGCCAAACACGCAAGCTGCCGCCGGATGTCACAAAGACGACGGTGGGACCGCTGGATCAATGCGGCGTGTGGAGCATCGTGGCCGACACGCCCGGCGCCGCGCCGGTCCAGGAGATCGCCTGCAACCTGGCCAACCGCGAAGAAAGCGATTTGCGTCCGCCGGAATCGCTGCCTTCGTTGGGTGAAGAACCAGCGCGAGCGATCGGGTTCGCGGGTCGGCCGATCTGGTTTTACTTGTTGGCCGCCGCATGGCTGCTGGCCGGACTGGAGTGGTACTTGTATCAGCGTCGTTGGATCAGTTAAGTATGGATATTACCAGCCCGAAGCGTAAGCGAGGGCGGCCCTCGCTTACGCTTCGGGCTGGTAGGGCAAAGATATGTTTGAACTGACGCATCCCCTGTTCCTGCTCGGCCTGATCGCTCTGCCGGTGCTCGGATGGTACTTCTATCGGAGCCTCATTGATTTCACGCGCTGGCAGCAGATTCTGTCTCTGATCTCCCGAACGCTGATCGTGATTCTGCTGGTGTTGGCCCTGGCCGGCTTGACGCTGTTGCGGCCGACGCACCAGCAATATGTCGTCTTCGCGCTAGACGAAAGCCTCAGTGTCGGCGAAGAGGGCGAACAACGAGTGCGCGAATTTCTCGACCGCGCATTGCCGGCGGCAGGCGAGCATCGCGTCGCCTTCCTTTCCTTCGCGGCCCGGCCCCAGGAGGTCCGACCCAAGCGCGAACAAGCCGTCAAGATGGAGGAGAAAGAACGCCAGGGCACCGACATCGCCTCGGCCCTCGAAGTCGCATCGGCGGCCATTCCGCCCTCGTACGTGCCCCACATCGTTCTTCTGGGCGACGGCAACCAAACCAAGGGCGACGCCCTCAAAGCCAGCCTGCGCGCCGGCGTGCCCATCTCGACCGTCCCCTTGTCCACGCGCTCCGATCCGGAAGTGCAAGTCTCCAGCGTGCAAGTGCCGGCCCAGGTGCGCGAGGGTGAGCCGTTCTACGTCGAGGTCGTCATCGACTCTAACCACGATGATCAGGGCACCATCGAGGTCTTCCGCGGCGATCACAAGGTAGTCAGCGAGCAAAAAAAGATCAAAAAAGGCGAAAATCGTTTCCGCTTCCGCCAATCGCTTACCAACGAGCGCCTGGCCCAGCTCAGCGTGCGCATCGACGGATTTAGCGATCGCTTGCAGGACAACAACTCCGCCTCGGGGTTGGTTTTCAGCTCCGGTAAACCGCACGTCCTGTTCATCGAGAGCGATCCCAAGCTCGGCAAACCGCTGGCCTGGGCGCTGGAGCAAGAAGGCATTCTTGTGGACGTTCGCCCGCCGCAGGGCATGCCCGATTCGCTGTCGGACCTGCAAAACTATGAACTGTTGATCCTCTCAAATGTACCGGCCACCGCCCTGAACCAGCGGCAAATGCAAACGGTGCGAACATATGTTCAAGATCTAGGCGGTGGCTTCATCATGCTGGGCGGCGATCAGTCGTTCGGCCTGGGCGGCTACTACCGGACGGTCATCGAAGACATATTGCCGGTGCGCAGCGATTTTGAGAAAGAGAAGGAAAAACCCAGCCTGGCGATGGTGCTCGTCATCGACAAGTCCGGCTCGATGGGCGGCGAGAAAATCGAACTGGCCAAGAAGGCGGCGGCCGGGGCGGTAGAGCTACTTGGTCCCAAGGACAAAATCGGCGTCATCGCTTTTGAAGGCGAAACTTTCTGGGTGAGCGACGTGCAGCCGGCGTCCAACAAGAACAGTGTCATCGACAAGATCAGCGCCATCGAGGCCGGCGGCGGCACAGTGATGGCCCCCGCGATGGAAGCCGCCTACGACGCGCTTCTGAACACGACGGCCAAGCTCAAGCATGTCATCATCCTGACCGACGGTATTTCTGCTCCCGGCGATTTCGAGGGCATCTCCCAGAACATGGCCCAGGCGAAAATCACCGTGACCACCGTGGGTGTGGGCGAGGATGCCGACAAGAAGCTGCTTGAAGAAATCGCCCGTATCGGCAATGGCCGCTATTACTACACCGACGATCCCTCGTCTGTGCCACAGATTTTCGCCAAGGAAACGGTGACGGCCAGCAAGTCGGCCATCAACGAGCAGCCGTTCACGCCTCAGGTGGTTCGACCGACACAAGTGCTGTCCGGCATCGATCTGGCCAATGCGCCGTTTCTGCTCGGCTACGTGACCACCCGGCCCAAGCCGACCTGCGAGTTCATCCTGGCCACCGAAAAGGGCGATCCGCTCCTGGCATGGTGGCGTCACGGACTGGGCATGTCGGCGGCCTTCACGTCGGACGCCAAGAGCCGCTGGGCCGCCGAGTGGCTGAGCTGGCCCGGCTTCAGCAAGTTCTGGGCACAGCTGGTGCGGAACACCATGCGCAAGAGCGAGGCCAAGGGCGTGGTTGTGCAGGTGGAGCAGAAAGAGCGGAAGGCCACCGTGACGCTGGACGCGGTCAACGCCGCCGGTAAATACCTCAACCAGGTCGATACGGAATTAACGGTCATCGATCCGCAGCTGGGCGACCGCAAGCTGGCCATGTCCCAGACTGCACCGGGCCGCTACGTCGCCGAGTTCGACACGCCGCAATCGGGCGCCTATCACCTGGAGATGTCGCAGAAGCAACAGGGACAGACGTTATCGCAGCAATCGCGCGGCCTGGTGGTCGGCTATGACGACGAATTTCGTCTGCGGCCAACGAACGAGGAGCTTCTGCAAGCGATCGCGCGAGTTTCGGGCGGAACGTACAATCCGGAGCCGGAAACGGTATTCGCCGACCTTGACCGAACAGCGCCGCGCGCGACGCCTTTGTGGCCGTACCTGGTCACAGCGGCCGCGCTCATTTTCCTGGCAGATGTGGCGCTGCGACGCATCGATTTTGCCTTGCTCTTTCAACGTTTAGGAATCAGTCACCGAACTTCTTCTGTTGCGGTGGAGCGTGTACGGAGTTAGGATCAGAAGTGGCCATCTAAGACCCCCGAATGGGAGGGAACAGGTCATGCAAGAATCCGTGTACGGAGTGTTGGCATCTGTAGGGCGCCGCCAGCGGGCGGCCTTCGTCCTGCGCTTGACGATGTACGGTCTTTTGGTCGGCTCATTTGCCGGCCTGATTTACGGTTTCATTGCCTGGCGCTACGGTTCTCCCCTGCCCCTGGAGTTGGCCGTGGCCGTGGCAGCAGGGGCCGGACCTGTGCTGGCTCTCGTTTTCGCATTGGCGGGAGTGCTCTGGCGGCGCGGCATTCACGAAGCCGCCGTGGCCGTCGATCAGCATTATCAGCTCAAGGACCGCTCCGCCACGGCGCTGGAGTTCTTGAGCAAACCCGCTCACACGCCGCTCCAGTCGCTGCAAATTGCCGACGCCGAGCAACACCTACAGCGCGTCGATCCGCGACAGGTGGCGCCGCTGCAGCGGCCTCGGTCGATGCCCTATGCAGTTGGTCTCTGGGTTGCCGCGGCGGCGATCGCGGCGCTCATGTGGGTGTTTCCCTTCGGCACTCCGTCCGTAGAAGCCGGTCCTGCAGAAGCTCTGCCCCATATCGTGGCCGAGGCCGATCGTCTTCAGGAATCGCTGCAAGATCTGGAGGAAGCCGCACGCCAGGAAGACAACAAAGAATTGGAAAAACTGGTCGAGAAGCTGCGTCAGAAAATCGAGGAGATGAAGCAGCCCGGCGTCGATGAGCGCGAGGCGTTGGCCAAGCTCTCGGAGATGGAGGCGGCCATTCAGTCTCAGCAAGCCCAGTACAATGCTGCCCTGGTCGATGGCCAGTTGCAATCTCTCGGAGCGGCCATGAGCGCCGCCATGGCGCTCGAAGGCGCCGGCAAGGCGCTGCAAGAAAGCAAGCTCGACAAGGCCGCCAAGGAGCTGGAGCAGCTCGAAGATCCGCAGCTCGATCGCAAGGAGCAGAAGGTAGTCGAGGAGAAACTCAAGCAGGTGGCCAAGGAGATGGGCGATGTCGGCCTCGGTCAGCTCAGCGGGGCCGTATCCGATTTTGCCGAGAGTCTCAAGGGCGGTAAGGGCAAGGGCAAGAAAGCCACGTCCGTACTGGCCAAGGAGGTCCGAAACCAGGCCCGCCGCAAGCGCATCAACGATCTGCTCACCGGCGAGCTGGAAAACCTCAAGGAAGGCAAGTGCAACTGCAACAGCCTGGTCCGCGGCAAAAAGCCAGAGAAATCGAAGAGTCCGTCTTCAAACTTCGGTGCGGGGACCAGCGGCAACGTGCAGGGCGAGAAGACGCAGCTTCTCGGCCAGCACAATCAGGTCAACATCACCGGCACGCCGGGCGAAGGACCGTCGGATGTCGAAACGACCGCTTCTCCCGAAGCGCGTCAGAAAGCCCAACGCGGCTACAAGGAAAACTATCAGAAATATCGCAAAATGTCGGATGCCGTACTGGACAGCGAGCCGATCCCGCTTGGCCACCGTCAGACCATCCGACGCTATTTCGAGCTGATCCGCCCGCAGAATAGCGATATGAACGAAAAGAAAGAAAGCGGCAAGTAATCGGCCGCTTGACGCTCACTCATCCCTTCACCATCCCGCAGCGTAAGCGAGGGCGGCCCTCGCTTACGCTGCGGGATGGTGTTCTTCCCTCCTCCAAATGTAAATTGATCTGGATCTCGCGGTCCACAATCGCTATCTCCTCCGCTCAGCCCAATCCCTTCGTTCGCGAGGTCGTCTCATGTCCG
>DATBHJ010000017.1:0-33686 GCA_036557565.1 Gemmataceae bacterium
GGTCGCAGAAGAGGATGACGGCCTGCGGCAAGTCCTCGACACGTCCGTTGGTGCATTCCAACGACGGTCCAGTTCGTCTCAAGCCGTCTTCCCATCGTCGCCACACGCGAAACGAGAGCGGTTGTGAGAAATAGCGGCTAACGCTTCCGGCTCGTTCACTTACGGCGCGGTTGCGCGGCTGGCCATCGGCTTGCCTTCTGCCGGCGATTTGATGCGCGCCAGCACGTCTTCACTGAGCTTGAGCAGATCGCCAACCTCGCCAGATTTGAGCAGTTTCACCGGCTCCTCGTCACGCTCCGTAGGCGGCAGACACACCGAGACGTTGGCCTTCCCCAACACCTTGAAGGTGTGGCCTTTGACTACCACCGCCGTCTCTTCGTCGATGCCAAGGCCCAGGCAGCGCGGATGATCGGCCAGCACGCCCAGCAGACGTTTCTGCCGCTTGCGATTGCGGAAATGTTGATCGATGACCACGTTGGGCAAGAGACCGAACCCTTCACCGACGCGAGCTTGCGGCTCGCCGCCGGCAATCATGATATCGCTCATGATCGAAGCGCCGGCCGAGGTGCCGCCGATGACGCCGCTGCGCGCTAGCAAGCGACGCAATTCTTTCTCGACGGCCGTGCCGTGATAGGCTTTGGCCAGTCGCATTTGATCGCCACCGTCCAGCCATACCGCCGTAGCGTCCTTCAACGGCTTGACGAACGACGGATCATTGGCCTCTTTCGGATCGAGCGTGTGAAGCAGCGACACGGATGCCAGCCCCTGTTCGCGCCAGTAGTCATAGCTTAGATACTTGTGCGTGCGCTCGGCTTTTTCGCTGGCAGTGGGAATGACTACCAGGTGACCCTGCTTCCCGCCGGCTAACTGGAGAAAGCAATCGCGAATATCGTCCGGGAAGCCGCCCCCACCCACGATCACCAGTGCGCCCGAGAGGTCGTCGAATTTGGGGCGCTGTTGTTCGGCTTTTGGTTCATCGGACGCCAGGGCCGGCAAAACCGCCAGGCAAAGAGCGGCCAACGAGACGGCAAAGGGCTGCCGAACCATAGGGCTGAGACGGCGACAAATGGAAAGGGCGATCCTGTTCCGATAGCAAAAAATGCGTGGCACGGTTACCTCCGCAACTCTGAGGAGGACGAACATCCCTGTACAAAACTCCACGAATAAGAAGTACCCTCATCAGTTGGGAGAGAGCGATTGCGAGCAGGGCGTCACGGTCCTCCATGACCTTCTAGGTTAACCTTACCATACCGGGCGTCCGCGTTGCTACCCGAATTGCCCAGATCCTAGATCAGCCGAGCCGTATCCCCAGTGCCCTTTACCTTTTGTGCGCAATCGTCACTCCTTCTGAGCGCGCGACCGGCGTCCGTCCGCTCGTAAACTTCCACCAACCGGCACGCCCCGCGCAACCTCCTCGGAAAGGCACTCCCCAGGACCAAGGAAAAATGCTCTGGACAGACTCACACAATTACGGCATATCTCCGCCCCATTCTGCAAGTCACAGGCAGGCGAAAGAGTCGGGCCCGGCGTCCTCTGAGCGCCTACCCGATCGGGGGGCGCTCATGAGAAAGAGCCCGAGGCGATGGTGGATTGTCCTGGCTATTCCTCTATTTTGCCTGTCCGCGCTCAGTTGCCGCAACACGCGCAACGTCCGCACTTACAAGGCTCCGCCGCCCCCTGACATCAAGCCGACAGCCCTCAACTATGTTGATACCGACGGTTTCGATGAGTTGTTCGAGACCGCGTTGACCAACCAGGATCCGGTCGTCCTCATTCAGACGGACTCCTCGCGGCCGGACTGGGGACCGCGATTGAATGCCTGGATCGCAGCCTGGAACCAGGGAGGAAAGGTGGTCGATGAGCCTCGCCGTCGCGTCCGAATGCAATCACCGCTCGCAGCGCTTACGGGTCCAACCGTCAACGGTGAGACGGTACGCGAGTTCCGTCTGCTCATTGGCGACTTGCTAACGCGGGCCGATGACCTCGCACGACGCGGTTCCTCGTGGTGGACCGAGGAGCGACTGCAGCGCCGCCGTGTCGATCTACTCAAACCCTACAGTTTGCGGTTCCACATGGACGAGAATCAGAAGATTCAGCTTCTCTTCTTTAATGGGAAGTATGCACGCTATTATCAGGAAGTCATGGACGCGATGGCAATGAACGCCGAAGAAGACACCGAGGGATGGTCGCGTGGCGTGACATGCTCGCATTGCAAAGGCAAAACGCAGGGTATGCTTCTCCAAAGACGGCGGCCGGGCTCGGAGGTACAGTGAAGGCATTGCACCCGGCCGCGGCCATCGCTTGAAGTTTCGCAGCCGCATCTCTTCTCGCAGCGACTCTGTGAAGCGCTGCGGAACAAATCACTATCACCTCATCCAGTCCCGCGCCATTCGTAGCAATTCTCTTCGCACACCTTCGGGCCGCAGCCATCCGAAACCTGCGTAGCCCAGCGTTCGTAAGAGTCGCTGGAAATCCTTCTCTGTCCACGTCGGCGGGCCTTTTCGTCTTGGCACACGTCCGTTGTCTTTCTCTGCTGAGGTGGATTGGAAAAATCGCGCCAGAGGTGAGCGGCTGCGCTTGCGCGGCTGCGTCGCCTCTGTGTATGGGGTGTGCAGGGACAGGAACGTCTCCAGATACGGCCGCGCTCCTTCGTCCCAGTCGGCGGGATCGGTATCGGTCAGTTCCCAATCCAGTGTCCACACGCGCATCGTCCTGTCGGCGCCACTGGACAGGGCGAAGCGACCGTCGGCGCTCATGGAGACCGATGTGACCGCCTCGCCGTGGCCGGCGAACGTCCGCAGACAGAGGCCGCTGGCTATCTCCCACAGTTTCATGGTGCCATCCGTGCTGCCGGAGAGAGCGTATCGGCCATCAAAACTCATGGACACCGAGGTCACCGCGCCGCGATGTCCCTGGAAAGAACGCAATCGTCGAGATGCGAACAGATCCCACAGATGGATCGTGCCCGACTGCACGAACCGACCATTATCGCGTTGAATGACGGCCTGTCCACTTCCGGTCAGAGCGAGACTCGCATCCGGACTCAGAGCGACGGCGGTTACAGGATCAGTCTGGTCTTCAAACAGCGGAAGACAATGGCCCGTCGCCGTCTCCCATACTTTCAATTGTCCGCTCGTGAAGAGACGTTCGCCATCGTTGCGGATAATGAACAGAGCGCTACCGGATAAGGCGAAGCGGCCATCGGCGCTGAGTGCGACGGAATGTACCGGACAGGTGTGTCCGTGAAGAACGTGCAGCAGCCGGCCGGCAGAGACGTCCCAGATGTGGACCGTGCCATCGACGCTGGCGGAAACAGCAAGGCGAGCATCGGTACTCAAAGACACGGAAGTAAGAACGTCGAGATCCTCCCGGCAGGTTCGCAGACAATCGCCCGTGCGCACGTCCCATAGCTTCACGGCGGCGTCGGTGCTGCCGGACAGGGCAAAATGGCCCTCGCCGCTCAGGGCCGTCGAAGTGACGCCACCCATGTCGCCTTCGAGCGTGTGCAGACAGCGACCTTCGTCCGTTTGCCATATTCTCAGAGTACGATCGG
Organism: Gemmataceae bacterium; assembly: GCA_036557565.1. GTDB lineage: Bacteria > Planctomycetota > Planctomycetia > Gemmatales > Gemmataceae > JAJPHU01. Next base: position 3,554 of record DATBHJ010000017.1, read on the forward strand.
CGCTGCCCGACAGGGCGAGCCGGCCATCGAGACTGAGACACGCCGATGTTACCGCCTCGGTGTGTTCGGCCAGAATCGCGCCACCCCAGGCGCCTTGCAGCGATTGCCTCGGCAGATGAACGTAGAGATTGCTCCACAGGGCCATCGCCTCGGGACGACGGCCGTGCCCCGGTTGCGAACGCGCTTCGCGGAGATGATGCGCGGCGCGCGCTACTTCGCCGGCTGCCAGCGACTGCCGGGCGAGTTTCAAGGAACGCTCGTAATCTGTCCAGGCTGACAGAGCGATGTCACTGGGGAGAACGCGCGACAGAACGTACGGGGCTGATTGTTCGGTAGGAACGGTCCACAGTGCCAATGTGGCGTCGGCACTGGCCGACAACATTTGCTGGCCGCTCCTTACCAGGCAGAGTGAATGAACGGTTCCCTCGTGTCCTTCCAGCGTAGCAAGACAACGTCCCGTGTTTCGCTGCCAGAGCTTGATGGTGCGGTCTTCACTGCCGGACAGAACGTAACCGCTGGTGTTGCTGAAAGACACGGAGGTTACGCTCCCCTGGTGCCCCTCGAAAACTCGGAGGCAACGGCCGGTGGCCGTATCCCAGAGACGAACTGTGCGATCACCGCTGCCGGAGAGAACATATCGACCATCGCTGCTCAACACCGCGGCCAACACCTTGTCGGTATGGCCGGAAAAGGACCGCAATCGTTGACCGGTTTCGACATGCCACAGGAGTAGCGTACGATCTCGGCTGCCCGACAAAATATCTCGACCGTCACCGCTGGAGCACACAGCGAGAACGGGTCCTTCGTGCGCATCGAGCGTACGTACACACAGGCCCGTGGCCGTTTCCCACACCTTGATGGTGCCATCGCCGCCGCCGGAGAGCGCGAAGCGGCCATCACTGCTGAGGGCCACAGTCAGCACCCAGTTGCGGTGCCCTTCGAGGACGCGAAGACATTTGCCGTCGCTCGTTTGCCACAGTCGCAGGGTGCGGTCGGCGCTGCCCGACAGGGCGATTAGGCCGTCGGCGCTCAGGCCGACACTGGTAACCCACTCGGCATGACCCTCAAGAGTACGCAGGCATCGGCCACTCATCACACTCCACAGTTTAAGTGTACCGTCGGCACTGCCGGAGAGAACAGTGCGGCCGTTGCGGTTGGCACAGACCGAGGATACCCACCCACTATGTCCCGTAAAGCGTCGCACCAGTTGGCCGGAGTTGAGGCAGTCCTGCGCGGCCGCTCGCGCAAAGCGCACTTCATCCAACTCTGCGCCGGACGCTGGAACCCGGTCGAGCATCTCGACGGCAGAGCGCCAATCGCCTTCCTCCAGCTGCAAACGTGCCATCAGGTACGGCGGCAACCATTCGCCGGCGTGCGATTGGCGAACGTCGTGCAATTGGCGCCTGAGCGATTCCACGCTCAATCGACCGAATCGCCAGCGCGTCAGCCCCAGATTGTAAGTCGATTCCGGATGTTGAGGACTTATGGTTAGCGCTTCTTCCCAAAGCTGCTCGGCCTCATCGTGTTTGTTTAGATCGCGCAGCGACAGGGCGCGGTTGTTGAGAGCGTCGGCCCGTGCCTTGGCGGCTTGCGGCGCCGGTCGGCGATAGCTGCGACCGAACGTCTGGGCATACAGTCGTTGCAGAACGACGATGATTTCCAGCATGTCGCGCGGACGATCGTCTGGGTTGGTTTGGAAGCACTGTCGGAGTAATTCGGCCAACGGCGGGGGCATCGACGGCAATCCCGTGCCGTCCAGACCACGTTCCAGGTAATCGCCCAGGATGCTTGCAGCCAGGTAGCCGGCCGACCAGTGCGAAGAGCCTATAAACATGTGAAGCAACGAAACGCCCCAGCTCCAGATGTCCGTCTTCCGCGATACGGGATGACCTTGTACTTGCTCCGGCGAGCAGAACGCCGGCGTCAATCCTCCGGCACTGACCAGGATCGTACCCAGGGGCGGTTCCCCCCACTCCAACCCTCCGCCACCAGGGGGGAGAGAGACGGCTGCTCCCTCCCTGGTGGCGGAGGGTTGGGGTGGGTCGAAAGCTATACGTGCCTTGGCCATACCGAAGTCGGTGACCTTGGCGATGCCATCGCTGGTCATTAGCACATTGCCCGGCTTGACGTCGCGATGAACCAGTCCTTGCTCGTGAGCGTGTTGCAGGCCCCAGGCAAACTGAATGGCGATATCGAGAATACGCTCCAGGGCGCGCGTCGGCCCGCCGGCATAGAGCTTGCGCGACCGAATCCACTCGGCCAGACTACCCCCTGAGACGTACTCGGCAAAGACGCGGGGAATGCCGTCCAGCCGGCGGATGTAATGACAGGTCGCCAGGTGCGGATGCAGGCCGAGTTTGACCCATGTTTCCGCTTCGTGCTCGAAGTCCGCCTTGTCCTGTTCACTCTGGAAGAACTCGGTGCGCGGACACTTGACGGCCAGATCCATGTTCCAGCCGCGATGGTGGACGCGATAGACCAGGCCGCGGCCGCCGCTGGTATAAACTTCGCGCACTTCGTAAAGATCGAGGATGACATCGCCAGGCTTCCACAGCCCAGCGACGGTTTCCGGCTCGGACGGGCGGGGTTGCTTCCAGGAGATAGTTGAGAGAAAAGACGAGACGGGCGGCTCATCGGAAAGCCACCACCACGGCGAGGAACGCTTGGAAGATCTATCGCCCATGATGACACGCCGGCGCTGGTCTGGTTGCGAGAACTCGATAAATGCGAGTTACCTTCTTGTAGGGTAACGGAAGCCGGCGTCGAGGTCTACCATAACGAACCAGCCCGCAGCGCCAGCAAGGGATGCTTTCACCCTTGCTGGCACTGCGGGCTGGCGAGGAAGCGGCGATTACTCGCTAACAGCCGCCGGTGCTCGGTAGCCGGTCTGCGTCTCTTCCTCTTCGGCCTGAATGATGATGCGTGGCGTCACCATGATGAGCAAGCTTTCCGCCGACCGTCCGTAGCCGATGTTACGGAACAGACGGTTCAGATACGGGATCTTGCTCAGCACCGGCGGACCAAACTCATTGCGTCCTTCCGATAGGCGCTTCAAGCCGCCCATCAGCACGGTGCCGCCGTCCGGCACAGCCACCGTCGTGTTGACCGACACACGCGACAGACGCGGCTGTTGGATGAACTGCGTGAACACCACCGGCTGGCCGGTCGCCGTTCCGTCAAACAGTGGGAAGATCGGCGTCACAACCGGGAACAGGTTCACTTCACCGTTGACCACGTTGGCGAGGCTGGGAGCCAGCGACAGACGCACGAAGCGCCGGTCCCCGGAGATGACCGCCGAGATGGTCAGGATGATGTTCAACGGGAACAACGTGGTGATCGGGTTGTATACAACCTGACCGTAGCCGCCGTTGATCACGGAAACACCGATGGTGAAGAACTGGTAGTCCTGGACGGCGATGTTGGCCGTCTGGCCGTTGAACAGAGTCAGCTTGGGCGCCTGCATGACGTTGGTACGCGTGTCGCCGGCCACGGCCTCCATGAACAGGAACACCTGGATGTCGCTGAGGAAGGCCAGACCCATAGTCAGACCGCCGTACCCGGGGATTCCAGGATAACCACCGAAGGGCGGCACGGCCTGCGGATACGTTAGCTGACTGATCGGGATATTCAGATCACTCGTCAGCGTGCCGGCCGGCGTCAAGCCGGAGATCAAGTTGTTAGGTCCAAAGAAGTTGATGAAGCCCGGCTGAGCGAACTGACCCGTAACCAATTGTGGCTGGACCCCTGTCGCGGATCGGCTCTTGTTGAGGAAGTTCAAATTGAAGTTGACGCCGATACGTTCGAAGAAGTCCTCAGCAATGCTGATGAACTTGACTTCGACGGCCACTTCCTGATCCAGCAACCGCCGCAGGGCGTTGAGCAGATCCTGTATCTGGTCCTGGATGTCGGGCGTCTGGTTGACGACCAGGGCCAGGGTCATCGGATGGAAATCGATAGTTCCCGAACCGCCCTGCTCGGCCCAGCTGTGCGGCGCTATGGTATTGGTGATGAGCTTGATGAGCATGTCTTCGTGCGTCTGGGCGCGTTGCTTGGTCACTTGCATGCCACCGCCCGAAGGCTCCGACGCGAAATTGCCCGGTTGTGCATTGGCCATCGAGCCACCATGCGCTACGGCCGGCACGGTGACACCGCCTGGCATGCCTGTCATGGCGGTCATGGGTGCCGTCCCGCTCAGCGCCTGGTTGACGTTGACCATACCCAGCTGCGTCGTCGCATCGGGCAGAGCGCCAACCTGGCCGAAATTCTCCACGGCGATGACAAGGTCGCCCACGGGGAAGACAACTTGCTTCAGCTTGCCGCGCGCCTGGTCCTCGGTGGTGATCTTCAGCACATCGTCAGCCACGACATAGGTCAAGTGCGACAGGCCCAACAGCAATTTCAAAGCTGATTTGAGAGCGATATTATCCACTTTGAAATCAACCGGCGCATCCAGCTGGATGCCCTTGTCAGCCAGGGCCGGCTCATCGATGAAGATATTGATGCCCTCCTCGCCACGAATGTACTCAAGGACCTCGCGCAACGGCTGCTTGGTACAACTGATGGTGATCGGAGCCGTCAGCTTGCGCTCAATGTTTCGCTCTTCCGACGAACTCCGCTGCGGCGACACACCTTCCAGAGACTTGCGGCCGTGGATGATCTTGCGACGTGCTTCATCTTTCGAAAAGCTGATGCCGTTATCGACAGTTTCCCGATCGCCCATTTGATCGACATCATGCATCGCCCCGAGCCAGAGGTCTTCCTTGCTCTGCTTGTCGCGCTGGTATTCGGAATTGTTGCGCTGATACTTGGCCATGGTTATGGCGGCAGTGGCCATCGGATTGTCCGGATCAAGCTCCTTGATCCGCAGGGCCACCATTTCCGCCTCGGGATACTTGGCGTCATGGAACAGCTCGTTGTACTGCTTCATGAGCTGGGCGACGTTCTTCTGCTTGACCTGCTCGGCGTTCTTGGCCTTGGCCATGTCACTCTTGACTTGCCGCGATTTTGCATCGAAGCGGTTGTTCGCCAGATCGGCCTGCGCCGTGAGGAGTTGGAACTGTTGCAAGCGCGAATCGATCGGCCGGCGCAACATTGCCATCTGCGCCGGATCGAGCTGCTCGTCCGCGAGCCGCGCCAGATATTCCTGGAGCATGTCCACGGCAATATCGCTCTGCCCCGTGCGGAAGCGCTCCAGGGCCTGGGACTGAACATTCAGCCCCTCGGTGCGAAGCTGCTGGAACTTGACTTCCCGCATGGCGCGAGTTCGCTGGAGGATCGATTGGCCCATGTCATCGGTGGCGCGAGCCTGTCCGGCCTGACCGTCAGATTGGAGAGTCGGAGCACCGGACATGGCAGGATCCTGACCACTCGTAAGAGCGATGGAGTTTGCCTGGGCATGCGGCTGCATCTCCGGCGTGTTGAGGATTTCGCGCAGTCGTCCCCGGCGGCGCTCGTCGAGCTTTGACGTATCGACGCTTGCCAGAATGAGGCTGGCTCGGCGATAGTCGCGATTCTGATAGGCCACGATGACTTCGTCGAAGGTTCGATTCGTTCGTCGCCGATTCTGCGCATCTTCCTCGGTGTCGATACTGCGGACCACGGCCAGGCCTGCCTCGCCGGCGCCGAGCTTGACGGCTTCCTCGGCAAAACGGCGAGCGTTCGCTGTCTGACCGCTGCGCAGCTCCATGCGAGCTTGATCGAGCAGCTGTTCCTGCCGGCTTGAGCCGCCCGATGGTTTGCTCGGATTGCTCATCGGATTGGTCGTATCACTCACCAGCGTGATGCTGCCGGTGGCGCGCAGCTGGTTAACCATCTGCAGCGCGGCATGGACGGGCTGCATATCCAGTCCGAACGCAGTGGCCAACTGCTTGGCCTCGGTTAGATCGCGCTCGGCGTCCTGGCAGCGCGACATCGGCGCCTGCGTTCCGTAGCGAAGGGTTTCGTTGGCGTGGTGGACCAGAGTGTCGATCCGCTGCCGAGCCTGCACGGCGAGCTGCTGATACACCTGGTTTGGCGTCTGCTCGTCGAGCCGGAAAGACACGCCCAGACGCTGGACCTCGGTGATCTTCTCGCGAGCTTCCAGAATCTTATTTTGTTGCTGCAACGTCCGCGCTTCCGCCAGTAACTGGCGCGCCCGTGTCTGGGCAGTTACATTGCTCATGTTCCCCTTAGCCATGCTGTCGCTGGCCGGCTGGCTGGGAAGATGGGGCAACGTCTGCTGCGGCATCTGGGCGGTGCGGGACGCCGAGGAAATACCCGCTTCCTGCGGGTGTTGCGAGAGGCGCTCGATGTCCCGGTAAATGTTTTCCGGCGAGTCATCGCCCGGCGCATTGAGGACGACGTGCATATCGCGCACACGGTCAGCCAGAAGACGCGCTTGAACCGGAGCGCCGTTGTTCAGAGCCAGCCGCGCTTCCTTCAAAATCTGCCGGGCCTGGTCGGCGTTGCCGCCCATGCCCTGGGCGAGCGGACCCTGGCTCAGATCGGCCACCTGACGCTGCGCCTTCGGTGGCTCAGGCAGCTTGACACGACGTTCCTTCTGACGGGCAGTCTGCACATCCGCCAGCACTTTATCCGGTCGATCGCCGAGATCCCAGATGCTGTACGGCCCGTGTTTGCTTCGCGCTTCAAAGGCCAGCTTCTCGGCGCCGTCGTAGTCTTTCTTCTCATAGCGACGACGCGATTCGACGAGCAACTCGACGGATTGATGCTTGTCGCGCTGCGAGCGCGCGTGATCCACATCGGACTGGAGTTTGTCTGGGGTGTCCTCGAAGAAGAGCCCCCAGTGAATGTGAGTAGCCGAGCGCAGTCGCGCTGCCGTCTTGTTGGCTTCTTCCAATTCGCCCTTGGCCAGCTGCTCGCGTCCCAGTTTTATCTGGGCCGCCGCTTCTTCCTTTGTCTTGATGACAACGCTTGCCCCGACGGTGGCTGCCTTCGTGGCTGTCCCGGTGAGGTGGGCAATGTCTTCGAGCAGCCGAGCGGGATTGTCCTCGCTCCAGGTTAGTTCGGCGTTGAGGGTTGATGCCTGCTCGGCGCACTTCCTCGCCCCAGCGACATCGCCGCGACCCAGAGCATCGCGTCCCTGCTTAACCAACACGCGGGCCTGTTCAGCGTTACCTTGCGCGAGGCCAGCGCCATGGACGTTGGCCATTTGGGACGCGCCCGGCTGAACGTGCGCGCGTTGACACAGTGCCTGGAACCGCTGCCGGTCGGCGGGGCTAAGGTACAGCTCTTTGGCCGTGAGCTTCTTGAGAAGGGCGGCAGCTTCGGCAGGCTGACCATGCTGGAGGGCCGAGTCGGCCAGGCCAAGTTGTTCGCGAGCTTCGCGCCGTGCCTGAATGGCCAGGGCGTTGGCGGCGATGCGGCGATCCAGCTCGCTGCGTTCCTCCGGCGTCAGGTCGTTTGCGTGGCTTTGTGCCTCGCCGTAGAGCGTGGCAGCCTTATCGTAATCGCCCATTCGCTCGACATCGATACCGGCGTTGAGCGCCATTCGCGCACGCGAGCTTCTGCCGCCGAGCTGCGCGACGATCTGCTCCTGGCCATCCTTGGCCTTTGGCAGCAAGGAAAGGCCGGTTTCCGGGCCGGCGAGCAACGCCAACGGCTGGGCCGCAGCCCCCACGAGAAGGCCCCCGACGAAATCGATCCATTTTCGCTTCTGTGCCCTAGCCACCATGGCCTCCTTCATTGATTGCATCATCTCCCCTTCGGTTTGGGACGCTGTGCCGAAGCATCGATTACCGAAGGAGACCCCCGTAGCCCCCATGCGCCCCGTATGCCTTCCGCCGCGTCTTGAACCGAGCTTTCAGCCCGATTCAAAAACTTTGGTCTTTTGTTTCACTCAAGTTTCGGACGGAAAAGCGACGTGGCTATAGCCATGACCGTCGGGCAGGTCAATACCGATTCTCCGCTTCTGGCAGATTGGACTTCCGCACGGCTCTGTAATTGGTTATGCCGCTGCCCGACGTCAAGCCGGAAAAATTTCGCCGCAGTTTAACGCAGATGAACTCAAACATGTTCTCCGGAATCCGGTCCCATCTGATTCACACCGCTCCACAGAGGTGCCGCAGACGACGCTTCTGTAAGGATTGGCTAGCTTTTCTCCTGTCGCTTTGCTTTTCCCTATGTTCACGCTATCACCATTCACTCCCAGCGCAGACTGCGGAGAGCAATGCGTCGGCTAACGAACAGTTCATCGCGTCGGTTCGACGCTGCCTACGCCAGCAAGATACGGCACAAGTGGCGCGTACGATAGAAATGCTCGGCCGGATGGCCGATCGGGCACGCGCTGCGGCGAAGCCGCCGACTCTTGCCCGTAACTTTGCCGGCGATTTAGCAGACCTGGTGATTACGGGACCGCCGCGGGTTCGCGGCCTCGCAGCTCGAACACTGGCTCAAATTGAGCCACCCGTGCGCATCGCCGTACCAGCCTTGAGCGATTTACTTCACCAAAAAGATGCGGAGCTAAGCCGAGCAGCCGCAGACAGCTTCGTATCGTTGATGCAAAACGAACTCAATGCAGTAGGCCCAGCCTTTCGGCCCGCCTCGCGCAGCAGCTTGGTCCTGGCGGCCAGCACAATCTTGCCGGCAGTATGCGGAGGTCTGGATAATGTGCGTCCAGACATTCGATGCCGTTGTCTGGAAGCGATCGATCTTGTTTGTTCTGCTTTGACACGACTCATGGACGAGCCGGTCGGCAACGACGATCCCTCCTCTCATCGTCCGCTGCAAGCGGAATATGAGGAGCTGCGTCCACTACTATCGGCCCTGCACGATCAGGCTTCGTTGTTAGAGCGCTTTCTCTACTTTCCCGATCCGGATACGCGTATTTTGACTCATAAAGTATTCGAAGAATTGGGCGTGGCAAGGGACCGTTGGCTGCACCGCTGTGCAGACCGAGGTGAGAAAGCCGATGAAAAAATGCTGGCCGAAGTTTTGCATGATGCAGTGCCGAAGGTGGCCGAGGAGCTGACATATCCGGATGTGCGCGTGCGCCGCAGTGCCCTGGACGTGTTGGAAATGTCCGGGTCTCTCGCATTACCGGCCCTTCCGGCGCTGACACGCGCTCTTCGAGATCCCGATCGCTTTGTCCGTTGGTCGGCAGTGCGGACAGTGGGTAAACTCGGTCCGTCGGTTGCACCCCAAACACGTGCCGACCTTACGCGTTTGCTTCGCGATCCAGATATCGATCTACGAAAAGCAGCAGCCAACGCCCTTGAGCGACTGCAATCACCCACATCTCGCTGAGCTTGGCCAACAGCCCTGAGCGGAATCGTCGCTAACCGAGGAGCGGATTGAGGTCCATCTTCTGCGCTGCCTCCCACACCTCGACGGTACCAATCGGCAGCCAAAAGCTGGCCTCTACCACCTGCACGGTTTGCTGCTTGGCCAGCTCGTGAACGTATTGCGTAACCTCATACTCGCCGCGCGGTGATAGCGTCAACGGGATGTCAAAAACGGCGCGTGGGAAAATGTAGGCTCCCGTGTTGGCTAAATGACGACCTTCGAGGTCCGGTTTCTCGACAAGTCGATCGAGCGTGCCATCCGTTTTGCGGAAGGCGATGCCGAAGCGGCGTGGTTCTTCCACGGGATAGCAGAGAATCCCGGCCGAACACGCTGCCAACTTCGCCAAATCGGCGGCCGCGAACAGGTCGTCGCCGTTGATGGCCAGGAATCGCGGCGAACGTAGATGCTCGCGGCAGGCAAGCACAGCATCGCCGGTGCCGCGTGGATTTTCTTGCCGAACGATCTGCCAGTGTTTGAAGTGCTGTTGTTGCCGCAGGTACTCCTCCACCCGCTCCCCGAGATAGTGAACGACAACGAGAACGCGCTCGACTTGCTTGGGGAGAGCGGCAAGCGTCCAGTCAAGAATGGGCCGGCCCTGTACGGGCAAGAGCGGCTTCGGCGTTTGCAGCGTATGGGGCCGCAGGCGCGTTCCCAAACCGGCCGCCAGAAGAATGGCATCCATATCCCTGCATCTCCTCACTCGACCTCAAGGCGACGGCAAAATGTTCCGTGTACGCTCTCTGTGACGATTGCTCGGCTTGTGCATTCTTCTCGGATTGCCCGCATGGGCCAAATTCCGTGAAGCGGCGCGGGCGGCGCCGTCGATGCAATCGGCGAGCGCCAGGATGGCCCTCGACGGACGTTCCTGTTTCATTCAGCAAAGGTAGGGAAGCCATGATGCGTCGCGGATTGTTGCTGTTTATCGGCACCGGTTTGTTAGGTTTGCTGAGCGGCTGTCACCACTGCGAAGGCCGTTGCGATTGCCTGGTTCACCCGATCGACCATGGCACACCGCCGCCCGTCGTTCAGCCGGCCCTACAGACCCAGCCGCCGATCGCGCCCATGCCGGCACATTGAGTGAAGGGCACATCCGAGCCTGAGACGTAAGCGAAGATTCACCTTCGCTTACGCTTCGGGCTCCGATGGATTCTTGCCGTTCAGTGGGCGGCGCACTCCTCATAGAGTTTCTCGAATGCCGGGCTGGTTTTCCTGGCCGCCTTCTTGATGCGCTTGAGAAATTTCTTCTCGTTGTCGTCAATCTTACGATCGGCGAAGAGCATCTTGCGCAGCCAATTCGCTTCCTTGGCGTCAATCTTGCCATCGCGCAGCACGTTCTCTTCGATGGCCTTGAAGAACAGCGTTTCGAACTTGGGATTGACCGAAGCCTTCTTGGCTTTGGCTTTCTTTTGAGCGGTGTTGCGTAGCTCGATGAGGAATTCGACTTCCTTGGGATCGATTTTCTTGTCGGCCCACAACTCCTTTTGAAGAACGCGGACCTCCGCGTCATCGATCAGGCCGTCGGCCAGGATGGCTTCCAGGGCCAGTTTGCGGAAATCTGCCATAGATTCACTCCCTTAAGGTGTTATTAAGCCGGCGACCTCTCGTGAGGCCCGCAGCCGGCTCCATGCAAAACAATATAGGAAGGCTGGGAGAAATCGCCTGCGCCGGCGCCGATAATTTGGCCAAGAAAAACAGATTAGGCCGACTCGCGGAGAGAAGAAGCGGCGGACTCCTCGCGGACCTGACGGATGAATCGTTCCCAGGCAGAAGCGTTGACTGGCACCGCTCCCCCTGCGCTTTGGAGATCTTCCAACAACGCCGCCGCACTCTCGTAGCGCCGCGTCTCATCCTCGTGATAAAAACGACTCAGTATGTTTTGCAGAACGACGGGAAGTCCCTTGGTCTTACTCGACGGCGTCACCGCGGCCCAGCCGGCGGCGATATGTCCCAGTGCGGTGAGATCGCGTGCCACGGATGGCTCCTCCGCTTCCTGTGGTGGCGGCACAGCCAACCAGAGCGGCTCGCCCAGGCCGCACAGTTTCAGCACACCCTCGTGCGTGAAAACGAACGAAGACGCATGCAAGTGGCCGTGGGCCACTCCAGCACTATGAGCCGCATGCAAGGCGTGGGCAGCTTGCGAGAGCAAGCGCACCCACACACCCGGGGCGCCGGCAAGCACCGGCCACTCCGTGCTGGGCAGACCGTGGAGCCATTCTTGAAGCGCTGCCGGACGGCCAGCGATCTCCAGCACTTCCAACGTGGCCGCCACGTTTTCATGTCGCACTTCTGCCACGGCTGCAAAACGCTGGCGGAATTCGTCGGGACGAACGGCGTCCTCCATCTCCGACTCGGCCAGATGACGCAGCAATAGCTCGCCATTGCGACGCGGATCGAAGACGCGATATACGGCCTCGCGCGGCGTCGCTTGCAGTCGGTCGATGACGCGCACCGGGCCAAGGACAAGCCCGTCGAGGTTTCCTGCTTCGATGAGAGCCATCTGGAAGAGCGTTAGATAATTGCCGGCCAGGAGCAATTGCCTCAAAGAGCGCCGCTGTCGCCGAGCCTCCCGCAAGAGAGCAGTTAGAGTGTCGCCGTCAATCAATTCAAGCGAGCGAAGCAACTCGCCCAGATGCTGATCGCCCGGATCCACGTCGCCCATGATTGACAGGATGCTGCGTTCGCCTTGCTCTCCGGTTTGGATCTGAGCGACATCCAGACCGGCCAATTCGCGCATCTTGTGGCGATACCATTCACGCATGTCGCTCAGGTGGCGTTCAACTTCGCCGCGCCGCGAGCGGACGACTGATTCCTGTTGCTGCAATTGCTCGGCCTGTTGAGCTAACTGTGCCGAGACATGGGCGTTCTGCTCTGCCCGTTCGTTGACCTCGCTTGCCCGTCGTGCCAGTCGCGTCTCATTCAACAACATCGATTGCCTTAACTCCGAAAGCCGGCCCTGCCATTCGATTACTTGCTGGCGGAACGCGGCGACAGCAAGACGATGCTCATCGCGGGCCACGTGCAAATCCAGCTCTTGCTGCCGAACGCGTTCGACCTCGGCCTGGAAATCGCGGCGCATCGACTCCATATCGTCGCGGCTCTGGCGGATGTAACCATGAATCTCTGAGAGGTGTTCGCGCAACTGTTCGCGCGACTGGGACAATCGCTCCAATGCCGACGACGCCCGCGCCTCCAACTCCGGCAACTGGCGAGTCAGCTCGGCTATCTCTTGGCGGCTCGCTTCCAGCTCAGCATTGAGTCGCTGGGCTTCTTCCTGCACCTTCTGCCTATCAACCTCAAAGGCAATGCGTTCCGACGCCAGGACCTGCCGCTGTCCTCCCAGAGAAGCCTGGACCTCTTCGATATGCTGTCGTTCGCTCTTGAGTTTCTCTTCCGCTTCGGCGAGGTTTCGCGCCTTCTCATCCAACTCCGTCGCCCGCGCGGCCAACTCCTGCTGGGTCAGACCCAGGCGTGACTGGGAAAGTTGCCGTTCGTGTTCGAGGAGCTTTAGTTGATCACTTATGCGAGCCTCCTCATCTCGCAGGCGTTTTTCCTCTTCCGACTGCAAACGCCATTTCTCATTTACTTCCTCATCGCGCCGACGCACTTGCTCTTGCAGCGCCGCCAGCGCCTGTTCGGCATGAGCCAAGGTCATCTCCCGTTCATGCAACTCCTGCCGTTCGCCCTTGAGCTTCTCTTTTTCCTCCTCTAATTGGTTCCCGCGCGCCGTCAACAGGGCAGCTTGCTCAGCGAATTCTGCGGACGCTGTCCGAACCTGTTCCTGTTCCGTGCGTAGTTGACTTTCCTCAGTGTCTAGCGACTCGCGCGCCTGGCGCAGCTGGGTGACGGCCGCCGCCAGTGTGGCTTGCCGCTCCTCGAAGCGTCGCCGCTCTTCCTCGTGCAATTGTCGATCATTGTCCACCTCGATGCGGAGCTTTTCCGCTTCGGCCAGCCGCGTTCTCAGATCGTTCTCGGTCGCTTCCTGCATGACGCGCTGATCGCTGAGGGCTTGCTCCTGGCGCCGCAATTCTTCCCGCATGCGTTCCAGCCGGGTGCGCAGCGTAGCGAGCATCGCCTGCTGACCTTCCAGTGCGGACGCGCGCTGATCGACTTGCCCGCATTGCTCTTCTTGTTCTTTTTTCCGTTTGGCCAGCTCCTCAGTCTCACTCACCAACCGATTGTGCCATTCGTCGAGCTGTGCCGCCTGCTCCTCCAGTTCGCGGCTGTCGCGCTGTAATTGCTCATAGCGGCGATCCACGTCCAGGGCACTTGCCTGCAACTGTTTCTCCCGCTGTTCCAGCTTCGCCTGGATCCGATCTAGCCTCACAAGGTCGGTCTGATGCTGCTTCTGCCCCTTCTCCAGGCCTGCTTCTGCTGCAACTAACTTCGCCTCGCGCTCCTCCACTTCCTTGAAGCGTTCGCTCAGATCTCGCTGCACTTCCTGTTGACGGCTGAGGATGAGGCGATGCTGCTCCTCCAGGAGTTGCCGCTCGCGCTGCACTTGCTCGCCACGTCCCTCTGTCTCGATTTGTTGCTGCTCCCACGCCTTCTGTCGCGCTGCCAGGTCCGCCTCGCCGATTTCCAGACGTTGTTTGCGCTGTTGCAGACGTCGAGCCGTTTTGTGGATGGCCTGCTGCTGCTTGGTGAGCCGTTCGCGCCGCTCGTGATAGCGCTGATATAGCCGTTGCCGAATCTCGGTCAACTCGCGCCGCAGCGAAGCGTCTTGTTCGATTTGCTTCCGCGCCTCTTCGTCCCGCGCCGCCTTCTCTCTCAGCCGAGATTGTAGCTCATTGCGCTCAGTACTCCACGCTTGCTGGTGTTTCTCCAACTCAGCACGTGCCGCCGTCAATTCCTGTTCTTTCTGTTGCAACCGCTGTATAGTTTGTTGCAGGCCCTCCGCCAGCTTGCGGCTATCGTATTCTAACTGTTCTTTTTGTCTCTGCTCATGCTCATTCAGATCGGCCGATCTCGCTCCTGGCTCGGAACTCAATCCGTGCGGCGGCCGGGTCGCGGATTGCACGGACAGCGCGATTTCGATGGAGCTGATTGTGATCGTATCACGATCGTGGAGATAAGCTGTGGCGATGGCCTTGCCGTTTACGAGGATAGGCAGAACAGGCGCCAATCGTCGCAGGCTGGCGGAGCTGGCCGTGCGGCCGATGATGCAAATCAGGGGCGGCAGACTGGAGCCAGGTACGCGCAGATCGCAGCCGGGGACGGTGCCGATGAGGAAGCCACCGTCTCCAACCTCATAAGTAATGGCGGGACCTCGACCCGAACGCACTTCGAGCCGAACCGTGGCCAGTGCGCTGTCGCCGCTGTCCAGCGGCGGCGGTCGAGAAGGAGACGACGCTTCTGCCATAACAGAGACCCAGTTCCGGAACCTGCGCGCATGGGCGAGCGAGCCGAATTGGAACCGATTCGCCGATTTTTGGAAAGAGCAAAGCGAGAATACCACGAATCGCACAAATCACACGAATAAGAAAGCTGAGTAAAGGCGAGAGTTTGGAGAGACTGGTCACACCCGCCGAAACTGGCGTTCGAGATCATGGCGACTGAACAATAATGCCGTCGGCCGGCCGTGGGGGCAGTGGTGCGTGTCATCGGCCAAGTGGCGTTGCTCGACGAGTGAAGTCATTTGCTCTGGTGTCAAGCGATCGCCAGCGCGGACAGCGGAGTGACAGGCCATCAGACTCATCAGATCGTTGAACAGCACTTCACGGCTCGGTGCGCGTTCCTTGGAGATCAGATGATCGACGACAGCCCGGAGAATCGTTTGCGGCGAGCGACGGCCAAGAAGGGCGGGGTAGCTGGTAAGCAAAATCGTACCGCCGCCGAAGTCTTCGATACCGAGACCCAGTTCCGCAAGGGAGTCGCGGTATTCCAGCGTCCGGGCTGCCTGCTCAACGGTCAATTCTACCGGCTCCGGTATCAACAGGGACTGCGTCTCCAACGGTCCGGACTGGATGCGGCGCTTGATCTGCTCGAAGAGGATGCGTTCGTGTAGCGCGTGTTGATCGATGACAAGCATTCCTTCATCGGTTTCGACGACGAGGTAAGTGTCGTAGAGTTGAATAATCTTCGCGGGCGAATCCGTTCCTACCGGTTTGGGTGGCGGAGTTGGCTCGGGAGTCACTTCCATCCGAGCGGGAGCGATGACGGTTTGTGGCGAAGTAAAGGGTAGGGCAGGGCCATGTTCACTCGCCGGGAGAGAAAAGAGCGACCACGGCGTCGGGTCAGGAGACGCCGCGGCCGGCTTCGGCGAGCCGAGCGTATCCGTCGGCGTGATGGTCGAGGGCACTTGCAGACGTGCGGTAAGGTTCTCGGCATGGAGACGCTGGCGGATGGACGAGAAGACGAGATGGTGCAGTGCCTGGCTGTCGCGGAATCGCACTTCGGCCTTGGTCGGATGGACGTTGACATCGACTTGATCGGGCGGCAGGTCGAGGAACAGGAACGCAATGGCGTAGCGGCCCGTCATGAGGAGGCCGCGATATGCTTCCTGGACGGCATGGCCCAAGGTGCGATCGCGCACCCATCGGCCATTGACGAATAAGTACTGCATGCGGGCTGTGCCGCGCTCGCAAGCCGGATCGGCGATGTAACCCGTAAGCGTCGCTTGGCCCTGATGAGCCTGCACGGCGTAGAGCTGATTGCTCACCTCGGGGCCGAAAAACGCGGCGATCCGATCGAGCAAGGCCATCGAGGCGGGGATGTCGTACATCGTCTTCTGGTTGTGACGCAGTGTTAAATGCAGACCTGTCTCGCGGACTCCGCGTTCGACGTCGCTCTCGAAGGTCGAGCGGGCGTGAGCCAGGGTAAGGCGAGTAAAAGCTTCACTAATATGCCCCATCTCGGTAGCAGGTGTGCGCAAGAATTTGCGACGGACGGGGGTGTTAAAGAAAAGGTGCCGAACTTCGATGCGAGTGCCGGGCGAACCGTTCCACGGACGCCCTTCGGACAGCACTCCGCCGTTGCATGTGATTTGAGCACCGCAGGTCTCTTCCAGCGGCCGCGACTGCAGTGTAACCTGGGCGACTCCGCCTATAGAGGCCAGCGCCTCGCCTCGGAAACCCAGTGTTTCGATATGGAAAAGATCATCGGGCGAGGCTAACTTGCTAGTAGCATGGCTGGCGAAAGCGAGAGGCAGGTCTTCGGCAACAATGCCGCAACCGTCATCGACGACTCGGATGAGATCGACGCCGCCTTGCTCAATCTCAACATCAATGCGATGGCTGCCAGCATCGACGGCGTTTTCGAGCAACTCCTTGACGACACTGGCAGGCCGTTCGATGACTTCGCCTGCGGCAATTTTGTTGACCACAAGTGTTGCGAGTTGCTGAATTCGCGGCATAGCGAAAAGCCTATCCCATGAGCGAGGTTTCATGGAAGCGTCGCTCGACTGTTACTCTTTGTCGTGCCAGCCCCATTTCTTGATTTTCCGTTCCAGCGCCGCTTCCTTCATGTTCAGCGCTTTGGCCGCGGCGGCGAGTTCGTAATGGGCTTCGTCGAGCGCTTTGCGGATCTTGTCTTGCAGTTTCCACTCCTGGATGACGCGATAGAGCGTGCGCTCGCCGATGCCGAGCATCCGCGCCGCTTCCTCGCGGTTTCCACTGGTCAACGTCAACGCTTGTTCGATGTAGTATCGCTCGACCTCCGTGAGTGGTCGGCCAACGAGGTGAGCCGGGCCCGTAGCTCGGCCATCCATCGGCTGCGGCCTCTTGATTACCGCAGTGTCCTGCACGTCGTCGAGATCCAGCACGCCGTCCGTGTCCAGTACGACCATGCTTTCGATGAAGTTGCGAAGCTCGCGGACATTGCCCGGCCAATCGTAAGCCGCCATGGCTCGCCGCACTGGCTCCGCGATGCTGCGCACGTATTTACCATGCTGAGCATTCAGCTCTTTTATGAAGTGCGTCGCCAGAAGCGGAATGTCCTCACGTCGTTCGCGCAACGGAGGCAACCTGATGGTCATGACCTTGAGGCGGTGATAGAGATCCTGGCGAAACTTGCCCTCGGTGATGGCTTGCTCCAGATCCCGGAACGTGGCCGACACAAGACGCACGTTGACCTTGATCGGCTCGTTACTGCCGATGCGGAAAACTTCCTTGTTTTCCAGCACGCGCAAGAGCTTGGCTTGTAGTGTCAACGGCATATCACCGATTTCATCGAGAAACAGTGTCCCACCGTTGGCGTACTCGAATCGCCCCTTGCGCATTCGATCCGCACCCGTGAAGGCGCCGACTTCGTGTCCGAACAATTCGTCATCGAGCAGGTTTTCGTTGAACGCGGTGCAGTTGAGCGGCGCGAAGGGTTTGTTCTTTCGCGGACTGTTATTGTGAATGGCGCGGGCAATCAGCTCCTTGCCGGTGCCGGTCTCGCCGAGAATGAGAACGGTAGCATTGGTCGGGGCAATTGCCTGGCACGCCTTGATGACATCGTGCATGGCCGGACTGTTGCCGACGACTCCCTCAAAACCGAATTTCTCATCGAGCTGTCGTTTGAGTTCTCGATTGACCTTGGCCAACCGCAGACGCTCACCGGCCTTGTCCACGATGGCGCGAAGCTCGACGAGATCGACCGGCTTGGATAGGTAATTGGCCGCCCCTTCCTTGATGGCTTCGACGGCGGTTTTGACATCGCCGTGGCCGGTTATCATGATGACTTCTGCTTCCGGCAGTACCTCGCGCGCTTTGCGGAGGATGGCCAGACCGTCCATGTCCGCCATCTTCAAATCGGTGACGATGACATCGAAATCCTCTTGTTCGATCAGGCGGGCGCCGGCCAAGCCGCTGGTGGCCAACACGCACTCGTAGCCCACACGCTCTAACCCCTCGGCCACGGTCTCGGCGTGGAACGGCTCGTCGTCGATCACCAGAACTTTGAGACCTTCGCCGCTTTTGGGGTTCGCCGGATTGCCTCCAAGTCGCGCCATGATTCTGCTTACCCTCCAGACATCGCCTCCCGTATGGGGAGGAGAAATTATTTTATCGCCGCAAGAGCAGCCCTCCTAGCCCCGCCGTTTGCAATCTCTTACCCCCTCCGCCGAAAACTTGATGCAAACGCTGGTACCCCTAAAGTCGCTATCCCCAAACCTCCGATTTACTGCTTAGTCCGAGCCGCGCACGCCCCGCAGCGGAGTAAGCGGTCCGTCCCGCGCTGCCGCTTACTCCGCTGCGCGGCGTGCGCGGCTCGGATTCCACTCGCCGGGAGGTATGCGATGAGCGAGACGCAAGTGTTACTGGGCAAGATCCAGGCGCTGCGGCAACGGTTGGAACAAGCGCAGGGGCTGGCGAACGAAGCCCGGACAGCGGCGGCGGCGCTCGTGGAAGAGTCGTCCGGCAATCGCCGACTCATTTCCTTCCAGCGCCTGGTGGAAGAGAGCGACGAACACGATCACCAGCTGGACAGCATTGTCCGCCCCTTGACAGCAGTGGTTCGTGAGGACGAGGCCCGTATCCTGCCGCGCCAGTTAACCTCGCGGGCACGCCGTGCACTGGAACGTGGCCGAGATCTATTGCTGCACCTTCGCCAGCTGGCCGACGCGTTCGAGCCTTCCCAGCAGAGCGAAGCGCCTCCCCCTCTATTTGACCGTCATGAACCCTTAGCCAGACTCTACCGCGAAACCATCGCTCTGACCGACACTGCCTTGCGCATGATCCCACTGTTCCCCAATACGACCAGCGCGCAACTAAGACTATGCGAGGGACTGGAGGCGGTCCTGAACGTGGTGGCCGAGCGTCAGCGGACACTGTCGGCTGGCGTCGAACAGCAGCGGCGCGAGGTCCATTGCGTCTCACGCCTGGCCGCGCTGTTGACCACACTTGACCGGCGTGAATCGATCGACAAGCAACCGTTTCTGGCGCTGGCAGAAGAAGTCTTGCTCGATGCCCAGGCCTGCGGCCCTTTGCGTTTCCTCCAGGGCGACCCGAACAATCCCGCACACTTCGCTGCCTGTCATGGCCTGACCACGGCTCGTGTGGCTGGCCGTATCGTCCGCCACGATCCGGAACTTCACAGCCGACCGCTCGATGTGATTGTGGCCGCTCTGGTCCACGATGCGGGCATGCTCCGCATTCCGCCGGAGATCCTGGCTTGCACCGAACAATTCGACGACAATCAGCGCCGTATCATCGAATCGCACTGTCACATCGGTGTCAGCATGGCCGGCCCTCTGCTTCTTGACGCGCCGTGGCTGGCCGAGGCGATCGGTGGACATCACGAACGACTCGACGGCACTGGCTACCCGGACGGTCTTCGAGATCATCAGATCAAGCCGCTGACGCGCTTGCTCACCGTCTGCGATGTCTACGCCGCACTCTGCACTCACCGCCCGCACCGCCCCGCTCGTGAGACACGCACTGCCCTGACCGACACGCTCCTTCTGGCCGACCAAGGGCAGCTCGATCGTCATTACGCCGAATGTCTCCTGCATTTGTCGTTTTACCCTGTCGGCTCTGTCGTCGAATTGGCCGATGGCGCAGTCGGAGTGGTTGTGGCTACACCACAACCGCGCCGCGATCTGAGCGGCCCCGCCCGGCCGGTCGTCGCTCTCTTGATGGATTCGCAAGGTCAACAGTTGTCGTCGCCGCAGCACGTCGATCTGGCCCAGTGCGACAGTCCCAGCATTGTCCGAACTATGTCCGTCACAGAGGGCCGAGAACTGCTCGGCGGGCGCTTCCCAGGGTGGGTGTAATCGGAAGGGCGCATGACCAGTCACATGAGCTATCTGCGATCAACGCGCCATCCCTGGCCGTGCTTACTGTTCGTGCTGCCACTTGTCCTTGCCTACGAGTCCGGCGTCATGGTCCTCGGCGGGCTGCACCCGGAGAATCTGCGCAACGGGGCCGACAATTGGCTGCGCGTCGGTCTGATGCGCCTGGGCATATCCTGGGTTTGGCTGCCGCCGGTTGTGCTGCTGGCGCTCATGACTGTCTGGACCTGGAAGCGCCGCGACGAACGACCCAACGAGGTCTTCGCCGTCCTCAGCGGCATGGTCCTTGAAAGCGTCGCCTATGCCATTGGTTTGTGGGGCATCAGCCGGGCGTTGGGACCGATCCTGGAGCAATTCGGCGTCGAGCTGTCCACCGGTTCCTCAGAACCGGCCGTGGGACAGGTCATCACTTACCTGGGCGCAGGAATCTACGAGGAGGCATTGTTCCGCCTCATTCTCTTCTCGTGCATCCTGCGTTTGTTGCGGGTGTTGGAAGTGAATGGCTTATTGTCCGTCTTGTTGTCCGCTGCCGCTTCGGCCTTGCTCTTTTCCGCCGCGCATCACATCGGACCGTACGGACAGCCTTATAGCAATTATCTGTTCCTGTTTAGACTGATCGCGGGATTGTATTTCGCCATCCTCTTTCAGTGGCGTGGCTTCGGCATCGCCGTGGGTGCACACGCCTGCTACAACCTGATGGTCAGTATCGGGGCCAGCTAACACTTCCGAGAGGGCAGCAGATAATTACATTACCTCTGCGAGAACAACGGCGAACGCCAAATGTGCAGACGGTCTAGCCAGAACTGGCCGACTACGCCTAGCGTGCTGAAACCGTACTTCAGGCTGCGGCGGAAATTGATGCTGCTGGCTTCGTCGAAATAACGCACAGGGACGGGGATGTCACCGAGGCGGAAACCGAACCGAACCGCCTGCACCAGTAATTGTGTGTCGAACACGAAATCGTCAGAGTTTTTCTCGAAGGGGATGCGTTCCAGCACGGCGCGGCGATAGACGCGGAAACCACTGTGGAAATCGCCGAGATTCTGACCCAGCGCGAAGTTCTCTACGCTCGTCAGAACGCGATTGCTGAGATACTTGTAGATCGGCATGCCACCGGACAGCGCTTCCTGGCGCGATCGGATGCGATTTCCCAGCACCACATCGCAAATGTTCATTTCGATAAAGCCGACGGCGTTAGGGATCACCCGACTATCGTACTGATAATCCGGGTGGATCATGACGATGATATCGGCTCCTCGCTGGAGCGCTTCGCGATAACACGTCTTCTGATTGCCGCCGTAGCCGCGGTTTTGTGGATGAACGAGGACGGTCAGGCCCATCTCGCGGGCCATCTCGACGGTGCGATCCTTGCTGCCGTCATCCACGAGGATAACTTCATCCACGCACCCCGGTGGCATATCGGCAAGTGTTGAAGCCAATGTGCGCTCGGCGTTGTAGGCCGGCATGACGGCGATGATGCGGTGTGGGCGATGGGGTGGTCGCTCTGGCAGGGTTTTGGTGATGCGATCTACGTGGAAAAACTCCTCAGGCGGTTTCAGTTTCGGGGCTTGGGTTGCGGTCATGACCGTTGATCTGTGCTAGCCACCGCTCGCCGTTGCGCGCGGCTCGGAAATATCATCCTCCGCATCCACCGGCGCCTGCGGGCCGTGCAGCGCCTCAGAACTGGGCACCAATCGCGGTCCTGGAATGTACTGTTCCAGGAGTTGCATCAGTTCCGCGCGATCCATCACTTCCTTTTCCATTAACCGTTGTGCTATCGCATCCAGGGCGCCGCGGCGCGTTCGCAGAACTTCGCGCACCGCCGTGGTGGCCTCCTCTATTATCGTATGCACCTCCGTGTCGATCTCGTGAGCCGTTCGTTCGCTGTAGCTGCGCTCACCCTCGTTGCCCGCCCCGTTGAGGAAAGCGCCACCAGAGCGCTCCTGAAAACTGACGCGACCCAGCCTGCTCATGCCGAATTCTTTTACCATGCTGCGAGCGATGCGGCTGGCTTGCTCCAAATCGCTGGTGGCGCCGTTGGAGATTTCTCGATAAACCAATTCCTCTGCGAGGGTACCGCCCAGGGCGACCTTGATCTGGCTCTCCAGCTCTGTCTGTGTGACAAGATAGCGGTCTTCTTCGGGCCGGCTCAGGACGTAGCCGAGAGCGCCGACGCCGCGCGGAATGATCGAGATTTTGTGGACCGGCGAAGTATTTGGCAGAGAACAAGCCACCAAGGCATGGCCGGCCTCGTGGAATGCGACACGCTGCTTCTCGTCGGCGTTCATAATCCGGCTCTTGCGTTCCAGACCGACGGCGCCGCGTTCGATGGCTTCCTCCAGGTCGGCCATGCCAACCACGTCCTTGCCGCCTCGTGCGGCCATCAGCGCTGCCTCGTTGATCAGATTGGCCAGATCGG
Organism: Gemmataceae bacterium; assembly: GCA_036557565.1. Classification (GTDB taxonomy): domain Bacteria; phylum Planctomycetota; class Planctomycetia; order Gemmatales; family Gemmataceae; genus JAJPHU01. The sequence goes on from DATBHJ010000017.1 coordinate 25,966, forward strand.
CGCCGACCGAGCCGGGCGTCAGAGCGGCCACGCGACGCAGATCAACATCGGGACAGAGACGCACATTGCGAGCGTGTACTTTCAGAATGGCTTCTCGGCCAAGAATGTCGGGTCGATCGACAACGACCTGACGATCGAAACGTCCCGGACGTAACAGGGCGGCGTCAAGCGTCTCGGGACGATTGGTAGCGGCCATGATGATGACGCCGCGATTGGAAGCGAAACCGTCCATCTCGACGAGAAGCTGATTCAGGGTCTGTTCACGCTCATCGTGTCCGCCGACCGCGATGCCGGAACGCGTTTTGCCCAGGGCATCCAGCTCGTCGATGAAGATGATGCACGGCGCGCGGCTCTCGGCCTGGGCGAACAGATCGCGTACACGGGCAGCACCAACGCCGACGAACATCTCAACGAAATCGCTCCCACTGAGACTGAAAAACGGCACCTCTGCCTCACCGGCGACGGCACGCGCCAGCAGCGTCTTACCAGTTCCCGGCGGTCCCACAAGTAACACACCCTTGGGGATACGGCCACCCAGGATCTGGTATTTGTCCGGTGTTTTGAGAAAGTCCACTACCTCGCGCAGCTCGGCCACGGCTTCATCGATGCCGGCGACGTTTCCGAATGTCACTTCAAGGTCTTTTTGTGCGTAGACCTTGGCCTTGCTGCGGCCGAAGGTCAAGGGCGAACCGCCACCCATCATCCAGCGCAGTACAAACACCAGGCCAATGGCCAACGACGCGACGAACAGAATCGACACAAGGCTGGCACCCACCGTCTTTAAGACGGAGTCTTCCTCTCCGCCCTGGAAGTTGGCTCCGACGGCTGATTGGAGCAGTGCGTGCAAGCTCACATCGTCTTCCAGACCGATACGCGGTGTGCGGAACGAGACGGTTTGCGAATGTTTGTTGCTCGAGTCAGTGCCGGAGGCAAGATCAGAAGTGACGATCTCACCGCGAATGTCGGCGCGATTGACGTGGACGTTTTGCAGACGAACGCTGTGTCCATTACGGCTGGCGTTGAGGATTTGGATTAGCTCGCCGTACTTCAAGGGGACATAGCCGGGTTCGTGCTGGTATGACCAGCCCAGCCAGACAAGCGGCGACAAGGACAGAACCACCAACAGACCCGCGATCAGCCAGCGCAGCCATCGCCCTGGCTCTTTAGCTGTTTTCTGCACGGAAGCCTTTCCCTCCAGTTCCGCAAGCTTGGATGGAAGCGACGCCCTTGGTCGGCGCTATATTTGGAAGATACTTCACTGTAGGGCATCGCCAGGGATCGGTCAACAGTTGCAGGATCTCCTAAGATATTTTGTGCCTTCCAATCGTGTTCCGTTTCACGGATGGATGCCTCATGCGTCGATTCTTTCTGATTGCTCTGATCCTGACGTTTTGCGCGGTCCGGACTGGTGCAGAGACCCCCTCGCTGCCCGTTGTTGAGGAGGTTGAGTGGGGGCCTTTCCGCGATCATTGCCTCCATCTGCTTCAAACGCTAGACAAAGCTGAGTCACCCCTTCCGGCGGAACGCGTTCAGCACCTGAGAAGGCTCCTCGAGCGCAATTCGGAGGATCAAGGGGCAACATCGGCGGAAGTGCAAAAGCTGCTGGACGGCTCCTGTCTAATCGCGGTTAGCATCAATGCCGAAAGCCGAGTCAAGGCGGCACGGGGGCCGGCCGAGGTCCGGCTGCTTCTGAATCGACCGACTCTGGTTCTTGTCAAAGTCCACAACGAGGGCGGTGTCACGCATGCGCTGCGCCTCTATGGCCAAGAGTTAGTCCGCGACGGCGAACGTGATGCGGGCTGCTGGCTAGAGGCGGTTCTGGTGACGGAGTCGCCATCCGCCCCGGAGTTGACCGGAAGGCGATTGGAGTATCGCGTCCTTCGTCTGACCCCGCGTCAATCCGGCAAGCGCGAAGCGACCTTCCAGTTCGATGTCGGGCAGGGCACTCAGGATCTTGGCTTTCGCGCCGAGGTGCCGATTCTGTTCTCGATCCACAGAAGCGATGCCTCTCCCAAGCGACGCTAACCGGCTGCATCCTTACTGATATTTCGCACCTGCGCGGTCGAGGATGCTGCGGAAGGTAGCGACAGCCTTCGGGAACAATTGCGGCCCAGTGACTCCTCCGGTAGGACCGCCACCGAGCAAGTGCGGCTCCAGTGTCGCGAAGCCGTCGTAGGATTGCGCCACCTCGGTGATAACTTCGGGAATGCGCCCCTGTCCCTCGCCTGCCAGGCTGCCGTGCGTTTGGCCGGCGATCCAGTCTTTGATGTGGAAATGGGCCGTCCACGATTTGGTCATTTGCCAGCCCTGCCACGGATCGTAACCGCAGAAGACGTAATTAGCTGCGTCGTAGACGGCGCGCAGGTGCGGACTGTTGATGGTCTGAAACAAATCGACGACGCGCCCGGGGTCGTCGCCATAGATGTTATGCTCATTCTCGTGCAGTAGGCGCAGTCCTGCTTTCTCGGCGCGGCACGTCTTCTCCCTCATTCGCGCCATGACCTCGTCGCGCCAGCTTTTCCAGTCGTCGTTCTCCGGCTTGTAGTAGCTGAAAATACGGATGTTCGGCGTCCCGAAAGATTTACACAGTTCAATGGCCCGCTCAAAGCGCTTCAGGTGTGGCTCGAAAGGTTCATCGATTTTGACCTTGCCGATAGGCGAGCCGATAGCGCTCAGACCGAAACCGTGGCGATCGAGGAGCGATTTCAATTCGGTCACTTGCAGATCGGTCAGATCGAGAACGTTGGTTTTCAGGATGGAGCGCAGCTCGATGTGGCGGACACCACACGAGCGGAGAACATAGATTTGTTCCTGGGGATCGGGCGAGATTTCATCGGCAAAAGCACTCAGGGTGAACATGAATATCGCTTTCTCTCGGTGTTGCGGAATCAGTTAGCCGGCCGTTGCGTCTGGCCCGGTTGCCAGAGAATGTCCTCGTGGCCGTTATTGTTGTAGACACGCGCCAACACAAAGAGGAGATCCGAGAGGCGATTCAAATAGATGATGACTTGCGGATTGATCGTCTCGTCGCGATACAGTGTGACCACATCGCGTTCCGCACGGCGGCAGACAGTCCGAGCCAGATGGCACCAGGCAGCCGCTGCCTGTCCTCCAGGGAGAATGAAGCTGGACAGGGGCTTGAGGTTGGCGTTGAGGCGATCGATTGCTTGTTCCAAGCGCTCAACCTGTTCGGCACGGACGCGCAGATGGGCGCCAGGCTTCTCGTCGGCCGACTCTGGCAGACACAGATCGGCGCCCACATCGAATAAATCGTTCTGGACACTGCGGATTAGTTCAGTCTCGGCCGCTTGCGGATAGTTGCTGACGAGCAGGCCCAGGACCGCATTCAACTCATCGACCGAGCCGTAAGCGGCGACGCGCGTGTGGTCCTTTGGTACGCGCGTACCATCGCCCAGCCCTGTGTCGCCCTTGTCGCCTGATTTCGTGTAGATGCGAGATAGGTAAACCATGATGGATCGGCGCTCCGCGGAAAAGACAACAACTCCGGGCACGGCCTTATTGGGGCGTGCGCGGAGTTGCGTGGTTCGTTGAAACCAGATCGGTTCAGCTAGGCCGCATCTTACGCAAAGCTGCTCGGACACGTTGCTTGGCCAAACGGGTTTGCCGCTCTTTCTTGCGTTGCTGCTTCTTGAGGCGCTGCAACGCTGCCAGAAACCGCGGCGTCTCTGGCTCGCCATAGATCATGGCGATCGCTCCTTTCGGAACATCGGCGAGGACATCTCCTGTTGCTCCTCCTGGCTGCGACGGACCTCGCCGATTGCGCGGTTTGTCGAGAACATCGACATCATTCCCTCCTTATCTCTTATGCGATCGTCACAATCGGCTGTCAATAGTTTTGTTTGCGATTTTTTCGGCGAGATATTTTAACTACATCCCGATGTGGCACCGCATGTATCGCACTTGCAACAGGCGCCGCTGCGCACCAGAGTCAGCTGACCGCACTCGCTGCACGGATCGCCTTCGTAGCCTTTCAGGCGGGCCAGGCGAATCTTCTCTTCCATCGTTTGCTCGCGGACGCCGCTCTTGTGTCCGTTGCCATTGGCCGCGGCCGGACTTCCTTCGCGCAACGGCGTCAGATGGCCGCTGCGCGGCGTGGCGAACGCCTTGGCCACCGGCTGCGGTTGCGGCTCGACGATGCGCTCCTCCATCACCTCCTCCGACTCGAAATCCGGCTCATCGCGCTCGCGGTGGATGGCGTCGCCGCGCAAATCTTCCTCCTCGACCTGAGCCAGGTCATGTCGGCCGAGATACGTTATGGCCAGCTCGCGGAAAATGTAATCGATGACCGAGGTCGTCATCTTGATGTGCGGATTGCCCTGCACCACGCCGTTCGGCTCGAAGCGCGTGAACAGGAACGCATCCACGAACTCTTCCAGCGGCACTCCATGCTGCAAGCCGAGGGAGACAGCGATGGCAAAACAGTTCATCATGCTGCGAAAAGCCGCACCTTCCTTGTGCATATCCAGGAAGATCTCGCCCAGAGCGCCGTCTTCATAGTCTCCCGTGCGCAGGTACATCTTGTGATTGCCGATCCGGGCCTTCTGTGTGTACCCGGCACGACGGTCCGGCAGCCGCCGACGATGGGCGAGATAGCGATAGACGACCTTCTCGGCAATGCGAACCGCCTCGGCTTTCGGTTCGTGTAGCTGCGAGGGAGCCACCTCGGCGTCCAGGTCCGGAGCATCGGCCACAGTATTGAGCGGCTGACTGAGCTTGGAGCCGTCGCGATAGAGGGCCATGGCCTTGACCATGAGCTGCCAGCTGAGCAAGTACGCTCGCTTTACATCCTCGATCGTGGCATTGTGCGGCATATTGATCGTCTTGGAAATCGCTCCCGAGATGAATGGTTGGGCCGTGGCCATCATGCGAATGTGCGATTCGGCCGACAGGAATCGCTGACCGAGTTTGCCGCACTTGTTCGCACAGTCGAACACAGGCAAATGCTCCGGATGAAGATGCGGTGCTCCCTCGATCGTCATGGCGCCGCACACGTAGAGATTGGCCTCCGCAATTTGCTCCCGTGTGAAACCCAATGCCTGGAGCAGATCGAAACTGCGATCCTCGATTTGTTCCAGCTTGAAACCCAGCTTGCTGGTTAGCACATCGTCGCCGACTGTCCAGCGATTGAAGGCGAAGGGCAACTCGAAAACGGTGGGCAGCATCGACTCAATGCGTTGGAGCACGTCGTCGGGAAAGCCCTTGGCTCGCAGGCTTGCGAAATTGATGTGCGGACAGCTGTGCAGCGTGCCGGACCCACGACAATAACGAACGATGTCCTCGATCTGCCGCGGCGTGTAGCCCAGTCGCCGGAGTGCGGGCGGGATGGATTCGTTGATGATTTTGAAGTAGCCGCCGCCGGCGAGCTTCTTGAACTTCACCAGCGCGAAGTCCGGCTCAATGCCGGTGGTATCGCAATCCATGATCAGGGCAATTGTTCCTGTCGGGGCGATGCACGTGACCTGCGCATTGCGATAGCCGTGCGTCTCGCCCAGTTTCAACATGCGATCGCACTCGCGCTGGGCGGCCTTGACCAGATAATCTGGACAGAAACGCGAATCGATGCCGACCGGCGTGATGGTCAGTCCCTCATAGTCGTCCCGGGCGTTGTTGTAGGCGGCGCGACGATGATTGCGGATGATGCGCAGCATGGCTTCGTTATTGGCCTCGAAGCGCGAGAAAGGACCGACCTCCGCGGCCATCTCCGCCGATGTTGCGTAGGAAACTGCATGCATCAGTGCGGTGACAGTGCCACACCAGGCCCGACCCTCGTGCGAATCGTAGGGCAGGCCTTGCACCATGAGCAGCGATCCCATGTTCGCGTAACCCAGGCCGAGCGTACGGAAATCGTAAGACTTCTGAGCCACCGCTACGCTGGGGAACTGTGCCATGTATACGGATATTTCCAGGATCAGTGTCCACAGGCGCGTGGTGTGACGGAATGAATCCACATCGAAACGGCCTGTTTTTTCGTCGTAGAATTTGAGCAAATTGAGAGAAGCCAAATTGCATGCCGTATCATCGAGGAAGGAGTATTCGCTGCACGGGTTGGTAGCATTGATGCGTCCATCCACCGGACAGGTGTGCCATTCGTTGAAGGTGCTGTCAAACTGAACGCCGGGATCGGCACATGACCAGGCAGCGTAGGCAATTTGCTCCCACAAATCACGGGCGCGCAGCGTCTTCCGCGGCCTGGGCGGCCGACCTTCCAGCCGTGCCTTCTCTTTCTCTGTGCGCCAGTACAAGTGCCAGGGGCCATCCTTCTGTACAGCATCCATGAAGTCGTTGCTGACGCGGACCGAATTGTTGCTGTTTTGTCCGGAAACGGTGAAGTAGGCCTTGGAGTTCCAGTCGGTGTTGTACTCCTCGATCTTCAACGAGGTGACACCTTGCTCGGCCAGCTGCAAGACGCGCTCGATGTAGTTGACCGGGACAAGAGCGGAACGAGCTTCGAGGATAGCCCTGTGTAGTTCGTGATTGCGCTGGCGATCCAGTCGCTCTTCGGCGCTGGGCCAGCTGATACAAGCCTTAAGTATGGCGTTGAGGTGGCGATTGAGCAGACGCGAGCCGGTGACCAACTCCGCGACCTTGGCTTCCTCGACCATCTTCCAGTTGATGAATTCTTCAATATCCGGATGATCGAGATCCAAAATAACCATTTTGGCGGCCCGGCGCGTCGTCCCTCCGGACTTGATCGCTCCCGCCGCCCGATCGCCGATCTTGAGAAAACTCATCAAGCCGCTGGATTTGCCTCCACCCGACAGCGGCTCGCCTTCGCCGCGCAGCGACGAGAAATTCGACCCTGTTCCGCTGCCGTATTTGAAGATGCGTGCTTCGCGGACCCACAGGTCCATGATGCCGCCCTCGTTCACGAGGTCGTCGGCCACCGACTGGATGAAGCAGGCGTGCGGTTGCGGATGCTCGTAGGCCGACTTGGAGGCCACCAGCTTGCCGGTCAGGAAGTCGACGTAGTAGTGGCCCTGCGCCGGCCCGTCGATGCCATAGGCCCAGTGCAATCCGGTATTGAACCACTGCGGCGAGTTGGGGGCGCCCATCTGGCGCGCGAACATATAGCGCAGCTCGTCGAAGAAGGCGCGGGCATCCTCCTCGGCATCGAAATAGCCGCCGCGCCAGCCCCAGTAGGTCCAGGTGCCCGCCAGCCGGTCGAACACCTGGGTCGCCTTGGTTTCCCCGACCGTGCGCTGCTCCGGCTCCAGGTCCGCAAGCGCCTCCTCGTCGGGGATGTGGCGGCACAGCCACTCCGGCGTATCGCCCTCGCGCACGCACTTCAGGCGTGCGGGCACCCCGGCCTTGCGGAAGTACTTCTGCGCCAGCACGTCGCACGCCACCTGCGACCACTCGGCGGGGACCTCGATGTTGCGCAACTGGAAGACGATCGAGCCGTCCGGATTCTTGATCTCGCTGGTGGTCGTGCGGAACGCGATCTCCGCATAGGGCGATTGATCTCTGTCCGTGAATCGGCGCTCGATTCGCATGGTCTTCCCCGTCTACTGCGCTGGTGACAAAAACACCGGCCTCTCAACCCATGAGTTAAGAAATGCCGGTAGACCCTTGTGTTGGCGCTACTAATAGCGTCCCGCCCCAAGCGCCAATCCAGCTATAGTGGGACATGCTTAATCCAGTTGCAACAGATTTTGTGTTAAAAATCGCGGTTGCCACAACATGTGGTATGCTGCAGCGCA
>DATBHJ010000018.1:0-22915 GCA_036557565.1 Gemmataceae bacterium
ACCCTCCCCCACAAGGGGGGAGGGAGAAAAGCAGCGCTTCACCGCATTGTTTTTCTTGGTGCAGAGCCGAAACGAAGGGGAGCCGATTACCATGACTGAATTGGAACAGTTTCGGCGACTATTACGCTTTGCGTTTCGCAACCCTAGGCAGGTTGCTCCAACAATAAACACGAAACGGTTTGGTAGCGTGTGGGTTGATATGGAACCCATTGGGGATTGGCTGGCGGGGCCACTGTATTCGATCGACGAGCGAGGCGAATGCGACTACGTGTTTAAGGACAAAGCGAACCGCTTCCCTGGGGTCATCACCTTCCAGGATTTTCTCCAGTGGTGTCTTGATCTTTCCACGAAATACCGAGATGGGATTCTCGCCCATGACCCAGAGAGTGAGGCTGAACAAGCCGACCAGAGAATTCTTCTTGGAATGGCGGATGCAATGGTTACTTTGTCGCATCTCGCCCATAGCATTATCGGGCAGAGGTAAGAATTTCGCTCCACCGAGGAGAATTCCCATGAGCAAAGCGATGATGCAAGCGACCCTATTGATGTTGGCGGGAGCGGTGATGATCGCCGTGGCGCAGGCTCCGGGGCAACCCTCTTCGGCGCAACAAGCGCAGAAAGCGGCCGGCCAGGCGCCGACGCCGCCGAGAGAGAATCCAGATTCTCAGTATCGGCTGGGGCCTGATTCCCTGCCGCAGGATGGCGTGCCCAAGGGCGAAATCCGAGGGCCGTTCACGCTTCCCTGCACGGTCTTCCCCGGCACGCAGCACACCTACTGGGTCTACGTGCCGGCGCAATACGATCCAGCGGTTCCAGCGGCCCTGATGGTCTTTCAGGATGGCCAGGCCTTCAAGGATGAAAAGGGAGACATGCGGGCGCAGAATGTGATGGACAACCTGATCTATCGCCGCGAAATCCCTGTGATGATCGGCGTGTTCATCAATCCGGGTCGGCGGCCCGACCAGCCGGAACCTACGCCCCGAAACTGGGGAGATCGGGACACCAATCGACCCACCGAGTACAACTCGCTCGATGACCGGTACGCACGGGTGATCACCGAGGAACTTCTGCCGGCTCTCCAGAAGGAGTACAACATCTCGAAGGACCCGGAGATGCACGGCATCGGCGGGTCGAGTTCGGGCGCGATTGCCGCGTTCACGGTCGCGTGGGAGCGTCCCAACCATTTCCGCAAGGTACTGAGCAACGTCGGCAGCTTTGTCAATCTCCGTGGTGGGCACGTCTACCCCGAGAAGGTGCGGGCCAGCGAGAAGAAGCCAATCCGCGTCTTTCTCTGCGATGGACGCAACGACAACCGCGGGATTCGCAAAGGTGTGCACGACGAGAAGCGCGACTGGTTCTATCAGAACGTGCGGCTGATGAAGGCGCTCACCGAGAAGGGTTACGACGTCAACTACTCATGGGGCATGAACGGCCACGGTCAGAAGTTCGGGGGGGCGATAATGCCCGAGATGATGCGCTGGCTATGGCGCGATGGGCCCGTATCGACCGACGCCAACGACATGGTGGAGCGATCCTTCCGCCCGGCGGCCGCGAAGAAAAAGTGAGGATCAGCCGATAGTGTGACTGCGTTAACAGCGAATCCAAGGAGGCGAGAGGCTGAGGTCACCTGTGCCCGAAGCACACCATCGGGAGTTTCTGACTGGAGCCGCGGCATTTGCACCCGGCTGACGGCAGCCCTGGCTGCGAATCGGCGAACCTCTCCGTTCGAGAGATTCCCACACAGGGATGTATTCATTGCCGACAAGGAAGGGACGGATAAGTCCGGATCGCAACGGAAGTGAAACTCAACCTGTTCGCAGGAGGGGCGGAATGGCAGCAAACGACTGGCTCGTTTGGGCCTTGCTCTCGGCCGTATTTGCGGCACTCACCGCCATCTTCGCCAAGGTCGGCCTTGCTGGTATCGACGCGGACTTTGCCACGTTGGTACGTACCGTCGTCATTCTGCTTGTGCTCGCTGTTTTCGTCGTTGTCGCGGGGAAGTGGCGCGATCCGCGAACGCTCAGCGCCAAGGCTCTGGGGTTTCTGGTACTGTCCGCGCTGGCGACGGGTGCTTCGTGGGTGTGTTACTTCCGCGCACTGAAAGTGGGCGATGCCGCCAAGGTCGCCCCGGTGGACAAGCTGAGCGTGGTCCTGGTAGCAATCTTCGCGACCGTGTTTCTGCACGAGCGGCCCTCATTGACCGCATGGATGGGCATCGGGCTGGTTGGCGTGGGCGTTGCGATCCTGAGTCTATCTCGCTAACCCTCATTCATTCGCGGGCCGAACGAAAATTTGGAACGTGGTTCGCGTGATCCAGCAGTACGGCGAATCCGTCCACAACGGCTCGCTTAGATGGAGACATCCTCATGGCGCCGGAGCATTTCGATGCGATCATTCTGGGTACCGGGCAGGCAGGAAAACCACTGGCCCTGGATCTGGCTGGCGCCGGCCGCCGAACTGCTGTAATCGAACGGGAGCATGTCGGGGGAACATGCGTCAATGTCGGCTGTACGCCAACCAAGACCATGGTCGCCAGTGCCCGTGTCGCCTATCTAGCCCGGCGCGCTGCCGAATACGGCGTACACTGCGGTCCGGTAACCATCGACATGGCGCAAGTCCGCCGCCGCAAGCAAGCAATCGTGGACGACTTCCGCACGGGCGGTCAGCGCCGGCTTGAAAAGGCCGAGAATATCGAGCTTATCTTCGGTGAAGGCCGCTTCACATCGCCCAAGGTCGTCGAGGTCACGCTCAAGACAGGCGGCACGCGGACGCTAACCGCCGACACCATTTTCATCAACACAGGCGGCCGACCGTCGCGGCCCGCCATCCCCGGTCTCGATTCCGTCACGGCCCTTGACTCCACTTCGATCATGGAGCTGGACGCATTACCGAAGCATTTACTCGTCCTTGGCGGTGGTTACATCGGCCTGGAATTCGGTCAGATGTTTCGCCGCTTCGGGAGTGCCGTCACGTTGGTGCAGCACGGCAAGCAGCTCCTCTCACGAGAGGATCCAGATGTAGCCGAGGAAGTTCGCAAGGTGTTGGAAGAGGACGGCATCGAGATCTTGCTTGAGACAGAAGCGGTCGGCGCGCATGCCGTCGCCGACGGCGTCGCCTTGCAACTACGCGGCTCCGCAGGGGAGCGAACCATCACCGGCACCCACCTCCTCATCGCCGTGGGACGCGTTCCGAATAGCAACCGGCTCAATCTTTCCGCCGCTGACGTGAAGGTTGACGCACACGGGTTCATCCCGGTAAACGACCGGCTGGAGACGAACGTTCCTGGCATCTACGCTCTCGGCGACGTCAAGGGTGGCCCGGCGTTCACGCACATCGCCTATGACGATTATCGCATCATCCGCAACAACCTCCTCCGCGGCGGGAACTCGACGATACGGGACCGACCGGTACCCTACACCGTGTACATCGATCCACAACTCGGCCGGATTGGCCTGACGGAGCAGGAGGCCCGCGCTCAGGGCCGCTCGATCCACATCGCCAAAATCCCGATGGCCTGGGTGGCCCGTGCCCTGGAGACGGCCGAACCCCGCGGCTTCATCAAGGCTATCGTCGATGCCCAGAGCAAGCGGATCCTGGGTGCCGCGGTCCTGGCTATCGAAGGCGGCGAGATCATGTCGATGCTCCAGATCGCCATGATGGGCAAACTTCCCTACACTGCCCTCGAAGATGGAGTTTTCGCGCATCCGGCCTTGTCGGAGGGATTGAACACGTTATTCATGTCGATGAAGAAATAGGGTTTGACGGCGAGGAGCAGATCCCTTCGTGTCCGAACAAACTGGATCCGAACTATAGCGCCTACTTGATTCATCATCCGCTTGTCCTAGAGGTGTTTGTGGACGAGCCGGAAGATCGTTTGCTGTGAGGAGTCATGAATGGATACACCCGACGAGAAAAAGTCGCCAGCGGAGTTGCGGGATTATCTCGCCGAAGAGAGAACGTTTCTGGCATGGATTCGCACGGGTCTGACGTTGATGGGGTTCGGTTTTGTGGTCGCGCGTTTTGGCCTGTTCCTGCAAATGATGCAAATGACGCGTGGCAACTCAGAGACGCATTCCCACGGGTTTTCACCCTGGATTGGGACCGCATTTATTGCCGTCGGGGTGGCCGTGAATCTCTTGTCGATACGGCGTCATCTGCGCCAGGTTGATGATCTCAACCGCGGGCAAATCACGACACGCGGTGCCTCCCAACAGGCAATTATCCTGGCTTTGTTCCTGGCTCTGGGCGGCGTAGCAATGGCGATCTATCTGATCTGGGGGTAGTGGCCGCTGAGGTTGGCCTGAGCGAACGACTTCCTGGCCACACCTGCTAACCAACTCGCGCAACACCTCACTATTGAGATGGGTTAAGTGAGTTATTCCTTTGTGGCCTTGGACGAATCTGCGGAAAAACTCGAGCCGTCCCTTGACCTCGTCCATACGCAAGGAAATAATTTGGGTGGGATTTATCCCATAACCGCGAGTGGCACCGTATATTCGGAGAGGGCCACGGAGTAGTCGCCCAAGCAGCGGATCAGCTAACAGTCTAAAACCACTCGTCTAATAGCAATTTGCATCACCCTGCATGAGTTGAGTTATCGTCCAGCGTCCCGCCATAGGGTGGCCGATAGCATTATTGCCATAGCTTAAAGGAGAATAGAGATGCTTAAAAGACTATTCCAGTGGTTTGCGCCGAAGGCCCGTTCGAACAACCGCCGCGTCCCCCATTCGTCCGTTGTCCTCCAGCTGGAAAAACTTGAGGACCGATTGATCCCGGCGGCATCGAGCATCAGTTTCTCTGTGGTCAACGATTGGGGCAGCGGCTTTCAGGGACAGATTACCATCACCGACAACACGCCAGCCCCGATCAATAACTGGTCGCTGCAATTCAATTTCAATCACACGATCACCGACCTGTGGAACGGTTCCATTGTCAGTCATTCGGGCAGCCAGTACGTCGTCGGCAACGCCGGTTACGACGCGAACATTGCCCCCGGCCAGTCGGTGACGATCGGATTCATCGCCAGCCCTGGCAACGTCACCGATAAGCCCACGAATCTGGTGCTGAACTATACCGGCTCCAATCCTCCGCCGACCGTGGCGAAACCGGCCGCCGCTTCCCAATCCGTCGTGACGGGCAACCAGGTCAACCTCAGCGTGCTGGGGGCCGACGTGGTTGGAGAGTCGAACCTTACCTACACCTGGGCCTCGGTCGGAACACCGCCCGCGCCCGTGAATTTCAGCGCCAACGGCAACAATGCCGCCAAGAATACCATCGCCACGTTCACCGCCGCAGGACAGTACAGCTTCCAGGTGACGATCGCCGACTCCTCCGGACAGAGCGTGACCAGCAGCGTTCCCGTCACCGTTTCCCCGACCCTCAGCAGCATCGTCGTGTCGCCCAATCCGGCCAGTGTGCTCACGGGAGCCAGCCAACAATTCAAGGCCCAGGCCGACGACCAGTTCGGCCACGCTCTTAGCAATCAGCCGTCCTTCACCTGGACGGCCACCGGCGGCAGCGTCAAGAGCAGCGGCCTTTACACCGCCCCGAACACTCCGGGGTCGGCCACGGTCAAGGCGACGACTGGATCTTTCAGCGGCAGTTCTGCTGTCACTGTCACGTCCCCCTCAACCAATTCGCTGAATGCCACTGCTGCGTTTACCGATGTCAACGACTGGGGCAGCGGCTTCACCGGCAACATTACTATTGCCAACAAGGGCACGTCTGCCATCAATGGCTGGACGCTGCAATTCGACTTCGCCGGCACGATTTCGCAGATCTGGAATGGCAACATTATCAGCCACGTCGGCAATCACTATGCGATCGGCGACGCCGGTTACAATGCGATCATCGGCGCCGGCCAGAGCGTCTCATTCGGCTTCAATGGCTCACCCGGCAATGTCACGACCGGTCCGGCCAACTACATCCTCAACGGCGTTCCGCTGGGCGGTTCGTCCGGCGGCACGGGTCAAACGCCGACCATCAGCATCGGCAACACCAGTGTTTCCGAGCCGACCAACACGGGCATGGCCGATTTCTTCCACACGGCCGGCAATCAGATTGTCGATGTCAACGGCAACCCCGTCAAAATCGCCGGCGTCAACTGGTTCGGCTTTGAAACTACCACGTTCGTCGCCGATGGTCTGTGGGCCCGGAATTACAAGGACATGATGAATCAGATGAAGCAGCTCGGCTTCAACACAATCCGCATTCCGTATTCCGAGGACATTTTCAATCCAGCCAACGTGCCCACCAGCATCAACTACAGCCTCAACCCCGACCTGCAAGGACTGAGCAGCTTGCAAATCCTCGATAAGATCGTCGATTACGCCGGCCAGGTTGGCTTGCGCATCATCCTTGACCAGCACAGTGCCAAGGCCAGCAACAACGCCAACGAGGAGCTGTGGTACATCCCCGGCAGCGCGGTATACACGCAACAAGCGTGGATCAACGACTGGGTGACGCTGGCCAAGCGCTACGCCGGCAATGCGACGGTGATCGGCGCTGACCTGCACAACGAATCGCACGGGGCCGCAACCTGGGGCGACGGCAATCCGGCCACCGATTGGCGCATGGCTGCGCAGACAGCCGGCAACGCAATCCTCGCCGTCAATCCCAACTGGCTGATTTTTGTCGAGGGCATTCAGACGTACAACGGCCAAAGCACCTGGTGGGGCGGCAATCTGATGGGAGCAGGCAAGAATCCCGTGGTGCTCAACATCGCCAACCGTGTCGTCTATTCGCCGCACGATTACCCCGCTTCGGTCTTCAACCAGACTTGGTTCAGCGCGTCGAATTATCCCAACAACCTGCCCGGAATCTGGGACCAGTACTGGGGCTACCTCTATCGTCAGGACATTGCTCCGGTTTGGCTCGGCGAGTTCGGCAGCAAACTGCAAACGACTTCGGATCAGCAGTGGTATCAGCAGATCACGTCCTACCTGGCCAACACCAGCGGCGCCCCGGCGGGCGGCACAGGCATGAGCTGGACGTGGTGGTCGTGGAATCCCAATTCCGGCGACACCGGCGGCATTCTCCAGGACGATTGGACAACCGTTAACCAAAACAAGGTGCAGGGATTGATCCCGATAGAATTCTCCCTGCCGCCAGCAGGAGGAACATCCACTGCCACGATGACATTCACTCTGGCGCTGAACGCGGCCATCTCGCAGCCGGTGGCGGTCAAGTTCACCACAGCCGACGGCACCGCCGTCGCCGGCACCGATTACGTCGCCCAGAGCGGCACGGTCACATTCGCTCCTGGACAAACGCAGGCGACCATTCTCGTGACGATATTCGCCGACCCCAACGCCAAGAAGAATCTGAATTTCTACCTGCAATTGAGCAATCCAGTCAATGCGGTACTTGGCAGCACCAGCGCGGGGACAGGCACGATCCTGGTTGGGTGAGCCGAGCTGCCCGGAGCGTCCCAAGCGTTGTGGCGGCACATTTGTAACGTGCCGCCACAATTCTTTTCGCCAATCGCTCAGGGCCGATACCATACAATAAACAAACACCATTGGTGATGAACACGAGCCGGTAGCTGCTGACTAAACCCGTCCGAGCAATCCTACTCGCAAGGAGAAAGATGATGCCGCGACGCACCTCCTGTTACATGGTTTCATACGTTATCCTCTTTTCGACCGTTGGCCTGTTCACCGTAGGCACGATCCGCGCCGACGATTGGTCGCAATGGCTGGGGACCGAGCGGGACGGCGTCTGGCGCGAAAAAGGACTTATCGATAAGTTTCCCAAGGGAGGCCCCAAGGTTCTGTGGCGAAAACCGATCGCCGCGGGATACAGCGGCCCCGCTGTGGTCGGGGACCGCGTCTACGTCATGGACCGCGAAAGAGCGAGCGATGCCGAGGGTAAGCCGCTTCGGCCGACAAGAGACGGCATACGCGGCAACGAGCGCGTCCTCTGTTTGCGAGCTACCGATGGCGAGCTGCTCTGGAAATACGTCTACGACTGCCCCTACACCATTTCGTATCCTGCCGGTCCTCGAACGACGCCGTTGGTAGATGAAGGCCGAGTCTACACCCTCGGGGCGATGGGTAATCTTCTGTGTCTGAATGCCACCAATGGAGAGGTCGTTTGGTCCAAAAGCCTCATGAAGGAATACAAGCTCGAAGAACCGCCGGTTTGGGGCTGGGCCGCGCATCCACTTCTGGATGGAGATCGCCTCTATTGTTTGGTCGGAGGAAAGAATAGTGCAGTGGTAGCTTTCGATAAGAACACCGGCAAGGAAATCTGGAAGGCCCTAACGACCGAAGAAATCGGCTACAGCCCGCCCATGATCTACGAGGCAGGAGGTAAACGGCAGTTGATCGTCTGGCTGTCCGAGTCCATCCAATCTCTGGACCCGTCCACCGGCGAGGTGTACTGGAAGCAGGCGTATCCCACGGATCGTCCACCTCAACGGCCGGCGGTCAACATCATCACGGTGAAGCGATTGAATGATCTGTTGTTTCTGAGTACGTATTATCACGGACCCCTCATGCTGAAGCTGGACCCGGACAAGCCCGGCGCGTCGGTTGTGTGGAAAGGAAAGAGCAACAACCCGGCCAGGCCGGATGGTCTGCACATGCTCATGGGTTCGCCGGTTTTGAAAGATGGACACATCTATGGCGTCTGCGCTGCGGGACAGTTGCGTTGTCTGGACGCCAGGACCGGGCAGCAGGTATGGGAAACCCTCGATGCCACGGGTGGCAAGAAGGGGGACTGTGCGACGGCCTTCCTGGTGCCCCAGGGCGATCGCTTCATCATCTTCAACGATCAGGGCGATCTCATTTTGGCGAAGCTATCGCCCAAGGGCTACGAGCAGATCGATCGAGCCCACATCCTGGAGCCGGTGCAGGCGGCCCGCGGCCGCGAGGTGGTCTGGTCGCATCCGGCGTTTGCCCACCGCTGTATGTTCGCCCGCAACGACAAGGAGTTCGTCTGCGTGTCCCTGGCCTCCGAGAGCTAGAGCCAGGAAGGGACTACTACTCCTCTGTGCCGATGCGGGGGAAACGCGGCAAACCTTTCTCGATCGCTTCCAGACGCCGATTGGCTTCGATCAGTTGTGCGTTGGTCGAGACGAGCTGCTGATTCATTGCGATCATCCGCGTGTTGGCTTCCCGTGTCTGTGCATTGATCTCGGCGAGGTGCTGATTGGTTACCGCGACCTGTTCATTCGTGGTATCTATCCGCCTGGTGATGGGGGACAGGCAGCCCGCGACGAGCAGAACCAGGATAGAAAACGGCTTGCTTGGCCGCATGACGGTTCTCCGCATGTAGTGTCCTTCCTATCTTGCATCGACCAGGTGTTCGTTGCCACTTGAAAGGAATACAACGGTTCTACGCCTCTTGTGCGTTTTGAATTCTGCGTAGCTTTCCATTTTTACTCAACAGCCCGCATCGATTGAGCAAGGGAGATGCGTATTGTGCTGTGGGTCCAGGACAATCCCCATCGGGAGTTTGCCATGAAGCAATTGCCGTTACTTCTGTTGGCAATGGCGTTTGCCGTCGGAGCGGAAGGGCCGAACGAGGATGCCGCCGCAAAGGACCTCAAGCGAATGGAGGGCGACTGGATCGTAGTATCGATGGAGGTGGATGGCATGAAGATTCCGGATGAGGATGCGATGGCCTACTTCCGATCGGTCAAGGGCGATCAGTACACGATGTCCCGCTACCGGAAGATAGCGGGTAAAGGGACGATCCGGTTGGATGCAAGCAAGAAGCCGCGGGCGATCGATGCCCAACCTGCTGGTGCCGCCGCCCAGGGCAAGTCGGTGTTAGGCATCTATGAGTTCGATGGAAACAAGTTAAAGCTCTGTTTCGCGCGCCCCGGAGCGGAACGACCGACCGAGTTCGTAAGCAAGGAAGGCTCGGGACATAACCTGACGATCTGGCAGCGCGAGAAGGAGTGAAGCGATTCTGAAGTCTGGATCGAAAGCGATGTCGCTGTCGATCTATATCAGTTGGTCAAGTCCCTGGGCGAGGGCATCGCTGGCCATCTGGCTGCGTACGGCATCGATGGCGCGGCGCAGCCGCGCACGCGCCAGACGACATAGCCGCGCCGCTCCACTTCACGCAAGGCATCCTCGCAGCCGCGATCGATGGCGTTAGAAACGGGCACGTGCACGACACAACGAGATGCGGGGAATATGAGAACTCGCTCTCAGTCTTTCACGGGGAGGGGTACATCCAACGTTTTCCCGGCGCGCCGCACAGTGAAGGTGAGGATGGGACCGCCTTCGGCGAGCTTTCGCCGCAAAACCCTGCGGAAAATCTCGGTGGTAGGCGTCTTCTTTTCCTCGATCGCAGTTATCACATCGTCGGCGCGCAAGCCGGCAGAGAATAGCGATTCTTTGCGTACCTCTTTGAGACGCACACCCTCGACATCCGATTTCGCACGAGGTGGGAGATCCTCGGCCGCAATTCCCACGTCGTTGAGCTCAAAAAACTTCACGAACGCGAGCGGGTCGGGTGTGCCATCTTTGAGGTCAATCTTCACTCCGTTGGGTAAAAGCAGCGTACGGCCCGTACGAACAAGACAGTCCTTGATCTCCCCGTTTTTGCAAGTGACTTTGCCGCGCGCCACGATGATCGAGCCTGACAACTGCCATCCATCCAACAACTCTACGTCTCCATCACAGATGAGAATGCAATCCGTCATCCGATTTACATTTTTGACACCCCCGCCCACTACGATGACACTATACATGGCCTTAGAGACATGGACGTCTCCAGATGCCGCAATCATGCCGTTTCTGAGAAGCGCAAATACTCCCGTTAAAGTTACCTGTTCGCCGCGCAGAAGCAACCTGCCCCTATTCTGATGGATAAGATCGTCAGCGGCCCTCTTTTTTGGATCATCGGTAGGCATGGCTGTTCCCGCATCGAGGTCGATCTTGGATTTGGCGACTTCATGGGGGTTAAATCGCTCGCGGTACCGTCTGAATTCTCCTACTGGTAATTGTTGTTGCCAAGCTGGGGTCGAGATGTATGGAAAATAACGATCCGTGGGTGCGATCGCTTGGGCAGCGAGCTGGGCCAGGCTTTCCCAGCCCTCGTCGGCGTTGACTTCGGATTTCGCTGCCATGGCGAGACGGTCGGCCACCTCAACGGCCCTTCCAGCTTTACCGAGTTCTTTGGTCTTGGTCAGTGCGTCTAACGCGCGGAAGCGTTCCAGCGCCTGCAAAATGCCTTCCACGCGGCGTCGCAAATCGAGATCCTCCGACAGCCGCGCTTTGGGCAATGCTTTACGCAATGCTGGGATGGCTTCCTCTCGTACTAACAACGCACGCGTTGCAGCGTCACGGATCTCCAAACGGTCGCTGCCGAGATCCGCGATGAGATTTTCAATTGATTTCTTGGGGAACTCTTCTGCTGCGCATCCACGCGATGCTGTAAGGATAGAATCCACCCGCAAACACGAAGCGACTTCGAGAAGGAACAGGATCACAGATGCCACAGGAGTGGTTCGCCACATAGCTGTAGCTCCCCAAAAAATGGTGACGGTTGCTGCCTCCCAACGGAGGCGCCAACAATCCAATGCAATTGTACGCAACGAGAATACAAGAGCGCGAGTACACAACTGAATCGACTCATGGCATCCACCTCCGTGGAGACAGAGAACAAAGGACAGAGAGAACAGAAAGGACGCAGGCTTGCGCGAATGTCGGCCCGTGTCCTTCCGGTGCGTTATGGTTCCTCCCATTGCAGGTAGTGGCACAGCTTGGCATTTTTATGCCAAGAATTACGGGCCAGTCAGGTCAAGCTAGACCAGTCCTATATGGTACCCCGCCGTCGTCGTCATTATCGTTCATAAAATCAATCGTCAATGTGGCGAATTGCTGCGCGAAGAATCCCCGGCCGTGGTCTGAGTGACAAGATCATGACTCCATTTTAGAAGGCAGGAAAGCGTTGGGCGGACCCTGCCCAGTCCCGGAAACGGCTAATGCCGGCTGCTCGCCGCTCTGGGGGACTCATCGGCCCATCACGGCGAGGATGTTCTCAATGGCGTGATCGCAAGCGAGGCTGTCTACTTCGCTTCGTCTACTTGCCTCGAAGGAGTTGGAGTTTATCGAAGCGAACCTTGGATGGATCGGAAGAGGTCGAGTAGGCGGCCAAACCCAACTTGAGCTTCGTAGGCAGACCCGAACTCTTCATCAACTCCCTCCAACTCTCGCCATCAGCGAGTCGCGGTCCCAAGTCATGTCTGGCTTCTGTTTCATAAAGAGCCAGTAATTCACGGCCATGTAACCATCTTCGCCGATTCCTTTTCGGGATTTGCCTTCGATTTGGATTGCGGACAAGATCGGCTCGTCAGCATATCCGTCAAGTCCGATCCCCTTTTGTGAGACCCCATATTCGAGGCGATTGCAAACGAACCGGTCTGTTTCAGGATAGATCAACAAAAAGCCAGCCAACACGCAGGAAGGTTGGTCTTTGACCGTCGATTGGGTAGTGGGGCGAGAATCAATCGATACTCAGACCTGTATTTCAAAGTTGCCATCAACCTCACGGACGAGCCGTGGAGCGTTCGCACGTTTGTGGAGAGGGTCGAAGTCGTGAGCGTTGCTCGGCATCTCAATGGTTAAGACGCCGTTGTTGCGCCGAATCTTACAGTTCTTATCCGGGTCGTGGGGGGAACCCCACCCACCGGCAAAAGGACCAGGTGCGGGAGCCGCCAACGCGGCACAGGCCAGCAGCAATGCCACAAGGGCAAAGAGGGAACGGATCATTGCATTCGCCTCTTGAGAGAAAGAGAGTAAGGAAGACAGGTCGGCGATTGCCGGATCGCTCTCCTTCGCGGAGTTATGGTCCCTTAATAGGTTGTCCGGCATGATCCTTATTCTCTTCGCCTCGGTGTTCTTTCTTCTTTCCCCTAGTGAGCTTGAGTTGATCGAAACGGACCTTAGACGGCCGGGAAGAGGTCGAGAAAGCAGCCAAGCCGAACTTGAATTTTGTTGGAGGGCCCGACCTCTTGATCACTTCGGTGTACCACTTGCCATCCGCACTAATTAAGAAACGGAACCATCTTTCCTGAAGTTCCAATTGTAGATAGACAGTATTGGTCTTCTTGGGCATGGGCCACGTGGGCCAAGCATCCCATCCACGGTCCCATAACATGTGGGACAGTTTCGGCGACTCACGGTCCCAGGTATTATTGAATTGTAGTAACTTACAGTCCCAGTTCTTCATTATAGCGTAACCGTCTTCCCCGATTCCTTTTCGCGATTCACTATCC
This sequence comes from Gemmataceae bacterium, assembly GCA_036557565.1. GTDB lineage: Bacteria > Planctomycetota > Planctomycetia > Gemmatales > Gemmataceae > JAJPHU01. Next base: position 13,238 of record DATBHJ010000018.1, read on the forward strand.
AGTTGCCGCCAGCCCAGCTTCGGCGCGAGAGCATATGAACCAAGCCCGATCCCTGGTTGTGAGATACCGTATTCAAAACGATCGCAAATGCAGCGTCCCGTTTCGGGATATATTAGCAAGAAACCCGCGGAGATGTAGGATGGTTGACCTTTGACCGTTGATTTCGAGGAGGAGAGAAAATCAATCTGTACCCTCACCTGGATCTTAAAGTCGCCCTCCATGTCCCGCAGGAGCCGTGGAGCGTTGAATCGCTTGCGGATAGGGTCATAGTCGTGATCATTACCGGGCATTTCAATGGTTAGGGCGTTACCTGCGCGACTGATTTTACAGTCTTTGTCGGGGTCGATGGGGCTACCCCAGCCAGAGATGAAGGGCTCAGGAGCGGGGGCAGCCAAGGTCGCGCACGCCAGCAGTGACGCCGCGAGAACACAAAGGGAACGACGCATAACAACCACCTCCGCTGAAACATTGATCCTCCATCGCTTCCAGGCTCGGTCGGACATAATGAACGCTCTGGTATTTCTGGTCGATGGTAACGGACTCAAGGAATGTCCGCAGCCAATGACGGAAACGGGCGACGGCGTTCTTCCGGTCGAGCATAGTGCTACTCCTAGACGGTGACGGTAACCAACAGACAACCGGGTCCGGTTGAGCTCTCCGGAAGGTGCACCGTTGGCTCATTCTACCTGATCGAAATTCGCGGTCAAAAGTGGACACGATTTTCTTATTCTTTCCGAATTATTTCTCAAGTTGCCGGAAGAAGTGTACGGAGGGTCAGGGATTGATAGTCGATTTGGCGATGCGCTTCGTGTAGCCGCTGCTTGATCTTCGTTCCTCGTTCCCAAGCAGAGCTTGGTAACGAGAGGGTGTCGTGCGGGACCGGGGTCCGTGCCGGCTCGTACAATATCCGGCATACGGTCCCACGAGAAATCCTTCGTCTCAGGAGAAAGCCATGAACGAGCCGATTCGGAAGACGCCGTTCACGACCGGACGCAGCGGCCGTGCGAGATTTCTTGCCCTGCTCGGTGCCGTCCTGTTTGTCGGCATTTCGTTCTACGCCTCGCGCGAGCCGGCCACGGCCGTGGTTGAGGATCAGAAGCCCGCGGAAGCTACTGCTCGCGCGGTGGCGGCGGCCAGCGCGTTCCTCGAAGCGCTGGACGCCAAACAGCGAGAGAAGGCGCTGTACGAGTTCAACAATGAGCGGAAACCCCGCTGGTCCAATCTGCCCGTGACCATGGTGCCGCGCAACGGCGTTCGGCTCGGCGACTTGACCAAGGAGCAGCGAACCCTGGCGATGAATACGCTCGCCAGCCTGCTCAGCAAGAACGGCTATCAGAAGGTCGTCGATATCATGGACGGCGATCAGCAACTGGCCGAGGGCAAGGGCGGCAAGGGCAAAGGCGGTAAGGGCGGGAAGGGGCCCAAGGCGATGTTCGGTGCCGATCAGTATTACCTGGCGATCTTCGGCAAACCGTCTGCGACAGAACCGTGGATGGTGCAATTTGGCGGTCATCACCTCGGGCTGAACGTCACCGTGATCGGCAAACATTTCATACTCACGCCGACGCACACCGGCGCCCAGCCGACGCTGTTTGAGCGCAACGGCAAGGATGTGCGTCCGCTGGCCCTGGAAATCGACAGCGCGTTCAAGCTGGTAAATGCCCTCGATGAGAAGCAGCGGTCGCAGGCAATCCTCGGCGAGCGACCACAATCGGAGTTGTTGCTGGGCCCGGGGCAGGACGGCAAGAAAATCGAGCCGCAGGGAATCAAAGGTTCCGCACTCACCGCCGACCAGCAGGCGATGCTGCTGGACGTGATCGGCGCCTGGGTGAACATCGTGCAGCCGGATACGGCCACGACACGGATGGGGCAAATCAAGGACAAGATCGGCGAGACGTTCTTTGCGTGGAAAGGGCCGACCGCCCAGGGAAGCGCGGTCTACTTCCGCGTGCACGGGCCGACCGTGGTGATCGAATACGCACCGCAGGGCGGCACCGATCACATTCATACGGTGATTCGCAATCCCAATGATGATTACGGGGCTGGGCGGTTCAAGCGATGAAGTGCCGCTGCTTGCAGGTGATTCATTGACTAGCCCGAAGCGTAAGCGAGGGTGGCCCTCGCTTACGCTTCGGGCTGGTTACTTTGCAATTCTCCGCCTTTTGCGTTCTTGCGTCTCAACTCCTCTAACCGCGCGGATGACGGCCTCGTAGTCTCGCTCCTCTGGCTCGTAGTAGCGGCGTTTTTCCGGCAGATAATCCTGGGCGACCCAATCGTCCGGGTGATCGTGTGGATACTCGTGGCCGAATTGCTTCGATCCTTGGTAGTGTGAGTCGCGCAGGTGCGCAGGAACTTGCAGCGTGCGACCGTTGCGCACGCCTTGGCTGGCCTTGTCGATCGGTCAGAAGAGAAGACCCAGTAAATTTTCGCGTTAATGGATCGCGTATTGTATGCTGTCCCTTTTTCTCCTACCGATCATGTCGTACAGGGTCTCAGGGCCGTTTCGCTAGACGTTCCAGCGCCGCCTTGGCCTCGCGGGTCAGCCGCGCTTCCGGGGCACCCTGAGATAGCTCCTCCAGCAGTCGCCGCGCCTCCGCTGTTCCGATGTATTCCAAAACTTCCACCGCACGGAGCAGACGCAAGGTTTCCGCTTCCGGGATGACCAGCTTCTCCAATAGCTCATCGATACGCCGACGCAAATCGAGCGTAGGTTTCCCTTGTTTCGCAGCGCGCAAAGCAGGTTCCACTGCCTCGCCCAGTTTTTCCAGCTCCCGTGAGGCGCTCTCACGCCGAGCAAACTCCGCCGCATCCAGGTCGCGAATCAACTGCGCTACACGTTTCTCATCCACCGGCGCGGCGGGCCGCAAGTGCTTGCGTAGGAGTGGCAGCGCCACGGCAGGGTCAGCACGGAGAGAGTGGATCGCTCGATACGCCTTGGGGGCAGCACCGGCCAGATCATCCCACGCGGAGGGCGCGACCTGGTCCGCTTCTCCCGGCCGACCCTTCTTCACAATTCGCGTCACGTCCGTCACGAGAATCGACGTGTCGTCGCCGCCGGAGTAGAGCAGCGTGCTGTCGGGAGAAAAGACCAGTGTGTTGATCTGACCGCGATGTCCCGACAATTTCGCCAGTTCGGTTCCCGAGGGCAAATCCCACAGGCGAAACGAGCCATCGCGGGAAGCCGAGGCGATAAGCCGTCCGTCCGGCGCGAAGGCGGTACAGAGCGTTGGCTCACTTTGTCCCTTCAGACGCAAGCGTTCCTGCCCCGAGGCGGTCTCCCACACGGAAATCGTGTTCTCGCGGTTGACAGCCAGCATTCGACCATCGCTCGACACCTCAAGATGGGCGAATATGGAATACGAGCGGCCGGAATCGGTCTCGGCCGTGCGAGCGTTCATCGCGGCGGTCAATTGCGGCAATTCCTCTCCCCGGCTTGTGTCCCAGGCACGGATGTCCGTTCCGATTTGTCGCATGGAGAGTCGCGTCCGGCTTGCCGCCCACACGCACCGACCATTGGAGGTGAAAGCGACAGCGTCAAACTCTGCTTTCCGGCTCAAGCGGCGAAGTTGCTCCCCCGTCTTAGCATCCCACAGACAGACCGTTCCTTCTCGGCTGCTCGTGGTCAGCGTTTTTCCGTCGGGAGCGAAGGCGATATCGGTGAAACGCTCGCCCTTCAATTCTGGGTTAGGCGATTTGTCCGCCAGCGGCGGATGCACGATATGCAATTGCTTGCCAGTGGCCACGTCCAGCAGGCAAAAGGTTCCGCGGATGCTCGCTGTGGCCAGCGTATGACCGTCGGGAGAGAATGTGCAGTGTGAGAGTGGCTCTCCCGCGACGGAAACGTCGCGGAGCCGCGTGCCCGACGCCGTATCCCACAGGGAAACGGCGTCAAAGCTCGCGGTGGCCAGCGTCTTGCCATTCGGCGACAGCGCGATTTGACTGATCCGATAGAGGTTGCCTTCCGGCGGTTGAATCTCTTTGCCCGTGGCCACATCCCAGCGGCGGATCACGTCAGCGCCCGCGATCAAGGTCTTGCCGTCGTGGGAGAAGGCGAGGCTGCTGGCGTACGCATCGTGGGAGAACAGTCGTTTGTCCGTATCCAGGTCCCACACGCTGATGCTCCCAGTTCCCATCGGGTCTCCCTCACCGACGGCCAGCAGCTTGCCATTGGGCGAGAAAGCAGCTACTGGGACGACCCTTCGCTGACAGGGGAGCTGACGGCTCAACTTGCTCGTTGCCACGTCCCATAGTGACAGGACGCCTTTGTCGCCGCTTGTGGCACCCGGGGAACCAATGGCCAGAGTTGTTCCGTCAAACGACAAGGTGAACGCCTGGACGAAGTTTCTTACTCCGTTAAGTTGTATGTCCAGTTGCCGGCTCTCGCGCTTGGTTGCCACGTCCCACAGGTGGACCTTATTGTCCATCGTATCCCCGGCAATGAGCGTTCTGCTGTCGGAGGTGAACCCCAGCAAGGGAAACCCAATCTGTCGGCGTTTCCAGGGCAGGACGGCGATCTCCGCTCCTGTTTCGGGGTCCCATAATCGAACATCCTGACTGCCGCTGGAAGCCAGGATTTTTCCGTCGGGAGAAAACGTCAAAGCGAATATCTGGAACCGTTGTCCCTTGAGGCGGTGGAGTTCGCGGCCCGAGGCAAGTTCCCACAGACGAATCTCTTCGCCATCGACTGTCGCCACAACAGATCCGCTGGGCGAGACGGCGGCAGTCCGCGCGTCGAAGCTCGTGGGAAACGAGCGCAGCAGGCGGCCCGTTGCTAATTCCCAGACGCAGACCGTGCGCGGCTCGAAGTAACTGCCGGAAACCAGCGTCTTACCATCCGCGCAAGCGATCAGCGTGCGGACTGTACCGCCTTGGCGGAAGTGGACAGAGCCGATGCGGCGCACAGCCTGCGCCGGCAACGGGTCGCCATAACGATCGGTGTGCGTCTCCTCACGCGCCATTGCCCGAGGCGGAGATATCGTCAAGACAAGAAGGCACAGGCTAACGGCTTGCCACTTCCGTCGGGGCATTCGGGTGTGCGTTAACATGGTGGTGTGGTCTTTGAAAAGGGCGAGAACAAGGCTCATTATAGCCAACGTGCCCCAGAGACCACCGGAAAGCACATTAATATTCAGTAATAATCTCTCTACGAGACCCCAGGCATTACGGGCCGCTTTGGCCTCGGGGGCAACCGGGCGGCGAACGCAGCGTTCGCGATTGTTTCCAGCACCTCACGAGTCTTCGGACATGCCGAACTAGTCCATCACCCCCACCGCGTTTTCAAGAACGCGGAAAAGGAAATGGGGAAAAGGAAATGAAAAAAAGGAAATGGGGCCAGCGTGAATTAGGGGACCGAAAAAGAGACAGCCTACACTCGCGAGCCGTCGAATCATAAATCCACATACGCTTAAGTGGATCTCGTATTGTATGCTGTCCTCTTTGCGGTCCGAAACTTAAGTCAGTGTCATTCGTTCCTGACACTTTTTTCTGCCTGAGGAGCGAGATGATGATGACGAAACCAACACAACTCAGGGTGAATGACATCGTGTTGCGGTGACTCTATGTGCCGAGCGGGGGGAGTCAACTAGATCAAAGCCCGAAGCGTAAGCTTACGCTTCGGGCTTTGAGGAACCGTGTCCGCTGGGTCCAACTGTAGGACGCGGCCTTACAGGGCCCAGATGGAGTTCGGGAGAGTGATCCCAAACAAGGCGCCACTCACGAAGCTACCGTCGATATTGTAGTTGGCCGTCAGGAACGTGAAGCCGAACAATCTGTAGGTGATCGTGACAGTGCCATTGGAGTTCACCGTCTCGTCTCCGTGGAAAAACTCGTTAATGAGGGCCAGCAACGGAGGCGGGTTCACGCTGGGCGGAGACGAGCTTGATCCGGAGGACGCGACGTAGGTGTACTCATCGGCGGCGTTGACGACGGACCCGTTCACTGTCACGTCCACGGTGCCTGCGGCGCCTGCGGGAGCGATGGCGGTGATCGAAGTGGTGGTGTCGTTGGTCACGGTGGCGACAGTGGTGCCGAACAGGACGGTGTCGCCCCTGCCCGCGAAGGTGCCATTGATGGTGACCAGGTTGCCACCGGTCGTCGGGCCGGTGTTGGGCACCACGCTCGTCACCGTGCCTTGCGGAGCAGGCCCGGTCGTGTCGAGGGTCATGTACGCCAGCGCGACGCCGGTCGCGCCCGACTGGTTGGGCGGGAACGCACTGGTGCCGAGATTCTGGAGTAACTGCCCGCTGGAGTTGAACAGCATGAGCGACCCGTCCACGTTCCCCTGCGTGCCAACCAGAAAACCGCTGCCCGGTCCGAAGGTGGAGGTCACCACGTTTCCGTTGGGAAGGAACAGCGTATTGATGGGCTGCTGGTTTGGGTTTTGCAGGGCGCTGCCCGTGAAGTCTCCGAGGAAGCTGCCCGTGGAGCTGTATTCCAGCACCTGCCCACTGCCCGGGTCCGTATCGTACAGGATCCCACCCATCCAGGTCAGACCGCAGGAATAGGTCAGTCCGCCGAGGCCCGCGCTGACGAACGTGCTGCTCGTGGGCGCGTTCGTCGTGGCCCCGGTGATCTTGAGCACGCTGTTGTCGTCGCTGACGTACAGGTTGTTCTGGTCGCCGGAGTTGGCGCCGAAGGTGATATCGCAGGCGGTCGTCAGACCGGTGGCGATGGTCGCGCTGTTCCCGTTGTAGGACAGTTGGCCGCCGTTATGGGTAATGCCCAAGCGGAGGACTTGATCCGCACCCGCACCGGGCAGGGTGTTATCGGTGTACAGGTTGCCATCCGGACCGAAGGCGATCCCGCCCGGAGCAAACGGGACGCCCCCATTGGCGGCCTGCAGCTGCGCCCCAGAAATGAATGTGGACAGGGTATGCGTGTTGAAGTTGTACTGGGTGATGTTGAACGGGCCCGTAAACGTCGATCCATTATAGCCCTCGCCAGTGATGTACAGGTTGCCGTCGGGGCCGATCGTGACGGCGGCGCAACCCACTAGGTTCGACTGGCTGTTCGGCGCGACCAAAGTCGCCACCAGCGCTCCATTGTTAGCGTCGAATTCATATACCGCGTCGGTGACGTAGGAGGTGACGATCAACGACGGGTCCACCGTGAGCGAGTAACTGACAGGGCCCGTCGAAGCGCCGGCGCCATCGGTGCCCGTAACGGTGAAGGTTTCGGTGCCCACGGCCGTGGGCGTGCCGCTGATGCTGATGCGGCCCGTGCCGTTGCCCGTGATGTTCAGGCCGGGAATGGCATTGCTGATGTTGCTGACCGCCAGCGTGACGTTGCCGGTGCCGCCCGAGGCGCTGATTCTGGTTGTAAGCGATGTTGAGAGTGTCGGCAGGCAAGACGCTGGGGCTGAGAGTCAGACCGCCTGAGGGGACTAGCGGTCCTCAAGTGTCTCCAGTGCCAGGCGCACTGGCCGTCGGTTCCCGTGGCGGTGACGGGGAGCAACCGTGGGCAGACCGAGGCGATGACGGAGGGAGCGATGCGAGCGTGTGAACATGATGAGACTCTCCACTGGGAAAAAGAAAACCTTTCCTAGCCGCAGCGGCAACAAGCCAACAGCGGCTGTTTCCTCTAGGGTTTCTGGACAAACCTCGTGGTGCAAACGCGGAGCAGCGTCCGCCAAGTCATTGCAAATTGGTCAGGCGAGGGAAAGTGACAGTACAGCAGCGCGGGCACGGCGCACGGATCAGGACCGCAGTCAGGTAAAGCCCTGACCGGTTTCGACGGGAGAAAAGACGAAAGAACCTCTGCACCCGCAGAGGAGATTAGCGGCAGGATGTCTCGGGTTCATGGGATGCGAGTTCTCGTCGTGGGCTGGAAACAGTTTTAGGGCGGCGACAGCTGGTTGTCAATGGCCAAGCACATAAAAACGAGAAAAATCAGACCGACTGTATCTTGCTCCTTCGCTACCGTAGGGCGCAAGGCTTTTCCGAATGTCGGTGATGTTTTCCAGACTGCGATGCGGAGCCGGGGTGACCGACCGCCATGTCCGCGAAAATTGGAGTGAAACCGGCTATTTCGATAGGATCGAGCTGACCGATGATCCGGCCAAGATCAACGAAAGCAACCTGCTCAACCGGCCGGACCACTGGGTGTCGTTGCAGCGTCGCGCAATCCTTGCATCGAGAGTGGCGAGAAGCGATGTAACGAATGAGAGACTATCCGCCTTCCGAGTTTTTGCGTCGCAGTTCCTCCAATCGCTGGCGGATGACGGCCTCGTAGCCGCGGTCCACTGGCTCGTAGTAGAGGCGTTTTTCCGGCAGATAATCCTGGGCGACCCAACCATCGGAGTGGTCGTGCGGGTACTCGTAGCCTTCCCCGTGGCCGAACTGCTTCGATCCCTGGTAGTGTGTGTCGCGCAGGTGGGCGGGAACTTGCAGCGTGCGGCCGTTGCGGACATCCTCGCTGGCCTTGGCGATCGCCAGGTACGAGGCGTTGGACTTTGGCGCGGTGGCGACGTAAGTCACTGCCTGGGCCAGGTTCAGCTGGCACTCTGGCAGACCAATCAGCTCGACCGCCTGCATCGCCGCGATGGCGATCAACAGCGCCTGCGGGTCGGCGTTGCCGATGTCCTCGGACGCCTGGATCACCAGACGACGGGCGATGAAACGCGGATCTTCCCCTGCCTCTAGCATTCGCGCCATCCAGTAAATAGCGGCGTCGGGGTCGCTGCCGCGCAGGCTCTTGATGAAGGCGCTGGCCACGTCATAGTGTTCGTCTCCGGTGCCGTCGTACACGTGCGCTTTCTGCTGGATCGACTCTTCCGCCAGCGCACGGGTGAAGCGTACAGGACGTTCGGCCGTGGAAAGCACGCCGACCTCAAGCGCCGTTAGCGCCCGCCGCGCGTCGCCATCGCTCGCCTCCGCCAGGAATGTCAGCGCTTCCTCGTCGATCTCTACCGGAATCTCGCCGAGCCCGCGCTCTCGATCCGTCAGCGCGTGCAAGATCAGTGTGCGGATCGCGGCGCGGTCCAGCGGGGCGAAGCTAAAGATCGAGCTACGGGAAATCAGCGGGCTGTTGATCGCAAAGAAGGGATTGTGCGTCGTTGTGCCGATCAGCGTGACGCGGCCTTCTTCAACCTCGGGCAGCAATACGTCCTGCTGACTGCGGCTGAAGCGGTGGATCTCGTCCACGAACAAGATCGTCTGAGGCCCGCCCGCTTCCAGCTCGGCCCGCGCTTCGGTAGCTTCCTCGCGCAGCTCCTTGACCCCTGCTGCGACGGCGTTGAGCGGACGGAAGCGGCGACGGGTTTGCTTGGCGATGATGTGAGCGAGCGACGTTTTGCCGCAGCCCGGCGGGCCGTGGAATATCAGAGAACCGAGACGATCTGCTGCAATCAGCCGGCGCAAAAGCTTGCCCGGCCCAAGAAAGTGCTCCTGACCGACGAACTCGTCGAGGGTGGCCGGCCGCATCCGAGCGGCGAGGGGTTGCGCCCGCGATAGGTTGGCGGCGCGATCGGCGGCGAACAAGTCTGGCGGGGTGCGGCGCTTGCTCATCCTTTCATTCTATCAAGACGCCTGGGGCGGACGGCCAGGGCCGTTTAATTGTCCGGCTCTGGAATGAGCAGTGCGAGGGCTTCTCGTGGGTAGATGGCGAATCGCCGGAGGGCCGCCGCCTTGCTGGTCGCCTCGACCCCTTCCAGTAAATGCACCACGGCGTTGCGCAACGCCG
>DATBHJ010000019.1:0-4775 GCA_036557565.1 Gemmataceae bacterium
CTCCCGCAGCGTCGGCAAATACACGTCGATGAACTCGGCGGCACCCCTCGGAGCCGAGGTAATGTCGCCGCTGTGACAAGAATCCCAGCCTTTGAGGTTGTAGTAGGACACGTCTGCCAGCCGCTTCCAGTCGGCGCTGAAAAACACAGCGGCTAGGTCGATGTCGGTGCGTTGGCCTTCCGGCTCCTTCCACCACACGAAGAACCGTAGGGTGTCCGTGGTCGGCAGAATCAGCCTGGAACCACGAGCAATCGTGCGCAGAGCCTTGCTGGCGCTGCGTTGAGCGAACGGCACATTTTGTATGCGCAGGGTTTCGTCGAGGTATACCTTACCGAGCGACGGCAGGGACTTGAACCGCATCACCAGAATATCCCGCACGAACCTGGCGATGAACTTATCTGGTGCTTCCCCACCCGGCAGATTGAGCGGTGGCAACGGCGGCAGCGTTTCGTCGATGAGTTGTACCTTGGCCACGCTCCCCTTCGGGAAAAAGGCCCGATGGTCCGTCACTCGATCCCGGTTCTTGAAATGCGCATGAACCTGAAGGAGTACCGGGGTCGATACCTTGTGGGCCACGTCCATGAACCCTTTGACAGCCACGTTCGCTTGTTCCCCGGACGTGCGCAGCAGGTGATCGAACCGCCGAGCGAAATCGCCAGGCCGGGCCTTGAGCAGATCGGTGACGGTCGCCACGTCCTGGCGGATCAGGCCCGCCTCGACCTTACTGTTGAACGTTTCAAAAGCTTCATTGTTGCGCACCACGTCGAAAGCCTTGAGCGTCTTCGGGTAGCGGTTGGCATAATCGCCGGGGCGCAACTCACGTCCAAGCCGCTTCCAAACTTCTGGGCGGCGCAGCATGTCCTCGGTGACGGCAGGGATGGCCTCCATCGCATCCAGGAGAAATCGGCGCTCGGTGCGCTTGAAACGACGGAACTTCCCAGGCGTGGCCAGGGACACGTCTCCATCAGACATGACGACAGCAACCCGTAGTACGTCCGTGGCAGTTTTGAGGAAGGGAATCAGGTAGGTCGGGATTTCGTGCTTGAGCAGGGAGCCGACCAGGAACGTTAGGTTCTCCTTCTGAGAAATCGCAGGCGGCAAGAATAGAGGGATGTCTTCCCGTTGGTTGTCCACGAACCACTGAACGATGGTCTTGTCGCTCTCGGAGAGCGAGCCGTTGGACCCGACCAATCGGGTGAACACTTTCCAGAAATCGCCTTCATTTCCGAGGCTGATGACCTTGAGACTGACCTCCGCTTCCGGGAGAGATTCACGATTCTCGACTTCATACTCCGGCAACCACTGGAGCGGGACGCTCAGCGTCTCGACGGGAGCCGGGGTGCTGGCTGCGCCTTCCATGAGAGGACCGCCAAAAAGGCGTGGCTGTCCTTGTGCCACGTCACGGACAGCAGCCATCCAGTAGTGCGTGATGGCGTTCAGGTACAACTCCAGGTCCGAAGCCTCCATGACCTGCTTCGGGAAGTTCGGGTACATCGGTTTGAAGGTCCGGTGAGCGCCGGTCATCTTCTTGAGGATCGGGATGACCTGTTTGTAGAGACTGCCGAGCGCCTCCTCGCTCAGACCAGCGAGTGCGCCGGTCAGTTCTTGCGAGCAGACGAAACCGAGAGAGATGAGGTTGCGGTTAAAGGTAGCGACCGCTGCCGAGGAAGATGGTTGTTTGCCATCTCCAGGAACGATGATCTTGCGGCTCTTGGTCAGGTAGATTTCCAGGGCGTTCAGGGACATGGCAATGACCTTGTTGAAACAATCCGGGAAGCTGCCGAGGTAGTTCACCCGAGAATTAGAAGGAACCTCGACAATGGCCGGATGTATGATGCACAGGGAAGCGCCCAAGGTAGTTTCAGTTTGAGTGTAGAAGGAACCTTGTGCATGGCCTGTGCGAAGGAACGGTGCATGGTACGAACATGCGACCTGCGGTTTCCCGCTGCTCTCGCTGAGCTAACCGTCCCGAAGCAACCACAAAATAGGGGGATTTCGTTTCATCGTCAACGACAATTCCCGATTGTCGTCCCTATCTGTTTCGTCGTCAATCAAGGAAGGCCACGTTCCGCATGGCCTTCGACTGACCCTCCGTATTCATCATAACTCTGTGCCAGCGATGAAGGGTGATCGTGGCGTAGTCGGCGTGCCGGACCCGGCCCCGGACGTAGAACTTGCTCTTGTCCTTGCCCTCACGGACCAGGAGCAGCAAGTGGCGGTCGGCGGGCTGCACGTCGAGGACGGCGACCTCGGCCCCCGCCTGTCGGACAATCTCGAAGAATTCGCCCTTGCGGTCGGCCTGCACGTCCAGGGAGATAACGCCCGACGTGCGGTTGCGGCGAGTCGGACGATCAGCGACCTTCAGCCGAGCGCCGATGCGGGCGAACTTGATGTCGAGAAGGTTCGTGTTCATAAAGGGGTGGACACGGGCATGGCAGGTGGGGTTCGTCACTTTCTGTCCATAAAATTGCCGTAGCACGGCTCGTGGTGTTTCTTCAGGGTAAATGACCGAGGCTGAGTTCGAGCCGGCTGAGGTTCCGAAAGGATCGACATGAACGCAATCGAGTTGCTTCAACGCCTTCACCAGCACCGTGCCTGGGTCAACGGCAATTTGCTGACTGCCGCCGCAACCCTGAGCCACGAGCAGTTGCGGTCGGAATTCCAGATCGGGCAGGGTTCCATCTGGAAATCCCTGCTCCATCTCTATGCCGCTGAGTACGTCTGGCTCGAAACTCTCCTGGGGAATGAGCAGTTCCTCGTGTCAGGCGACTTGCCGGGCAAATTACCGGGTAATCAGCAAGGCGAAGGAGACGTCACGGACCTGGCCGACTTGCGGCTGAAATGGACGGAATTGGAAAAACGGTGGACGGGCTATCTCGACAATCTATCGTCCACAGCGCTGGAAGAAATCGTTTACAGAAAAAGCGCCAGTCTTGGCACTCGGCTCGGCATTCGCCGCAGTGATGTCCTTCTCCACGTCTGCACCCACGCCCACTATACGGCGGCGCAGGTGGTGAACATGCTCCGACACGCCGGCGTGGAGAAACTACCGGAGACAATGCTGATTTCCCTCGCCAGGTACGAAGCGAAGGGATGAGCAGACCAGTATGAAAATCCTCTTTCTCCACGGTTGGCAGTCGGTTCCAGGCGGCGTCAAGCCGACGTTTCTGAAAGACCACGGCCACGAAGTCATCAACCCGGCCCTGCCGCACGAGGACTTCGCCGAGGCCGTCCGCATGGCGTCGTCCAGCGAAACAACCGAGGACTTCCTTCATGTGAACTCGATCAAGGGGTATCTCGACGAGGACGACGCCCGCTGGGCGGGGCGATACGACGCCGGGTGGACCATCCAATGCCGGGAGGCGCTGCGGTCGGCGTGCGCTGCCATTCTCGGTCGCCCTGAATGGGCTGATCGAGTTCGGGAGCAGTTGGGCAGCGAAGACGACTTGACGTTTGCCCACGCCGACCAGGCGGCGAAGTCGCTGGGCATCGACACCTGGGACATCCACTGGCGGCGGCTCCAGGAGAAGCCGACCGATCCGGGCCGGTGGTATCACGTCATAGCGCTGTGCGACGGGGAGCGCATCGGGAAGGTGATCGAGTTTGCCGAGGCGAGCATCGACCTGGCGGCGATTGCCACGGGCGCAGGCGACTAACTTGGGCTGGGCCGTGGGTTCGAGCCGTACTCGTGCCTGGATTACGTCCTTCAAGACCTCCGGCGCTTCCCAGGCAAGGACGGGGCGCTGACCAAGGCCGGGCTGAGGAGTCCGGTCGTCAGGAACCGGAACATGGCCGTCGCCGCCCTCGCCGCCTGGTCACGAGGGGAGCGGCCGGGCGGGTTGGGTGGGGCGCTGGAGCGGGCAGCCGGGTGTGAACCCAACGGGGATGTGCGGGAGCGAATGCGGAAGGCGCTGCGGGGCGAGCCGCTGTGTTCGTGACCCGAACGGATGGGAGGAGTATGTCCTTGGAAAAGCATAAGGCGCTGGCGGCGGTGTCGGCCAGCGCACGCTGGGTCGGGTACAGGATGGCGATGTGGTACAAGCCCGTCGTTCCTGGGGGCGGCGACCCACCCAGGCTCTCCCAGGAGTTCAGGCCGATGTGGTGATGGTAGCCGCCCGCCGAGATGAACACCGCCTGCGTGCCATACAGTGGGTCCACTCGAAGCCGAGGACGCCGCAGGAGAACCGCAGCACCCGCCCCAGGTCGGCGACCTTCCGGTGGACGTGGCCCATTCGCACCTGCGGGTTAATCGGGCTGGGCTGTTCGTTCGAGGTCACGCTGGCTCCTGCTGTTTCACACGCTGGCCTTCGTCAGTTGTCGTTCCTCCACGGCAATTCTCGACGCCGAGCGGGTCGCCGCCCGCTTTCGCAGGTACGCCTTCGCCGAGTCGGCCATCGTTACGAGGGCCGCACCCATCATGATGGCGTGGGACACCGTAAGGGTCGTTGAAAAGGACGCCGCTGCACCCGACCTCGGCGTGGAGCGTCTCGACACAAAGGAAGTTGGCGTGGAATTGAATGACCTCGGCGTGGACGGGACCATCGGCCACGAATCGGATGTGCTGGTAGGGGACGAAGAACAAGAGGGAGGCCGGGCCGAAAGAAAAGTGCGAGGCGTCGGCCCAAAACGTCCCAGAGCCGGATTCGATCAGGTAGACGGAGAAGTAATTCGTGCGGACTGGCTCGAACGGCTTGCGGCCCAGGTTCAGGCGTTGGCTGCGGATCGCCTGATCGCCCCTCCGGGGGTCATACAAGCCGTGATTGAGGCTGCCCTTT
>DATBHJ010000020.1:0-12214 GCA_036557565.1 Gemmataceae bacterium
GGGCGTAAGCCCCCTGTTGTGCGCAACAGGGGGCTTACGCCCCCCGCTCGCCACTTTCACCAATAATAGAGCTATTTAGGGCTCTATTTTCTTCCGGCAGCGCTGATGCGTCAATCGTGCTTCCTCGGTCAAACGCGCGCCGGCGGCGCCCTCCGCCAGCTTTCGTAGAAGCTCGCGGGTTTCTGGTGTGCCGATCTGTTCCAGCACTTCCAGGGCACGTAGCTGCTGCAATTGTCGGTCTTGCGGCATACCATGAAGTTTGTCCACCAATGCCTCGATGCGCCGGCGGACCTCCAGCGAAGGCTTCTGCCTCAGCGATTGCTGCAACTCTGCCGCGATCGTTTCACCGTATGCTTCCAGGGCATGCTCGGCGCGCTCCCGCTCCGCAAACTCCGGCGAATCCAGAGCGGCAATGCACTGTGCCACCCGAGCCGGTTTCGGCCGTTCAACGGGCTGCACGCGCGCACTCACGAATGCAACGCTCCCCTCTGGATCGGCAGCCAGTTGCCAGAGGGTACGGTAGGCTGCTTCGGCTTCCGTGGACGCCAACGCTTCCCAGGCGGTGCGGAACTGCTCCGAGGAAAGCCGCGTTCGCTGCCATTGGCCATCGGCCATGCGCCCGGTGAGGTCCCAAACGTAGCCCAGCGAATCATTGCCGCCGCTGAGGAGCATGCGGCCATCCGCGCTGAGGGTCAGCGTGCCAACCTCGTAGGGCAGGTGGCCATGCAGATGGCCGCGTTCCTTTCCGGTGGCGACTTCCCAGAGATGGATGATACCTCGCAGGTCTGTTGTCAGCATCGTGCGTTCGTCGGGTGAAAAAAGGATGTGCATTCCCCCTCGAGGATTCGGCACCGTCAGATGGGGCAGCCGCCTGCCGGTCCTAACGTCCCATACGCGCACATCCTGGAGTACCTTCTCGCCGATCACATTATTGATCACGTTAGGCGGCGTTGACGACCCCAGCGCGGCCACATAGCTGCCCTCGGGGGACCAGACAAGTTTCCAGGTCGTCCGCAATGTCTCGGGCAGCGGAGATACTTCCTTGCCGGAAAGCAGATCCCAACGGTGCAGGCGGCCATCCTCGGTAGAGAGAACCAGCCAGTGCCCGTCCGGCGACAGAAAGGAGAAGTCCCAGGAATCGAGACACCGACGCAAACGTGCATCCTTTGGGAAATCACGCAAGACGAGTGCTTTCTTCGCCGTCTGATGATGCACTTCTAGTTCAATGCCCGACGGACCAGAGCGGTACTGAACAAGCACGTCGCCGTCAGAGGACAGCCGTAGACCCTGGCCCGACTCTTTGAAGTGCCGACGATAGCTGCACCGTCCGGTTCGTGTCTCGAGCACGCAGACATCGCCGGCAAGTTCCTGTATGGCGACATAGCGCCGACCCGGAGCGAGGGCAAAAGGTGGCGGACCGATGTCCATGCGCCCTGCAAAACGCCATAGCTCACGTCCCGTTTCCATATCGCGCACGACGAAAAGGCGGCGTTCCTCATCCGTAGTCAGCAGACGGCCCCCTGGAAGGAGTCTCGTAAACCCATCGCTCTGCCATTCCGTGTCTGGGGCGCGGCGTATCCGCCGCCCGGTGAGCGTCTCCCAGCCGAAAACACCGGTGCGGCACCAACTGACGATGTGACGTTCGTCTGTAGTGAAAACAACTCCGCCCAGGGGGCTATCATGCGCCTTGAGGGAATGAACGTCTTCGCCGTCTTCCAGCCGACGCAACTGAAGTGCATGGCCATCGGTGAGGACCGCGACGATCTTGCAGTCGGGAGACCAGCACGGAGGCTCGAAGTTATTGATCGGCTCGCCGACGGCATGCGGCGTGGACTCGTAGCAAGGGACCGCCCAAAGGCGCGCTATGCCCATTTGGTTGTCATAACCTGTCCAGGCGAGGCGCCGGCCGTCCGGTGAGAAGACCGGACGACCATCACTGCGTTGGTCCCATCGGCGGATCTGTTTGCCGGTGGCGATGTTCCAGAGAGAAATCTGCTGGCCGTTTGCGGTCGCCAGCATCTTGCCATCGGGTGACAAACCCAGCCAATGGGGGCTTCCTGAAGCGATCGGAATGGTGGGTTTTGTCGAGCCATTCTCCAGGTCTCGAATCTGCACCTCCGGTTTGTTCCGGTTGATCCAGGCGGCCATTCGTCCATCCGCGGATAAGGCCAATTCCTGAATCCATTCGCCGGCGGCCCACTGGCGTAATGGCTTCCCTGTCTGAGCATCCCAGACATGCACGCGCCAAGGACTACAAAAGGCGTTGGCTGTCACCAATGTTTTCCCGTCGCGGGCGAACCGGCCGTGCGTACCATCGACGGTGAATAACTCCTTGCCGTTGGAAACCTCGACGACATGACAATGCAAGTTATCGGAACACGCCAATCGCTTGCTATCAGCAGAGAAGGAGAGAAACTGCGCCGGCGCGGCGAACTGCCGGGTTACACACCCTGTTGCCGTCTCCCAGAGGGTGACGCCTTTCTCGGTCGCCGCGGCCAGGCTTTTTCCATCTGGTGAGAACGTCAGGCTTCCCCGGACACCGCGCAAACGTATCGTGCCCAGTCGTGCGATGGCATGTGGCGGTAAAGGATCGCCGTACTGATCCCGACGCGGCCCCGACTCTTGAGCGTGCCCAGACGTCTGTTTCCTCGGTTGTTCGTTCTGTGTCGATCCGTCCGAAAAGGCAAGCTCGTTCATGCAGACGACGAAGACAACGGCGCTCAGCAGAGCTGCCCGGACCGCACCGTTGCTCCAGACCATGCGTCGATTGTGATGGATCAGGGGTTCTGGTACGACAGCCATGCTAAGACCCTCGTAGGCGAGAGAAGAGGATTCATCTTCTCTATATTGCCCATGAGTTGACAAGGCCGCACGGCAATTTTTCCATGCATCCAACGGCGTTCGTCAATCAAACACCCCGCGTTCCGGGTCACGATCGGAAAGTGGTCCACTCGCCTCGTACCGGACGCCCTGTTCCTCTTCCGGCAACAGGATGGGAGCATGTACTGCAGTTGTATGGAACTCGACATGGGCACGATGAGCGATAAGGTGCTTCGGGCCGAGTTCTCCCGCTACGTCGCCTGGTCGCAATCGGCGGCTGGCCAGCAGTACCTCATTGAGCTGTATAAGCGACATGGGGCGAAGGAGCCGAGGCCGACGTTACGGCTGCTGATGGGTGCTCGGAGCCGAACCGGACTGGACGACGACGGCCGGCCCTCCGATTTGCTGACTGCCACTAACCGGCTGCCGGGGAGCATGCGCAAGCGAATCTGGCTTACAACGGTTGCCGCACTGAGCGAGCATCAGGAGCACCAACTACCACTAAACGCCAACGTCTGTGTACGAGTACGAGACTTGGAACGGTCGGCGAGCTCGAAGCGAACGGTCGAACAGCCCGACAGAGCCCCGCGCCAAAGTCTGTCTT
This sequence comes from Gemmataceae bacterium, assembly GCA_036557565.1. Taxonomy (GTDB): domain Bacteria; phylum Planctomycetota; class Planctomycetia; order Gemmatales; family Gemmataceae; genus JAJPHU01. Next base: position 3,425 of record DATBHJ010000020.1, read on the forward strand.
CTCTTCCAGGTGGGACCTAAAGTTCAATCGACTACTTCCGGGTGCTTCGTCCACTTCGATTCTAGGGAGCCATTGGTTACAGTGAGAGGTGCAGGGAAGAGAGAATCAGCCCAGCGCTGCATTTCTTCCTCCTCAGAAGAACTGTCTTCCTCGTTCAGGTAGGGGTTGCGACCAAACCGAGAGATGTACAGTTGTCCGAACAAGAAGAACACCGCCGGCGTGACGATCTGATCCATCAGGGTAGTATCGAGCAAGCCGCCGATGACAACGATAGCCAGCGGATGTAACAATTCCTTTCCCGTCTGGCCCGCTCCCAGCGCCAGCGGAACCAGGCCGATCATGGCCACAAATGCTGTCATGAGTACAGGCGCCAGCCGTTCCAAGCTGCCGCGCACGACCATGTGCTCGTCGAACTTTTCACCCTCGTGTTTCATCAGGTGGATGTAGTGCGAGATCATCATGATACCATTGCGGCTGACGATACCGATGAGCGTAATGAAACCGACCCAGTGAGCCACAGACAGTGTCGTCGCTCCGGCCCAAATCCGTGGCCACTGCCACCAGCGAGCCGCTTGCAACGCTGCCCAATCGGGGCGGTTGAGCACCAGTAGGATGGCAACCGAACCCAGCGCCGCTAGCGGGATATTCACCACGAGTACCTGCGCGGCCGCCAGCCACGAACCAAGACACTTCCATAAAAGCAGGAACACGCTAGCAATCGCCAAGGGAACTAGCCAGCGTAGCCTTTCGTGTGCCTGTTGCTGGGCCTCGTACTGGCCGCCAATATCGATGCGGCAATTGCCTGGCAGCTTCCGCAGTTTCTCCTCCACGGGTACGAGCGCCTTGCGGATGTCCTCGACGACGCCGCCGAGGTCTCGGCCCTGCACGTTGCTGGATACGACGATGCGCCGCTGCACGCCTTCGCTGTTGAGCGTATTCGGGCCAGATGTATCCAGCACTTCCACGACTTGCCCCAGGGCGACTTTGCGGCCCGAGGGTGTATCCAGGATTGTGCGATTGATGACGGCTGGATCGCTGCGCGATTTCTCGTCGTACCAAACAATCAGGCCGAAACGCCGATTCTCGTCGAGGACTTCGGAAACGATCAGCCCCTTGTAGGCCGTTTCGACCAGTCGAGCCACATCGCCGGGTGCCAGCCCATAACGTGCAGCTTCCCGCCGCTTGATTTTCAATCGCAGCTGCGAAATCTCCACCTGTGGCTCGATTTGCAGATCGACCACGCCGCGCACGTGACTCATGAGTGTCTGTACGTCTTGGGCCGTCTCGCGCAGTTCGCGCAGGTCAGTGCCGAACACCTTGACGGCGATCTGTGCCCGAACGCCGGACATCATGTGATCGAGTCGATGCGAGATAGGCTGACCGATGTTCACTTTGACACCGGGGATGCCAGTGATGCGCTCGCGGATGTCGGCGAGTACCTGTTCTCGCGGTCGGCCAACGACGTCGATGCCCCAGCGACGCAATCCGGGGACTGCTCGCAGCACGGCGTTACGCCAACCGGGTTTCGGTAGTTCGTGTTCCTCCAGGCGAACGTCGATTTCCGACGAGTTAACGCCTTCGGCATGTTCGTCCTGCTCAGCCCGTCCCGTTCGGCGCGATACGGATAGCACTTCCGGCAATTGCAGCAGCACTTCCTCGGATCGACGGGCCACGCGCTCGCTCTCGCCCAGGCGTGTTCCGGGATCGGTTTGGATGTTGATGGTTAGCGTTCCTTCATTGAAGGGTGGCAGGAACTCGGAACCCATCCAGAACACGATTAGCTTGGAACACACGGCCAAGGTTAAGGTCCCAATAAGAACCGGCCAACGGTGGCGCAGGGCAAAGCGAAGCACCCACTCATCAAGCCATTTGAGCCGGCGGAGCAGGAAGGGATCGCGGCGGTGTTCCATGAAGCGGGCGCGGGGCAGTAGGAACGAGGCCAGAACCGGCGTCACCGTCAGCGATACCGCCAGCGAGGCCAAAAGCGAGACGATGTAGGCCAACGCCAGGGGAGCGAACATGCGGCCTTCCAGGCCCGACAGAAAGAAAAACGGCACTACCACCAGGCAGACGATCAGTGTGGCGTAGACAATCGAATTGCGGACTTCGCTGGACGCCAGGAAGATCACTTTCAACGGGTGATCGGGATGCGTCTTGTGACGGTTTTCCTTCAATCGACGGAAGATGTTCTCAATGTCCACAATGGCGTCGTCGGTCAACTCGCCGACAGCGACGGCGATGCCGCCCAGCGTCATCGTGTTGATCGACATGCCGAACCAGTGGAAGATTAAAGCCGTCAGGATGAGCGACAGTGGAATGGCGGTGAGAGTGATGGCGCTGGTGCGGAAGTTCCACAGGAACAGAAACAGGATGACAAAAACCCAGATAACACCGTCGCGGATGGCTTCCTCGACGTTGCGCACAGCAACGCGGATGAAATCGGCCTGCTTGAAGATGCGACGTTCGAATCTTACGTCAGGCGGCAGGTCGCGTTGCAATTCTTCCAGCACACGATCGATTTCGGGGTCCAATACGAGTGTGTTAGCGTTGGGCTGCTTGAGCACAGCGAGGATGACGGCTGGGCCTCCGTCCACCTTACTGCCCTCTTTGATGCGCACGCCACCGTCCCCGCGCCGGATCGGCCCGCCAAAACGCACATCCGCCACATCCTGGATGAGGACCGGCCGAGGCTGACGCCAGACCACCGGCGTCTCGGCGATGTCCGACAGTTTCAGGCTCTGGCCGCTGAAACGGATCAGCGTTTCCTTGTTGGTCCGCTCCATGAGGCCGCCGCCGGCCATAACGTTGGCCTTCTGGGCCGCATCGACGAGCTGCTGCAAGCTGACGTTCTGCGCTGCCAGCCGCTCCGGCGAAGTGATGACTTGGTACTGCTTGAGAATGCCGCCCATCACCGTCACTTGCGATACACCCTCGACAGCCAGCAGGCGATTGCGGATGTGGAACTCGCCGAGCGTTCGCAGCTCCATCGCCGTGCGGGCCTGCTCTTCCGGTGTCTTTGCTTCCGTCGTCGAGCGCACACCGATGAGGGCGATCTCGCCCATGATGGACGAGATAGGAGCCATGACAGGATTGATGTCCTTGGGCAGCCGGTCGCGGACCAGTTGCAGTTTTTCCGCGACGATCTGACGATCCTTATAGATGTCGGTGCCCCAGGCGAACTCGACCCAGACGATGGACAGGCCAATGCCCGATGCGGAGCGGACGCGCTGCACGCCGGTGGCGCCCTGGAGCAGGTACTCCATCGGCCGACTCACCAACATTTCCACTTCTTCGGGAGCCAGTCCGGGTGCTTCGGTGAGGATGGCAACCGTCGGGCGGTTGAGGTCGGGGAAGACATCAACCGGCATCTCCCGCAGCTGCGCGACGCCCACGCCGACGAGTATCAGGGCCGCGGCGAGGACCAGGACGCGATTCTTAAGCGCTAAAGCGATGACGTGATTGAGCATGATCGTCTCTCAGCGCAGCAACGCATAGGCCGTTTGCAACTGCGCCGCTCCTCGGACAGCAATTAATTCGTCTGCTTCCAGGCCGCCGATGATTTCGATAAAGCGGTCGTCCGCCCGACCCGTCTCTACCAGCCGCCGCTCGAACGTCTCATCCGGCCGGCGCACGAAAAGGTACGAGCGTAGCCCGTCTCGCACCACCGCCTCCAATGGCACGGCCAGGACCGGCTGTGGTCGGCCGAGGGTGACGGTGAGACGGGCCAGCGAGTTGTATGGCAATGACTCTTTGGGACCTTCCTTTAGCTGCACCCACACCGAGAGTGTTCGGTTCTCGGTTCCGAAGATGTGTCCGCTTCGGACGACGACGCCCTCGGCGAGAAACTGGGGATCGGCAACAAGCCGAACGCGAACACTCTGGCCAGTGCGTACGCGCATTAAATCGCGCTCGAATAGATAACCTTGCACCCAGACATGCGTCAGATTGTGGACCGCAAAGAGGGCTTCTTCCGCTTTGACGGTCTGTCCCAAAACCTTGTTGAGCTGGATGACGGTTCCGCCGATAGGAGCGCGGATGGGCAGTGTCTGGATGAGTTTCTTGTCACGCAATAGCCGTTCGATCTGGCTGGTGGTCAGACCGACCGCACTCAGCTTTTGCAACATGGCTTCCCGGCGGTTGCGTGCTGCCTGACGAATGCTCTCTGCTTCCTGAAGCTCGCGGCGAGCCGTACCTGTTCCGGTAGACCGTAAGCGTTCCACAACTTGGTTTCGTAACCGACTATCCAGGTCGGCGCGAAGCAAGTCGAGCTGTAGATTCTGCAGTTCCAGGCTGGCGATTTCCGCGAGGACATTGCCGGCACGAACGGCTTGGCCCGGTCTGACATGGATGCTCTGCAACTTGCCTCCGAGCTGGGAAGAGACTTCCGCACGCCGATCAGGCGGTAGGTCTATCGTTCCGTCCAGCTCGATCACGTCCTCGACGACGTGCCGGCCAGGCGGTTCGACATGCAGGTCGATGTTTTTGGCCGCCTCGGGACTAAGTTTCAGGACGCCCGGTACAAAGAAGCTGGCTAGCTCGTGACTGCCGCGTGTCACCACGAGATCACCGGGGTAGATATTTCCGGCGAGGACTTCCACGAGGTCCGTCGTTCGTCGGCCGACGACGACGTTCTGCTTCTGATACTGCGAGGCGGCCGCCGTCGCTGTCTCCTCGATCAGCACGTAACGCTCGGCTCCCTCCGTGATGAGAGCGTCAGCGGGAACGGCGAGCTTCTCTTGGCTGCCAGTCAGGACCACGCGGGCTAACCCATTCATCCCGGGCAGCAGGCGAGGTTCCGATCCTGATTGGTTTGTCAGCCTGGCCCATACCGTACCCAGGTGAGTCTGCGGATCGAGCGAGGGCTCCTTGACCCATACCGTGCTCCGGAATTCTTCATCGGGGTAGGCCGTCAAGCGGAGCTTGACCGGCTGGCCTGGCTCGACGTGGCGCATATCGTGCTCCAAGACGCCGATCTTCACCCAGACTTCGGATGGATCAACGGTCTCGAAGAGATGCTCGGCCGCCTCCACCACTTTACCGACGGACAAATCGGCATGGATGACGACGCCTCCGATAGGGCTGTGGATCGGCAGCAAGGGAACGCGCTGCAAGCCGCTTTCGCCTGTGAGCTTGTCAAACTCCTCATTGGTTAACCCCAGGCTGAGCCACTTGCTGCGAGCAATGCGGTGCGTTTCGAGATCCTGCTGATGCCTGCTGCGCGCCTCCTCTAATTGCCGTTGGGAAACGCCCGGTCCCGCTGCTTCCATCTGTTCGGCCACTTTCTCGGACAGGCGAAGATCGTTGTGTGCGTTGACCACTTCCAGTTGGAGATTCTTCAGTTCTAAACTCCGCAACTCAGCCAGAATCTGCCCGGCCGTCACTGTTTGTCCCGGCTGGACGTGGAGCTTGTCGATGCGACCAGGCAAACGCGCCGAGATATAGGCGTGTCGGTTCCAGGGAGTTACCAGTGTGGCATAGGCAAAGATGCTCTCCTCGATCGCTCGCGGCCCTATCTCGGCGGTTTTCACGCCGAGCGCATCGCGGGCCTCGCTGCTGAGAATCACCTGGCCCTTGGCGACATCGACTTGGGCGCCCTTGGTCGGTAGCGGAGCATGGCCCTCGTGCGCCCACAGCCAGGTCGCCGCAGCGGTTAGCAGGATTCCGAGAGCTGACAGAGCAACAGCCGCAGGACGTTTCTTGATTTCGTGGAGGAAATAAGGGGGCCGCAGGGTACACCTCCTAACTCACGGCGATGTCACTTTTTGACATAACTGCCCGGTTCCTTGATCTCCTCGGGGTGCTCCTTGGCAGTCTTGACGAACTCGTCGATGCACGGAGGGCAGCAGAACTCATAAGTTTTTCCGCCGACGACCCAGGAAATTGTCGGATTGGCCTTGGTCCGAGTAATGGGACAGATCTTCTCGCCGGTTTTTGGTTTTCTGTCATGAGAGGACATCACTCCCTTGAACTTCTGCGACGCCGTCATGTTGCCGTTGGCCTTGATGTCTGCCTCGGTGTACATGCCGCCGGGCGTCAGGTAGAGCTGCCGCTCTTCCTCGCCGGATACCTTGTCCAGTAGTTCCTCGTCATGCGCAGCCGGCACGGACTTGAAGCCCAGGCGGAAGCGCTCGCTGCCGATGCGAATGCTCGGGATGGTGACTTCCAGGCTCTTGCCAGCGAGTTCCTTGGGGAGATGGGCAACGAACTGCGAGGTTTTACCCTGCGCGTCTCCGGGCTGAGGCACTGGCCGGAACGCGAAGGACGTAGCCTCTCTGCCGCCCTCTGCTTTGACGTAGCCGGTCAGCGTCTGGGATTCGACCTCTTGAATCTTGGCCTCATCCTTGCCGAGCGTGTACAGCCGCAAAACGCCACCTTTGTCGAAGACGGCCTCGGCGTGGTAGTTATCGCGGCCAATCTCGACGATGATGCCGCCGTGCCCACCCGGCTTGTGGGCGTGTTCGCCCTCAGTCTCAGCACTAGCTTTCTTGGCAGCGTTTTGGGTTGATCGCGTGGTGTCAGAATTGACCGGCGCGGAAGCGTCCTTGTTCGACTCGGAGCAGCCGACGAGGATGGTAGCGCTGATGACGCCTAGGGCGAGAAAAGCGGGAAGCATGACGGCCTTACGGATCATGAGTATCCTCCTTGGCGATTAAGTACATGGGAAGTCCCGTTTTGGCGGGACACTCCGGGCGGCATGCAGACATGCCGGCCTGAAAAAACGGATCAATCCAGAAAAATCAGTCGGGAACCGCGTAGCCCGGAGCGTTGGCAAAGCACCAGTATGTGCGCCCGTCGAACGCGAGGCTTCCGCGAACGAGTGACTTTAGCAGCGCAGAATGTGCAAGGAGTACAGAATGTCCCTGCAGGTAAGGACGGACAAGAAGAGAGGGGAAGCAGTCAGCATTAGGCCGACCGAGGGAATGACGACGCCGGTGACGGAATCGTAGTCCAACGGATCAACGGCCTGAGCGTTTGAATCGCGGTGGAGTTGCCTGGTTCCATCTGAATCCAACAACACAAGCGCGGGGCGATTGCTCTGGCAGGGACACCAGGGAGTTTTGGGAGGGTTCGCAGGCTGCGAATCCTTCACCGGCCCATCCGGAACAGGATGTTGGCAGCAGCAATGGTGGATTTCGGCTGGCTTTGCCTTCTTGTTTCGCAAGAGGGAGGCAAAACGAGCGTTGAAGCGCGGCAGCTGGCAGCAGCAGAGCCAAGGCCCTACCAGCGTCGCAAGCATCAGGTAAATGCTCAGTCCAATGCGAAACACCGCATCAACACCCTACTGAATCGAGAGATTGAGGCAGGGGGAGTGGAATGACTCTCCCTCCTAATTCCTATTATCGAGGGCAGTAGGACATAAAATCAACCCCTTGCGGCGACGGTCGTCTTCTTCTCATCGGCCGACCACAGGGCTAGAGTCGGCTTTTGGGAAAATTACGCATAAATAGCAGCTTATGCAGGTAATAACACGGTAGCGGGCACCAGGCGATCACACAAGGTGGAGTTCCCCACGAAAAGTGGACACGGAGTTAAGGTGTAGCTGATTGCTCGTACTCCATCGGGGAAACGTATCCCAGCGAGGAATGACGGCGTTGACCATTGTAGAAAACCTCGATGTACTCGAAGATCGCCGCACGCGCCTCCGCCCGCGACGCGAAATCCGCGTCGTGGATCAGCTCCTTCTTCAGCAAGGCAAAAAAGCTCTCCATCGGCGCGTTGTCCCAGCAGTCCGCGCGCCGGCTCATGCTGCACGTGATGCCATGCTTAGCCAGCAACCGTTGGTAGTGTTCGCTGGCGTATTGGCTGCCTCGATCCGAGTGCGCCAGCAGCCCTTCGTCGGGCAGACGCCGCTGCACGGCCATCGCCAACGCATCCACGACCAAGCGGCTCTCCAGGTGGTCCGCCATCGCCCAACCAACGACGCGTCGCGAGTACAGATCCTCGACGGCCGCCAGGTACAGCCAGCCCTCGCGGGTTGCAATGTAGGTGATGTCCGCTACCCAGGCTTCGTTGGCCTCGGTGGGGTTGAACTGGCGGTCCAGGAGGTTCTCGGCCACGGGCATATCGTGGTTGGAGTCCGTGGTCGTGCAACGGAACTTCCGCGCCGTTTTCGCGGCAATACCGGCCTTTTGCATCAGTTGGGCGATGGTGTTGACACAGCAGTCGTGACCGCGGGCCACCAACTCAGCGTGGATACGTGGGCTGCCATAGCGGCCCTTGAATTGGGCGTGGATAGTCCGGATCTCTACCAGGAGAGCATCGCGTCGTTGTTGCCCAGCGTTGCGGCGACCTTGCCGCCAGGCGTAGTAGCCGGCTGAGGAGACTGCCAGTGTTTGACAGAGCCAGCGCACGGGCCATTGCCCCTTGTGTTGGTCGATGAAGCGGTAGGTCATGTCGCCTCCCTGGCGAAGAACGCCGCCGCTTTTTTTAACGGGTATGAACACTACAGACCGTCATCGGTGACGTTTTCTCTTGCCGACGACATGAAAAGCTCGTCCCATACAAGAGCCAGGTTTGGGACGAGTCGGAACTCCGCTGTGGTGGTGGAGGCAGAGCCGATCCGACTCGGGGCAGGTCGCGACATTTTCTGGGCCGCGAGCCCGCTTTTTTAACCGACCACCCCACCGGCCCACCCGGCTGAGCTTCGAGCTCGAAGAGGTAGATGCCGTTCGGCCCTTCCACCATTGCGATCCATCGGCTCATTACTCACCCGAGGAGTCCCCATGCGATTCATTGGTCTGGACCTGCACAAACGCACTCTCGAAGTCTGCATTCTCTCGGAGAAAGGGA
>DATBHJ010000021.1:0-112423 GCA_036557565.1 Gemmataceae bacterium
CATCACTAGCCCGGAGCGCCAGCGACGGTCGCTTTTGCCCGTCGCTGGCGCTCCGGGCTAGTGATGAAAAATGCGATTCCTCACGCGAAATTCATCAGATCCACTAGACAAATCCACACATTTCTGTATATGATAGAGTTAACTTCTTCGCGCCAGGGGGAGAACGAAGTCGGTGATGCCGAGAGGCGTTGAGCAAATGCTTGATTTTCTATCTGAATTAACTCCTGCCACTCTCCCCGCCGTGCCGCGACCCTGAATCGCGGCACGACAATCTCCCTAGGATAGCTGAAGCGTTTTTTTGGGCTGGATGTGGGTTCCAGCCATCTGGGTCCCTGTATTCTTGTTTCAGGAGCGCCGCCACTCCAGAAGTCAGAGGTCAGAAGTCAGAGATCAAAAAACAATCGACCTGATCATCTGACTTCTGACCTCTGACCTCTGAAAGGCCAAGGAGCCATGCTCGACAAACTTCGTAACATCGGAATCATTGCTCACGTTGACGCAGGCAAGACCACAACCACGGAACGCATCCTCTATTTCAGCGGTTCCAAGCACAAGGTCGGCGACGTCGATGAGGGCAACACCACGACCGACTTCGATCCCCTGGAACGGCAAAAGGGTATCACCATCAACAGTGCCGCCGTCTCCATCGACTGGGGCGATGCCAGCATCACGCTGATCGACACCCCCGGCCACGTCGATTTCACGGCCGAAGTCGAGCGCAGCTTGCGCGTCCTGGACGGGGCGGTCGGTGTCTTCTGCGCCGTCGGCGGCGTCGAGGTACAGTCGGAGACGGTGTGGTATCAGGCCAACAAGCATCAGGTGCCGCGCATCGCCTACATTAACAAGCTGGATCGCACGGGCGCCGACTTCTTCGGCTGCATCCAGCAGATGAAGGAAAAACTCAGCATCCTGCCGGCCATCTGCGCGCTGCCGGCCGGCGAGTCCAATCAGTTCCAGGGCGTGATCGATCTCATCAAGATGAAGTTCATCTTGAAAGATCCCAAGGACAAAACGCACGTCAAGTACGACCTGGTGGACATTCCCGAGGAATACAAGGCGAAGGCGGAAGAGTATCACAATCACCTGCTCGAAGCCGCCTCGCACGCCGACGATCACCTGCTTGAGCTGGTTCTGGAAGGCAAGCCAGTGCCCGAGGACATGCTGCGCAAGGCCATCCGAACCGGCACGCTCAGCGGCAAATTGACGCCGATTCTGTGCGGCTCGTCGAAAAACTTCCACGGCGTGCAGCTCTTGCTCGACTCGGTCGTCGATTATCTGCCGTCGCCGCTGGATCGTCCGCCGGTCACGGGACTGATTCCCAAGAGCAAGGACAAGGAAGAGACGCAGCGCAAACCCGATGCCAATGAGCCGTTCTCCTGCCTGGCCTTCAAGACCATCAGCGAAAACACCGGCGACCTGGTGTTCGTGCGCATCTATTCGGGCCAGCTGCATCCGAAGGATGACGTGCTGAACACAGCCGTCGGCCGGCACGAGCGCGTTGCGCGCATCTTCCGCATGATGGGCGATCGCCGAGACAGTCTGGAAGTCGCTGGACCGGGTGAGATCGTGGCCGTGGTCGGACTCAAGCAGACGCACACCGGAAATACTCTGTGTGCTGCCAATGCTCCGGTTTCGCTGGAAGACATCCGTTTCCCCGATCCGGTCATCGCACAGGCGATCATTCCCGATCGCACCACGGATGAGACGAAACTGGCCGACGCGCTGGGCAAGCTCGTCCGCGACGATCCGACTCTGAAGTGCCGCACCGATCCGGAGACGAAAGAGCTGATCCTCAGCGGCATGGGCGAGCTGCATCTGGAAGTGTCGGTCGAAAAACTGATGCGGACGCCTGGCGTCAAGGTGACGGTTGGCCGGCCGCAGGTGGCGTATCGCCAGACGATTTCCAAGCCGGTCGAGATCGAGACGCGCTTCATCAAACAGTCCGGCGGCCGAGGCAAATTCGCCGTCATCTACATGCGTTACGAGCCGCTGAACAAAGATCAGATTGAGGAGTGGACAACGTATCAGGAAGAGCAAGGCGACAAGCCGGACCCGAACAACCTGTACTTCATGAACAAGATCGTCGGCGGCGTCGTTCCCGGCGAGTACATCCCGTCTGTGGAAGCCGGTTTCCGCGACGCCAGCACCAAGGGAGCCAAGTACGGCTTCCAGTGCGTCGATATGCAGGTGACGCTGCTGGACGGCAAGTATCACGAGGTCGATAGCTCGCAGGATGCGTTCAAGCTGGCGGCGATGGAGTGTACGCGCGATGCTCAGGTGAAGGCTGGCATCACGCTCTTGGAGCCAATCATGAACGTGGTGGTGCTGGCGCCGTCGCAGTACCTCGGCGATCTGACGCGCGACATCAGCCGTCGCCGCGGCGAGATCCTCAACTCCAGCATGGACAAGGGCCGCTGCCAGCTGCACGCTTACGTGCCATTGGCAGAGCTGTTCGGCTACACCAGCGAGCTGCGCAATTTCACCAGCGGCACGGCGTCGTTCAGCATGGAGCCGAGCCATTATGCTCCGGTCAAGGAAGAGTTGGCCGATCTGCGTGTGGCCAGCTAAACCAAACAAGAACGAGCCGGAAGCGTATGCGACGGCCATTTCTTCCGTCGCTTACGCTTCCGGCTCTTCGTTTCTTCGCATTCACTTTAAGCTCGGCAGGCCCTTCGCTTACGCCAGCCACACAGGCCGACGAAGGGGAAAGCCAGGCAAGCCAGCGTCATCGAGGCAGGTTCGGGAACCCCGGCGGTGGTGCCGCCCCCGCCGACGGGTGTTACCGTCACGAAAGCGTTCAAACTGCCGGAGTTCGTCGCGCCCGGCGGTCCGGGCGGCGTGTAGGTGCCCACCGCGACGTCGTATGTGTTACCTCCCAATGTCACCGTCGCGGTGGTCGGCGACGTGAAGCTCAACTGGACGTCGGAGCTGTTCGCAGTGATTGTGCCGTTAAAGGCACCGGAAAACGTGAGGTTGGTAAACTGCGAGGAAGCAGTGTCGGTTAATTTCAAGGCGAAGGAAACAGGAGCGTTAGTGAAAACGTCCGGATTGGACCAGGAGGCGGTGCTCACAGCCTGGATGTTGGTGACAACGGTATTGGAGGAACCCGTCGCGCTATTGGTGGGTTCATTCGTCAACGTCAGGTAGCCGCCGGTGCCGCCGCCATTGGCGAGGACCTGGGTGGTGCTGGGCGTCCAGTTATATCCCCAGATAATGTCGGCGCGGGCGGAGGCGCTGGTCACGAACAGCATAGCCAGGGCGATGCCAGCGCAAGCGGGCAACGAGTGCTTCTTGTGCATGGTTCCTTCCGTGATATTTGGGGCGGGGCGAAAGAAATCGATTCGGTAAAGAAACAACAATCTGGGCGCTTTTTGCGGGTCGAGCACGGGCCGGCCACATTGCTGAGGCGCCGCGCCGGGCCACTCAAGGCGGGGCATCCTAAGAGAATCGGGAACCATTATCAAGACATGTTTCCCGAGTCGTTCAATTGACATCTGGCCTCCGCAGTCGATATATTTTCATTTGTCCCCTTGCGGACGGCGTGCAGATCGAGGACTCGTGCATATCAGAGGATCTCATCACTCGGGAGGGACGGGATTTCCCCGTTAACGTCATGTCCGACGCGCTCGGCGATGCCCTCCGAAAAGCGCCGACTCCCTCGCCCGAAGCGAAGCAGTCTTCGGATGCCGGTGATGGGGATCTCGTCAACTTACTCAACGGCTCTGCCGAACCCACGGATGATTCCCCGACGGTCATCTCCAAGACCCCGCCGCAGGGCGCCGTTCGTGCCGAGGACCAGTTCGGCGGCGGATTGCGCGGCCGGCGCCTGGCTCATTTCGAGCTGATCGAACCGATTGGCATAGGCGGCATGGCTGCCGTGATCCGCGCCCGAGATACGCAGCTGGATCGGTTAGTGGCCCTCAAGATTTTGCCGCCGGAGATGGCCGCCGATCCGGAGAACGTTCGCCGTTTCCATCAGGAAGCTCGCAGCGCCGCCCGCCTCGACCACGAGAACATCGCGCGGGTGTTCTTCTGCGGCGAGGACCAGCGTTTGCACTTCATCGCTTTCGAGTTCGTCGAGGGCGAGAATTTACGAACCATCCTGGAAAAGCGTGGTCGATTGCCGGTTGGCGAAGCTCTGCACTACATGCTGCAAGTGGCGGCTGGCCTGGCTCATGCGGCACGTCGCGGCGTCGTCCACCGTGATATCAAACCGTCCAACATCATCATCACGCCCAACGGGCGAGCCAAGCTCGTTGATATGGGTCTGGCCCGCAGCCTCGATCCTCGACACGATCAGGGCTTGACGCAATCCGGAGTGACCCTGGGCACCTTCGACTACATCTCGCCGGAGCAGGCCCTGGAGCCGCGCGACGCCGATGTGCGCAGCGACATTTATTCGCTAGGTTGCACACTTTATCACATGCTCACCGGTCAGCCGCCGGTGCCGGAGGGCACTGCCGCCAAGAAGCTGCACCATCACCAGCACGTCAAGCCGGCCGATCCGCGCCAGTTTGTGCCGGATCTGCCGGATGAAGCGGCCATCATCCTCGATCGTATGATGGCCAAAAATCCCAAGGACCGCTATCAATCGCCCGAACATCTGGTGCATCACCTGTACCTGGCGACGCGGAAACTGGGTACCGCTGCGGACGTGCCCGAAGGCGTGCTCGCCGTCGAGGCCGCGCTGCCCAGTCCGCCAGCGGCTCAGCCATTCTTCCTCGCCGCCGTCGCTGCCCTCGCCGTGGTTGTGCTCGTCTGCCTCATCGAGTTCACCTCGACGCCGAAAACCGAACTGGGGTCCAATCCACCGGTCGATTCCGGTCAAAACGCTCCGTCCGAGCCGCGAGCGTCAGCGAGTGGTCACAATCCACCGCTCGCTGACGCTCACGGCTCGGATAATCCGTCTGGCCAATCCAGTGATAAGGTGGAGCAGGAAACCATCCCCACCTTCGATCTGCCAAACCCCAAGCCGTCGGACCTGGCGGAGTTCCTACAAAGAAACAAAGCGGCGCCGGAAATCCTCCTGAAACTGGACGATCTGGACCTCAGCGCGCCCAGCGAGAACGCGCCGGACTTGGTCATCACCAATCCAGCCGTGACGATTCGGCCGCTCAAGTCCGGACATCGACCGACCATCCGCGATCAGTATCGCGCAGGATTGCGGCCCTTCCAGGCGTCGCTGACCATCGAGAGCAAGCGCTGCACCATCGAGAACATTCGCTTCGTACTCAACCAGACAGGGGCCAGCGTGCCGATGGCCATACTGTGGCTGCACAATAACCGCGAGGTCAGCATCCGCGGCTGCGAGTTTATCCAGGCCCAGCCATGCACCGACCGAGACAAGGAGAAGGACAGCCGCATGTCCTCCCTTCTTGCCGATGCGAAGGACCCGGCCAAGCTGACGGTGACAGAATCCACTTTCCTGGGCTTCGGCTCGCTGGCGCTCAAGGCAGGCGATGGGCAGAACGAATTGGTTTTCTCCGGGGCAGCCTCGGGCGGTCAGGACGCCATCGCACGCCGCGGTCGCGTCCGCATCGAGGCGACCAATTGCCTTTTTGGGCCGCACGCCGCCGTCTTTCGCCTGGAAGGCAGTGGCCCGGACGAGAATGAGAAGGGGCTGCTGCGGCTGGTCCATTGTTCCGTGATGTCCGCCAACCCCTCCGCCGTCTTCGACGTGGCGGACGGTGCCGACGCCCACATCGTCGCAAACTACTCGCTCTTCTCGAACCTGAGCGATACCAGCATGATGGGAATGAGTGAGGGCAAGGGCGCGGTCCTGCTGCGCCGCGCCTCCAGTCAGGGCGACGTCTCCTACCAGGGACGTGAGAATCGCTATCATCAGCTCGACCATTTCCTCGCTATCGCCGACGCGTCGGAGGAAGCGGTCCAGCCTCTGATCGAAGAGATGAACATCAAGGACCACGAGAAGTTGGACACGTCGCCCTGGAACAATGCGCAACCTCTAGATTCCTTGAGGAAGCTGACGTACCAGGATGCCTTCGCCGTCAATCCGCATCTCCTGGAATTGCGTGTACCGCGAGAGGATAAGTCTAACGGCCGGCTGATCGGCGCCGAGCGCGTGGTGGCTTTCTCCTACCTGGACAATCTTCCCAAGTTGAGAGAAGGCCCTGCTGCATCGTCTCCGCGCGAGCTTGTCGTGCAATCACTCAAGCCGCCCGACGAGAAGAAACGGCTGTATACCGGGCTGGAGCACGCCTTGCTCGATGCTCAGCCGGGCGACACCATCCGCATCCAGCTCGACGGCGAGGTCAAACTCGATCCGCGCCTCTTGAGCGGCGAGAAGATGGCTGACATCACCATCCGTGCCGAAGCTGGATTTCACCCCATTTTGACGATGAGCGGCGCGGAAGCGGTGAATGTCCCGGCCCTGTTCGCTGTCTGCAACGGCAAGCTGCAGCTGGAAGGACTGGAGATTCGACTGCGGCCGCGTGAGGACGACTGGTGCGCTGTGGTTGCCTTTGTCGGCGACGGCGAATGCGTCCTCAAGGGCTGCCTCATCACCCTGGAGCGCTCCAACCGAAAGACCACGCTGGCTGTCCTGCCTCACGAGCGCATGAAGAAAGCGGCCTCCTCG
Organism: Gemmataceae bacterium; assembly: GCA_036557565.1. Taxonomy (GTDB): domain Bacteria; phylum Planctomycetota; class Planctomycetia; order Gemmatales; family Gemmataceae; genus JAJPHU01. The sequence continues at coordinate 6,599 of DATBHJ010000021.1, forward strand.
ACCAGGACGCCACGGTTGGTTATGGACAGCTGCTTCATTCGCGGCCAGGGCGATTTACTGTGGATGCAGGAAGGCCATTCGGCCGACCTGGTGATTGACAACAGCCTCATTGCCCTGAGCGGTTCACTGATCAACCTTGAGTCCGAGAACCAGACCGAAGCCTCTGCGCGGGACAAGGACGAGCCGACCGCCTCAACCGCACCGCTCACGCTCCATCTCCACCACGTCACGACCTTTTTGGGCGAAAACCTCATTCGGATGCATGCCGCCAAGGACATAAAGGGACTTCCCCGGATGCGCTGCGAACCGACCGATTGCCTGTTCCTCCCGGCCCGTGGCGATCGTGCGCTTGTCCGACTGGATGGGCCTGAAGCGGAGGAGAAGGGTCTGCGCGAAAAGTTGTCCTGGGAGAGCAGCGGGAGAAATGCCTACGGCATTTTCACCGCCTTGTTGGAGCAGCAGGCGGTTGATTCCCTCATGAATTGGCCCACGATGTCCAACCAGGAGAAATGGCAACGAGAAGTGAGCGGCGAAACGAATAGCAAATACAACGTCAAGCTGCCCGACCCTCCTGCGGCCAACGCCGCTTTCGCCGAGTTGCTGCTCCCGGCATTTCGTCCCGGTGAGGGACTGCAAGAATTCGGCGCCGATCTCGCCGCGCTCCGCGCCCTGCCGGTGCTCAAGGACAAGCCCGACGTAACGGAACCCGACACGGAAGAAAGTAAGGAGTGAGGAGTAAGGAGTGAGGAGATGTCTTTATTCTCCTTACTCCTCACTCCTCACTGTTATTTCTTCTTCGTGGTCTTCTTTTTCTTCTTGGCGGCCGCGCTCTTGGTGGGGGCTTTGGTCTTCTTGCTGTCGGTAGTCTTCTTCTTGCCGAAAATGGCCTCATACCCCTCGGCGAATTTCTTGGTTTCTGCGAGGCCGATGCGTACAATGCTCACGTAAATTTCCTCCCGTACTAGTGCGAAATTACGCCTCGAGCGGCGCGTCCCTGTCTGTTTCAGTGTAAGGCGCTCAACGTCCTTCGTCACGGTCTCGATTTTCGGTTCCCCCTTTGCTTACAATCGTGAGTAAGGAGCGAATTGCCATGCCGCTGCCGAGAGAACCAAACTCTGTTGCCGCGCTCATCGCAGAGATGTTTCGTCCGGAGCATTTCTTCCTGGGAGCGGACCTGGAGCTGGAGTGGGATCATGTCGCCGAGCAAGAGCTGGTATGGGAGATTTTCCAGGGCCGGATGCTCGATCCGGCTCACACGCGCCAGCGCCGCTCGTTTGAAGTGTGGAGAATTTATCCCACGACTCCGCCAGGAGAGGGCCGGCCCAACGAGCCGCTTTTGGCGCTGTATCTCGACGCCGCGGCGGCACAGTTGCACGTCGTCCGGGGAGTAGACTGTTACGTTTGGGAGGGCTACGATGCGGGCGGCAACGTCTATCTCAGCCGCGAGCGCCGCAAGTGGGTCCGCGAACTGGTTCGCATTCTGAGGCTCGATCACTTTTCCAATCTCGAGGAACTGCGAGACGAGTTGGCCTGCGCGCTTTTTCAAGCGGCGGTGGGCACGAGCCGGTTGCCCTTATCCTCCGTCGAAACACCATTGCCGCAGTTCTCATTCGGGCAGCTCTTCTATTGTTATCGCCCCGACGCGCCGCAAAGCGCCGGTTCTGTGCGCGGCTGGCGCGGACTGTTGATGGATATGCTCACTCCGTCGCTGAATTGTCCCGCAGCGGCCCATTTGCTGGAGACGTTAGTGCGTGCTGTCCCATTCGAGGAGATGAATGCGGCGACTGCGGCATTCGCCCAGCGATGGTCGCAGTGCGAGCACACGACCGTCGATCTGCCGGCCTTACTGCGGACGATGTTCAATCAGGTTTCGCTCTCGCCCTACACCGATTTCGTGCCGAAAACACTGGCCTTTCTACACGCCCTCGAAGAGAACCGCATATTTCACAGAGAACAAGTCGTCGATTTTCTGAGCTTTCTTCTTCGACACATTGGCCGGCACCTGACCGCATTTGATCTCGTCCTCTTCCATCACCGTGGTGCCAATTATCCCGATGCCCTGCTTCTGGACGCTGTTCTAAAGGCGTATCTCGCTCTGCTCTATTTGTGGCCGGAATTGTTCATCGATGCGACGGACGACAACGAGAGTGTGCAATGCAAGAAACGCATCCGCCGCCGGGCGCTGCGCCAGGGCTGGCTGCTTCGGCGGCGCTATGAGGGACATGCGGTGCCGGATCTGCCGACGTCTCCTGGTGAGAACATGCGCGTGCTGCCGCCGAGCCATCCGCGAGTGCCAGAGGAGCAGATCAGCCAACCCGCGCGCCGCAGCCGGAAATTGCACGCCGGCGATCCGCTGCTGCCGCGCTTGCGCATTGGACGAATCGGCGAGACGCTTCGCCAAGGTTTGCTCGATCTCGAACATGCCGACGAATGGCGCGAGCTTGGCCTGGGTGTGTTTCTCGATCGTCCGCTGGGTGTGGGCAAGGCTCCGACCGAGCCGGACAGCACGCTCCTGCTTTCCGCCGAGGCGTTCAGCATCTCCCTCGCCCAGCAGCGATTGCTTGCTCTGGCCGGCGATCTCGACATCCCTTCGGAGGATGCCGTCGTCCAGCGTCTTCTCGCGTGTCTGCCGCCGCCCGGTTTGCCGCTGGATGCAATCGGCGGCGCTTTGCGCCCCGGCACCATATCTCTTGCCGATGCCCGCCGCGCCTCTTCGGACTTCGTTTTCCTCCGCAGCACGTCCAGCAGTGTGAAGGCATTCTTGACACAGTTCGATTTCACGGCGTTGACGCAGCGATTCTCCATTGACGATCTGGTGCGCGGCGAGAATCTGCTGATTGCACGGTCGGCCACGACTGACGCATTGGTGATCTACGATGCACGACTGCGGCCGCGCGTGGAGCTGGAGATTGCGGCGGAGGCAGGTTTTCACAGCCAGGCAGGACAAGAGTATCCGGTGAATGGCCTGCGCGTACTGAGCGTGAGCGTGCCAGTGGCCCAGAGCGAGAGCTTGCAGACGTACAATCTGCGCGATCAACCGCTTTCCCTGCCGACCCGCCGCTAGTCGCTCGGACAACGCTACCTTCTCTTCACCAGACGCCCGGTATCAAACACCAACTTCTCGCCATGTACTCCTCATAGTTTTTGCCAAATTCTTCTCGCATCATGCGCTCTTCGGGTCCTATTCGAAAGAGGACGAGCAGGAGCACGGCGACGAGATACGATGGCCCTACCAGCCAATTGGGAACGGCCAACACTTGGCCCGCCGAGAAGATGAGCAACGCCAGGTACATCGGATGACGGACCCGACGATAGAGGCCGTGCATAACGAGTTGGTGCTTCTCGCGCACCTGCAGCGTGATCGACCAATTCGTGCCGAGATCGACGTGCGAACGGTGGAACAGCCAAAGTCCCAGTGCCAGCAACACGCTGCCGGCGACGAGGGTTGTCACATGCAGCGGATAATCGGAGAAGGCGAACAGCGGCGTCGCGATCCAGACCAGCGACAGCAAGAATGCGATCCAGGCGATGGTCAGAAGGACAATCTCCTGTGTCCCCTTGCGGCTTTTCAGCACCGGCGTCTCGCGGCTCCGTTTCCCGTGCGGCGCTCGAATGAGGACCATCACAAGGTTCGCCAAGAGAATGACCGCTTTGCCAAACCAGGGATCCATCACGACTGAGCCTCCTGTTGCATCGTAGACCCGATCCACGAAGCCCGTCAGAGGTTGCTTGGGGATGTAGCTGAAAAACGCATGAAACGTCCGGACTTATCAGCCCGTGGAATACCGGAGCCACCCAGCTTCATTTCCAACCCGGCCCCCACTGGCATGGCAGCATTTACGTCAATCTTCGAGTGGATGTCGTAGCTATTGTAGCGGTGGGCTTTGTCGAGGAGAACCGAGAGAAACGGCGGCATGGACCGCGTGAAAAAGAATGTCTGCCCCACCAAACGGAGACACTACCAAAAGAATCGATTCGTTGACTGTGGCGTCTAAGGCTTATAGAATCGATTGATTTTCCGAAGATATTGCAGGCTGGAAGCACCGGGAGAGGGATAAATGAACTACGTGAAGTTCGTGGCCCTGGCTTTACTCGCATTAGTCACCTTCAAAGTAGCTTTTTCTTTGATGGGCGATATGGGAGGAGACGGGCAAACGGGCAATGGATTGATCGTGGAACCACGAATTGTCGATGTCGGAACCGTAACCCTTAACCAGGGAGTCAATTTCGCCGCTTCCATGCGCAATAACGGCCAGAAGCCTGTTAAAGTGGCACGCCTCGAGCGCTCCTGCCACTGCCTCTCTGCTTCCACTGCCAAGGATACGTGTCAGCCCGGAGAAACGGTTTCGATAACCGGGACAATAGTCGCCGAAAAGCTGGGGCGATTCCGTCACCTCTTCAAACTCATTGAAGAAGACACATCCGCTCCGGAACACGTAATTGAAGTGGTTGGCAATGCGGTAACCGGCACCGCCTCCGCTGCGCCCTCGGGATCGTCCGATCCCTAATCTTGCCGATTCGCGACTCATCAAAGGTCAAATCGCGTCGTTTGCCGGCCCCGAGTCCTCCAATCCGGGCAACATGGGCTGGCTCGGTTTGGCGCCACGTGCCAGGCGCGTGGACGAACGCCGTGTTCCAACAGAAGAAGCGACCGCGCTCACTTGCAGCGTCGTCCCGGCCGCGTTCTGCTCCGCCGTGTACAAGCCCATCGAAATCTCCAACTCTTCCAGCAGCATCCGCGCCGCCGCCCGCGCCAAGGCTGGCCGATTGCATTCGCGGCTCAGGTGCAGCTGCACCAAGTGGCGTATCCGGCCGGCCGTCGAGCGTTCCAGCACCGCTCGCACCAGGGCGGCCGCCTGGACATTGGAGAGATGGCCTTCCTCGCCGAGGATGCGCTCTATCAGCCGCGGCGCTCGGCCGCTGGATTGCTGCATGTCCACGTCATGATTGAACTCGACAGCCAACAAGTCCACGTCGGCCAGTTGAGCCGCCAACTCCTCGTCCCAGCAGCCGAGGTCGGCAGCGTAACCGACTGCCCCGCCGTGGCCGAACAGGTCGCCAAAACCTTCCAGGCGAAAGCCGAAAGTAGCTCCGCCGTCATGCCGGACCGGCAGTGCTCGACAGCGCAAGTGCGGGCACAACTCGAAATCCTCGTTCGGCTCGAACGAGCGCACGAGGCCAGCCGCCTGCAAAGCGAGAAACCCATCCGAGTATGTGCGCAACACCGTGTGATGACCAGCATGGCACCACAAGGGGATCTTGTAGCGATGCAAATGCAGGAGGGTCGTTTCCTTCCAGTGATCGGAATGGGTGTGGGTCAGCACCACGGCTTGCACGGCCGACCACGACAGGCCGACCTGCGACAGGCGGCTACCCATTTGCCGCGGTCCAAGCCCCACATCGATGAGCACGCCAAAACCAGCGGATTGCACCAGGCTGGCATTGCCGCCGCTGCCGCTGGCAAGAACTGTAAAACGCATCTCAGTCGTCAGTTCCCTGTCTTCCGTTTTCCTTCATCGTTTCGATCTTCAGTATACCGAAAACGGTAGACGGGCATCACCTCACAAGGATCTCAAACAGGTGATACCCCCAGGCTGCCATGTCCAGGTACAGACCGCGAGACGCTAACTCATCGCCGGAACGATCGTACTTGGCCGTGCTGAGCAAGTCGCGCAGGACCACCTGTTTGCCGTGCAGTTCTGGGAAGGGCAGCTCGACATAACACTGGCCACGCGATGGCCCGTAGTTGATGGTCGCTAACAGTCGCGGATCGGACTCCGACTCCCAGCTAAACGCCAAGAATTGATCGACTGTTAGATTGCCCTGCCACGCGGCGCGGCAATTGTGGAGGGTCCACCCCCCCCGGCGCACCTGGCTTCGACGAAGGCACTCCAGCAGCCGATCGTAAAACGTCTGCACCGCGCTATCGGTCGGCTCCACGCGGCGGCGGGACAGGTGCATCGAGGCGTGAGCATGGCGGCCCTGGAACTGTCCCTCGTAGAAAAAGCGCAGGCCCGGAGTCAGGTAGGTCAGCAGCGCGGCCGGCTGATGCACTTCCCACCCAAACGCAGCCGCGGCTCGCTTCTCGTCGTGATTCTCCATGAAACGGGCACAATGATTCTGGAACGACAACGGCGCGCTGAGATGACCGCGCACCGGCCCGGCCTTCTGGTCGCGCAAACGATCGTACAGGCGCTTATCGTAGGTGTAGGTGAATCCCTGTTGTTGCAAAACCCACTCCAGGTCCCAGTACACCTCGGCCATGAACACGAAATCGGGATGGCGGTCGCGCACCTCGGCGAGAGCGTCGGGCCAGAACAGCTCATCGACCGGCTTGCTGCCATCGTGGGGCCTGGCCCTGTCGCCCCAGGTTTTCAGGAATACATCCGGCAACAGCAGCATGGCCATGTCGCAGCGCACGCCATCGCAGCGCTCGGCGACGCGCAACAGCTCAGCCTGCATGGCGGCGCGCAATCCGGCATGGCGATAGTTCAGCTGCAAGGTGTCCGGCCAACCCGGAAAGTACGGATCGCGGCCATAGGCCAGGATGAGCGCGCGAGAACCACTGCCAACGCGATGCCAGTTGTGCGGCTCCCGCGCCAAATCGTCTTCGCTTCCAGGGATGAAGAACTCCGGATGGCTTTGCGTCCACGGATGATCGAGAGCCATGTGATTGGGCACGAAATCGAGCATCAACCGCAGGCCGCGCTGGCGCAGTCGCTGCCGCAAACGAGCCAGTGCCGCGTCGCCGCCGAAATCGCGGTGGACCTTGTATTCCTGTATAGCGAATGGCGAACCGCAAATATCCTCGTCGGTTACGTCCGGAAGCTCATGCTCGAAACCGCGTCGCAGTTCGGGATGCTTCTGCGAGACGCGACGTCCCGCCTCACCCGTCTGCCAGACGCCGAGCATCCACACCAGGTCGAAACCTTGTTTCGCAACCCGATCGAATACAGCATCGGGGATGTTATCGAGCGTGGCGCGCGGGCCGATCTCGCGGAGGAGGACGCGTGTGTTGATCTGATACAACGATGGATACAGAGGTAAAGGCGTCACAAGGATCTCTCCCCGAAAGGATGAAACATGGATCGGTTGGCGAGGCTTCTACGAAGCGTCGCTAATCGGAAGTAAGCATATCCACAATTTCGGCAGCTGAAATCCTTTCGAGCGTCTCGACGACCCTATCGGCGCCGGCCTGGCGCAACTTCTCTTCGGAATGATGGCCGACGCAGCGGACAGCAACGCACTTCATGCCGCCGGCGCGGGCGGCCTCTACGCCGGCTACGGCATCCTCGAAAACCACACAACGCGGCGGAGAAACGCCAAGCCGATCCGCCGCCAACAGAAACACTTGCGGATCAGGCTTGCCGCGCTCTGTGTCTTCGCTGCTGACTATCGCAGTAAAGTAGCGGGCGATACCGGTTAAGCGCAGAATGAGTTCGAGATTGGCCGGCGGAGCACTGGACCCTATGGCCTGGGCGAACCCGGCCCGATGCAGATCGTGCACCAGCTGTCGCGCTCCCGGCAGCAACTCCACGCCGTTTTTCGCCGTGTCCCGATAAAGAACTTCCTTGCGATCGCCCAGATCCGCTATCTCTTGCTCCGTGAATCGCTCGCCAAACAGGGTGCGAATGATCTCCGGATTGCGCTGGCCGAAAGTCGCCGCAAAGTCGTTGCGCGTGAAATCGCGGCCATGCTCACGGCAGACCGCCTGCCACGCCTGGAAGTGCAGCTCCGCCGTATCCACCAGCGTCCCATCCACATCCCAAATGGCCGCTTTGCCGTTCTTTCCAGACATTGCAAGTCCTTATTTCACAGGTGTTGACTATCCCCGAGCGCCGCCGTACGTGAATACCCAGGAATAGTCTAGCGTTTGTTTCTTGCGGCGCGGAGCGTTGTTGACATATCATGACTAAATAATCGAAGGAGTCATTCATGCTGAGCATCCTGGGAAGCCCGAAGCGCATGTGCAACGGATGGACGCGGCGGGAGATGCTCCGCGCGGGCGGTTTGAGTCTGCTCGGCATCAGCTTGTCGGATTTTCTACGCCAAAGCGCGGCCCAACCAACCCGCAGCGCTAGCAAGGCTATCCCCAGCTTCGGGCGGGCCAAGGCGTGTATCCTTCTTTACTTGTACGGCGCACCGAGTCAGCTCGAAACCTTCGATATGAAGCCAGATGCTCCGGTTGAGATCCGCGGCGAGTTCAAGCCGATTCGCTCGTGTCTGCCGGGTCTGGATGTGTGCGAGCAGTTGCCGAATGCGGCTCGCGTCATGGATCGCGTCACGGTCGTGCGCTCGCTTACGCATCCCTATCCGCTGCACGGCGTCGCCTACGCGCTGACCGGCGTTCCGCAGATTGATGTGCCGATGGAACTGAACCCCCGCGATCCTCGGCATTGGCCGTTCATCGGCTCCGTGGTGGACTACCTCCAGCGAAATGCCCGTAGGACGGATTTGAAATCCGTCCCACATAATATCGCCCTGCCGTTTCCATTCAGCACGCGCCGCGTCGGCGAGGTTCCCCGCGCCGGTCCCTATGCCGCGTTTCTGGGCGGCGCGTACAACCCGGTATGGACGGAGTTTCACGGTCAGGCGACGAAGCACATGCTCAAAACGCTGCAAGAGCAGAAACTCGACGTCGCCGAGCCGTACATGGGCATTACTCGGGACAGTCGTTTCGAGCTGGCCACGGCCACCGAACTGCCGTCCGACATCACGCTGGATCGACTCGATACGCGCCGCTCGCTGGTCGAACAATTCGATCGCGCTCGCCGCGATCTGCCCAAAAGCGACGCCGGGCGCGGGTTCGACCGTTATCGTGAGATGGCATATGGCCTTATCGGTTCGGAGAAGGTCCGCGCCGCTCTCGATCTGACCCGCGAACCGCGCCGCCTGCGCGAATCCTACGGTATGACCCTTTTCGGCCAGGCCGCGCTCACGGCACGACGGCTGATCGAGGCCGGCTCGCGTTTCGTCAGCGTTTTCTGGGACGAATACGGCCTGGCCGGCTCGGCCTGGGACACGCACTGGGACCACTTCCCGCGCATGAAGCAGGAGCTAATGCCAGGCTTTGATCTGGCGCTGGCGGGATTGATCGAAGATCTCGACGCGCGTGGATTGCTCGATGAAACGCTGGTTTTGTGTCTGAGCGAGCATGGCCGGACACCGAAGCTGCACAACGTCAAGGGCGGTGGCCGCGATCACTGGTCGCGGGCTTACTGCGGCCTGCTGGCCGGCGCTGGCGTGGCGCGCGGCAAGGTCGTCGGTAAAACCGACAAGATCGCCAGCGACGTGATCGAGCGGCCCACCTCGCCCAAGGACATCCTTGCCACCGTTTATCACCTTCTCGGTATCGATCCTGCAACGACTCTCCGCGACCGTACCGGCCGACCATTGCCGCTGGTGTCCGAAGGCACGGTCATCTCCGACGTGCTGGCTTGATCACTCGAATCTCCTCAGCTGACCCTCAACAAAGATTCGATCCAGAGAATCGCTGCCTGAATCTCGGTCGCGGCAGCGCGCATCTTGCCAACAGAGCTGATGCTCGGCAATAATAATCCTAATCTCGCCTCCTGGAGGTCTGCCATCATGAGGTCTGTCTTCGTGCGCTCTTCCTCTTCATGGCTCCAGCGCGAGAATCGGCCGTCGCGCCGTCGCAGCATTCGCCGTGTCCGGCCGCAACTGGAAAAACTGGAAGATCGGTTGGCGCTGTCTGCCGTGTGGACGCCGCAAGGGCCTGGCCCGCTTTTGAATGGCCAGCCGAGTGGTCTGGAACAACAAGGCAATCCTGACGTCGGCGCCGTCAACGCCTTGGTACCCGACCCATCCAACGTCAACATCCTCTACGCTGCCACGACTAGCGGCGGCATCTGGGAGACCACCGATGCCACCGACACCGCGCCTACCTGGGTTCCCCTACTCGGCAATCAGCCCAATCTGTCCATCGGCGACCTCGCCATGAGTCCGCTTGACCCGAACACGCTCTACGCCGGCACCGGACACTTCAGCAACGGCAACATCGGCAACTATGGAATGACCAACGGTCCCGTGGGAGACGGCGTGTTGAAAAGCACCGACGGCGGCCAGACGTGGAGTTCGTTGCTCGGTCAAGCCACTCTGCAAGGGCAGAACATACGCTCGATTCTGCCGACTTCCCTAACAACGTCCAGCGGACAGGTGGTCCTGGTCGGCACGTTCGTCTATTCGACTGAACCTCCACCCGCCAATCAACCGCAACAAGGCGGCGTCTACCGCAGTAGCGACGGCGGCCAAACCTGGATTCGCCTCTCCGGCTCCGGAACCAGCGGCTTGCCCGACGGCGACGTCAAGTCTCTCGTCGAAGACCCATCCAATGCCAACATCATCTATGCCGGCGTCATTGGCCAGGGCATATACCAGAGCGTGAACGGGGGACAGACGTGGCAGGCGGTTAACGGCAACATCCCCACCTTGCTCCAGTCAGCGGCTTATGGACTATCGGGAACCGAGAACTTGCAACTGGCGGTCAACTCCAACAACGGAACGACCACGCTGTTTTTGCTTACCGGCGGTTCCGGCCCCTCCACACCGGGGGAAAAGCCGCCGGGAGTCAGTTACCTGTTCTATTCCACCAATGGGGGAACCAGCTGGACCGAGATGGATCCCGTGCCGGAAATCAACGAGGACGACCAGGAAGGTAACAACCTTGCTCTGACGGCCGATCCGAATAACCCCACGGAAGTATGGATTACAGGTTCGGACGCCCCGGCGGGCGACAACCGGAGCATTGTCTATAGCGGCAATTACATGGCACAACCCGGCAATCAGTGGCAGCTGGCGGTCGTGTCGGGTGCCAGCGGCATCCCGCCGGGCGCCACCGACAACACTCCTACTGTCACGCACAGCGACGGCCGCTATCTGGGCTTCGACGCCGCCGGCAACTTGCTCCTCACCAACGACGGCGGCATTTACAAGCTGGTCAACCCCGAAGGCGCCGCCAATCAACGCTACTGGGTCTCGCTCATCGGCACGCTGCAAGACACCGAACTGTACTCGGTCGCCTACGACTCCATCGATCACATCATTGTCGGCGGTGCCCAGGACAACAGTATGGGTATCCAGCCTCAGCCTGGAGCAGCGGCTTGGAACACGGAACAGGTCTTTAACGACGACGTGCCAAACGTGGCCGTCGACAACAGCGGACCGACCGCGATCGTGTACGGCATCGGTAGCCAGTTTGTAAACAGCGATGACCCCACCAACCCGATCGGCGGATTCGTCCGCGGCCCCATTTCGGCCTCTGGCACGCCCCTAAACCAGGTAGACCTGGCGTCCTCTTTGACGCCAACGCAACTCGGCAGCGGTCTGTCTGCTGCCGACATGGATGCGTCGGAGGGTTCCTATATCCCCTTCGCTCTGGACGCGGCCCAGCCGAACTGGCTGGTGATCGGCTTCAACGACCTCTACCTCAGCACCGATCAGGGCGACACCATCACACAGGTGACGCCGATGAGCGTCAGCGGTCAGTTCACGGCCACCGCCTTTGGGGGCACGCCGGGAGGCAGCACCAATCCGAACGTGGCCGTGGCCGGCACATCTATGGGCCAGATCTTCGTCAGCGTCAACGCCAACGCCGGAGGAAATGCGGGAGGCACTTTCAATTTGGCGGAGACAATCCCCAACTCGGTTGTCCGCAGCATTGCCTTCGATGCCGGCAATTGGCAAACGCTCTACATCGTGACTACGGCAGCCTCGGCCCCCTACGTCGGCCAGGTGTGGCAAATGACCCTTGCCAACAACGGCCAGGTATTCAGTCTGACGGAAATCACAGGGAATCTCGACACACAGGTCAGTCAGCTGGAGACCGTGGTAGCGGTCAATCCCGCACCCGGCGTCACGACGCTAGTGGTCGGCGGCACCGGCACTGGCAGCGGAAGCGCCTTTCGCACCGTCGGCCCGATCAACGGTTCAGCGACGCAGTGGCAGTTGCTCGGTTCTGGCCTGCCCAACGTCAATGTTCATGATCTGGTTTACAATGCCGCCGATAACGTGCTTGTCGCCGCCACGTTCGGCCGCGGCGCCTGGACGTTGGCCAACGCCTCACAAGCGCTGCTTCCTCCCGTGCCGCCTACGCCCCCCTCTCCCCCTTCGCCGCTGTCGCCGCCGACCTCTCCAGCGACGTTCCCGACCTTGGTTCAGCAGCAATTACAGCTGAACGTGGCGCTTCTGCCCACTCTCAGCGATGCCCAGAGCCAGGCGTCTCTGGCGCAGCTGTTCGGCGCCGCTTTCACGTTGGCGCAGCAGCAATCGCCGTCGCAGGCCCAGCAACTCGTTCAGCAGGAGGCGACACTGTTCCTGGATCTGGCGCTCAGCAACATGGCTGCGGCTATCGCAGACGCCAATGTCCTCGCCGACATCCCGTTGTACAACACGACGCTCGGCTTTACGCTCGGACTGATCGAAGGAGAATTGATCCTCAGCACCATCGTCACGAACAGCTAGGCGCACCGGGAGATGGCCGGAGAGAAGATTGGCCAACCCAGCGGTGGCTACTTCTTGTTTCGTTTCCAGATACTGAAGGTCTGTTGGCTGCCCTCTTTGGCGGTGAAATCGGTCGGACGTTCGTTGCCCGGAGCGGCAAAGCAAAACTTGACCGTGTCCTTATCCAGCTCATAGATCCCCAGGTGCGTCATACCCTTCGTCGGCCCCTCCGTCATCATGTAGTCGATGGTCTTGAGCTTTTTGCTTGGATCGATTGTGAATTTGGCCTTGAAGTTGACCCGCCCGTTGAACGTGATGGTTGTTTCGCCGTCTTTAGCGACTCGCTTGCCCCCTTTGACCATTTCTTTGGGAATCGTCATCCCACTTAGTTCGCCGGACACCATCGACCACTCGCCGTCAAGCAGGGTCATATCCTTTTTCACGGCGTCTGCCGCGTCGTCGGCACCAACGAGAGCGAAAACGGCAATCACTCCAACGAGTGTACGCATCAGAACCTCTCCACGAGAACAGGATCGTACGGATCAGCTACAGCAATCGATTGTAGCGCTTTGTCCAATCGAGGAGCAAGAAAAAATGATGAAGCTTCGCCGCGGCGTTCATCTCTTTGTCGCGAATTCCTGCAGTACCTTCCGAAGCTTCTCGTTGAATTCGGCTGGTTTCTCCAGCATCGGATAATGGCCGACGCCGTCAATCATGACCGCATTGTAGTCGGCATACTTCTTATTGATCGTGACCGCCGTCGGGTTGTAGAACGGGTAGGGGCCGCCAGAGTTGATACAGCGTATCGGCTTCTTGGCATCCTTCAGCAGCGTTTTTGTGTCCAGGCCCATCATATCGCGCATGAGACCAACAGCCATCTTCGGATCCTGTTCCTCGGCCTTCGTCACGAGCCACTTCTTGAGTTCGGGATCGGCTTTTTCGGACAGAAGTAAAGGTACCGATTTGCGCATCAATCCTTTAAAATCCGCCTCAAAACCATCGGGAATCGACTTCTTGAGTTCTTCGGGCTCTTTGAGTTCGGCGTTTTGCAGAGTATCGACGCCGATGACGGCAATGACCGTATCCGGCAACCGTTTGGCCGCCATCAGCGCGACCGGACCACCCATCGAGTGGCCGATAAGAATGACGCGCTTGAGATCAAGCGCTTTGGCCACCGCCTCGACATCGCCGGCCAATCCACTAGCGCTCCAACGCTTCCGGTCCTTGCCCGATTCACCGTGCCCGGCTTGATCGAGAGTGACAATCCGGTAATCGCCCGCAAACACATCGACCTGGTATTTCCAATACGCGCGGTCCCCACACCAGCCATGCAGGAAGACAAGGGCGGTGTCCCCCTTGCCGCGGCTCTCGCAAACAATGCTCAGCCCGTCCTCGGTCTGAACGGTTTTTCTGGCTGGCCTGGTGTCTCCCTCGCCCCCAAGAACGGCAGGCAATAGAAGCGCGGGGCAGGAAATTGAGAATAACAGGCCGACGAGTCGCGTCTTCATGAATAGCTCCCGAAGGGTTGTAGATTCAGTTCAACGATCGGCGTTACGGATCGGTCTGCCGCATTTGAACGTTTCTCGCTTAACTGGTCATACCGAGCATTTTACTGTTGAGTTGAGAGAAAATCACGAAGGATTCGATTTGAACTACTCCCCGGCGCATCAGCTGAACGCTAGGATAAGAGCGTATCGCCGGAAACAACTCTGCAAGTCCGCAGAGTAAGCAAGGGTGTCCCTGCGGGCGGGCAAACGATCCATCCTCAAGGGTTTGTGCAATGACCGCAGCGAGCGCGGATATCGGACTTATCGGCCTGGCCGTGATGGGCGAGAACCTGGTCCTAAACATGGAGAGCCATGGCTTCAGCGTGGCCGTGTTTAACCGCACCGTGGCGCGTGTCGAAGAGTTTCTGACCGGCCGTGCTCGCGGCAAGAAGATTATCGGCTGCCGCTCTCCCAAGGAGCTGGTTACCGCGCTCAAGCGACCACGGAAAGTAATGATAATGGTCAAGGCCGGCCCGGCCGTCGATCAGGTCATCGCCGAGATTGCACCCCTCTTGGAGCCGGGCGACATTCTTATCGACGGCGGCAACACCCACTATCCCGATACCACGCGGCGAATGAGGGAACTACGGGAAAAGAAACTTTTGTACATCGGCACGGGAGTTTCCGGGGGCGAAGAGGGAGCGCTCAAAGGCCCCTCAATCATGCCCGGCGGCGACCCGGCGGCCTGGCCTCACGTCAAGCCGATCTTTCAAGCCATTGCCGCCAAGGCGCCGGACGGCTCCCCCTGCTGCGATTGGGTCGGCAGCGAGGGAGCCGGCCACTACGTCAAGATGGTCCACAACGGTATCGAGTACGGCGACATGCAGCTGATCGGCGAAGCGTATCACTTGCTCAGCCGACTGGCGGGCCTGGATGCCGCCGCATTGCACGAAGTGTTCGCCCGCTGGAACAAGGGAAAGCTCGATAGCTACCTCATCGAAATCACGCGCGACATCTTCGGGTACCGCGATCCGGAAACCGGCCAACCATTGGTGGACCTCATCCTCGATGCAGCCGGACAGAAGGGAACCGGCAAGTGGATGGTCGCCTCGGCCACCGACCTGGGCATACCTCTGACGCTCATCACCGAGGCGGTTTTCGCGCGCTGCCTGTCGGCCCAGAAGGACGAGCGTGTCGCCGCATCCAAGATTTTGCACGGCCCCCAGCCGCAGCAGACCGCCGAACGCGAAGCGTTCCTTCACGACATGGGCTTGGCCCTGGGCAACGACTCGGCCGCTCAAATCAGTCTCATCGGCCGCGAGGGATTCGTCAACGATGTGGAAATGGCCCTGTACGCCAGCAAGATCATCTCCTACGCCCAGGGATTTGCTCTCTTGAACGCCATGTCGAAGGAATCCGGCTGGTCGATCAACAACGGTGCGGTGGCTCTGATGTGGCGCGGCGGCTGCATTATCCGCAGCGTCTTCCTCGGCAAGATCAAGGAAGCATTCGACCGTAATCCGAAGCTGAGTAATCTGCTGGTCGATCCCTATTTCGCTGCGGAAGTCGAACGTGCCCAGGCCGGTTGGCGGCGCGCGGTCGGCTCAGGCATCGCCGGCGGCATCCCGTTGCCGGCGATGAGCGCGGCCCTGGCGTATTACGATGGCTACCGCAGCGCCCGACTGCCGGCGAACTTGCTTCAGGCCCAGCGCGACTATTTCGGCGCCCACACCTACGAACGCGTGGACCGGCCGCGCGGTCAGTTTTTCCACACAAACTGGACCGGTCGAGGCGGCACCACGGCCTCCACGACCTACAATGTTTGAAAGCCGAACACGGCACGTTATCACGAGCATTTGGGGGCAGCACGCCCTCGCACCTGGGGAGAGAACCATGATTCCCAACGAGTTGGCGGAGCAGTTGCGTGCGGAAGTGAAACTCTTGAAGGAGGGGCAAGACAAGTTCTTGGAAACCTACAAGCGGCTCTGCGCCCAATTAAGCGGCCCCGAGTGGCGCAGGGAGAAAGACATCGAAAGCGTCTTTTACCATGTCCGCAAGGAAATCATCCCGATCATGGAGCAGGCCGGCATGGAGAGCAAACAAGTGCAAGCGCTGTGCGCCTTGGCGGCCAAGCTGGCGATGGAACAATAGCGGACGCCCATCAAAATCGGTGAGTGGCAGCTGCTGAATCACCGTTGAACGATCTAAAAAATCGGATATCCACTAGCGAACAGTGCCGCAAATACTGCCAGGAAAACCGTGCTGATGGCAAGCACTGAGGCGGACACGGCTGGCGGAAGACGGGCCAGCCCTTCGCCGAGGATGAGGTAGACCGGAAAGATTACGGCTGAGAAGCGAGCCGAGGAAGCCATATTCAGCTCGTAGCCGCGGGTCAGATAGGGAATGAGCAGCAGCATGGCGGCCAGCGACGTCTCGTAAACATTCAGACGCCCGCGCCAGGCGCCGTAGAAAATCACGACGACAGAGACAGCGAAATACACTGGATTGACCTGTTCCCAGGCGAACACCGACCAACCGGCGACGGGTTGGCACAAGTAGATCTCCCAAATCGGTTGATAGCTCAGTAGAGCGAATAATTTGGTGGTTAGAGTAGGCGCAGCCTTCCCCCAGTGTTCCTGGGTCTTGGCGAAGACCATCGGATCACCGAACCGCGCGTACAGGAAAACGGCGTAGGCGAGCAGGCCGCAACAGGCCAGCGGTGCAGACAGGGCAACGCGAGTCACAAGGGCGCGGCGGTTGGGGGAGCTGCGCAAGGCGTAGATCAAGAGGGGCAAGAGCAGACCCACGCCGACCGGACGCGATGCCGTGGCCAGACCCGCTATCAGGGCGACGACCGGCAGGGGCCAATTGCGCTGGATACCCAGCAAGAACAACAGCGTGAGTAGTAAGAAGATCGACTCGGAATACGTCATCCGGAAGAAGAATGTGGCGGGCATCAGCCCCAGAGCCAGCAGAGTGAGTGAGATGGTCGTTCGATCCGGGGACGACTGACGGCCCTGAAGATAGATGGCAGCGAGGACGAATGCGGCCGCCAAACAGGCGTGCGCCACGATCAACAATGCCCAGGTCGCCCCTAGATTAGTAAGGCGCATCACACTCGCGCCCAGGAGCGGATACAACGGAAAAAAGGCTGTCGAGGATTGTTGCTGGGGATCGTATTGATATCCACTGGCGGCGATGCGCTTGTACCAGCCGCCATCGTACGCGGAGAATTTCTCGTGGAAACTCGGTCCGGGAGATTCTCCCCGCGGCGTCACGAACTGGTAGCCGAACGAGACGCCGAGGACGACGATGCCGCTGGTCACTGCGTACAGGAGCAGACCAAGCGGAAGCGGTTTGGACCACCATGCGGACATCATATGCTACTCGTCTTCCTCCTCCGACGCACGATCACGTATGCGGCAAGGACCACGCCATTGAGGACCAGGAATGCTACTCTCAGCGGACGCGCTCGTTTATCCAAGCTCAGCCAAGCGTGATAGAACGCTCGCCGCTCGGCCGTCACTTCGTCGAGCAGTTCTGGATTGGCCGGGACCTGATAAAAGACGCCGCCCTTGTCTCTCATCTCCGGGAACGAAGCGTCGTTGACATAACCGCCGGGCGTCGTGTTCTTGAGCTGGAACCGGTCGTTCGGCCACGGCTGAACATCGAAGGCAGTGACCCGGATTTTTTTCACACACGAGGGAGCTGTAAAAGTATTGGGCATTGTCTTTTCCCCATTCGGCGCACTTGCGAAGGTGTATTCCTCCACCTGGCACTGGCGCGGCAGCCACAGGAGACAGCCCGTCAGCTGCTCGTACTCGGTACAGTCGGAGCGAGTCAGTAGACGACCGGCCTCATCACGGGTTTCCAGCCGGCATACGGCATGGCCTCGTTCGGGATCGAGGAAGAAATCGTATCGTCGCGGCGGTGTCCCATTCTCCGGAAGCTTTCCCGTCGTCACCTGGACGTGGATAACCTCACGTCCATCCAGCTGGATCGTGCCAACGGCTTCGACACGACCACCCTCCGCGAGCAAGGCCAGCAGCTCCGATTGCGGACGCCAGGTGGGAACCAGATCCGTTACGCGCATCGGCAGTCGGATTCCGGCCGCGCGAAAGTAATCGTCGTGAAAATAGCTCGCTTCCGGTTGATCGTTTTTGGCCAACCACTTGTGAAGGTACGGCCGGTCATTCAGCTCGCTATTTCCGCAAAAGCCAGCGTAAAACAGATTATTGGCGGTGTAGAACACATTTCCGTCGAAAGCGATCTCTGCCGTTCGGGGTGGCCGGGGTGAATTGCTCTGAGTTTCGCGGCGTTCGTAGATCCGGCCGTCACGAAACGCGAGGTGTTGGATAAGTAGGCCGTCGCCGAGCATCCTGCTCAGCTCGTCCGGAACGATCTTCTCCCGTCCTGTCGAAGTCGCCTCGGTGGTTTGGGTCCAGGTGACGGCCAGCGGTTCTATGTCGATGTAGCGAACGAGGGCAAGGCGGATCGGCTCGGGTAGATGCGGATTCTGAGCGTACAGGCGGGAGTCTTCGCCCAGAGCGATGCAAGCCACAACCACGAGCGCGAGGCGGTAAACAAAAGGGAAAGCAATCATACGATATTACCATCAGGACGTAGGGCAAGTGCGATCCACCGCACGCCGCCACGTCTGAACGGTGGGGCCAACCCCATTAGCGACGATGCTGGGGGCCGTCAATGGCAACTTATTCGTTCTGACAAATGCTTGGCACGATCGCTCGAGTATTCAATAATGGAGTGTGCAAAAAGGCTCCCTGGATTCTCTGGAAAGCACGACCACCATGCTCCGCATCCGCGTGTCGAATAAGTTAGAACATCAAGAAATTGAGCATGCCTCTGGACCTCTGGAATTCGGTCGCGGCCCGGAGCGCAACAACGTACCCCGCTGTATCCTCAAGGACCTCTACGTTTCCAAGGACCACATTCGTATCCTCGAGTTGGAAAACGGACGAGTGCGAGTAGAGAATCTCAGCCAGCGCAACTCGATCCGGCTGGACGATACCTCCGTCATCGATCTGGGCACGAGCCGCGAGTTTGTGCCGCCGGCGCATCTGATGGTGGGCGAGACTTCCGTGGATATCGAACGTGCCCAGGCGCCGGATTCCGAAGAGCGCGTGCTCCAGGTGATTGCCTCCCCGTTCCCGCGGCCGGAGGATGCGTCCCATACGACGCTGATGGAGTTGGGCCGCTCGCCGGCGCCGGAGACGCTGGCTCACTGGTTTGAGACGGTCATTGCAGTACAGCGCGCCGCGGGCGGCTCGCAGGAGTTCTTTCAGCAAACGGCGCGGGCGGTGGTCATGCTGGTCGGCCTGGATCGCGGCCTGGTGCTGCTTCGCCGCGAGGGCCGCTGGATGGTGCAGGCCCGCTATCCCGAAGAGCCTCGCCCTCTTGGCCGCGAATTCAGTGCCACAACGCTGGAGCGCATGGAGCGCGAACGACGGACCCTTTTTCAAGCGGCCCAGTCCGTGTCCAATCCCGCCGTTAGTCTGCAAGGCATCGAAGCCGTGGCCGCATCGCCGATCTTCGATGCACACGACCGCGTTGTCGGCGCCGTTTACGGCTGCCGTACGCGCTTCACCCCTCACGCCGGCCTGGGCATCGGTTCTCTGGAAGCACAGGTGATGCAGTTGTTGGCTTCTGTGGTCGGCGTCGGTTTGGCCCGGCAGGAACAAGAAGCTCGCGCCACGCGCCGGCTCGTGCAGCTGGAGCAATTCTTTCCCGGCGACCTGGCCCGCGAGATGGAACAGAATCCGCACGTCCTCGACGGTCAAGAACGGGAAGTGACAGTACTTTTCAGCGACATCCGCGGCTTTTCGTTCATGGCGGAGCGGCTCGGTCCAATGGATACGTTCCGCCTGGCCGGCGACGTGATGGATCGCTTGACGGCCCGCGTGCAGGAAACGGGCGGCGTCGTGGTGCATTACGCTGGCGACGGCTTGATGGCCCTGTGGAACGCTCCCAAGGATGTACACGATCACGCAGCGCGGGCGTCCCGTACAGCGTTGGCCATGTTGGCCGATCAGCCCACCTTTGATGCCGACTGGCAAGGACGGCTGGGCCGACCCGTGCGTCTGGGCATCGGTCTGAACACCGGCCTGGCTCTGTGCGGCAACACAGGCAGCAAAAAGAAATTTCATTACGGCGCCCTGGGTCACGCCGTCAACCTCGCCAGCCGCGTCGAGGGCGCCACCAAGCAGCTCGGCATTCCCATCATCCTCACCGGCTCGACGCACGCTCAGCTCGGCGACGGTTTCGCCACCCGGCGACTGTGCCGCGCACGTCTGCCCGGCATCGACGGTGCTACCGACCTGTACGAGCTACACGCCGAGACCGCCCCGGCGGACTGGGAAGAATGGCACCAGACCTACGAACGCGGCCTGGCGCTGTACGAAGCCGGTCGTTGGCTGGAGGCGTGTCGCACCCTGCACACGCTGCTGTTCGGCGATACCGAACACGACCGCCCCACCTTAATGCTGCTGGCCCGTGCCACACAAAACCTGCAAAGGCCACCCGAACCGTTCGACGCAGTGATCGATTTGGGACAGAAATAGTTTCACAGAAATCCGAGCCGCGCACGCAGCGTAGCGGAGTAAGCGGATCGTCTGTCGCGCCGCTTACTCCGCTGCGCTGCGTGCGCGGCTAGGAAAGAAGCGAGGTGTGCAACTCAAAGAGCTTCCTCCGCTCACCCCAGCAATTCCTTGACAACGTGGCCATAGACATCCGTCAGTCGGAAATCACGGCCAGCGTAGCGGTATGTCAGACGCTCGTGATCGAAGCCAAGTAAGTGCAGAAGCGTCGCGTGCAGATCGTGGACGTGGACCTTATCCTCGACGGCCTGGAAGCCGAACTCGTCGGTGGCGCCGTGGACATAACCGCCCTTGATGCCGCCGCCGGCCAGCCACATCGTGAATCCCCAGTGATTGTGATCTCGGCCGTTGACCTTGCCGGCGTTGTTGCCCGGCGATGGTAGCTCGACCGTCGGCGTGCGGCCAAATTCGCCACCCCAGATGACCAGCGTATCGTCGAGCATCCCGCGCTGTTTCAGGTCCACCAAGAGAGCGCCGATGGCTTGATCGCATTCCTTGGCCAGACGGCGGTGTTGAACTTCGATGTCGTCGTGGTTATCCCACGGTTGGCCGGCACCGTGCCAGACCTGCACGAAACGAACGCCTTTTTCCAGCAAACGGCGAGCAATGAGGATTTGCCGCGCCTGGGTGCCGGGGCCGTACATGTCGCGGATGTGCTTTGGCTCGCGGCTGACATCGAAGGCATCCGAGGCGTCCATCTGCATACGGTAGGCTAACTCGAACGATTGGATGCGCGCTTCCAGCTGGGCATCCTGTTGGCGGCGCTCCTGGTGGCGTTCATTAAGCTGACGCAGCAGGTCGAGCTGACGCCGCTGCTCG
Organism: Gemmataceae bacterium; assembly: GCA_036557565.1. Lineage (GTDB taxonomy): Bacteria > Planctomycetota > Planctomycetia > Gemmatales > Gemmataceae > JAJPHU01. The sequence goes on from DATBHJ010000021.1 coordinate 27,978, forward strand.
GCCAGCGACAGCGAGGTGTTGCGAATGTTCTCGATGAGTTTGTCCACGCTGGTGTGGCGCGTGTCGATGTAGGTGCCCTGGTACGCGCCGGGCAGGAATGCGGATTGCCAGTTCTGCGTCTCCTGAATGGGATAGCCGCCCGGACACATGGCGATGAAACCAGGCAGATTTTGGTTATCGCTGCCCAGGCCGTAAGTCAGCCACGATCCCATGCTCGGTCGAATCAGCCGGGCCTCGCCGCAGTTCATGAGCAAAAGCGAGGGCTCGTGATTGGGTACGTCGGCATGCATCGAGCGAATGACGCAAATATCGTCGATGCAACGGGCAGTGTTCGCAAAAAGCTCACTCACCTCGATGCCGGACTTGCCATATCGCTGAAACTTGAAAGGTGATGGAAAAGCTGCCCCTGTCTTGCGCTCGGTGCGGAGATTGGTGCGTGGCAGCAACTTACCGGCGTACTTTTGCAGTGACGGTTTAGGATCGAAGCTATCGACGTGCGAGGGTCCGCCGTTCATGAATAGGTGAATCACACGCTTGGCCTTCGGAGCAAAGTGCGGTCCCTTGGGCGCCAGCGGCGAAGTAGAACGATCTGCGCCAGTCGCGGCAGACAACAATCCCTGCGAAGCCATCAAATTCGCCAAGCCGAGCGAGCCAAAACCCATGCCGGAACGACACAGGAAGTCGCGGCGCGTCAAGGGATGGCTTGGGAGGTTGGTCATGATGTCTCTCTCCTCTCAGTCCACAAATGCAAATTCGTTCGACAGCAGCAACGCCTGAGCATACTGCTCCCATGCCGGTAGCGGGGTTGGTTCTTTTTTCGCCGGGTCGCTCTTTCGCGCCTGGGCGAGGAACTGTATTCCCAGTGCGATCTCATCCGCCTCGGCGGGCCGGCCATAAGCGAGTTGATACATCCTGTTGATCTTCGCTTCATCCTGTGTTTGCGCTGTCACATCGGGCCGCTGAAGGAAATGCCGTGCTTGCTCGATGACAAACGGGCTGTTCATCAAAAACAGCGCTTGCTGCGGCACGGTGGTTGCGTAGCGTTGGGGCGAGCTGGCGTCGGGGCTGGCGAAATCGAACGTGCGGAACAAGCCTGGCAAATTCTGGCGGTCGATGAAGCCGTACACCGTGCGGCGCGTCGTGAACGGCGCCGTCGTCAACTCGACGGCACGGCCACCGATTGTTGTGTCGAGCCGGCCGGCGACGCACAAGAGCGAATCGCGCATCGCCTCGAAATCGAGCCGCTGGCGATTCATGTGAGCCAACAATCGATTGTCGGGGTCCATCTCCAACAAGCCCCGATCGCCGCTGCTCGACTGCTGGTAGGTGTTCGACAGCAGAATGAGCCGGTGCAGTTTCTTGATCGACCAACCGTCATCCATGAACGTGGCGGCGAGCCAGTCGAGCAATCCGGGATGCGTCGGCGGGTCGCCGCGCAGACCGAAATCGCTCGGTGTCCGCACGAGGCCGGCGCCGAAGTGGTGCAGCCAGATGCGATTGACCAGGACTCGGGCCGTCAACGGATTATTGCGATCCGCTATGGCTCGTGCGAGTTCCAGGCGTCCGCTGCCTTGACGGAACGGTTGGCGTTTCTCACCGGCCACCACTTCGAGGAACTGGCGCGGAACCTCGGGCCCGACGTTGCGTGGATTACCGCGCAAGAAGATGTGCGGCGTCTCCGGTGTCGGCTTGTCGATCAGGACCATGGCTCGCGGCGGTGCAACGGGAGCGGTCACTTGCCATTGATCAACCTTCTTTTCAAGAGCACGCAAACCGTCGCGGAACTTGCGATTACGCTTGGCTAACTCTTCCTTGTGCTCCTCGCGGTACTTCTCCACTTCGGCCTTGCGCTTGGCCAGTTCTTTCTCGAACGCAGCCAGTTCCGCCGACTTCTCAGGCATGCCAATCAGCGGCAGATCCTTCGGCTCCACGGAACTGGCGAATACGCCGTATAGGGAGTAGTAATCCTTCTGCGGAATGGGATCGAACTTGTGATCGTGACAGCGAGCGCAGCCGACCGTCATTGCTTGCAGTCCGCGCATGGTCACGTCGATGCGATCGTCGATGATATCGTGAATGTTGTTGAGGAAGCGCCGGCCCAGAGTCAGATAGCCCAGCGCCGCCAACGGCCGTTTGTCCTCGCCCAGCGGCAACTGGTCCGCCGCTAACTGCTGGAGGACGAATTGATCGTAGGGCAGATCCTCGTTGAAAGCGCGGATGACGTAATCGCGGTAGGTGTAGGCGAAGGGATAACGCCGTTCGTCGGTGAAGACATAGCCCTTGGAGTCGGCGTAGCGGGCCACGTCGAGCCAGTGCCGGCCCCAGCGTTCGCCATAGCGCGGGGAGGCCAGCAAGCGATCGATCAACCGGGCGTAGGCATCCGGCGAAGGATCGTTCTCAAACGCGTTCACTTCCTCCGGCGTCGGCGGCAAACCGTGCAAATCCAACGTAACCCGGCGAATCAACGTCCGCCGATCCGCCGAAGGCGCTGGCGTCAAACCCTTCGCATCCAGTCCGGCCAGCACAAACGCATCGATCGGCGTCTTCACCCAATCCGGACTCTTCGCCGCAGGCACACCCGGTTTCTTCACCGGCCCAAACGCCCAGTGCGTCCGCCGCACCTCGGACACGGAGAGCGAAGTCGCATCCGTCTTGACGGACTCCTCCGGCCAGGGAGCGCCCATTTTGACCCACTCCGTCAGATGTACGATCGCCTCGTCGGGGAGTTTGCCCTTTGGGGGCATCTGCACGTCGCCGTCGTAGTGGAGAGCTTTGACAAGCAAGCTCTTGTCCGGCTGGCCGGGCACAACGACGGCCCCGTTATCGCTACCTTTGAGCAGGTCGGCGCGAGAATCGAGCCGCAATCCGCCTTGTTGGCGTTTGGTTCCGTGGCAAGACTGGCACTTGGAAACCAGCACGGGACGAACGTGCTTCTCGAAGAACTCGACGCCGCGCGGATCGACCGGGGGAGCAGCGCGCAGCATGGCCGGCGAAAGGAAGCAAGCAGCCAAAGTGAAAAATCGCATAGCGGATTTCATGTTAGCAACAGTCCCTACATTCGAGGCGCACACGGAGGGAGGGCGGTTGGCGGGTCGGGCTTTCCTTATTCTATTATGCCGTCGCCGCAAAAGTCAGGCGAGTTTTTTCAGAAAGTGCATTTCTGTCTCGTGCCGGAAATGCACTCCTTTCAAGGCAAAGACCATAGAATCAACTGCGTACCGGGCCAACCGTACGCGAACATTGGGAAGATCATGGCCGATACGACCAAGAAGATCGTCGGTTTGCTCCATGCGGATCAGCCGCTGGACGTGCGCTGCGCCGCTGCGCTGGTGCTCGGCGAAATCGGCGGTAAAGACGCAGAATTGACACGCGCTCTCTGCGATACTTTGAAGGACGGCGAAGCACGGCTGCGGTTGCAGGTCATCAAGACGGTGGGCAAGCTGCGCATCGACGCGGCGCTGCCGCACTTGCTGGAACGGATCAGGGAGGGCGGCGAGGAGGCGGAGCAGGCGGCGCAAGCGGCGGCAAAGCTGGGAGCCAAAGGAACACGAGCGCTGCAAGAGTTGATGCCGCGGGTCGCGCCCGGGCTGCGGCGTTACATTGCCTCGGCATTGGCGGCGGCGGGTACGGCCAGCGCCGAGACGGCCGCCGTCGCCATGTTGCTCGACCGCGATCCGGGGCTCGTCGAGGCCGCCGGCCGCTCGCTCCTGGCTCAAGTGCCGACCCTGACGCCGGCTCATCGCAAGGCGCTCGCCGATCAGCTGCTGGCGATGGTAGGTAACAAAAAGGAGCCGTTAAGTCCTCCATCCCAAGCGGTCGTGCTGCGCTTGTTGGCCGCGCTCGACGATCGGCGCGTCGAGGCAGTGCTGTGGGAGCGCATTGTACCGCCCTTTCCGTTGGAGGTGCGCGCGGCTGCGCTGCAAGCCCTGGGCAAATGGGCAGCGGCGCCCGGCAAGGATCAGCTCAAACGCCTGTTCGTCTGCGCCACCGATAGCGATTTCCGCCTGGCGGCGCCGGCGCTGGTGCTGCTCAAGAACCTGCCGGTCGGCGAGCGGACGGTGCCGGAGTGGTTGACGTTGTTGCAGGCATCCGATGTGGCGGTGCGCAAGCTGGCGCTGGACAAAATTGGCGATCGAGATACCGCCGAGGTGGCCAAGGCCTTCTTGCAGCAACTTTCTCACCCCGACCGATCGCTGCGCGACGGCGCCCTGGCTCGTCTGGCACGGCTCAAACAGGGACAGAAAGCGCTGACGACGGCCCTGCTGGAAGCGGAATCTCCAGATCAAGCGTGGATGCTGGCACGAGCGCAGGCGCCATTCGCCCGAGCGTACCCCTCGGAGTGGCGCGAAAAGGTGTTTACGCAAGCGTGCGATTATCATGAGTCCAACGACCGCAGGGCCGACGCTCTTCTATTTCTGTTGCGCGAAGCTGATGCCGCCGAATTGCGTCAGTGTCTCGAAGATCGGGCGATTTACTGGCGCAAGAAGAAGGCGTATGAAAACGCTCTCTTGTATCTGCGGCTGTTGATCCGCGATCCGTCGAGCGGGTTTCCGATCCGCCTGGAGCTGGCGTGCTGCGGATTGAAGGTGTCGTCGCACGATTTGTCGTCGGAAGCGCGGGCGAGCGATCCATGTTTGCAGCAGTTCAGCACGCTCTGTCAGGGTTACGAGGCGGAGTTGTCGGCGGAGCTGGAAAAGATCAAGTGGTTGGAGCCGGACGATCTGTACTATCTGGGATTTCACTTCGCCGAGCAGCTGGGGCAGCACAGGCAATTTGGCGGCAGGGTGCTTCGCTTGCTGGTAAAGCGCTCGCCGCGGACGAAGCAGGCCCAGGCGGCCAAACGCAAGCTGCGCGGCGCGGGGTTGGAGTAGATTCGCCACGCTTCCTCGTGCCCAGGCCGTGCCCGGGAACGAGGAAATCTCTCCATCTTTCCTCATTTCTCTTCATTCGGCCGATGCCGTGGTAAACCTTGCAGTCTGTGCGGAACGGGGTTAGCCAGGCAAGGCGACGACCGGTACGGAATGCTGTTCCGGCTGTTCGTCGAGCAGGGCGGCGGCCGAATTCATTGGCTGGGAGACTGGATAACAACCGGCAGGATGCAACAGGATTTACTCCGTTTCTCCCCTTCGCAGTCGCGGTCTCGACCGCGCCCAGTCACCGGGGAGCTAGCAGCCGAGTCAGGGAGGACGACTGGCATGAGACAGCGATGGCTTCGAAGTGTGGCCCTGTCACTGGGCCTGCTGGTGATGGGTCGCTGCGCCTTTCTCGGGGCCGACTCGACGGCTCCGGTCATTGAACCCTATCCGCCGGTGGAGGCCCCGCAGCCGAAGGTCGTCGCGGTGGCCAGCACCGAGCCGGCGCCGACGGCCAGCCTGGATCGACCGATTCCTCTGGGCGATGAAGGCCCGGCCGACGATCGGAAGATTCAACCCACGGGCCTGTTCTCGCCCATCGACAACGATGCCTTCGCCCACAGCCCGGCCGGCAGCAGCCTCCCAGTCGGCCAACCCATGCAGGCCGGCCCGGGTAACGTCAGCACTCCCCTGCCCATGCCGGCGCCGGCCTCCAAGACTCCACCGCCTCCGGATGTACCATACTCGTGGCGGCAACCGCCAACCACGTCGCCGACGGCGCAAGAGACCGGGTCCTCGCCGACGATCTTGCCGATGCCCAGCACCGCTTCGGGATCCCGCTTCGGCGTGGATTCCACGGTGCCGCCGGGCACCACTTTCGGCATGGAATCCGCGGTGCCGCCCGGAACCATCGTATCGATGCCCGGAACCATCGTATCGCCCGGTGCCGTCCCCACGCCAGGCGTCGCACCTGCGCCGGGGAGTGTCCACGGACCGGGAATGCTTCCTGGACCCGGAGTCGTAACGGGGCCGATGGGCGCCCCTCTCGTTGATGGCGGCTGCATGGGCCACGATTGCTGCGCGCCGGGCTGCTGTCCACCCAATTGCGGCGCCCCGAATTGCTGCGCCCCGGATTGTTGCGTCTCGGATTGTTGCACGCAAGGTTGTTGTGATGGAGCTTGCTGCAATGGCTGCGGCTGCTGCTGGGGCAATGGTGGCTGCTGCTTCGGCAACCGCTGGTACGGCTCGGCCGAGTACCTGTTGTGGTTCATTCGCGGTGAAAATGTGCCGCCGTTGTTGACCACCGGTCCGCTCTTCGCTCCCACGCCCGGCGCGATCGGCCAAACGGGTACCCAGGTCCTGTTTGGCAACAACATACAGAACAACAATCCATACTCCGGCCTGCGCTTGCGCGGCGGCTACTGGTTCGGCGACGGCCACGGCCTGGGTGTGGACGTCGGCGCCTTCTTCCTGGGCGGCAATAACAACAACTTCACGTCCACGTCCAACGGCGTGCCCTTCCTGGGCCGGCCGTTCACCAATACCGTGACCGGCTTCCAGGATGTCGAAGCCGTGGCCGCTCCGGGTTTGGCCGGTACTTTCAGTGCCGTCAACACGTTCTTCCTGTATGGCACCGAGGTCAATCTGCGACGCAATTTCCTGTGCGGCTGCAACTGGTTCATCGATGGCTTCGCCGGCTGGCGCTTGCTGGGTTTGAATGAATCGCTCTCGATGACTGAAAAACTGGCCGTCGTCAGCTCGGTCAACCCCATGATTCCGGCCGGCTCGACGTTCCTCGTCAACGATCGTTTCAGCACAGGCAACTTGTTCAACGGTGCCCAGATCGGCGCCATCGGCGAATACCGCCTGGGCCGGTGGAGCTTCGATGTGCGCGGCAGCGTCGCCCTGGGTGGGACGCAACAATTCGTCAACATCAACGGCTCAACGACCAGCGCGGGGCCGGGCATCCCCAGCACGACCAGCCCGGGCGGCTTGCTGGCACTGTCGTCGAACATTGGACCGCATACGCGCAGCATGGTGAGCATGGTTGACGAAATCGGCTTCAATGTCGGTTACCAGTTCACCAACCACATACGCGGCTTCGTCGGCTACAACTTCCTGTGGTGGAGCAGTGTGATTCGGCCGGCCGAACAGATTGATCTCAACGTCAATCCCAACCTGATTCCGCCGGTCGTCGGAGGCGGAGCCAATCGGCCGCAGTTCAGCTTCAACGGCTCGAATTTCTGGGTGCAAGGCATCCAGTTCGGAATCGACATCCGCTGGTAAGCTCGGTTACGAAAGTAGATTAACCACAGAGTCACAGAGAGCACAGAGAGAGACACAGAAAAGAGAAAAGAAGAGTAGCACCAGGGCACCCAGATTGCTTAATTGTTTCTCCGCTTACTCTTTTTCTTTTCTGTGTCTCTCTCTGTGCTCTCTGTGCTCTCTGTGACTCTGTGGTTCGTCTTTTTGTCGTCGGCGGTGCGATCGGTTTTCTCCGCAGTGCCGCTACACTTCCTACCTCGCGCGGCCTCGCTCTGTTGCATCTCCTCATTGCCATCGCTTTCCCGCGCCGATGAAAACAGGGCTGATGATGATGCACAACCTTGACTTTGCACCTCCTCTTGTTGCCAGGCGGCGTTCGGAACCTCCGGACTGAGCCTGTTGTTTTTACACCTTGCCAGGAGGGCTAGTTGTCATGTTTGCTTTCTGGTTTCGATCACGGGACCGTTCCAAACGCCCCGCCTCTCAGGGAAGAATCAAGAACCTCGTGGTGCCCACTCTGGAAGTGCTGGAAGATCGGTGGGTGCCCAGCGCCGTCGATACGCTCAGTTTGCAGTCGCTCATGGGCGGCGGCAACGCCCTGAGTAACGATGCCATCGCTCCCCCGCCGCCTGCGCCCCAACAGGTGTCTGCCACGTTCACTCCATTCACTACCGGCGGCAGCCAAACGCAGACGGTCGCCCAGTTCAATCCCGCATTGGGCACGCTCAACAGCGTCCAGGTCGTTCTCAACGGCACGCTCAACAGCGACGTCAAAGTCGAGAATCTCGACGCCGGTTCGAGCACGGTAAACGCCCAGGTCAACGGCAACCTGTCGCTGCAGGGACCCGGAGGCTCATTGCTGTCCGTCTCTCCCACGATCAGCGAAAACAGTACGTCGCTGGCCCCCTACGACGGCACGCTGGACTACGCCGGCCCCAGCGGTCACGACTTCGGCGAACAGTCGGCGTCGGCACAACAAACGATCACACTGACGAACAACTTGTCCGCCTGGGAAGGCAACGGCAGCGTGTCTCTGACCGAGTCGGCGCAATCCAGCTCGACGGTATCCGGGTCCGGCAACGAGCAGGTCCATATCCTCTCGGTAGGTTCCGGCACAGTGACGGTGATTTACGACTACACGCCTGCTCCGCCACCGGCCCCGCCGCCCGTGCCGCCCGCGAGTCCGCCTCCTTCCCCGCCGCCGTGCATGGCGCCGCCGCCCTGCCAAGCGCCGCCACCCGCTCCCACGCCCGTACCGCCGGCATCACCGCCGCCCTGCCAGGCGCCGCCACCCGCCCCGACGCCCGTGCCGCCGGCATCACCGCCGCCCTGTACGACCCCGACGGGGCCTGCCACCATCGGCGGCATTGTCTACCTGGCCCCCAACGCAACGACTGCTTTCGTTCAGGGCGATCCCGGGGTCCCCAACGTGACAGTGACGCTGACAGGGCTGACGCTCACGCAGCAGCAAGTGTCCCTGACGACCACAACCGATGCCAACGGAGATTTCAGCTTCACCGGCTTACAGGCGGGCATTTATGCCCTGACCGATCAGCCGATTCCGTCGGGATACCAGGCGGGTGTGGAGACGGCGGGCAACTACGGCGGCGTGGTGTCCAATAATGAGATCGTCCTGGCGCTGCCACAGGGAGGCAATGCCATGTGCTACGATTTCGGTTTGTGGGTGCCGCCCTCACCGAACGTCAATCCGCTTCCGCCGCCGCCACCATCGCCGCCACCACCACCGCCGCCACCGCCGCCCATCGTCTCGCCGCCGCCCTCTGATCCCGGCCCGCCAGTCCTCACCAAGCGCTCGCTGATCGGCGATGGCTGGCAGTCACTGGGATAATCGATAATTGATGATTGATGGTTGATGATTGTAACCAAAATGCGGCTTACAATCATCAATCATCAATCATCAATCATCAATTCTTGGTAGGAACAGACAGCCTCCATGTCGATTCAAGGACGGGACCAAGGACCGGTCCGCGCAAGGAAACACCCAACGTGAGAAGCCTCAGGGATGAGAGGGTGGGACCATGACCAATCGAAGTTCGTGGTGGGTCGCAACCCTAGCGGTGTCCTTGTCATCTCTGACCGCCGCCGCCGAGGATGACCCGTGGCGAGCAGTGAAGCGTGTCCCCCCGTCGGCGAGCGATCCCAAGTCGCCCTCGGCCGTCACCCTCGAATGCCCGCGCTCTCTGGATAACGGTGCCTGTGCCCGCTCGGCGATCGAGCCGGTCAACTCGAATGTGGCTCCGGTCTCGTTCCAGGAGCCGACCAACTCGTCGTCACCCGATCCTGCGCCGCCGACGATGCACACCGTCCTCCAGCCGCCCGAACCGGCTCCGCCGGCCGCCTCTGGCCCGATTCCACCGCCGCCCCCGCCGGGAGATGCCCCGTTCAACAATGGCGTGGTAATCGATAAACCCTTGCAGCACTCGTTCTGGGACCGTTGTAAAGACTTTTGCAATGGCTGCTGCGGCGACAGTGCCAGCGCCACCGGCCGCTGTCTACTCCAGAGCGATCATGCTTTCGATTATCTTGCCTCGCCGGTCACTAATCCGTTCCTCTTTGAAGATCCACGAGCGCTGACCGAGTTGAAGCCGCTCTTCATCTACGCTGGAGCGCCGCGCTCGAATCCGATTTTCCGAGGAGGAAATGCGGAATTCTACGGTTTACAAGCTCGTTTGGCCGTCACCGAGCGGTGGTCGTTGACCATCAACGAACTGGGATTCATCACACTCAATCCATTCAATGCCAGTGCCGGACCACCCGGCAAATTCAGCGAGAGCACCGGATTCGCCCAGGTCGAGCTGGGACCGAAATACACCTTCCTGCGCTCGGAGGAGTGGAAGACGGTGATGGCCGGCGGTTTGATCTTTCAGATTCCGGCCGGTTCGCCGAAAGTGTTTCAGAATACCGGCCAGTTGGGACTGGTTCCGTATTTGTCGGCGGCCAAGAGTTTCTGTTTGCCGTGCGGCTGGGGCAGCACCAACTTGATGACCACGTTAGGCTATGATTTCTCCGTGAACAATCAGCGATCCCAGTTCTTCTACTGGAATTGGCATGTGGACTATAACATCGCCAACACCAATAGGTTCTACCCATTCCTGGAACTGAGCTGGTTCGCTTACACTCAGGGCGGCAAAGCCAACGTCCCCGGGTTTGGCTTCGAGGGACTGGATCTGGTGAATTTCGGTTCCCAGAATGTCGGCAGCCGCAATTACCTGGGCCTGTCACCCGGCCTTCGTTTCAAGCTCAACGAGCACATCCAGGCCGGCTTCGCCGTCACCTGGCCGCTCTTGAAACAGAAGGAAATCAACGATTACACGCTGACGTTCGATATCATTTTCCGGTACTAGCGATCCGTGGCTGACCATCCCGAAGCGTAAGCGAGGGCGGCCCTCCCTTACGCTTCGGGATGGTTAAGGATGAATCCCTTTGAATCGTCGCACACATTCCGTGATGGCTACTTCGGTCGGCAATCGTTCGATACTCGACGCGCCGAAGAATCCGACGATGCCGCGCGTATGCTGGAGGATGTAGGCAGCATCTTGCGGCTCGGCGATCGGCCCACCGTGACACAGGATGAGTATGTCGGGATTGATGCTCTTGGCCGCATCGCAGAGCGCTTGCACGCGCTGGGCGGCTTGCTCCAGGGACAGCGCTGTCCTGGCGCCGATGGCGCCTTTGGTCGTCAGTCCCATGTGCGGAATGAGCACGTCGGCCCCGACCCTGGCCATCGCCCGCGCCTCCACCTCTGTGAACACGTAGGGACAGGTCAGCAAGCCGAGATCGTGAGCGGCGGCGATCATGTCCACTTCCTTGTCGAAGCCCATGCCGGTCTCTTCGAGTCCCTGGCGAAAACCACCGTCGATGAGGCCGACGGTGGGGAAATTCTGCACGCCGCTGAAACCGGCCGCCTGCACCTCGCGAAGGAAACGTTTCATGATGCGAAACGGATCGGTGCCGCACACGCCGGCCAGCACCGGCGTCCGCTCGACAATCGGCAGCACCTCACGGGCCATGTCCATGACGATCTGGTTGGCGTCGCCATAGGGCATCATGCCGCTGAGGCTGCCGCGTCCGGCCATGCGAAAACGGCCGGAATTGTAGATGATAATCAAATCGATGCCGCCAGCCTCGGCGCACTTGGCCGACAAGCCGGTGCCCGCTCCGCCGCCGATGATCGGTTTGCCTGCCGCCACCTGGCCGCGGAGACGATGCAAACATTCGTCTCGGCTAAAAATGCTCATGATCGTCTCCCCTTGCCTTCCACGGTGCTGTGCTAGCGGTTTAGGAAGGGGCATTGGATCTGACAAGTGACGGCGAATCTGTTCAGGCGACAGCCTGCATTGAGTTGGGAGACGTGCTTGATTCAAGCTGGCCAGAAGCGAGAGAACCGCCGGTGATTCGCGGACGCAACCGGTCCTTCAGTCGCAGGCACGGGCGTTCAATCAGATAATACGAGAGCACCGCGGCGAGAAAAGAAAAGCTGCTGGCCAGAAGGATAAAGACTACACGAGCCAGGTACGGGCCTATCGTGAGACTCAAGGATATGCACGCCGTCAGGAGAAGGTGAATTATCGGCTGATGAAATAGATACAGCGCATAGGAGATGCGTCCTGTCCCTACCAGAGGGGCTGACTCCAGGATGCGCGTGGCCCATCGCGCCGGTGCTGTCAGAAGGCGGGCGAGCGCGACGGTCGTCATGACGGCCACGACGGTGAAGAAACCGCGGTAATACCGAGGATCGTAATAATCGTGGCAGCGCACCAGATAGCACAGAAATATCAGGAAGATCAGCGAGGCGAACCCTGTCCATCGGACGAAGAGCCGCGACCTGGGCAACAGGTTCCAGCCAGTGAGTAGGCCTAGCAAACAGCCGGCCAGCAGGGCGTCGGCGCGCGTATCCAAACCGCGATACAGACGGAACAGCATCATTAGCCTGTCCGTGCTGTGGCTTTGATGCCAGTGATACAGCGAAAAACGCAGCAGCGCCGAGGCACAGATGCCACAACACACAAGCGAAAGAATCAACCGCCGCGAAACCTTCAGGCTGAGCATCGCATAGAGCAGGGCGGGCCAAAACACGTAGAATTGCTCTTCCACCGACAGCGACCAGGTGTGCCCCAAAATCGGCATGTCGGTGCGGTGCAGCATGGGCCAGTTGGTCATGTAACAAGCCGCCACGGCGATTTCCCGGCAGAGCGATTCTCTTTCGCCTGCGGACGGCAGCAAAGGAACTGATAGTCCACAAAGTACCAGCAACACGATGAAAGCGGGCCACAGCCGCAAGGCTCGCCGAAGATAGAACTGCCCCAGGCGGATGCTCCCGGTGGATTGCCATTCTTCCAGCAGCAAGGACGTGATGAGAAAACCGCTGAGGACGAAGAAGAGATCAACTCCGAGAAAGCCGCCCGGCAACCATCCCAGATGACACCCCAGAACTAGCAGAATCGCCACACCGCGCAGCCCGTCCAGCCAGCGCCGATGACCCAGGTGAAAAACACCCTCGGCCCGTTGCGGGGCCGGCTCATTTCTGGCGGGGGAAGCAGCGAGGGGAAGTACCGCGCCCGAAGGGATCATCTCCTCCTCCTGTCCTCGTCGAGACTTGATTTTCTCATCGACGAGGCAGGGAGTCGGAAATGAGGAAAAGAATAGGCGAGCGGCCGGCGTCGGCCAGTACGGCTTTACCAGCCGGCTGACGCCGGCCGTTCGCAGGTCAGCGCGGCACCTCGACGCGCTCCAGGACCGTATTCAAGATGTCATCGGTCGTAAATCCTTCGACATACGCATCCGGTTGCAGCGTCAAGCGGTGTCGGAGCACGGGTCGGCAGATGCGCTTGACATCATCGGGTGTGATGAAGTTTCGTCCGCTCATCAGCGCCCGCACTTTCGCCGCTTGCAACAGATGCACGGCGGCGCGCGATGATGCCCCCATCAGCACTTTGTCCATCTCGCGGGTCATACGCACGATGCGGCCGATGTACGAGCAGATCTCCGGCTTGGCCACGACCTTGGCGATGCCTTGTCGCGCACGCAGAATCAGGTCGCGGATCGTGCCGTTTGCATCGCTCGTAAGCAGCTCGCCCACCGGCGCGAGAATGTCCAGTGGCGCTGTCAGAGTGCCGCGACCCTGATACAGACGCAAAATCCGATCTTCCTCTTCCGCAGGAGGATATTCGATGTTCAGCTTCAACAGAAAACGATCGAGCTGTGCCTCCGGTAGACGATACGTGCCTTCGTATTCGATGGGATTCTGCGTGGCGACGACGGTGAAGAACTCGGACAGAGAGTGACTGGCACCGTCGAGAGTGACAGTGCGTTCTTCCATGACTTCAAGGAGAGCGGATTGAGTTTTCGGCGGCGTGCGGTTGATCTCGTCGGCGACGAGGAGGTCTGTGAAGACGGGACCGGCGCGGAACTCAAATTGACTACTTTGCAGATTGAAAATGTTGGTTCCGAGAATGTCGGAGGGCATCAGATCGGGCGTGAACTGCACGCGCTTGCAGTCCAGAGCGAGCAGCCGGGCCAGCGTGCGAGCCATCAGCGTCTTGGCCGTGCCAGGCACGCCTTCGAGCAGCACGTGTCCGCCGCACAATAGCGCCAGCAGCACTAGCTCCAGATTCTCGCGCTGCCCGACAACGACGCGTTCCGCCCGGTTCAACAGCGACTCGATCCATTCCGGAACGTCCGCGGTCTCCTCAACGTGCATACGTAGTTCCCTTCTGCAGCTCCCGCGTGAACTGGCCAAAAGCCTGCGCCCAGGCCAACAACTGTCGCTCGGATACTTCGCCACGGCGTAATTCGCCGACGCCGCGCAGCAACGTCTGCAAGCGCTTCATCGATGGACCCGGATCGTGTTGACGCCACGCCGCGAGAATCTCTGCCGGCAAGGCATTGCGACGTAGACGCAATTGCCGCGTCAGTGCTCCGAGAAAACTCCGCACCAGTGTTCGCGCCAGCAAGGGCCGCGTCCCTGTCTTTTGATACAGGCGGGCCAGCGCGGAAGCATAGTCCACGGCATCGGCGCTCTCGGTCTGAGGAATTGGCACCGGCGGACCCAGCCGCACTGCCCACGTCCAGCCCGCGACAAGTAGTACGAGCAAAATCAAAAGCGGCGTGGCCCGTTCGCCGTGGTACTCCAGATAGCCCCAAAAACCGCCGCCCGAACGTAGACCGTGGTGATATTCGTCGAAGTACACCTTGCCGTCGCGAGCGGCCATCTCCACCACGTTGGCCAGGAAAACGACATTGTCGTCGCGCGGCTCGCCGTCGGAGCGAATTAAACCCTCCCGCGTCAGCCAACGCGTATCGGCGACGACCAGCACATGTCCCTTCTTGCGGCGCAGCAGTACGGCGCCGGGTTGGTCGCCGAGCCACCACAACGGCAGAGCGTTGCCCGGTGCGCGCAAGGTAGCCCGCGATCCGACGCTGAGGTGGGCAATGCCCTCGGTATAGCTACCCGCCGCGCCGAGGTCCACTGGATGAAACGCCTCCGCATCGCGCGAGCTGTTTTCGAGGACGACAACATTCAGAGCCTGATGCAGCGCCGTGTTCTTGCGGCCGAGAAGCAGCAGGGTGTTACCGTTTTCTTGTTCTACCCAGTTCAGCAGCGAGCGGGCATCATTCTCGGAAATCGCCTCTTCGCCGAAGCGTCCGCCGGACGGCGGCTCGGCCACGATGAGCAAGCCGAGATGCTGGTGGTCCTGGATTGGGCGCGTCACGGCCACTGGCGTCCAGCCCAGGCGTCGCAAAACATGAGCCGCCTCACCGAGTCCATCGCCGGCTTCCGAATACACGGAGTAGGCCGGCAGGTCGCGTCCGGCCAACCGCCGTTCGTGCAACAAGTACGCCGTCACGACGCCAAAGGCACCGAGCAACAATCCCGTCAGAATCCAGCAGGCGAAACGCATGAGAGAAAGCGCCCCAATTTCGTTTGCGGTTAGTTAGACTCCTGGGAACCGTTGCTGATGGGCTTGTCATTCCTTGTCGGCGAGCTGGCTACAAATCTCTGCAACATGCTTCGAAAGCCGGTCCCAGGGATTATTCGCCTTCGGATCGTCTGGCCGATATTCGGCCTCGGTCACATAGATCCAGCGCACATACTTTCGCATCATACGAATGGCGGTTCGCTCGATCTTCGGCTGAGAATAAAGCAGGACCGCCCGCGTGAAAGGAGGATAATCGGCATATCCGCCGAAATAATCGCCTTTCAGGCGCTCCTCTTTCGGCCACGAGCCTCCTTCGTGGATGACGATCACATCGGCGGCGCCAGCGGCGAAGTAGCGGCCCGGCGTATCCGCTCCTGGATTGGCGACGGTCGGCCAGCAACCGGCGTCATGGGCATACTGGCTCAGGGCCGCCTGATACGCGGTTGCCGCAGCCTTGTCCTCGTAGATCATCTCATCAAAGAAGATTCCCTGAGTGCGTGGATACATCGTTAGCCAACAGTCGATGTCCTTTTGCACGTCCGCTGCGGGACGCTTGCCGTAGCTCGTCGTCACGTAACCTAACACGACACATCCCGCTCCCAGAAGCCGGTCGATGGCCTTGGTGTAGTTGTCATCCACCTGCTTGCCCGGACCCGAAGCCGGATTGACGATGACCCAGATGGGCACGGTCTCGTACTGCCGCTTGAGATCGATTAGCCGATTATAGGCGCGATTCTTGTGAACATCGGCCGGGTATACGTACATCGGCACAAGCAGGCCGGTTCGTTCCTGGGCGCGAAGGTGGAATTCCTGAGCCTCTTGCCGCCGCCTTGTACGGGAGGGTTTGTCGGCTCCCAGGGCAACAGACAAAAATAAGACAAAAGCGATCCACGATAACAAATGAAGTTTGATGCGGGACATGGATAGAAATCTTGTGCGAGAGAAGGCACGCGCCCTTCACGATGTTGCGGGCTGATGCGGCACATGTCGATCTTCACTGGTTTTTTTTATTGCTTAATGAAGCCGCGACAATCATTTGTTCAAACGATGGATCATCCGCCGGTGCCAGTTTGAGGATTTTACCTTGCTCAACTGCATGCGTCGCATTAAGCTGCCCACATCGGACGACAGCTACGAGCTTTCCACGAATGATTACGATCTACAAAGCGCCGGATGAGTTTGTCGTGAAGTTGTACCAGTGGTCTTGCGCAGACTTTCGGCGTGAGATCGAGGAAGGTTTTCCGCTTCTTCGCGGCGTGGAAAATCGCACGAGCTATGGGCTTGTTGGCCTCATGGAGTCGCTGCCTAAGGACAAGCAGTTTGCGTTTGCGTCTTTCCTGCTCCAGCGTTTTCATCAGAGGGCTATCGAGATACTCGGCGAAAAGAGAGTGACCATCGAGCAGCCTATCCTGGAACAGTGGAATCAAATCTTCCAGGTGATTAATCACCGAGAGCAAGAGCGGCTCCAGAGGGAGCGGACCTTGGGCCCTCTGCTGAAGGGAAAAGAAAAAGCGGCCATCGTGAGGCGTGTCAGACAGGAACTGCACGAGCCCTACTGCGTGTGGCCACGAACGGGTTTTTATAGTGGCATGTCTTTCGAGGTAGTAAAGGGCGGATTCCGGATCGTTACTCGCCTTGCGCCGGATTTCAAAGGGGTGAAGTTTTATTACGAGCACTCAATCCAGAACAAGGAAATGGAATATTATGATAAGAACATGACTTTTTATTGCGACCGCCTTTCCCTTTACACGTGGCTGGGAATCTCCCAGCTAACCACGTGGACGAACCTTCGGGCGGGAGACATCGAACCGGTCGTGAGTCATATCGTCCGCCTGTGCAGGCACTTCATTGAGGGTGTTGGCAGCCTCCTGGATGACTCGTATCTTTCAGCATGAACCGAATTTCCATTGCTCGACCCCTTTGTCAACTCATAGGATAGAGAATGGTTTGCTTGCCCGCCTTACTCCCCGCCTGGATGGGCCGATCGCTCACAATCCGGGAGACCATCCTCATGGCACGCATGACGTTTCTGTGGCGGTCGCGAGCGTCATCCGTTCGGCTTTATCATGTGGCTGGCCGGCGCAGGCATCAGGGTTGGCATGGTCCATGTGCACGATTTGCACGCGACCCTGTTACATCTGATGGGGCTGAACCACGAACGGCGACCTATTGCTATGCCGGCCGCGATTACCGCTTGACCGACGTACACGGCAACATTGTCAAGAGCATACTCACAAGCTAAACGAATACGAGAAGGTGAAATAATCCATGCGGGTGGCCGTTTTATTCCTCTCCTTGCTCTCGGGACTGACGACACCCTTACAGGCAGTCGGCGGAGAAGACACGTTCAATAGCCAAGTTCGGCCCATCCTGGCCCGGCACTGTTTCAAGTGTCACGGGCCGGACGAGAAAGCTCGCAAGGCCAGGCTGCGGCTTGATCAGCGTGACGCCGCCCTGCGCGGGGGCAAATCCAAACAACCCGCCATTGTGCCGCGACATCCCGAACAGAGCGAATTGATCCGGCGCATCTTCGCGGAGGACGAGAGCGAAATCATGCCTCCTCCGCACACGAAAAATCCGCTCACCGGAGAGGACAAGCAAATTCTCAAGCGCTGGATTTCCGATGGTGCCGAATATCGACTGCACTGGGCGTTTGTGCCGCCGAAGCAGGTGCCCTTGCCCAGCGTGAAGCAGACGGGTTGGCCACACAATGCCATCGATTATTTCGTTCTGGCGCGGCTGGAAGCTGAGGGGCTGAAGCCGTCGCCCCAGGCCGATCGCTACACTTTGGCGCGGCGGTTGTATCTCGACTTGATTGGTTTGCCGCCGACGCCGGAAGAAACGGTAGCGTTCGTGAACGACAAATCGCCGGATGCCTACGAAAAACTAGTGGATCGCCTGCTGGCCTCGCCGCACTACGGCGAACGCTGGGCACGGCGCTGGCTCGATCTGGCCCGCTACGCCGACACAAACGGCTACGAGAAAGATCGGCCGCGCTCGATTTGGCCGTACCGCGATTGGGTTATCAATGCTCTCAATGCGGACATGGCCTTTGATCGCTTCACTATCGAGCAGTTAGCCGGCGACCAGCTGCCCGGCGCTACCGAGGATCAGAAAATCGCCACCGGCTTTCATCGCAACACCATGCTCAACGAAGAAGGCGGTATTGACCCTCTGGAATATCGCTTTTATGCCGTGGTCGATCGCGTCGCCGTCACCGGCACAACCTGGCTCGGACTCACCATCGGCTGCGCCCAGTGCCACACGCACAAGTTCGATCCCATTTTGCAGCGCGAGTATTATCAATTCATGGCGTTTCTCAACAACGCCGATGAGCCGGTTCTCCCCGTGCGCCGTGCGGACATCACGCGGCAGAGGCAGGAGATCGAGAAGAAGATCGCCGCCCTCATCGCCGATTTGCCGAACCGTTTCCCATCTGCCCCCCCCACCCCGACCCTCCCCCACAAGGGGGGAGGGAGCAAACGTTCTCCCTCCCCCCTTGTGGGGGAGGGTCGGGGTGAGGGGGACGGCGCGGAGGATGGCCGCACGCTTGAAGAACGGCGGCGGACGCAATTCGAGCGCAAGTACCACGAATGGCAAGAGCGCGAGGCGGCCCGTTCCGTGCGCTGGACCGTGCTTCGCCCCGCTTCTGCCAGGACCAACCTACCGCATTTGACGGTCCTAGACGATAACTCCGTCTTCGCCAGCGGCGATCAGAGCAAAAGCGACACGTACGATCTCTCATTCCATACCGACCTGCGCGGCATCACGGCCTTCCGCCTGGAAGTGATGCCGGACGAGCGACTGCCCGATGGCGGCCCAGGCCGGGTTTACTACGAAGGGCCGTTTGGCGATTTCTTCCTGTCCGAATTTCGTGTGGCAGCCGGTGGGAAGAAAATACCCCTGGCAAAGGCGAAGCACAGCTTTGCCGCAGGCACCGCGACGGCGGACAAGGCCATCGACGGCGATCCGCAAACCGGCTGGTCGATCAACGGCGGCCAGGAACGCACTCATTCTGCTGTGTTCTCGTTCGCTACGCCGCTCGCCGATGCGAAGGATCTGCACATACAGATGCTATTCGAGCGCTACTTCTCGGCCGGCCTGGGTCGTTTCCGCATCTGGGCGACCACCGACAAACGCCCCGCTCTTGCCCGCGACATGGCGACGGACGTCGAGGGCATTCTGCTCATCCCTGAGACGAAACGGACGCCGGAGCAACAGCGGCGCTTGGTCCAGCAATTTGTCATGACGGCACCGGAGCTGGCAAAAGAACGTGCCGAAATCGATCGCTTGCGCAAACAGCTGCTGGCCTACCCGACCACGCTCGTCCTGACGGAACGTCCCCCGGAGAATCCCCGGCCGACCTTCGTCCACAACCGCGGCGAATTCCTGCAACCCAAGGAGCGCGTCGAACCGAATGTATTCTCGGTCCTGCCGCCCTTGCCCAGGGAAACCCCGCGCAACCGGCTGGGCCTGGCGCGATGGCTGGTTTCGCGAGACAACCCATTGACCGGACGAGTGACAATGAATCGTCAGTGGGCTGCATTCTTCGGGCGTGGCATCGTACCCACCTTGCAAGACTTCGGCTACCAGGGCGAGCGGCCTAGCCATCCCGAATTGCTCGACTGGCTCGCCGTCGAACTGGTCAAGCAAGGCTGGTCGATGAAGAGGATGCACAAGCTCATCGTTCTGAGCGCGACCTACCAGCAGGCATCGCGTGTGACACCCGAGAGGGCGGCGAAAGACCCGCAGAACGATTTGTTGGCTCGCGGTCCACGGGTACGGCTGGAAGCCGAGCAGCTGCGCGATGCTGTCCTTCGTTACAGCGGTCTGCTTTCGGAAAAGAACGGCGGCCCGAGCGTTTTTCCACTGCAGCCACCGGGCGTGACGACCGAAGGAGCATATGGACAATTGCAATGGAAAGTCAGTGAAGGGCCGGATCGCTATCGTCGCGGACTGTACACATTCTGCAAGCGGACGGCACCATTCGCCATGTTCACCACCTTCGACGCCCCCAGCGGCGAAGTGTGCGTGGCGCGCCGCGAGGTGTCCAACACGCCGCTGCAAGCACTGACATTGCTGAACGATCCCACATTCATCGAGGCAGCACAGGCGCTGGGGCGGATGATGACGGAGCGGAAGGGTTCCGTCGCCGAGCGCGTGGACCATCTCTTCCGCCGCTGCTTGACACGGCCGCCCAGTGCCGAGGAGAAATCCCAGCTCGTGACTTTTTTCGAGACGCAAAAACGTCGATGCGAGCACAAGGAACTTGATGCGGCGAAGATTGCTGGTATCGGCGCTGGCGATGTCAACGAACGGGCCGCATGGACGGCACTGGCCCGTACCTTGTTCAACCTCGATGAAGCGATCGTGAAGGATTGAGCCATGCACGACATCCAAGAATATGCCCGGCAGATCACGCGGCGCCATTTCTTCCACGAGTGCGGCGTGGGTGTGGGCAAAATCGCCCTGGCCGGACTGTTGACCGATGCTTTCACAGGACGATCCGCTGCCGCTCCTGCCGATCCTCTGGTCTCGCGACAACCGCACTTCGCTCCCAAGGCCAAGCGCGTCATTCACCTGTTCATGGCGGGCGCTCCCAGTCAGCTCGACCTGTTCGATTACAAGCCCGAACTGGCGAAGCTCGAAGGCAAACCGTTGCCACCTTCAGTCATCGGTGGCCAGCGCTACGCCTTCATCCGCCCTGATGCCGCCGTCCTGGGTCCGCGCTTCAAGTTCGCCAAGCGTGGACAATGTGGAGCGGAATTATCGGAAATGCTGCCGCATCTTGCCGCGGTGGTTGATGACATCTGTATCGTCAAATCGGTTCACACCGATCAGTTCAACCACGCACCGGCGCAGATCTTCTTCAACACCGGCTTCGCTCAGCCGGGCCGGCCCAGCCTCGGCTCATGGGTGCTGTACGGACTCGGCTCGATGACGCGCGATTTGCCGGCGTTCGTGGTCATGTCCACCGGCAGCGGCATCAGCGGCGGCTCGGCCAACTGGTCCAGCGGTTTTCTGCCCACCATTTACACCGGTGTCCGCCTGCGCAATCAGGGCGATCCGATTCTCAACGTTTCCAGTCCCCGCGGCGTCGATCCGCGCCTCCAGCGCGACTCGTTCGACCTCATTGGCTCGCTCAACAAACGGCGTCTGGCGACGGAGGGCGATCCGGAAATCGCCACGCGCATCGCCTCCTACGAAATGGCCTTCCGCCTGCAATCCTCCGCTCCGGAGCTGATGGATCTGCACCAGGAGTCGAAGACAACTCTGGATCTGTACGGTGCCGATCCGAACAAGCCCTCTTTCGCGCGCGCGTGTCTACTGGCGCGAAGGCTCATTGAGCGCGGCGTGCGTTTCATCAATATCTATCACGAAGGCTGGGACGCTCATTCCGACGTGACGGGCAACCACAAGAAGAACTGTGGCGAGACCGATCGCGCCTCGGCGGCGCTTGTGAAGGATTTGAAACAGCGTGGTTTGCTCGACGATACGCTCGTGATCTGGGGCGGCGAGTTCGGCCGCACGCCGATGGTCGAAACGAATCCCGCGCTTGGCCGCAGCCTGGGGCGCGACCATCATCCGCAAGCCTTCACCATGTGGCTGGCCGGCGGCGGCGTCAAATCCGGACTGACCTACGGCGCCACCGATGAACTCGGCTTCCACGTCGTCGAAAATCCCGTCCACGTTCACGACGTACAGGCAACCATCCTGCATCTGCTCGGCTTCGATCACGAGAAGCTGACCTACCGCCATGCCGGCCGCGATTTTCGACTGACGGATGTTCATGGCCATGTCGCGGAGAATTTGCTGGCATGAGTCGTGTATCCTAATCCGAGCCGCGCACGCAGCGCAGCGGAGTAAGCGGGCGAAAGGCCAGTCGCTTACTTCACTGCGCTGCGTGCGCGGCTCGGCTTGCGTGAGGAGAACTCATGGCGATTCAGGGAGTCTGCGACGCACGCTTCCAGGATGTCCGCGACGAATTCGAGCGCAACTTCGCCCAGCGCGGCGAGGTGGGCGCGTCGGTATGCGTGATGACCGAAGGACGAACCGTCGTCGATTTGTGGGGTGGGTTCGCAGATCGGCACATGCAACAGCCGTGGGAAGGAGACACCATCGGGTTGGTCTGGTCCTCGACCAAGGGGGCGACGGCCCTGTGCGCCCACATGCTGATTTCGTGCGGCTTGCTCGACCTGGATCGGACAGTGGCGTCGTATTGGCCGGAGTTCGGACAGGGAGGCAAGGACGGCATCACCGTGCGCATGTTGCTCAATCATCAGGCAGGGCTGCCGGCCATCCGTCAACCGCTGGTTGCCGGCGGGTTGTACGACTGGCAGTACATGACTGGTGTACTCGCTGCAGAGTCGCCGTTTTGGGAGCCGGGCACGCGCCAAGGCTATCATGCAACGACGTTCGGCCATCTCGTCGGCGAGATAGTACAGCGCGTGTCCGGTCGGCCGTTTGACGTGTTCTTCCGCGAGGAAGTGGCGGAACCACTCGGACTCGATTTTTACATTGGATTGCCCGAGGAACACGAGACGCGCTTGGCGCCGACCATCCGCGCCGATCCGACGCCACCGGGCGAGCCGCGCTCGCGTTTTCTCACACTCATGGCCAATGATCCACAGAGCATTCCCGCGTTGACAGTTAAGAACACCGGCCGGCGCAGTGCAGCCGGCGATCACGATTCGCGCGAGGCGCATAGCGCTGTGCTGCCAAGCCAGGGCGGGATCACCAATGCTCGCGGTCTCGCCGGCATGTATGCTCCCTTGTCTCTGGGCGGCGGACAACTCGTTGATGGAGATACCCTGAAACAGATGAGCGCCGTCAGCTCGGCGCTGGGTGTCGATGCCACGCTGTTGATCGGCCTGCGCATCGCCCTGGGTTTTTGGAAATCGTCGGACAATCGCCAAGGACCGCCCGGAGCGCAGGATAGCATTATTCTCTCCGAAGAGGCGTTCGGCCATCCCGGCATGGGTGGCTCACTGGGTTTTGCCGATCCCGGAGCGAAGATGTCGTTTGGCTACACCATGAACAAGCAGGGCCGCGGCGTCTGTCTTAACGAGCGCGGGCAAAGTCTCGTCGATGCTGTGTATAGGGCGCTGGGTTATCGCACGGATCGGCTGGGCCGATGGATGTAGGTATCTGCCAGCCAGAGCAGCAGACACGAACCGCCGGCGATCAAAAGCACCACAGCCCACTGGCTCAGTGTCAACGGTGTCAGAGCGAAGAAGCCGCCTGCCAGCCTCCAGTACATCACCACCAGATACATCGGCATCGCTACCGCGGCCCACCAGTCCACTGCGCTAACACGGGGCCGTCCTCTCTCTTTGCCATCGCTTAAGGCGCGCAGCAGCGTGTTCAGTCCCAACAGTACCAACAGTGACAAAAGCAACGTTCGCTTGGTTTCTTCGTCGTATTGCCAGACACGGTTCGAAAGCCAGAGTACCAACAAACCGGCGAGGCCAATGACCAGACCAGTGCGTAGAGCAAAGGAGCCGACCTCGCGCAGAAAATGTGCGGCCGTGGTCGCAGTGGAGCGCTCGCGGTTGAGCATGATCAGGAAAGTCGGCACGCCAATGGTCAGGAAGTTCAGAAGCGTCACTTGACGCGGCAGATAGGGAAACGGCAGGCCGAACACGCCCACAGCGCCGACGATCAGGATCAGGGCGAAGACATTCTTGACGAGGAACACTTTGCCGGCCCGGCACAGGTTACGAAGGATGGTACGGCCCTCGTCGAGAGTTTCGGGTAACAGATCGAAATTGTTCGTCTCCAGAACGATGCCAGCGACGCTCTTGCTGGCTGCGGTCCCTTCGCCCATCGCGATGCCGAGATGAGCGTTCTTGATCGGCAGCACGTCGTTAACGCCGTCGCCGATCATGGCGACGTGATGGCCTTGTTTTTTCAAGACGGCGACGATTTGTAACTTTTGGGTCGGCGTGACGCGGCCGAAGACATAGCGCGTGCGGATCAACTCGGCGGAGTCGGAGGCAGATTGCAATTCATGCCCGGAGACTACCGGTGTTTCCGCCAACGCCTTGACGGCGGCGGCGCTGGACCCGGCTATCAGCGGCGCGATCGTCGCTTGCACTGTGTCTGCATGGTCGCCGGACAGAACACTGAAGCGAATGCCCTGGCTCGCCAGCTCTTCCAGAACGCGCCGTGCTTCCGGACGCAACTCGTCGCCCAGCGCCACCAGCGCCAGTGGTCGCAGGAGGAAACCTTCCAGCGAACCAGCGAATGGGCGCTCGGGAGGATTCACTGCCTCGGCGAAGAGCAGGAGGCGCAGGCCGACCATACGAGCCGGAAGCGTTAGCGACGGATTCGGCATGCGGTCGCTAATGCTCCGGGCTCGTGGGTTAGCGAGGAACGCCTGCAAGGCCTCGCACGCACCCAGGACAAGGACGTGTTCCTCGCCTCCGTGGCGCACGCGCACAGCGCTGTAGCGGTTTTGCGCCTTGAATGGGAGTTGATCGAGTTCTTCCGTCTGGATTTCGCCGAGCGCCGTACGCAGAGCGACGATACTCTTGCTGGCACGATCCAAGGATGCCGAGGCAAATAAACGCAGCCGTTCGCGGATCGCTTCTTCCGGCATCCCTTCGTCCAACCCGAGCAAGTTTTCCAGATGCAAACGGTTGGTCGTCAGCGTGCCGGTTTTGTCCATGCACAGCATATCGATGGAAGCCATCGACTCGACAGCGCCCAGAATCTGCACAAGCGCACCGCGACGGCTCATGCGCACGGCACCAAGGACAAAAGCGAAAGTGGTCATCACCATCAAGCCCTGCGGCACCATCGAAGTGATGGTGGCCGCGATCATTTTCCACAGGCCGGTCCGGGATACGTTGCCCATGCCATAAAGCACGAGGTATCCCAGACAGAGAGCGAGAGCCACGACCGTGAGAACGACCAAGAGCCGATTGATGCTGTGCTGGATTGGACTGGCGCTGTAGCGATAGGAGCGCGCCTCAGCGGCGGTTCGCGCGGCGAAGGACTCGACGCCGACGCGCTGGGCATGGTAGGCACCCTCGCCGGATACGCAGAAGCTACCCGAGAGTAACTGCTCCCCCGGACGGCGCGGCACCGGATCCGACTCGCCCGTCAACAGCGCCTCGTCCACTTCCAGAAAGCGCGATTCCAGGACTGGGCCGTCAGCCACCACGGTATCACCAGCGGACAGGAGCAGAACATCCTCGCGCACCACGTCTCCCGAAGGCACCTCTTGAACCTGGCCATCGCGCACAACACGGACGCGCGTCTCCGATAACAGGATCAAGCGATCGAGGTGGCGCTTGGCACGGATTTCCTGGATCAGTCCGAGGAACAGGTTCGTCAGAGCCATGCCACTGACGGCCAGAGCATCGCCATATTCGCCCAGCAGAAATAGGGACACGGCCGCGGGTGTGACGAGTACGTTGAAGAGCGTGAAGAGATTGCGGACGACGATGGCGAGGTAGGCGGCGCGGTCGGAGCGAGACACACGGTTGATGTCGCCGCGCGCGACACGCTCGGCAACCTCGGATGCCGTCAGGCCCGACAGCGGCGTTTTGTTTGCGATGCCCTGGCTCATGACGGGCACTGTAAATCCGATTAGCGACGCTTCGCAGAAGCGTCAGCGCTATCGACGCTTCTGCGAAGCGTCGCTAATCGCGTCCTGCTTCGCCTCTTCCTTCAACATGTTGAGATAGTGCGTGCTCTGGTCGTAAATAACGGCGAAGCGAACACCCACTTCCTCCAAACCTCGGACCTCCCTTTGCACATCCAACCAGGCGTTCAGCCGATTGATCTCCGGCGCCCAGTTCGGGCCGAGCACGGTGTGATCCAGGGCGGTCTGAAAGTGCTTGCGCGCATCGCCACAGTGGCCCGCCTCCAGAGCGAGCCAGCCGCGAATCAAGTTCCATTCGGCCAGCTGGCGCGAAGCGAGCAGGCCATTGATAATGGCCTCCATGCGCCAGCGGCGTCTCCAGAATTCCGAGGCGTTGTGAGCCAACCACGGTCGCTGAAAAATGTCGGCGAGATTGTTCGGCAGCCACGGCATGGAGGGAGTCCCCATCAGGTGCTGGGCTTCTGCCAACAGGACTTTCCCCACGAAGGGGGCGACAAGCGCGGCGGGGTCGGACACACGCATCTGGTCGGGCGACGGTTGCCGGGCATTTCGCAGCGCATCGTCGAGAAGCTGATCCGCCCTCGCATAATCACCTCGGGCCGCGGCCAGACGCAGATACAGTTCCAGTTCATCGGGTTTCACCGCCTTGTCCGGCGCGTCGGGAAGAAGCTCGTGCGCTCTGTCCAGCCGGCCCAGGTCGAGGGCCACTCCAGTCAGCGCCTTGACGAGCAGCAGCTCGGTTGGGTTGCTGATGTTCACGTCCGTGTCCTGCTCCAGCACGGCCAGGGCTGTCTCGCTCAGACCCTCTTGCAGCGCGACCTGCGCTTTCTCCAGTCCCGACTTGGTGGCCGCATTCACTTCATAGCGGTCCTGGCGGCGTCCCAGCTCGCTGTCCAGGCGCGCCAGGGCGGCGTCCCTCTGCTCAAGCATCTGCTTGAACTGGTCTGGCGACCTACTCGGAGGCAATCCGGCCGCCTTTAGTTTGTCGATCCCCAGGCGCAGGTGATGAACCGCTGCATCGATGTAGTTGAACTCATCGGCGTAAATCTGAGCCAGGGCAAGGTGCGCTTGCGCCGCCTTCTCGTCATCGGGCTGAAGTCGCAGACAGTTCTGAAAGGCAGCCGTTATCTGCGTGCGGCGGATGGTGACCAATAACTGCGGGATCATCTGCAGAGGGAATTGGTGCAGCTGCTTCTCCTGTGGAAGTGCGCGAATGAGCTGATAGGTCAGTCCCAGACGTAAATAGGTCGGGCCGTCTTCGGGGTTGACCCGCAGAGCGCGGCGCGCAGCGCGAATGCCCAAATACAGAGAGGGCGACTCAAGGAACTGGGTGGTGACGTAATGTTGCCAGGTATCCAGCGCCAGCCTCTCGGACGTGCGCGGCTGCCGTGTTAGCCGTCCTGCTCCCGCCGGAACGAGTTCGTTGTAAGTGTACGTCCAGCTCAGGGGCAGAAAGCTGTGGGGCACAGGGCCGCTCGGCAGAGAGCCGGTGATGCTCGCCGCCGCCAGGCCTGCCTGCCAGGCGCGCGAGTGCATATAGAGTTGCCGCGATCTTTCCACGGCCTCATAGCGAAACTCGTACAGCGCGAGGCCCTCGCGGTCGCTCGAAGGCGGACGGTCCGGTGACCACCATGCATCCAGGGCCGTGTGCCACCAATCGCGCAACGGCGCCGGTTCCGCTCCTTCGGGCGGCGCCGTCTGGGCTGCCGGCCCAAAAGCTGCTCGCTTGAGATCCAACTCCAGCCCCGGCGCCGGGGCCGACTCGGGCTGTTGCGGATCGCGGTAGGCGAAGATTGCTATGCGGCCGTTCAAGGAACACAAGACCCATTGCTCCGGCTGCGTGAACAAAAAGGCTCGGGAAACCAGGTTGGACATGCTCGCGCTGCGATCGTCGTAAATCCAAAAACGGACGCGCCGCTCCCGGAGGATCTGCTGCCAATCGCTTTTCGCATCCGTCGGGTCTCGTTCGGCTGCCTGCTCCAGTCCCCGGCGGAAGTCCACGTAATCCTCGGCGGTTTCGCTGCAAAGAGGCAAGTTCTGATCGATGAATGCCCGTTCGCCGGGCGCGAACCAGGCCAGGTAGTTGGCGATGTCCGGGGACAGGTTGAACCAGTTGGGTTCGTCCGGCAACAGTCCCGCCTTCCGCCAACCGTGAATGGTCTCGGCCATCTCCTGGAGCGACGGATCGACCTGAATGCTCCAGGCGACGCGGTGAAACGAGGGGTAACTTCGTTGCAGCCAGCCGGGCACCGAAGCAATCACGAGCGCCAGTCCAAGCAGCAGCGTCAAAACTCGGCCGCCCAGCAATCCCGTGCGCCACCCTCTTGTCAACCCCGGCGCGGGGCCCAGGCGCTGAGCAGCAAAATCCAGCCAATTAAGGGCCGTTATGGGTCCGGCCACGACGGCGAAGAAAGGAATGATCCGCCAGTTGTACAGGCTCAAGAGAGCGAAGCACAGCCATACCAAAAGCCGCGACCACGGCATGCGTTCATACACAAACGCGAACGAAAGCGGCCCCAGAAGCAACAACGGCCAGTAAGCCAATCCGGCCACGCTCAGGCCGAGGGCCGGATGGTAATATCTTTTAGCCAATGGAGAGAGAAATAATGCGAAAAACTGCGGATCGTTCTCGAGCGAACCGCTGGCCGGCGCCAGACCGAACTCGGTCGGCAGCGTCAACGCGCGGACGTGATGCGGATTGAGCAGGCATGCCGCCACACCAAGGACAAGCACAGACCAGCCCGCAGTACCCGCCAGGGCGGCCCTTGGTGGATCTGAGGAGGGCTGTGTCTTTTGCTGGATCAGATCCCCCACCAGGTACAGGGCCAGCGTCAACGGTCCCAGGAAGAACCACGAATCGCAGTTGACCCACAGCGCGAACAGCGGCGGCAGTAGCCACAATCGTTTGTGACCGGTGCCTGACGTGGTCAACAGCCACAAGCTCACGCCCAGAAAAAGGAACGACAGGCAAGTCGATTGCAGATAGAAGCGCGGACTGGCGGCGAGAATGGCCAGAGCGGTGCAGGCAGCGGGTATCCACAGGCTTTGCGCCGAACGGCGGCCGGCACACAACATGACCAGGGCCAGCGCTGCGATCACGAGCGCCTTGAAAACCACGACGACAGCATCGCCGGAGGGAAGTTGATAGAGCTTATATAAGAGCAGATCGAACAACCACGAATGATTGACAAAATAGGTGTCCCCGGCCGTGAAGACAAAAGGATCGGTGCCGAAGCGATATTCGCCCTGGGAGAGCAGCCGGCCGATGGCCGCATGTCGGAAGAAGTCATTGTTGATCACAGGCGACGAGGCGACGAGGAAGGCGAAAAGCAGGACCAGACCGACGAGCACGGCATCGAGCCAACGACACAGCCGCAGAAATCCGGTCGCGACCCTTTCCGAAGGGCGCGGCAACGGAGGTAGAGTGACGGATTGAGTTTCAGCCGGCGTCTCCTTCGACGAGAGTGAGCTTTGGATATTTTCAGAAGATGCCATGAGAATTAGCCTCGTGAGTCGATCAAGTTAGCAGACACCGGGTATATTTCAGTCAACGGTAGATGGTCGCCGCACGGCGGTCAAGCCGCCTCTTTCAAATGATGATAAACACAAGCCCGGAGCGCAAGCGACGGGCCGAAGCGCCGTTGCTTGCGCTCCGGGCTTGTGTTTATCCTTTGCCCTGTTCCTTTGTCGCGCGATTAACTTACAATAGTTGCAAGTGTATCTTACGTTCATCCTCTCCATGCTGCTAAGGAGATTGCTGATGTCCCTACGTTCGGATACGCCCACTCCCTGCCGCTCGCCCTCGCATTCAGCCTGGTTGGTTCTCATCGTCGTCGTTGGCGTGGTTTGCGCGGCCGGCTGGTATTTTCTCGTGCGTGGCGGCGTGGAGCAGAAAGCGATAGCTGCCGTGAGCGAAAGGGCATTTTTCCAGGCGCCCCCCGAAGACAATCGCCGCCGCGTGGCCGTGCCGGAACTGGAGGGTGGCGTCGCCTGGCTCAATACGGCAGGCCCGCTGCGCTTGAAAGATCTCCGCGGCAAAATCGTCCTCCTCGACTTCTGGACGCTGTGCTGCATCAACTGCATGCACGTTTTGCCCGACCTCGCCCGGCTGGAGAAGAAGTATCCCAACGAGCTGGTCGTCATCGGCGTCCACACGGCCAAGTTCGAGAACGAGAAGAACACCGAAAGCATCCGCAAGGCCATCCTGCGCTATGAAATCAGCCATCCCGTCGTCAACGATGCCGAGCAACGCATCTGGGAGACGTTCGGCTCGCGATCCTGGCCGACCTTGTGCCTGATCGATCCGGAGGGCTTTGCGGTCTGGGCCACCTCCGGCGAGGGGCATTATGAAGCACTGGACCGCGAGATCAGCCGGCTCATCAAGATCCACAAGGCCAACAAAACGCTCAACGAGAAGCCGCTAAAGTTCCAGCTGGCGCGCTCGCAGGAGAACGGCGACAGTCCGTTGTTCTTCCCCGGCAAGGTGCTGGCCGACGCCGCCGGCAAGCGACTGTTTATCGCCGATAGCACACACCATCGTATCGTCATTACGGATCTCGACGGCAAAAAGATCGCCATTGCCGGCAACGGCGAACCCGGCAAGACGGACGGGCCTTTTGCCGCGGCCCAGTTCAACGATCCGCAGGGAATGGCCCTGCGGGACGATCTGCTCTACGTCGCCGACCGCAAGAGCCACCTGATCCGTGCCCTCAACTTGAAGTCGCAAACTGTCAAAACCATTGCCGGCACCGGCGTCCAGGGGCAGGACCGCGAGTTGGGCGGACTTCCGCTCAAGACCGGACTGAACAGTCCCTGGGATCTGCTGCTCCATAAGGACCGCCTGCTCATCGCCATGGCCGGGCATCATCAGATCTGGGTGCTGGATTTGGCGAAGGACACGCTTGCCCCATTTGCCGGCGACGGTCGGGAGGACATCCGCGACGATTTGCTTACTCTGAGCCGTTTCGCTCAGCCGAGCGGTTTGACCAGCGACGGCAAGACGCTGTGGGTGGCCGACAGCGAAGTCAGCGCCGTCCGCGCCGTTCCGCTCGACGGCGAAGGCACGGTCAGGACGCTGGTTGGCAAAGGCTTGTTCAAGTTCGGCGACGTGGACGGCGAGGCAGACATGGTGCGTTTGCAGCACGCACTTGGGCTTGTCTACCACGAAGGCAAACTGTATGTGGCCGACACGTATAATAGTAAGATCAAGCTGCTCGATCCCATCAAGCGAACCTGTGTGACGTTTCTGGGCGGCCCGGAGCAGTTTAGCGAGCCAGGAGGCATCAGTTACGCCGACGGCAAGCTCTACGTCGCCGACACCAACGCCCACCGCATCCGCGTTGTCGATCTGAAGACGAAAGCGGTAGCGACGCTGAAACTCCAAGGAGTCGAGCCGCCGACACAAGCCGGAGATGCCCACGAGAGGAAGTCCTTGCCATGAGGCGTAGTATGTTTCTCGTTTCCAAGCTCTGCTTGGGAACGCACATTGCGAAGCTCTACTTCGGGGCGCCCTGTGATGCACAGGACGCCCGCCGCGAAGCAGAGCTTCGCACCCGGACGTTCCCAAGCAGAGCTCGGGAACGAGGAGCCAAGTGTTTGTCGGGAGTGGCCGGCATCGTTCTACTGGTGGCTGGATTGCTGTTGGCGCCACAGGCGATGGCGCAACTGGAGCAGCCCACGCACATCGCGTTCAAGGTGCGCGTGGAGCCGATCGATCCCTTTTCGGATCAGAATGCCGTTGGAGCCGAGGGCAAGTTCGAGGTCCGCCGCGGTGAGACGTTCTTCGTCGTAATCGAGGGTACGCCGCAAGAAGGCTGGCACACCTACCCGATTACTAAACATACCCAAGCTCAAAGCACAGCCCAGCTCAGCCAGGTGCGCGTTGGCGAGAGCAAGGAGTTCGCCAATCTCTGGCCCATCGCGGAGAGCGAGCCGGAACTCAAGCCCGAGGAGGGCACCGGCCTCATCTACGAATTCGAAAAGCCATTCACATGGACGATGCAAGTGCTGGCACGTCCTGACGCGACGCCGGGAACGCACAATCTGGATATTACCCTCCGCTTGCAAGTCTGTGATCCCAAAGGCTGTCTGACGGAGAAGCAAACGCTCACTGTTCCGGCCCGCATCTCCACAACGGAAGCCGTCGCCCTCGCTCCGGAGGATCAGAAGTTACTCAAAGACTACGACGAAGCGCAGGCGAACGGCCGGCGTAAGCCGGCTGGTGGGTCCGACCAGCCGGCTTACGCCGGCCGTTCGCCGGAGCCCTTCGACTGGCGGGAATATCAGGTCGTCAACAGTCCTTCGCTTGCAAGCGTCTCCGGTGAAGCCAACGGACAGGGCGGCTTGTGGGCGACGATCGTCACGGCCATCCTGGGCGGATTCATCTCGCTGTTGACACCCTGTGTTTTCCCGATGATTCCGGTGACAGTCAGCTTTTTCCTCAAACAAGGCGAGCGCCAACATCACCGGCCGCTGACGATGGCGATGGTGTACTGCGCCACCATCGTCGTCGTACTGACCGCAGGCGGCATTGCACTGGTCCATGTCTTGCAAGTCATCAGCCAGCACTGGATCACCAATGTCTTTCTCACCGGCGTGTTCGTCTTCTTCGCTTTGAGCCTGTTGGGCATGTACGAAATCGAATTGCCCTCCGGCCTGGCCAACCTGACCGGTTCGCGCGAAGGCAAGGGCGGCCTGGTCGGCATCATCTTCATGGCGCTGACGTTCAGCATCATCAGCTTCGCCTGTGTCGGCCCTATTTACGGTGCCTTCATCACTCTGGAGGCCTCGCAGTCGGTGGTCGGCTTGTTGCAGCGCATTCTCGGCCCGTTGGCCTTCGCCCTGGCGTTCGCGTCGCCGTTTTTCGTGCTGGCTTTGTTCCCTATGCTGTTGCGGTCGCTGCCCAAGAGCGGCTCGTGGATGAACTCGGTCAAGGTGGTGATGGGTTTTCTGGAGTTGGCGGCTGCGTTCAAGTTCGTCCGTGCCGCCGAGCTGAATTTCTTCGCCGCGAGCAAGTATTTCAGCTTCGATCTGGTGCTGGGCATTTACGTCGCCCTATCCGTGGCCTGCGGGCTGTATCTGCTGAACGTGTATCGTCTGCCGCACGATCACGATGCCGCCGAGACGATCGGCGTGCCGCGCCTGATTTTCGGGTTGGTGTTTCTGTCGTTCGCC
Organism: Gemmataceae bacterium; assembly: GCA_036557565.1. Classification (GTDB taxonomy): domain Bacteria; phylum Planctomycetota; class Planctomycetia; order Gemmatales; family Gemmataceae; genus JAJPHU01. Next base: position 60,821 of record DATBHJ010000021.1, read on the forward strand.
TTCTATCTGCTGCCGGGCATCTTCAAGGATGGACGAGGCCAGTCGCAAAAGCCCAACGGCGTGGCCTACGAATGGGTCAGCGCCTTCCTCTTGCCTGACGAACATTCGCAGTGGGGAACGGACCTGGCCGCGGCACTGGCGCGAGCGGAACAAGAAAACAAACCGCTCTTCATCGATTTTACAGGTCTGGGTTGAAACAACTGCAAATTAAACGAGAGCCGTGTGCTCTCGCAGCCGAGCATCGAAAACATCTTTGGGCAATTCGTGACCGTCCGCCTCTATGAGGATCGCGTCCCCCAGGGGACAAAGCAAGTGCCCGATGCCGAGGACGCGCAGGATTTCGCCAGTCAGAAACTCGGCAATTACGCTCGACCCTATTACGTCGTGCTGACGGTAAAGGGCAAGACGCTGACGAAATTGGCGGAGTACGACAAGGGGTTGATCGACAGCCCCGAGGAATTCACAGAATTCCTCAACAAGGCACTGGCGGCAAAGTGACGAATCCTAACGCCGAATGCGCGTATCGGGCGGATGCCAATCTTCTTCTCCCTCGATCTCGGCGGCGCGCTGGCGCAGTTGTTCCTCCTCGCGCTCACCGGCCGTTTTCTGTGATAAGGCGCGCCCCCACAGCACGTAATGAAACATGCCCAACAGAAACATACCGCCGCCGATCAACACAACGGCTTCGACCAGGCCGTTGCCAATGACGACGAGAACCAAACCAAAGAAGAGCAAGGCCAACACCGTGAGGAAGACGGTCAAGAGCGCGTGGCGCTGTTGCTGTTGCGGTGAATAATTGTGATCCATGATCTCCTCCCGGGTTGGAGAGAAGGCGAGAACTGTCTGTTTTTTAAGCAGCATCCATGCCGTTTCCCCAACAACTCAAAACTCATGGCGTTGATCCATCATGCGTTGCAGCCGTTTCACCTCCTGGCGCAGCCGCATCTGTACTCGCTGGCGGGCGACATAGACGTGCATGATCGGCATGGTGAGCTGGCGGGCGGCTTCGGCGCCGCTGTGGTGCAAGAGTGCCGTAAGCCGAAATGCCTCCCACGTGTGCGGCGCGACCGATTCACGAACCGATTCCATCGCCAGTTCGAGCAACTCCTCATCGAAGGCTTCCTCAAGCCGGCGTGCCAGTTCTTGCCGGGCCGGCGCCTCATCGAGGCGCCGAAGCGACGGGAGATCTTTCCGACCGGCAGCGCGGTGCTCTTTGATGACGAAGCGGTTGCAGGCTCGTACGGTCACGGTTCGTAGCCAGGCACGAAAACTCCGTCTGGGGTCATAGCGAAACTCGCGCATGGTCCTCAGCAGTTGTTCGAGAACGATCTGGGAAACGTCTTCGGCATCGGCCGACTGAAGGCCACGCTCACAACACCAGGAACGGATGTGGGGCTGATAGCGCTGGACGAACTCGTTCCAGGCATGCTCATCTCGGATCTCTTGCGAAAGGCGCAAGAGGAGTGAGTAAGGTGTATCCCGCTCGGTAGGCAGCATTGGCATCCTCTCGAAAAATGACGCCTCACCGGATTGTGTGTTAGATTCGCAACCACCATTGGTAATATGGTAACAGACGAGACTAGCTGACACCAGGTACGACGATGAACGAGTGTCCCTCGCCAGCAATGCTGGCACATGCTTTCACGGCCCAGCTGCTCGACGACGTTGAAGATCCCGCCATCGTGGCCCATGTCGAGCTCTGCGGAACTTGCCAATCGCGGTTGGAGGCTCTCGTGACCGACAGTACCGGCACACTGACCAGCGAGGTACAACTCGACGAGGGCGAGGACGACCGCCTTTCCCAGCAGGAAAAGACCATCGATTTCCCTCACGGTCATTCGCCCCTATCCCATCATCCCGCCAGTTCGTTCGCCGCAGAGACGCCTCTGCCCGACGTGCCCGGCTACGAGATCCTCTGCCGGCTAGGCCGAGGGGGCATGGGTGTTGTCTACAAGGCCCGGCACCTCCAGCTCAATCGCATCGTCGCCTTGAAGATGATCCTGGCCGGCGAACATGCCGACGCGGATAAGCTCGCGCGCTTCCACAAAGAGGCGGAAGCGGTCGCCCGGCTGCGTCATCCCAATATCGTCGAGATTTACGACATCGGCATGGCCAACGGCATGCCCTACTTCGCTCTGGAGTACTTGCCGGCAGGCAGCTTGAGGCAATTGTTTCAGCAAGGTCCGCAGCCTTCTCGACGCAGCGCGGAGTTGCTCGCCACGCTGGCCCAGGCAGTCCACACCGCTCACCTGGCCGGCATCGTCCACCGCGACCTCAATCCCACCAATGTGCTCCTGGCCGAAGACGGCACGGCCAAAATCACAGACTTCGGGGTAGCCAAGCGGAGCGAGACACCCGGACAGACGCAGATGGGCCAAATTATCGGCACACCCGCGTACATGGCCCCGGAACAGGCCAAGGGCGAATCCAAGAATGTCGGTCCGGTCTCGGATGTCTACGCCCTGGGCGCCATCCTCTACGAGGCGTTGACCGGCCGATCTCCGTTCCAGGGCAAGACGGTGATGGAGATCCTTCGGAAGGTCCAGCGCGATGAACCCGTGCCGCCACGCCAACTGGCAGCGAAAGTGCCGGCCGATCTGGAGACGGTCTGTCTGAAAGCGCTCCGCAAGGAACCCAGTGAGCGCTACGCCACAGCCCAGGAGTTCGCCGACGAGCTGGACCGCTACCTGCACGACGAGCCGGTCAGGGCCAGGCCGCTATCTCGATTGGAGAAGGCCGGACGCTGGTGCCGCCGCAATCCGACGCTCGGCGGTTTGCTGGTTGCCACCACGGGCCTGATGCTGATGGCGACTTTGGCGATCGTTCTTGTGATCGACCAGATAGAGCTTCGGAACGAACAGGAGCAAACCAGGATTGCCCGCGCTGCAGAGGAAGTAGCCGACCGCAAGGAGAAGCGCTACCTGTACGTCAACGACATTTGCATGGCGGATCGGCTCTATCACGAAAATCAACTCTTCCGCGCGCGGCAACTGCTTGATGACTGTGCCGCGGACCAGCGCGGCTGGGAGTGGCACTACCTCGACCGTATCACCAACGCCGATCTGCTCAGCCTGACCGGCCACACGCAGCCGATTAACACTCTTGCGTTCACTCCGCGGCAGAAGTGGCTGGTCAGCGGCTCCGGCGATGGTTCCCTCGTGTTCTGGAAGCCGACTGCCGCAGAGAGGATGCTCGAACTGCCGGTCCATGCGGGCCCCATCTGGGGTACGGCATGCACTCCAGACGGGATGCGGCTGGCATGTGTGGCGGGATCGGGCCGCGATTGTGGCGAATTGATCGTCTGGGAGTTGGGGAACGGTTCGATCCCGAATCCCCACGAAGTAATCCGCACTCGGCTGTCGGATCGATTGGGAGAGCGGGCAGCGGTTGGCTTCCACCCCAGCAAACCCGTGCTTGCTGTGGCCAGCGGGATGCGAATCGGCCAGCCCGGATGTCTGCTGCTCGTGAACACTCATGGAGACGAAGTTCGTCGCTGGTCGGGCAGCGCCGATCAAGGCTGCGTGGCCCTGGCATGGGCGCCAGACGGCCTCCGGCTGGCTGCATCCTTCCTCTCCACGCATCAGGCGGAAGAAAAGGGCGAAGTAGTTATCTTCGACCCGAACAAAGGGGAGGCGGTTGCCCGGTTCGAGTCGAACGGTGGTCGCACCACGGTGCTGGCGTTCAGCCCGGATGGCCGAATGCTGGCCTGCGGCGGCAGCGACCGTTTGATCGAGCTGCGGGACGCCGAGACCTTTACGCTGCGGAAAGTATGTTGCGGGCACACGGGCGGCGTCACCAGCCTGACTTTTGCTTCCGGCGGCCGACTGGTTAGCGGCGGGACTGATACGACGGTTCGCGTCTGGGACCGGCACAGTGGGCAGGAGTTGCTCGTTCGGCGCGGTCATTACGGCCCCGTCCGCTGCGTGGCGATCCAGCCAGAGACCGAGTTGATCTTTTCGGGGAGCGACGACATTACCGTCAAGGCTTGGCGAGCCGAGAAGTCCCAGGAAGCCGACGTTTATCGGCTGCACCAGGGCGCGGCGTCCGCCCTCGCCTTCAGCCCGGATGGAACTGCGCTCATCAGCGTCGGTCTGGACGGGGCGATGTGGCGGATCGATCCGACGGGCGGACAAAAACCACGACTGCTGCTTCAAGAGAAGCGGCCTTTGCGTCAGGTACGATTCCTCCCCCACAGTCAAACGATTCTCCTGGCAGGCGGTGACAAGGAGCCGGGGCGCGATGACGGCGCCATCCGACTTCTCGATGCGCGCGAAGGCCGCCTGTCCGGTGAGCTGGATACCCGTCTGGCAATGGTCTCTTCGATGTCCGTCAGCTGCGATGGTCGGCGGCTGGCTGTCGTGGGCCGTACCAGACAATCCAACACCGCCGTTCAGATCTGGGATATGGCGTCCCGTCCGCCGCGCTGCGACGTGGTTCCACCCGAGTTGTTGCCCGGCACTCCTGTTGCCGCACAACTGTATTCGGGTGGGGACAAGCTGATCGTCCTCTTGTCTCAGTTGGACTACTTTCTGAACCCCAGTTATGTTTTACTCGATTTATGCGAGGGGCCTTGCCTACTTCCGGTCACCCGCTGCCCCATGGGCGGTCCTTGCTTCGCCGTCTTCGACAAGGCGGAAGCGTTGATGTTCGTAGGAGGGCAAGATCAAGGCTTCAACAAATTCAGGGTTAGCCCCAATGGTTTCCTCAAGCTCGCGCGCTACAGCGGGCACGCAGGCGCCATCCGCAACGCAGCGCTGAGTCCGGATGAGACGCTGTTCGCCACAGCCAGCGATGACGAAACGATTCGTCTCTGGGACCGTCAGACCGATCGCGAGTTGCTGGTTTTTCGGGGTGATTCCGGCCCCATGAACGATGTTGCTTTCAGCCCAACGGGAGGCCTCCTGGCTGCCGCACAGGCCAGCGGCACCGTCTGGGTGTGGGACGGCAGACCGCGGCCTCGAGTGGGCAACGCATCCGTTTCCGCCCGTTGAAGGAGTGGGAACGAGAGCCTTTTAGTTGTTCTGGATTAGAGGGTACCCAATGCCTCCTCGCCGCTCACGGCTGGCCTTCACGTTGATCGAACTGTTGGTAGTACTCGCCATCATCGCCAGCATGATCGCCTTGCTTCTCCCCGCCATACAGAAAGTGCGCGCAGCGGCGGCCCGCGTGGGCTGTGCGGCCAATCTCAAGCAACTGGGCCTGGCCTTGCACAATTACCACGACACCCAGGGTGCATTCCCTCCCGCCTGTTGCATCGGCGGACCCTGGCCTCCCGATCGAAGGTTGGGCTTCTACAACCCGCCCTTCGACGCGCCTCCGAACCCGAACCTGAACTACCGCTATGGTCAGCAGTTTTTTACGTTCATCACGCGCATCTTGCCCCAGCTCGAACAGGACAGCATCTATTCGCGCATCGATTGGAACGCCTGGCCCTGGTTTCAGGGCACGCCTGGTGACTATCTGAATGCCGTTCCCTTGAAAATCGTTCAGTGTCCTGCCGACCCGCGTGCCAGCCAGCTCTGGATGAGCGATCCTGCGGATGGGGCGGCCCTGTTCGGTCCCACTCCCTCCAGCCCGGGCGGGACGAGCAACCGCTATGCTGCGGCCCTGACCTCCTACCTGGCCGTTAACGGTACAAACCAGCTGCGCTACGATGGCATCTTGCACGTCAATGGCCGCGTCCGGCAAACCGACATTACGGACGGCACGAGCAATAGCGTCATGGTGGGAGAACGTCCATCTTCGCCCGACCTGTTGTGGGGCTGGTGGTTTGCAGGAATCGGCGAATGGCCCTGGTTTGGCGCACCCGACATTGTGCTTGGCGTCGAGGAAATCGACGTCAACTACCCGCCTCAAACGGAATACACGGCCCACGAGTTTTATCGCCCCGGAGACCTGAAAGACCCCAATTACTTCCATCGCTGGCACCACTGGAGCACGCACGACGGCGGCAGCAACTGGCTGATGGGCGACGGCTCGGTGCGCTTCATCACCTACGCCGCGGGCAAGACTATTCTGCCTGCGATGGCCACGCGCTCCGGCGGCGAAGTCGTCCCCATCTTCTGATGATCCCGCGAAACCCAAGAGATTCCTCATGCGCCGGTTGATCCATCTCATCCCGCTCCTGGTGTTGACCGCAAGCACTGCCGGCTGTGGCTCGCAAGTCCCCGCCGATTCCAGTCCTCCGCCCGGTGTGGTCAAGAATCCCGTCCACCCTGACCCCCAGGCCATCCAGAGGCGCAAACTGATCGCGATCGATCCGCAGAAGGGAGACGCCCCCTCTCGAATCGATGGCAAACGTTGAAATTGCCGCTATCCCTTTGACCGTGGCGTCCCATCCTGCCATAATTTCCCCCATCGGCCCGTATCTCCCAATTGCCACCGATCACACAGGAAGGAGACGAATCGCATGGCTACTGCAACCAAGTCCAAACAGCCAACAATCAAGGCTCCCAAGGTCAAAGACCAGCCGCTCTTTATCGGCGGCAAATGGCAGGACAGCGTCTCGGGCAAGACGTTTCCGACCCTCAACCCGGCGACCGGCGAAACCATCTGCCAGGTGGCCGAGGGCGACAAGGCCGACGTGGATCTGGCCGTCAAGGCCGCCCGCAAAGCGTTCGAGCAAGGCCCCTGGGCGAAGATGAACGCCTCGGAGCGCGGCCGATTGCTGAACAAACTCGCCGATCTCATCGAATCTCACAAGGAAGAATTGGCCGCTCTCGAGTCACTGGATAACGGCAAGCCACTGCGCGATTCAATGGCCGCCGATTTGCCGTTGGTCATCAAGTGCTACCGCTACTACGCCGGCTGGGCCGATAAAGTCCACGGCAAGACCATCCCCGTTGAGGGGCCGTACTTCTGCTATACTCGCCATGAGCCGATTGGCGTCGTCGGGCAGATCATTCCCTGGAATTTTCCGCTGCTCATGCAAGCGTGGAAATGGGGACCGGCGCTGGCGACCGGATGTACCGTGGTGCTCAAGCCGGCCGAGCAGACGCCGTTGACCGCGCTGCGTGTGGCCGCTCTCGCTCAGGAGGCGGGCATACCCGACGGCGTCATCAACGTCGTGCCCGGTTACGGGCCGACCGCGGGCGCGGCCATCAGCGAACACATGGACATCGATAAGGTCGCCTTCACCGGCGAAGGCTCGACCGGCCAGATCATCATGACCGCCGCGGCCAAGAGCAATCTCAAGCGCGTCAGTCTGGAACTGGGCGGCAAAAGCCCCAACGTCGTTTTCGCCGACGCCGACCTCGATGCCGCCGTCGAAGGCGCGTATCTCGGTTTATTCTTCAATCAGGGGCAGTGCTGCTGCGCCGGCAGCCGGCTGTTCGTCGAAGAGAAGGTTCACGATCAGTTCGTGGATAAAGTGCTGAAAAAGGCTAAATCGCAGAGAGTCGGCGATCCATTCGACCCCGACACGACGCAAGGTCCACAGGTGTCGCAGGAGCAGTTCGACCGCATCATGGGCTACATCGACGCCGGCAAGAAGGAGGGCGCCAAGCTCCTGTGCGGCGGCAAACGCTTCGGCGAACGTGGCTACTTCATCGAGCCGACGGTCTTCAGCGACGTCAAGGACGAAATGAAGATTGCCCGCGAAGAGATCTTCGGGCCGGTGATGAACATTCTGAAATTCAAGGATGTCAACGAGGTGCTGCGCCGCGGCAATCAGACGTTTTACGGCTTGGCCGCCGCCGTGTGGACGCGCGACATCACCAAGGCCCATCGCCTGGCCAACGGCCTCCGCGCCGGCACCGTCTGGGTCAACTGTTATGACGTGTTCGACAGTGCCGCGCCGTTCGGAGGCTTCAAAATGAGCGGCTTCGGCCGCGAACTCGGCGAATATGCCCTGGAACTGTACACAGAGGTCAAGACGGTTTACGTCAACCTGGGCGAATGAGGAAAGGTGTAGCGTTTAGCCGCGACGCGCAGCTGCGCGATCCGCGGCGCGTCCGGCTAAACGGCAAGTCTCACTTCGCGCACGCAAGAGAGGATGCTATAACGCGCTGGCAGATCGATTCCGTCCGCCGCGCTTCCCGCTCGGCCCGGCGGCGATCGGACCGGCGTCCCGCCCGGTCGGCATAGAACACAGGAGGAGACCGATGCGTTGTTACGGCTTGATCCTGGCCACTTTCATACTGGCGAGCATGCCGGCCCGTGCTCAACAAGCGCCGCAAACGCCTGCCACGCCACCGGCCGCCGATGACAAGGCGCTGGACGGGCACCTGGCCAAGTGGGAAGGGGCGATGAAAAAAGTCGAAACTCTCGGCGCGCAACTGACGCGCATCGATAAAGATGTGGTTTACGATCACGTGCAGGAGCTGACGGGCATGGCCTACTACATGAAGGCCGGCAATGGCCCCACCGCCCAGAATTTGGCCCTGCTGCAAATGACGGTGAAAGGCCAGAAAGAACCCAAGGAGAAATACATCTGCACCGGCACCTATATGTACATGTTCTGGCCCGAGCAAAAGGAGATCCGCTACTACCAGTTGCCCAAGCCGGAGCCGGGCAAGACCGCCGAGGAGAATAACTTGCTGTCGCTGTTATTTGGCATGAAGGCTGACGACGCCAAGCGGCGCTATGAGTTAAAGTTGGACAAGGAAGACGCCAATTACATCTACGTACAGATCGCGCCGCGCTCTGCCGCCGACAAGGCCGACTTCGCACGCGCCCGCCTGGTCCTCAACAAAAGCAACTACATGCCGCGGCAGTTGTGGTTCGAGCACGCCAACCGCAGCACGGTCCTCTGGGACATACCCAATTTGCAAGTCGGCATGGCGCTGGATCGCAAGAGTTTCGATGCCCCGCAGGCGCCGCCGGGCTGGAAGCTCGTGCCCGGAGAAAATCGCAGCCAGATCGCCCGGCCGGCCAGTCCCACTCCGCCTGGCAAGTAACGAGCTGGAAGCGGCAGCGATAGGTCCAACGAGCCGGAAGCGTAAGCGACGGATACTTTGCCGTCACTTAGGCTTCCGGCTCGTTGTGTTTGGTCAGTCCATTTATTTATAATGACGGAAGGAGCGGAGAGGTTGATCCGTGGCCCTTGCATCCAAAGGAGTTGCTCTCATGCGTTCTCGAATCGGATGGGCGTTGGCGACTGTTTTCGCCGGTCTTCTTGTCTCGCCGAGCCAAGGTCAAGTTCCTGTGCAAGCTGCTCTAGAATCATTGCTGCAAGACGGCGCGGGCAAGCCCCTGTTGCTCGCCAACTCCAGGGTGAGGCAGGAGATTAAGCTGACCGAGGACCAGGACAATCGAATCGGCAAGATCCTCAACGAGGCGCGTGAGAAATTTGAACCGGAATTTCGCAAGGCTGGACTCGATCGCGAGAGACTCCTGAAAGTGGGGCTGGAATCGATACAGGAAACACGGAATCGAATCAACAAGGCGCTTCCCGACATCCTCAAACCCAATCAATTGGAAAGGCTCGATCAGATTCAAATTCAGGTCAACGGCATCATCTCCTTCAAACGGACCGAGGTGCAAGAGAAACTAAAGCTCACGCTCACACAAAAGTTGCAAATCCTCAAGATCGGCACAGACCTCAAACAACAGATGGACGATGTGATTAAGGACGCATCCAGCGCGCCGCTCCGCAGGGCGCCCGCTGCGATTCAAAAGTCCAAGGAACTCAAGAACGCGGCAACCGAGAAAGCCGTCGCGACGCTGACGAGCGAGCAGAAGAAAATCTGGAAGGAAATGAACGGCGAACCGTTCGACTTCAAGCTCGAACTCCCCCTCCGTCTGGGCCGCCGGCTTGACAGAAGTGGCCGTTGACTGTGTCCGAAAGGGGCGCAAGAAAATGCGAGGAATTGCCGTGGATGATGGAGATCGTTCGCTGGCCATCTTCATCGACTTCGAGAACCTGGCCCTGGGTTTTCACGGGCGGCGCGATCGCTTTGACATCGAACGCGTCCTCGAACGATTGGTGGAGAAAGGCAAAATCGTTTGCAAAAAAGCCTACGCCGACTGGAGCCGCTTCTCCAGCTTCACTACCCAGTTACACGAAGCCGCCATCGAGCTGATCGAAATTCCCCGCCGGGCACAGAGCGGCAAAAACTCCGCCGACATTCGCCTGTGTGTCGATGCGATGGATCTGTCCTATTCGAAAGAGCACATCGACACTTTCGTCGTCGTCTCCGGCGACAGCGATTTTTCGCCCCTGGTGTCGAAGCTCAAGGAGTTGGGCAAGCACGTCATCGGCCTGGGGATGCAGGAATCGACCTCGGATCTGCTGCGCGACAACTGCGACGAATTCATCTACTACGAGGATCTTGGTCAAACGCGCGACTTGGCACCGGACCTGGACTCACATCTGCCGGAGACCAAGCGCAAAGCTTTCGCCTTGCTGTTGGAATCGCTCCTGGCCCTGCGCCGCGAGAACAAGGAAGTGCTGTGGTCGTCGATGATAAAGGACACCATGAAGCGCAAGAAGCCGTCCTTCAACGAATCGTATCACGGCTACCGCACGTTCAGTGAATTGCTCGAAGATGCCCAGAAGGAAGGGCTGTTAGAGCTGGAGACAGACAAGCGCAGCCGAACCTACGTGGTGACGCGATTCGGCGATGAGCTGCGTTCCCAACCGGCCGCGGCTCCGGTGCCGGTCAAAAAGAAATCGCGTCGTCGCCGCGGTTCGTCCAAGAAAAAAGGATCCGCGACGGAGACGCAGAACGGTCCGCTCCCGCCTTCCGCGCCGAGCGAGCCGGCGGTTGAAGCGCGAGCCCCGGTAGATTCGACGATCGACGACGCCGACATTCGCTTTTGATAATCCGGAAACCAACCAGCCCGAAGCGTAAGCGAGGGCTGTCCTCGCTTACGCTTCGGGCTGGTGATGTTGTTATGCCAAGAGTCGTCATTGTTGGCGGAGGGATTTCGGGATTGGCCCTCGCCCATCGGCTCGAACAACGCGCCCCAAACGTGGAAGTAATAGTCCTGGAACAAGCTGCACGTCTGGGTGGCACCATCGGCACGGAGCGGCGTGACGGATTCCAGGTCGAGATCGGTCCCAACGGTTTTCTCGATAACAAACCGTTCGCGCTGGCTCTGTGCCGCGATCTGGGTCTGGGCGAGCGTCTGATCCCGGCCAGCGAAGCGGCGCGGCGGAATCGTTATCTTTTCCTGGGCGGCCGGCTACATCTTTTGCCGAATAGCTTGTTATCCTTTCTCACCAGCGATGCCATCAGTTGGCGAACTCGATTCTTCTTGCTGGCGGAGCGCTTTCGTCTTCCACGTCGGCATGGCGGCGATGAATCCATCGATGTCTTTGTCCGTCGCCGCTTTGGTCGTGAAGCAGCCGAGACGCTGGCCGATGCGTTTGTCACCGGCATTTACGCTGGCGATCCGAAGTTGCTGAGCGTCCAGGCTGCCTTGCCGCGCCTGGTCGAACTGGAGCGCGAATACGGCAGCGTCTTACGCGGCATGTCTCGTGTTGCGCGCCAGCGTCGCCTCGACGCTGCCGCTCGCAAGGAGTCCCCTCCGTCCGCCGGGCGAATGTGGTCTTTCCGAGAGGGTTTGACTCTGTTAATCGATGCGCTCCGCGATCGACCTCGATTCGCGCCGCTTACGGGCGTCCATGTGCGAACGGTGCGGCGGATAGCCGACGACGGTTGGCGTGTGCAGAGCGATGGGCGCGACGGCTGGGACGCGGATGTAGTCGTGCTGACCTGCCCGGCCTATCAGCAAGCAGCGATATTGGCTGACGAAGACGCGGATTTGGCGGAAGCTATCGACGCCATTCCCTACAATCGTGTCGCCGTCGTGGCCCTCGGCTATCGCGTCGCCGATGTCCCGCGAGGATTGGATGGTTTCGGCTACCTGGCGCCTCAGCGCCTGCGGCGCGACGTGCTGGGCGCCCAGTGGTGCTCGTCGATTTTCCCCCAGCGCGCTCCGCCGGGGTTGGTGTTGTTGCGCGCCATGTGCGGCGGCTGGAATCGACCGGAGTTGCTCGAGTGGGACGACGAGCAACTGCAGCGTGCGGTTGTAGGCGAATTGCGCTGTGCGATGGGAATTCAGGCGGCGCCCGTATTTCATCACATCGTTCGCTGGCAGAAGGCCATCCCGCAATATCATCTGGGCCATCTCGAACGCGTCGCCTGGATTGACACTCGGCTATCGCGACATCCTGGGCTGTTTCTCGGTGGCAACGCATATCGCGGCGTCGCCCTCAACGATTGCGTGGAGCAAGCCGGCCTGCTCGCCGAACGGGTCGCTCGACACTTGGGTAAGTGACAAACGATTGTCACTATCACGCTGCCTTGCTAGCGAGAATAACTTGACTCTTGGGCATGGTCCCGTCCAACGCTTGCTTGATACGCGCCCCATTGGGTGTTCTCATCAGGGCAGCCCAGGTCTTGTTCCAGTACGCCAGCACGGGAGTGCCGGGAGCGCCGGGCACGACCTCTCCCTCTACCGACCAGAACAAAAACCACCACATCGACCAGAAGAAGCTGTAAGAAAGTCTTTTCTCGATAATCAATCCGGAGTCCCGCACCAGGTCGGCGAACTCTTCGCGCTGGAATATCCGAAGGTGGTTGGGCTTTCGCCAGTAGGCCTCCGGAGCCAGCCTCTCCTGCACCGATTCCGAAACGGGATCCGGTACAGACAGCAGATACAGCGCACCCGGCCGGCCGACGCGAACCAACTCGCCGAGGAACCGGTGGGGATCGTCCACGTGTTCCAACACCTCCTGAGCCACCACGCGCGAGGCCAAGCCATCCGGCAACGGCAGCGGATTCACGTCGCTGAGCAACGTTTGGAAAGGACGTGGCGGGTTCTGCCTGCGCATGCGCTCTTTGATTGCAGACAGAGCGTTCGCATCAACGTCCACGGCGTAAACCGCCGCTCCACAAGCGGAAGCGAAGGTGCTCGCATATCCCGCGCCACAGCCGGCATCGACGACCGTATCGTCCGGGCCGATTGCGAAGCCCCCGATCAATTCCCGCGTCTGTTCGTTGAACAAGCCGAACTGCTCGCCTTCCGTGCGAGACACGAACTTATGCGGCAAGAGTTTCTCATACAGCTGCCATGCACCGGGAATGGATTTCAATAGTTTCGTCAACATTGTCTATCTCCAAAACATCTATTTTCCGTGCGAAGTTATTGATTTCGCTCTGCATTGTACTCTTGCAGGAGGACGGAGCCGCCGAGAGCCTTTCCCTGGAGCCACGGATGCATCACGTCGCGGGCAAAGCGCTCGGAAAACGGTCCCGCGCCTTCAGGCATCATGTGGCAGAAATCTGCAAAATCCTCATCGGGCAACCAATCGCGCGCGTCGATCACCGGAACCTGGTGATCCTGACTCATCTGTCGCAAGTAACCTCCGACCAGGGCTTTCGTCCTGGACGTGTACCAGCCGCGGCAAGCGCTGTGTTCGGGCATGAGAAAGAGCGCGGTCTTGATGTTTGCAGCACGGCATTCGTCCAGCAGCTCTCGCATGGCGCGATCGTAGTCCGGCGAAATACGCAACGGATTGAGCAGCGGGGCAGCTACGATCAGTCCCTTTTCCACCTCGCGGAGTTGAGCTGCACGGTCGGCGGGTATCCTTCGATAAGGCAGCCAACCTGTGCCGTCGTCACAGGTCCAGTCCTCATCCTCCTTGGCAAGTCCCCGATCCAGCTCGCGGGACAATAGACACCGCGCGCCCGCGTGCAACATCCGGCTGCGATAGGTCAAGAGTGGCACAAGGTTGCCCTTGAGAACGTTGGCGAAAAAATCGAGCTTGCCCGGCAGATAGCGAGACAGCACAGTCAGGTCAGTCCAGCGCAGTTCGTCCTCGACGATGAGATCCCGTTCGGCGAAGTAGCCGGCCTCGGGCCACTGCACCGGCCAGGTCTCGATGAGCAGCCAATTGGGCCGAATTCCTGCGGAGCGTAGTCGGCGAAAGGTCATCAGCTCGCGGACGCTGCCCGCACCGGCGAAGGCGAAATTGAAAACCAGCGGCGCCGGCCCCGTTTGATCGAGGGCAACGTGCATGTGGGACGGCGAGAATCCATTCAAGGCGCGGGAGCTGCCGAGGACGAGAACCAGCGGCGCGCCGGGGCTTTCCATGAGCCGTTTCTGAAGCGTGAGTAGACGCAAACCGAAAGCGGGATCACGCAGCTCCGGCCGTCGCTCATTCAGGTACACGCTCAGGGCCGCCTGAGCGCAGGCGAAAAAGAGCAGCCCCCAGAGGGCGGCTCTTTTGCCCGTGGACCCCGGCAGCAAAAACAGCTTGGGCATGTTAAAAACCCTCGTTCCCAAGCTGTGCGAGGGGACGCTCTCCATCCGGCTCCGCGAATAAAGCGTTTCGGGTCAGCGGCCGGTCATCAATGAGGGGTTGCACGACCTCACGCCCCAGCCGTTCGCAGAAGCCCGGAACGCCCTTTTTTCCCATGTGAGTGGAATCGGAGAACTCGTCATCAGGTGCCCATGCCCGCGCATCGACGATCGGGACGGGAAAGTCGTGACGCAGCCGGGTCAGATAATCGCGGACGACGGCGTGAGACTGGACTGTGTACCAGCCGCGTGTCCAGCTCGGCTCGGGCAGGAGAATCAAGGCTGCCTTGATGTCGCGTTTCCGGCATTCGTCCAACAACTCCCTCAGCGCCGCATCGCTGCGCGGATCGATGTTCACTGTTTGCAAAAGCGGCTTGACCTTTTCTTCGCCGTCTTTGCGGGCATGGAGCTTCGCTTCCGGGGAGGTCAATTCCCACGGCAATTCGAACCAGCCGCCGCGGTCGGACGGCAACGAGTCCCCGACTTTCTTTTGAATTTCACGAAGATTGTCTGTAGGCAAGAGAGACTGGGCGCACACCGACAGCAGCACGTCCCGATAGGCGCGGAGTGGCGTCAGGCTTTTTTGTATCGCCAGTTTCAGCACGTCGCTGTCGTGACGGAAGTAGCGGCACAGGAGTCGCAGATCGCGCCACTGCAGATCATCTTCGCCCGTGAGCATGCGCGATTCGCGGAAGAATCCTGCCTCCGCCCACAATGGCGGCCAAATCTCCACCAGCATCCATTTCGGTTGAATGCCGTCCGCCAACAGGCGCCGGAAGTGCATCAACTCGCGGATGGTGCCCATGCCGTTGAGTCCGAAATTGTAAACGATCGGCCGAGGGGAGTTTTCCCTGCCGGGCAGCTTCATGGCATCGGGCCAAATGCTGTACTTAACGCGCGAGCTGCCCATGATAAGAAACAAGGGAGAACTGGGCGATGCCGCCAGACGCTCGCGCAAATGATGCAAGCGATGGCCATATAAGGGATCGCGCGTTTCCAACCGTCGCGTATCGAGATAAATCGAAAGCGCTGGCTGGCTAAGCACGATCGTGATCAGGGACCACAGGACAATGCGTTTGCCCTTGGGAGCGGACGAGAGAAATAAGCTCGGCATGGCGCATCTCATCTCAGCCTAGAACTGAAAATAAATAAACGGCTTGGCCCCTTGCGGCTCCAGCAACAGCGCCAATCCAAACAGAAGCGCATAACTGAAACCGAGCATCGGCGCGGGCAGGCGCAAAGCCGGCCGAATCCAGATGCCGCTGCGCCCCAGTAGATGGCCAATCAGCATGATGCTCGCCGTCAACCAGAAGCCGAACATCGGCGGCAGCAGATTGTCGGGCGACGCCGGCAGTAGAGCATGGGGTGCCGCCGTGAACAGCCGCGTGTACATCTCGAAAGCATGGCCGAAACTCGACGATCGAAAGACGATCAGGCTGAGGCAGAAACACAGAAAGGTGAAGGTGACGCGAGATATCGTGCCCAGCGGCGAACGCAGTGGGCCGTCTAGCTTCGGCTTATGCTTGCACCACTTACGAAAGGCGCGATGGACAATCAGAAGCCATCCTTGGAGAAAACCGAAGCCGACGAACTGCCAGGCCGCCCCATGCCAAAGACCACAGATCGTCAGGGTGATAATGAGATTGCGGCGCGTTTTCCACTCGCCGTTACGGCTTCCGCCCAGCGGAATAAAGATATAATCGCGCAGCCAGCTTGAGAGTGACATGTGCCAGCGTTTCCAAAACTCCGCGATGTTCGGGGCCAAGAAAGGCATGTTGAAATTCTCCGCCAGCTTATAGCCCAGCATGTGCGCCGTGCCGATGGCCATGTCCGTGTAGCCGGAGAAATCCCCATACACTTGCATGGCGTAGGCGAACATGGCGATCCATGCGACCGGTGTTTGATAATCCAGCGCGTGATCGAAAACAGGATCGGCGAACTGAGCCATGCGGTCGGCGATGGCCAGCTTCTTGAATAACCCCATCAGGAAGTATTGCAAACCCAGGTGCATGCGCACCCAGTCGCAGCGCTTAGGCCGTTTAATTTGCGGCAAAAAATCTCTGGCGCGGACAATGGGGCCTGCAACCAGATGCGGGAAAAACATGATGAATAACACGAAGTCGCCGAAGTTACGCTCCGCCCGAATGCGGCCGCTATACACGTCCACGATGTAGTTGATGGCCTCGAAGGTGTAAAAGGAGATCCCGATCGGCAAGATCACCTGCAAACTGCGGAACCAGTGGGATGCGCCCATGCTGATCAACAATTCATCCAGCGAGAGTAGGAAAAAATTGGTGTACTTGAAATAGCACAACAATCCGAGGTTGGCGAAGAGACTGACGCACATCATAAGTTTGCGTCTGCCCGTCGTCTGCGTTTTCTCTATGCTCAGAGCGAGCAGATAATCGACGGACGTAGAGATGCACAGTATGATGGCCAGCCATTTGTTCCAGGCCGCATAAAAATAAAAGCTGGCTGCCACCAACAACCAGACACGGGCGCGTTGCCAGGGCAGCGACCAATAAATGCACAGAAGCACCGCGAAGAAGACCATGAACGAGATGGAGCAAAAAAGCATAAGGACCTCTGTTCGGCCTGTTAGCGCCGCAGCCGCTTAGATCTCCACGACGTCATACCATTCCGGACGATCCTCCCGCGGTGGCAACCATTCCTGGCTCCAGGTGCGCAGGATGGGGCTTCTCTGGAAACACTCAACGGACGTGACCTCGGGCAGCGAATCGATGGCTACATCCGAACGCACAAAGAAGGCATTGACTCCAAGACGATGTATGCCGACGAGGCGGTAGCCACGTTCGCGGCCCAGTTTGACGAAGGCCCCCAGCGAGGCGCCGCTGCACCAGGGATGGCGGTTCATATCCATCCGAAAGTCCGACTTATAAGGCAGCGTGACCGAAGCGTGAGGGCCCCAGCGGGAATTGAACTCCAGCACCACCACGCGCGGGCGGATACAGGTCAACGCTTTCCACACCCAGAAATCCATGCCGTCGAGATCCAGGGACAACAAATCGATGTCGCCGGTAAAGCCGCGCCCGGCGACGAGACTGTTCACGTTCTCCGCTGTAATCCAGGCATAAATCAATGTGGGTGGGTAAAAGAACGTATCGCGGCACCGTAAATAGAACTTCTTACCCAGCGCGATGTTTTGCTCGTTGCCGTCGAATAGCAGTCCCGTCCAGCCATGGTTGATAATCAAATTGGCTGCATTGCACTCGATGCAATCGCCGGCGCAGATTTCAACGACCTTCTTATTGGTCGTACCTGCCAGCGAGAAAACATGCAGCAGAATCCCGTCTTCATCGTTCTGAGAGAAGCAGCGGAAGCCACTATCCAATAATCTTCCCAGGGAATCTTTGCCTATGGGCAACTCGCGATGTGTGTGGAGCAACAACTGTTGCACGGCCTGACTAGTGGCGGCAACTTCACTGAGAAGCATATGAGAATGCACAGTGTCGAAGGTCTCCGTCACTCGCTTCAACTGCTTCAACAAGAGCGACAAATCCTCTGTACCCACCAATTTACTAACGCCGTTTCGGATGATGCGTTTCAGATATTGCTTCATGGCACGAGTCTCCCACGGCGATTGGGACATTCAAAGTGCTGTTCCAGGAAACGGGATGTCCGGTACCCACTACGGATCTTGTGGTCCCTACGTCTCTATCGTTCGCCGGAAGACATTTTCTTTAAATCGGATTCTAACGATCCGCGGGATTATTCCGCTTGCGTCGGCAGGGAAGTGAAGGTATAGGAGGCAGCAACTAGCGCGAATCCATCTGCCGGAGGAGGGGAAAAGCCATGAGGCGGCTATTTCTGCTTGCCTTGGTTGCGTTTCTCTGCGCGTTCGCCGGACTGGGCTGCACTACTGAGGATAAGCGGCAATGGCAAGAAGCAGTCAGGGAATGGCGCGGCGACAACATCCGCTTCGGTTCCCGCGATAACAAGTCTCCCTGATTGGAAACCTGACGCGATTACATTCTTTTCCAGATCCTGCTGGCTTGCCTCATTCGCTCGGTCTCTAATTATGACACAGTGACAACTTCAACTCGTTCGCCTTCTGAGGCCCTGTTAATCTGCTCCGATGCCCGCCTTACCAGTATAAGGGCCACACCAGCGAGACTGATAAGTTTGGAGAACCAGAGAAACGCGCTAGATTGGGGCAGCCAGATTGGCTGCAACCAAATCAACGTGAGAATCATCAGGAAGTGGGAAAGAACTCTGTCGCGACGGTCCCACACGCCCCACACAGCAAGTGGTACAAATATAAGACTGTAATCATTGGCAATCGGTGGAAGATACGTGGCCGCAGCCGTTAGCCAAAGGAAATAAGGATACATCAGGTGCGAGGGATTAGAAATCTTCAAGATCCAATAACTAACCCACAACACCAGAGGAAAAACCAAGAGTCCCCAGCCAGCAGCCCCCGGGAGCTGCGACAACCAGTTCAGATGGACCGTGCGACAGAACAGCAGCCATGAGCCGCTAACAGTATGCGTCCAGGGAACGAACGTGCCCAGGTAATCTGGCGTCAACACTGCCGGTTCCCGAATGTTGGCAGCGAATTCCAGCACACCCCGGACATTGGCCAGGCCAATGAGAAGCGCCGCGATGGCAAAGAAACCGGCCGCGCGCCATCGTCTCAGAGCAAGAAAACCAAGGAAGAGAAGAGCCGGGTACATTTTGATCCAGGCGGCGATCCCGGCAAAAGTGCCGGCCAGGCTATCACAGAGAAGCGACCGACCGCGCAAAGCCCAGACAGATAGAATCAGAAACAAAAGGACCAGCATGTTCCAGTTGCCGCGCTCCATCTCGGCCACCACGGGATAGCTGAGCAAGGTAGCGGCCATGAGCAACGGCAGGGGGACTTTTAGAAGATCCAGTTGATGGCGGCTTCTCCAGCAGAGGTATACCGCAAGGGAGAATACACTTGTCTGCATGCATAGCCAGAGAATCACGGCTAATTTGTGCGGCACGAGGAGGCACCAGGAAAAGAGCGCCAGCACCACGGGCGGATGATCATACTTACAAATGGCTTCGAGCTGCCCGATTCCCTTTCGGAGATATCCCTGATAGGGGTCGCTTCCTGTGATCCAGGCTCGGGTTGCATAGTAGTTGATGTCGAAATCGACATCGAGGAAAGGCATGGCTGGGATATAGCTGTACTTCTGTGTTTCCAGATGATTTTTGCGAACGCTCTTAACCCAAATCGCCGTCCAGAGGGAAAGCAGCACCAAACCAACGATGAGTAGGATTCTCTGGAAGGCGCGCGCGTCAAACCGCATGAGCGCACCTCGCTTCATCGTCCGGGTCGCTCTTTGTTTCCTTGCTGCGGAAGGGAATCGTTGCATTCGCCGGTTGCCAGTGCCGCCATTTCCACAAGGTTACGAGTGCCTCCCACCCATCCGTCCAGCGAATTTTCTTGCCCTCGGCCGCCCCGCGCGGCGTGTAGCGGATTGGCTCCTCGGCGATGGTCAAGCCCATGCGGCAGGCCTTGGCGGTGACTTCGGGACAAAACTCAAAGCGCTGGCACTGCAAGTCCATCGCACGCAGCACGTCCGTTGTAAAGACCTTGTAGCACGTGGCCTCGTCGGTCAGTTTCACTCCGTACAACATGCGCACGGCGACGTTTAGCAAGGACACGCCATAGCGAAACAGCCGCCGGCGCGGGCGACTATTGGGCGAAGGCTGCAAATAGCGCGAGCCATAGACGATATTCGCTTTCCCTTGCAAGAGCGGCCCCAGCAAACGCGGATAGTCGCTCGGATCGTATTCCAGGTCGGCGTCTTGAACCAGGGTGAAGCGACCACGGGCATGGGCCAATCCCGTGCGAATGGCGGCGCCCTTGCCGCGATTGTGAGGGTGTTGCAGAAAGGTCACTTCGGGATGATTCGCCCAGGTTTTCAAGAGGGCCGAGGTGCCGTCGGTCGAGCCGTCATCGACGAGGATCAGTTGCTTGGGATAGGAAACGGCGAGGACTCGATTCAGCAGCCGATTGATGGTGGCCACTTCGTTGTAGACGGGAATAATCACCGTGAGGAGAAGACCCTGCGCACTATCTTTTGGGATTGCTGTCACGGTGGAGATTCCTCAGCCTTTAAGTGAGTGGTCGAAAGTCGGGATGGCTCCGTACCTTCCACGAGCTCGACCTGTCGCCGACCTGGTCACCACCGGATTTGTTATCGTCGGGGATCTGTCTCTGCTTTAAGTAAAAGCGACAACGTGAAATACGATGATTTTCGCCACAGTTCGCAGGGAAGAGAGGAGCTACTTTCCGCCCTCGCTTCGCTCCATCGCAAAATCGGCACTATGTCGCGCAGAGCGCGCAACCTCGCTTCCTTCTCCCACTTGCCGACTTCTCCCGCCGTTTGATTTTGTTACATCCAGCACACGGTAAAAATTGCACAATCGATCGGGCCGGCTCGAAATCGCCGAAGAAAACCAGACTCTCAAGCCCTGAACGAGATGGCACTTAGGACGAGGTTGAGTTTTCCGAGACATCTCTGGCACGGCACTTGCATTTTCATTTTGCCGTTGGAATCATCAACCCCTCGGGCTGCTTCCCGCGGCCCACGCGCACACCGACGACCCATTTCCCCCTGGCACGTTCTTGCGAGCCGGTGGCAGAAGCCACCGGCTTCTGGTCTTTTTAGGGTGAACCGCAACGTTTCATCACCATCGGCGATGAGCACAATGGCACCGACCCGGTCGTGCGGCGCATCGAACGGGTTCTAAGGGGGAAAGAGCCATCGAACAGCAAATCGGCGCGATTTCGAGAAAGTTTTTGGATTGTGCGATCGGTGCATGATGTACAATAGAGGTGACGCATTCTGGGGCCGACCGTTCCTCGGAAGCTCATTGCCCATTAAGCCCCGCAGGGAAGCGATTGCCTCGTCGCTTCCGGCCTCGGCGCCCCTCCACCTCGCCCGGAGGGACCACGCATGTCCGTTTTCCGCTTCCCGACTTCGGCTAGTCTCGCCTTGGCGATCTTCTTCTCAGCGCTAGTCCCGGCTGCCTTCGGCCACGGCGGCGGCCACGGGGGCGGAGGCCATGGTGGCGGCGGCCACGGAGGATTCGCCCACGGAGGATTCGCCCACGGTGGTTTTGGTTTCGGCGGCCATCCCGGATTCGGCTTTGGTGGCCATCCCGGTTTTGGCTTTCATGGTTTCGGTTTCGGCGGCTTCGGGTCTCCCTTCTTTGGCGGTTTTGGCTATCCGGGCTTCGGCTTCGGCGGTCTCGGTTTCGGCGGTCTTGGATTCGGCGGTCTTGGCTTCAGTGGGTTAGGCTTCGGCGGATTGGGTTTCAGCGGGCTGGGCTATGGTGGACTAGGTTATGGAGGATTGGGTTACGGCGGGCTGGGTTTAGGCGGTCTGGGATCTCGCGGCTTTGGTTACGGCGGTTTCTCCTCCGGATGCATTTGCGGTTACCCGAGCGCCACGCCTATCTATGCAGGCAGCGCCTACCCGATCTATGGTGGTGCCAGCGTTCCCTACCCCGCTTACAACGGCGGCAACGCGCCAGCCAACGAGGGAAGCACGCCGCTGCCCATGCCCAAAGGGGTAAGCTCGGCTTCGCGCTACACGGACTATTACGCCCGCAACAGCAAACCCGCCACACCGTCCGCGGCTGCCTCGAATGCATCTGCGACACGCTATGAGGACTATTACGCCCGCAATGATCGGCCAGCCGCCAAGAACAAAGCCCTCTTGCACGTCAGCGTTCCCGCCGACGCCGAGTTGTGGCTCAACGGCAAACACATGACCCGCACCGGCGCGGAGCGCGATTTCATCTCACCGCAATTAGAAGAGGACGAAAGCTACGCTTATCAAATCAAGGCGCGCTGGACGCAAGACGGTCGGCCGCAAGAGGAGACCCTCGAAGTAAAGGTCCGTGCCAATAAGACGACAAACGTCCGCCTCGGCATGTCCTCGCTCGTCAAGCGTTGATCGTGGCCAATTACTTTTGCTTCAACTTTGGCAGCGGCATGCGGATGCTCAGATCGTCCCCCTGCGGCTGATCGTCCGAAGTTCGTCCCTGCTCGTCCTGGCCGTTGACGCCGACGCTGTACAGCAAGTAGCCGTTTTCGTCCGGGCGGTAAATGAGCGGCTTCTCGGAAAACACATCATCTGGGATTCTGTCGAGATACTTCGGCGCCAGAGCCCCCAATTCTTTCGGATAGCGGCCGTGATCGCGGTGGTAGGCGGCAAGGGCGAAGGCAAGATAGAGATTGTTTTGGTTCTGTTCGCACTGGTCGCTGGCGTTTTGCACTCTGTGCACAGCTGGGGTCAACGATCCAATCACGAGGTTACCGATGTACTCGCCGACAATCTTGTCTCTGTCTTTCGATAAGAGAAGCTCGAGCTTTGTAGGCCGAAGCTTGGGGATCTTCATGTCCAATTCGGCCAATTCCTTCCCGATTGGCGCCAACTCCTTTTGGCGAGTCTTTCGATCCTTCCCGCGCATGGCTTTGGCCATCCGATCGTACAAATGGTTGACATTACGCAAAGTGCTTTCGTAATTAGGTTTACGCTGAAAAAAACGCAGAAACTGCTCCTCTTCCTGAGCTGCCACCAGGCTCTCCACGCCGTCACGATCGAGTATCACAACGACATCGAGAATCATAAAGCGCTCGCCGAGGTCCATTTTGTCAGCTGCCACAGGCATGGGCGGCAACGCTCGGAGGTCGCGCAAGCATTTGTTAATCTGTTCGCTCTTCAAATGCGCACGTTCGAGGAACGCCAGATCGGCCCTGCCGGCATTCGAATCGATGATGATGCCGACCAATAGCTCGATATTGGCAGCGCCCTGTGCCAAGTGACGACCGATTCGATGACAGGCGAGCAGGTCTTGCCAGGCATCCTCGAAACGTCCTTCGTCGATCCGCAAGAAGGCACGAGCCGCGAGCGCCTGAGCTAACCGACGACACTGTTCCATGCTCGGCATCAGAGCCAGGAACAAAGGCTCCGGCTCTTTTCTTGTTCGCTTCGACACCAACGGCGAGTAATAATGCGTACGTTTGGTCGCTTCCAGGGCAACCGCAAGGGGTTTCTCGTTTGCCTTCAGCCAAGCGGCGATGTTGGGATGTTCCGACGCTTTCCAGGCTCGTTGTGAACAAAGAGACAATTCTTCCTGGATCGCAATGACGCCTGGGCGAGGTGCGAGTTTGAGCTGTTCGCGGGCGTAGCGCCCCATCGGAATAAAGTAGTCACCCACTTCTGGCGGCGGTTTGATCTCCAGCCACTTGAAAAACTCCTCGGGCATCGGCGCACCTTCGGAACGAGGGCCGAGCGCCTTCCAGATTAGCACGTTGGCGTTGTTTTCCGGCGTCACGTCGCGGCGCAAGCGTTCGTTTAGCGCCGCGGCGTAGTCGATGTAGCCGTCGGTGTCGAGCGGCTCGGTGACGTAGGTGGTCTCTTTGCCCAGAGGAAAACGCGGCTTGGGCTTTTTCGCATCCTCGTCGTCCTTTGCCGCGAGAAGGCTCACGCTCAGGAGCAGTAACGCGATCTTTCTCATGGCGACCTCGCGAGAGAAGAACCTCGGGAATGTATGTTATTCTCTGCTCGCTGCGCAATTCTTTATACCATATCGCGTGGACGACTCTCCGCTCCGTCACCTTCCCTAACACTGCATTGGAAAGGTCGCCTGTACTCCCGTGCGGCGGTGTGCGATGCGACCTCCGTGCGATAGCATGACAGGGATCGCCCCATTGAGAACAGACGATGCGACAACTGACCACTTTTCCCAGCGCCGATAACGCTCGCGCACTGGCCGACTACCTGCTGACGCTCAAGATCGACTCCCAATTAGAGAAGGAGCCGGACGGTGGTTGGGCCATCTGGATTCGCGATGAGGACCACCTGCCGCGCGCCCGGCAAGAGCTGGAGGAGTTCCAGCGCAATCCCGATGATCCTCGCTACAAAGATGCCGGCAGCACCGCCTCTCAGTTGCGCAAGCAGAAGTTACAGGAAGAAAAAGCGTATCATAAGCGACAACAGCGCTTCTACGGGCGCATGCGGCGCGCCGGAATGACCGGCGGCGTCACGCTCAGCCTCATTGCGATTAGCGTGATCGTTACGGTTCTAATAGACGGATTCAAGTTCGGCCCTTCGCTCCAGGAAGCGCTCTCCATCGCTCCTCCGGATAAGCTCGAAATAGTGGGCTTCGACCCCTCCGCCCGGACGATCAAGGAAGCGCTTCGATTGAAAGTGAGATCATCGCCGGGATTGGAGCCGGTCCTTCACGGTGAGATTTGGCGTTTAGTAACGCCGATCTTTCCCCACATCGGCATCTGGCATCTCCTGTTCAACATGTGGGCTTTGTATATCCTGGGAGGCGCAATCGAGCGGCGGCGCGGGCGCGTTCGCTACTTGGCTATGGTGCTGGTGGTGGCCGTGCTGTCGAACCTGGCACAATACTTTCTCGGCAAGATCGGCAGCGGCGTTCCTCTAGCGGAATTGCCGCGCTCGCCGAGTTTCGGCGGTATGTCCGGCGTCATTTACGGTTTGTTCGGCTATATCTGGATGAAGACGCGCTTTCAGCCGGAGATGGGTCTGCTCATCGACAACAGAAACATCATCATCCTGGTGGGCTGGCTCTTCCTCTGCATGACGCCGTTAATTCGCTTCCTTGTCCCCCAGGGTGTCGCCAACGTCGCCCATGTGGCGGGGCTAATCGCCGGTATGCTTATCGGTTACATTCCGATTGTATGGAAGACAGGCGGTTAGCCGCGACGCGGAGCGAAGCGCGAACGCGCTCCGCTCCGCGTCACGGCTAACCGCTCGTCAGCTGCGGCGGGGGTACGTTGGCGCGGTCGGATAGACCCTGATGGATCTTGTTGCCGTTGACTTCCAGCGTGAAGTATTCGGCGTCCGCCGGCATCTCGAACTCCAGATAAGCCGACATTCCTGTGTCCGAATAATCCTTAACGGTACGTCCTTGGGAGTCGAGGATGCGGCCGTTGTCGGCGATGCGCGCGTTTTTGTCCACGACCTCGGCGAAAATCTCCTGGAGCATGCGCATCTCGGCGGCCAACTTGTGGTCCCAGAGGTCGATAGAAGTGCCTGTTTCGAGATCGTCTAACTCTTCCATTTGCTCTTCGTTGACATTGGGGCCGATGCCGATGAGGACGAATTTCAGAGGATTGCGGCGGCGGGCGGCGATGTCGCGGGCCAGCTGGGTGCTGTAGCGCTTCACTTCCTCCAGATCGTGCAGTTCGCCGTCGGTGATGAATACGTAAAAGCCCCACGGAGCGTCGCGGAAACGTTCGACGAAGTGTTTCACGGCCGGCACAAGTTGCGTTCCAGTGCCGAAGTTTTTGGGCGGCCCGAAAATGTGTCGCTCCGCCTCGTCGGCTCGCAGGTCGCCCACTTCCTCGATCTGACTACCTCCCGGCCCGACCGCCCAGTAGATGCAGGTGGTACCGCCGTCGGCGTCGATCTTTCGCGCCAGGTATGAGCAGACCTTTTGTGCCACCGGCGTCACCTCGTTGTGCGTCTGCTTTTTCATGCCGAACAGGGAGGCGAGGAAACCGCCGTTGCCCTCCTCGACGCCGTAGAGCTTGCTCATGGAGCCGGAGCCGTCCAGGGCGATGCCGGTCTGGGCACCCTCCTTGTGCGGCTCCATCAGGATCGTGGCCACGACGCGAACCTTGCCGGCCGCCGACGGATAGACGTTCACCTCGCCGAACGGTTCGACGACTTTCTTCAACTGCGACATGGTTCCCCCTACCTACCAGCCCGAAGCGTGAGCGAGGGCCGCCCTCGCTCACGCTTCGGGCTGGTCATACGGTCATTCATCCTCTGGTTTTTCCAGATCGATGTCCGTTTCCACGTCCTTCTTCAATTCCAGATGGATATTGCGCCATTCGGCGTTGGGATCGTCGTCATCTTCGGTCTTCGCGGCGGCCGGTACTGCCTTGGCGGTGGGCTCAACTACCGGCAACACCTCAGGGATGGATGATTCGTCTGCCGGTAACACCTCCGGGATCGATGATTCTGCGGCTGACGACGACGGCACCCGGGCGCGCTCTGACAACGGTTGATGCACGCGCGTGCCGTTGACTTCGAGTGTGAAGTATTGGGAAGCCGCCGGCAGCTCGAACTCCAGGTACGCCGGCAGGCCAGTATCGCTGTAATCCTTGACGACGCGACCCTGGGCGTCGAAGATGCGTCCGTTATCGGCGACTCGAGAATTCTTGTCAACCACCTCGGCGAAGATTTCCTCCAGCAAGCGCATCTCGGCGGCCAATTTGTGGTCCCACAAATCGACGGACGTGCCGCTATCGAGGTCGTCCAACTCGGTCATTTGCGTTTCGTTGACGCTGGGACCCACGCCAATGAGGACGAATTTCATCGGATTGCGGCGGCGCGCGGCGATGTCGCGGGCCAGCTGGGTGCTGTAGCGGATCACGTCGTCGAGATCGTGCAATTCGCCGTCGGTGACGAAGACGTAGAAACCCCATGGAGCGGTGCGAAAGCGCTCGACGAAGTACTTCACGGCAGGCAGCAAGCAGGTGCCAGTACCGAAATCGCGTGGCGGACCGAAGACGTGACGTTCCGCCTGGTCGGCCGTCAGATCGCCGACCACCTCGATTTCCCGGCCGTTGGTACCGACCGCCCAGTAAATGCAGGTAGTGCCGCCGTCGGCGTCGATCTTGCGCGCCAGATAGGCGCACAGTTTCTGGGCGATCGGCGTGATTTCATTATTCAGTTTCTTCGGCCCGCCGAAGATCGGCGACAGAACGCGACTACCGTCTTCAACGCCGTAGAGTTTGCTCATGGAGCCGGAACCGTCCAGGGCGATGCCGGTCTGGGCGCCCTCCTTGTGCGGCTCCATGAGAATTGTGGCAACAATGCGGACCTTGCCGTTCGGCTCTGGATATACGTTCACTTCGCCAAACGGATCGACAACGTGTTTGAGTTGAGACATGGCGACCTCGTGAGAGAAGAGACTCCGGGATGTAGTTCGCTGCCCGCTGCGCGTTATTTATACGCAAAAGGGCACAGCGAGTCTGTTCCGCAGGTCGCTTGCCGTCTCGACTACGAGGGGAAGGATATTTCGACAATCTCGTAGCGCAGGTTGCCGCGCGGCACCTTGATGACGGCGATGTCGCCACACTTCTTTCCCAGGAGCCCCTGGCCACGGGGACTCGTGGTGAGGATCTTGTTATTGTCGTAATCTTCCTCGCCCGGACCGACCAGTTCGTAGACCTCTTCTTCGCCCGAATCGAGGTCCTTGAGGCGCACGCGCGTGCCGAAAACGACGACATCCGAAGGCAGATTGCTGCGATCGACGATGTAGGCGCGAGCCAGTTTATCCTTCTGCCTGTCGATGCGCGCTTGCAACATGCCCTGATCTTCGCGGGCCGCGTGGTACTCGGCGTTTTCGCTGAGGTCACCCAACGCGCGGGCGGCAGCGATGCGCTTGGTAACCTCAATCATCTCCACATTCTGCATGTGGTCCACTTCGGCCTTGAGTTTCTCGTAACCTTCTCTCGTCATTGGGACACGATCGTTCGACATCATCCTTTGTTCCTGTTCAAGTCCTCAGGACAAAACGGGCGAGGAAAACCAATATGGGTTATCTTGGCTGTCTGCTCCGGCCTTGTAAAGATCGATTCGCGTTCAACCCCAGCGAGCGGGGGGCGTTAGCCCCCTGGGGTGAACAAACAGGGGGCTAACGCCCCCCGCTCGCCGGAGTTAGAACCGAACAGGGCAGGCGGACAGTGAAGACAGCCCCACCGTCCGACCGATTGGCGGCGTTGATCTGGCCTTCGTGGGCCTCGACGATGCGTTTGCAGATCGACAGCCCCAGTCCCAGGCCGGTCTCCTTGGTGCTGACGAATGGCTCAAAGATCTGCTCTCCCAGGTCGGCCGGCAGACCGCCGCCGCTATCCGCCACCGACAGCACCAACCAGAATTCCCTGTCCTTACGCAGCTCCAGCCAGATCGTTCCGCCGCCCGGAACGGCGTCCAGGGCGTTGAGAAGCAGGTTCAAAACGACCTGGCGGACCTGGCCGACGTCGGCCTGGAGCATCAGCGGCTCCTCGGGGAAGCGGCGCTCGATGCGCACCCCTTGCCGCTCGGCCCGCGCTTCCAAGAGCTGAATGATTTGCTCCAGAATTTCACGCACCTCGAACGTTCGCTTCTCGATCCGCGGCGGACGGGCAAAGTCGAGAAACATCTGGATGGAGCGTTCCAGCCGGCTAATCTCCTGTTCGAGCACCGTCAGATCGCGGCCATCCAGGCCGGGATCCGGCCGGCGGTCGGCGGCCGACTGCACCAGGATTTTGATGGGCATCAAGGGATTGCGCAGCTCATGGGCGATGCCGGCCGCCATTTGGCCGACCGCCGCCAGGTGCTCGGCCCGCCGAGCCTCACGTTCACTCTGCTGGAGACGGTCGATGACAGCGCCGATGCGTTCCGCGATCGTGTGCATCACGCCCTCCAGCTCATGCAGGCCCCAGCGTGCCGACAGGGTGATTGGCCCCACGATCTCGTTCAGTTTCCCGGCAGCGTCGCGGATGGGCACGCTGAGGCGGACGATGGACCGGCTGATGGCCCAGGAAATGCCGAAGCCCGACACCAGACCGCAGACACCCAACAGAACCAGACCAAGCACGACATAAGAGGCGACACGCTCGTTCTCCTCGTTGCGGGCGGTAATTTCATCTTCGTTTCGGTCCAAATACTCCTGGGCCGGATTCAAGATTTCGCCGGTTAAGGCGACATCAGCCAACTTGGAGATGCGATCCTCCTGTGTCCGCGGATCCTTTTCAAGCTCCTGAAAATCGGCGAAAAAGCGATCGTAGCCCTTGCGAACGCGGCCAATCAGATCGTGCCCGTTTTCCGTTACCGCTGTCTGTTCCGCCTCCTTGAGCCACCTATCGGTCTCGTGCCGCAGCTTGGGAACGGCGTCGAGATGACGGCGCTCCTTGGTGATGAGGTACAAGTGCAACTCGTGCCGCACATCGCGCAGCGCGATCACCAGCTCTTCGGCCGCCCGCATGCTCGCAGCGTTCTGCGTCAGAGCGGTGGAAGCCTCTCTCTGAGAGTGATACACCAGCCACGCCGCGAGGATGCCGACCGCAAGAGTGAGAATGCTCAGGATCAGGATTGGCCAGGTCATTCGCGCGAAAAATCGCATTGGCATGATCGTGATCCGCCTAAATGATTAGCGACACTTCGTAGCAGCGTCGCGCCCTCCGACGCTTCTACGAAGAGTCACTAATCAGATGAATGATACCAACGCACGACCGTTCCAGCCTGACCAAGTTCCGTTCAGATTGACCAGATTATGTACAGTTTTCTCCGACAAATGCCGACAAGGGCTGTACAGTGGATTGAGTCTCTTTTTCTTTTTCGTCACAAATCCTTCCAGATTAAACAATTGTGGATTGTTCTGCGGCCGATCTCAGGCCCGGCATTGCATTTGCCAATGGAGTAAGACGACTTCTGTGTAGCTCGCATCCCCTGAATCCAACCAACCTGCCACGATGGCCTCCAGCCATGGTCGCGCTTCCAAAAGCAGCACGGAAACGAGAACCTCATGAGTAAGCCGACGCCGAATCCGTCTGCCTCGGACATGGAACCGCTCTCTGTGCAGTCTTCCCAAGTTTCCTATCCTGCGCTGAATGAACTGCCTAAACCGCAAAGTCGTTTCAGTCGCTTCTTCATCGCCGTGCAATCGGCGGGGCTGTTGTTTCTCGTGGCGGTCGTGTTGGTGATCTTCCTCGGCTTCGTTTTGGGCGTACGTCTGCCGGGCATGTCCACCACTCCAGAGGAAGTCAAGATCGAGCCGCCGCGGCGGGTGGGCGTGGAACTGGTCAAGGATCAGCCGCACACCCTTTCTGTTTCGGAGCCGGTTCGTGCCGCGCTGGGCATTCGCCGAGGCGGCAAGGATCAGATCGAAGTCGTCCATGTGCCGACGGCAACGCGGCCGCTCACCTTGTACGGATCGACGGCCCTCAACCCCGCGACGCTGGTACGCATCCGTGCTCGATTCGCTCCCTGTGAGGTGGTCAAGATCGGTGAACATCCCTTGTACCCCGGCGAGCCGGGCAACACGTCGGGGCAAACCGAATATCGCGAGCTGCGTCCGGGCGATCATGTGAAAAAGGGCGACATTTTGGGGATCTACTTCAGCGTCGATGTCGGAAGCAAGAAAAACGACCTTCTCGACGCCCTGGTACAGTATGAAGTGGATCAGAAAATCTACGATAACATGACCTCGAAATCCACGGCCATCCCCCAGGTCGTGCTCGACAATCAGTGGCGCACCGTCCAGCAGGACCGCAACGCCATCAGCCGGGCCTTGAACACCCTCATTGCCTGGAACATTCCGCAAGAAGACATCGATGCCCTTCATGAGGAAGCCAAGAAGATCGCCGCCGACAAAGAAGCCTGGTTCAAGACGCGGGCAGGCCGCTGGGTCAAGAAAGAAAAACAGGGAGTGACCGGCCACGATCCAGATAAGGAGAACGAGAACCCGTGGGGTAGGGTGACGCTGCGGGCACCGTTCGATGGCATTATCATCGAGCGTAACCCCACAGTGCACGAGATCGTGCAGGACCCGACGACCAACCTGTTTCAGATTGCCCAGGTGGATCGCCTCCTCGTCATCGCCAACGCCCCAGAGGATGAGTTGCCGACCCTCAATGCCCTTAAACCCGAGGAGCGAGTGTGGAGCGTGCAGACCGTGGGGGCCAGCTCAATCGGCGGACTCAAGGGACATATTGAAGAGATCGGCTATCTGATTGATCCCAATCAGCACACGGCGGTCATCAAAGGCTACATCGACAATCCCCGGGAGCTGATCCGCGGCGGCCAGTTCGTCTCTTGCACCGTGCAGATCCCGCCGCCCAGGGATGTGGTCGAGGTGCCGATCGATGCTGTGGTGGAGGACGGCAAGTACGCTGTCGTATTCGTGCAACCGGACCCGGCCAGGCACAACTACACGATGCGGCGCATCCAACTGACGCATCGATTCGAGAAGACAGCGTTTGTCCGCAGCCAACCGTTTGCAGAGAACGAGCGGCTGACGGCGGACGAGAAAGAGATGGGGATGCTGCCCCTGGAGCCGCTTCGCCCCGCTGAGCGGATTCTCCGCTCCGGCGTGGGTGAACTCAAAGCCGCCCTGCTCGATCTGGAATCACGTCCCAGTAAAGACCGCGGCGAAAGCAGAACGCTTGCGGAAGTGGTCAAGCAATAGCATCAACAGCTCGGTTACCCGCCTTATGCCGGTGCTCTCCAGCTTCCACGGCCATCGTGAGCCGGCGGAAGGATCGGGCAGCCGGGCGCATCAAACCCGAAGATTGTTGGCCACGGCGGCAACAGAATCAAGGAAAGTGAGCGGTCTTCCTTGCTTCGATTGCTGCGACCGCTCAGGTAGCTTTGGAGATGCCCTGGGGCTTGTTATCGCCCTGAACTTCGCGGGCACTCGCTTATCATTTCCCCCTCGCAAGTTCGGCAGAGAGCAAGGACTGCCCTTTTGTGTTTCGGAAGAAAGTTGTTTCCAGCGAATACCTGATTTTAACCAATCAATCTGCGTCGATTCGAAACTTTTTTCCCACGCATCTGTCAGATGGAGCGAAAATGGCGGACGCCTGTTACGTGCGAAAAAAAGTGCCGTTTGTTCGCCGGTGGCCACTATACTCCCAGAGATACCTGCGCCAGGGGAGGAGTGGCCGTGAAATCGTCGTCGCATACCGTTGTCGCTTATTTGCGTTCGCTTGCGGCGCGCCAAGGCGAGGCAGAATATACCGACCGCGAATTACTGCGACGCTTTTCCGAAACGTGCGATGGCGATGCCTTCGCGGTGCTGATGCGTCGTCATGGACCAATGGTAATAAACCTGGTGCGACGTATAAGCGGCGATGAGCAACTCGCCGAGGACGTATTTCAGGCTGCCTTTCTGCTGTTGTCGCGCAAAGCCCATACGATTCGCCGTCCGGAAGCCCTGCCGTGCTGGCTGCACGGCGTCGCTCGCCGTATGGCGATGCAAGAGCGACGGTCACGACAACGGCGTAACCAACGGGAGGCTCAGATCCAGTTTACTTCTCCTCCCTCTCCCCTCGACGAATTAACGGTTCGGGAATTCCTGGGGGTCCTCGATGAGGAATTGCACCAGCTGCCGGAGAAGTTTCGTGCGCCGCTGATTCTGTGTTATCTGGAAGGCCTGTCGCGGGAAGAGGCGACGAAGCGGTTGGGCTGTTCTCCCGACGCTCTCAAAGGACGACTGGAGCGCGGGCGTGAGCGGTTGCGTTCGCGACTGGAGAGACGCGGCTTGACGCTGCCCGCGGCACTCGGCGGAACGCTCTTGATTGCCGGTGCAACGAGTCCAGTCCCGGCGGCCCTTACCCATTCCACTTTGCAGGCGGCGACCACAGGAGGACGGCCCTCAGCGGCCGTAGCGGCTTTGATCGAGGAGACCGTGCGCATGATGTTCGCCAACAAATTCAAAGCCATCAGTGTCGCCGTATTGTTGTTCGCTGTCGCCGGCACGGGTGTAGGGATGATGAGCCTCCGTCCGCAGGGCCTGCCGGAGAGTGCGCCGCAGCCGGACGGCGATGACAAGCCATTGTCAGCGAAGAAACACGTCGATCTATACGGCGATCCGCTACCCGAAGGGGCCGCGATGCGCCTGGGCACTATTCAGCGCCGCGCCGTGGGTATGAATCTGGCCGTGACTGCGGACGGCAAGTCGATCATTGGCGCCCGCCACTCCGTTTATCTGAACATCTGGGATGCCGCCAAGGGGCAGTTGCGCCAAAAGCGTGAACTGTCGGAACCTTGGGGAAACTCCATACTCTCTCCGGACGGCCGATGGCTCGCACAGTGGAGAGGGGGGGAGGAAGAGGCGCTGGCGATCTGGGATGTGCGAACTGTCGAGAAAAAGCATGTTCTGGGGGCCAAGGGAAAGCGAAGTTTTTGGCCGATCGCCTTTTCGCGCGATAGTCAGCGCGTCGGGGCCATCGGAAGCCGAGAGGATAAAAAAGGCGGCTACGAACATCTCATCTGCGCCTGGGATCTGGCCAACGGCAAGCAGATTTTTCGCATGGGGTTTCAGCACAACCGCCCAGGCCATCGGCTCGCTTTTTCGCCGGAAGGCAATCGGCTGCTCGCCTCGTTCTCATCCAGTTCGAGCGATCGCGGCTTGTACTGCTGGGACATCGTCGCCGGACGGCAAGCATGGCGAAACGAGAATGTCTTCAATCTCCAATCCATGGTGTTCACCGCGGAAGGCAAGGTCCTGACTTCGCCGCATGGACAAACCCTGGACTTGGCAACGGGACAAATAGTCAAGCTAGAGAATCCGCCTCCAATCAGGAGCTCTGATGGGGATATGGAATTGAGCATGAGTCCCGACGGTCGCACCCTGTTCATCCCAAAGCGCGAAGGCGTGATTGTTTGGGACATGATCCAGGGCAAACGATTGCAATTGCTTGCAGGCGCGGGCGAGGAAGTCGTCGTTATGCCCGACGGCAAAAGTATCCTCACCAACAACGGTTCGCTCCAGCGTTGGGACCTGGAGACGGGCAAACCGATGTGGCAGGATACGTTCGCGCTGGGCCATATCGGCAAAGTGGACAAGGTGGCCTTTTCGGCCGACGGCAAGCGAGTCGCTTCGATCTCGCTGGATGGCACCGTGCGTTTATGGGACACTGCGACAGGCCAGCCGCTGCGCCTATGGCGTGCTTCCAGGCCGCAGCAGTATTCTTTCGATTCCAAGGTTCTGGACATCTCGCCCGATGGACGCTGGATCTTATCCGCCAGCAGTCACGAACCAATCAAACTATGGGATGCTTCTTCCGAGAAGGAAGTGCGTTCGATTGCACTGCCTCCGCACGATCAACTCCGCGAGAGTGACTTCTCTGCTTACCACCTGCGCATCAGTGCGGATGGCAGCCGAGCCGTCGGTTTGTTCGGCGTTATGACGAACCCGCCGACATACCCCCACAAGTTGGCGACCTGGGACCTGAATACGGGCCAAATGTTGACGTGTCATGCCTTCGAACAGTCCGATCCGAGATTAAGCGCGCTCTCCCCGGATGGGCGGCTGCTACTGCGTAACGGCGACCTCGTGGATACAGCATCCGGTCGGAAGTTCGCCAGCCTAGAAGGCCCGCCAAGCCAGCCGTGTGCCTTCTCGCACGATGGGGCTTTGGTACTCGGCGGCCCTCAGCTGCACGAGAGAGAAAATGGGGAAACCCAAGGGATAGATGACCTTCGTGTTTGGGAGAGCGCCACGGGTAAGTTAGTCGCGCATTTGAAGCGCGGAATATGGACTCGTCAGGTGGCTTTTCATCCCAGCAATCGACTGCTGGCAGTCAATACCGACGGCATCCAGCTATACGATGCTGTCACGAACAAGTTGATAGCCACCCGCCGAATGCCCAAGGGCATGACAAACGAGATCTGCTTCGCCTTTGCCCCGGATGGGCGGCGTCTGGCCACAGGTATGGCGGATGGGACCATTCTCTTGTGGGACATTTCGCTGCCGTCGCCGAAACCACAACACCTCCAGGCAAAACAAATCGAGCCCCTCTGGACCGACCTGGCGGATGCAGACGCCGCCAAGGCCTGGCGCGCCGTTTGGCGGCTGGCCGATGCACGAAACGATGCTCTGACATTTCTACGCGGACGGGTGAAACCCTATCCCATCGCAGCGGCGGACGCGACGAGCAAACTACTGACCGATCTCGACAGCGATTCCTTCGAGGTCCGCGAGTCGGCGGTGAAGCGCTTGCAGGAATTGGGACAGAAAGCCGAGCCGGCTTTGAGGGCGGCGCTCGATGCCAAGCCATCGCCGGAGCAGCGACGACGCATTGAGGAATTGCTTGCCGCCGCGCCGTCTCCACCGACGCAGGAGGAATTGCGTCAATTGCGTGCTCTGATCGTACTGGAGCGCATCGGCACGGCGGAGGCGAGGCGATTGCTGAAGGAAGTGGCCAAAGGGCCGCCCTCGGCACGCTTGACCCGCCAAGCGCGTTCGTCATTGGCGTGTGTTCGCGAGTGATTGCCGGGTAAGCACAAAGGAATGATTTAAGGCTTATCTCCCAGGCGGCTCAGGCTGCCTTGTACTTCCTCGCGCAAGTCCGGAGGCAGCGATTGGCCAGCCAAGTTCCGCAGCATCTCCTTTGCTTGCGTCGTGCCGATGCGCTCCAGGGCTTCAACCGCACGCACAAAGCGCAAACGCTGGGAATCGCCGCCTTTTTTTAGACGCGCCAACAAGTCTTCAATCCGCCTTTTAGCCTCGGCCGACGGATTTTTGTGCAGTGCTTGACCGAGCGCGTCGGCAGCGTTGGCTCCGGCGCGCGCTAGTTCACTCATGGCCTGCTCGCGGACCTTGAAGGAGTCGTCGTCCAACTTGGCGATCAGATCCGCAATCTGCGAACTATCCAGCTGTTTGCCGAGCGAGGATAAACGGTCCTTAAAGTACGGCAAGGTCTTCGCAGGGGCGGCGGCAAAGCCGACCAGGGCACGATTGGCAACCGCAGCATCACGGTCGCCCAGAGCCTGCCACAAGGAATCAGTCTCTTTCGCACTCAGGACAGCCAGCAACTCTTCCTCTTGAGGTACTTTCCAGATAAGGATAGTGCCATTTGTGCCTCCGGATGCCAGAAAGCGACCATCGCGGCTGAAGGCCAGGCTGAAGACGTAGCCTTGCTTGCCTTGCCACTGGGCCAGCTGTATGCCGCTGACGGCGGAGAAAACTAAGATTTGGCCGTCCCCCAGTCCGCAGGCGAAGCAGCGAGCGTCAGGCGAATAAGCCAGGGAAAACATGTTGCCCAGGGGATGGGTTTGCAGGCGATCCTCGCCACTGGCAATCTCTCGGATGCGCAGCATACGGTCCATCAAGGCGATGAAGCTCCGCCCATCGGCGGCAAGGGCCAGATGCACAGGCGATCCATCCAGCGTTACTCTCTGGACTTCGCGCACTAACTTGCCCGTGTCCCGGTCCCACAGACGCAAGACGCCGCCGCAGCTGGCGGCCAAGCAATGGCTGTCCGGAGTAAACGCCAGGTATCCAAACCCACCCTGCTCCGTCGGGCGCGGCAACACGATCGATTGGTTCGTCTTCAAGTCATACAGCCGTAGCTCAGGTGCGCCCCTTGCCTTCTGCGGAGCAGCGCGATTGGGTACCAGCACCGCAAGGCTTCTACCGTCCGGCGACAGGGCCAACACATTGGAGTAGAGGCCGTCACCCACTATCTTCCGGACCTCTTCGCGTCCGGTTCGTAAGTCCCACTGATGGACCGAGATATCGTTGCACGCAAAGCGAACTGTCTCGCCGTCTCCATCCACTGTCAGGGACTGGGCCCCATAGTTATAGGTCCGCTGGGCCAGGCTCTGACCCGAGGCGATGTCCCAGACTCTCCTCTCGCCTGTCTGATCGGCCGAAACGAGGCGCTTGCCGTCCGGGAAAAACGCCAGCGCTCGAACCTGCCCTTCGTGGCCGACGAGGGGATGCAACCTGCGTTGGGCCACTACGTCCCAGATGTAAATGGTGTGGCTGCTTGGGAATGCGGCCAGCATTCGGCCATCCGGGGAGAACACCAGCTTAGTGCTTGGTCCAACCTGCCCTGGCTTGGGCAGCTTGCGGATTTCTTTGCCGGACAAGACACCGAAAAGGCGAACCTCCTTGTTCTCATCCACGGCGATAAAGCGGCCGTTCGGCGTGAA
This sequence comes from Gemmataceae bacterium, assembly GCA_036557565.1. Taxonomy (GTDB): domain Bacteria; phylum Planctomycetota; class Planctomycetia; order Gemmatales; family Gemmataceae; genus JAJPHU01. The sequence continues at coordinate 97,765 of DATBHJ010000021.1, forward strand.
GATTGGTCCCGAAACATAACTCTGAAGCGACTCCAGCTGTCGCACGCGCTTGCCGGTGGTCATATCACACACGGTCCAAGTAGCGGCAGAACCGCCAAAAGCCAGGTAGCGGCCGTCCGGCGAAAGGACCAGGCGTTGGAAGCGGAAAGCAGGCGCGACACGGGAAGCGGGTGCGACGCGCTGGCGAGACGGCGGCATCTCGAAAGCACGAACCTCCTTGCCGTTGGCGATATCGACAAGGTGCAGCGAGCCATCGTCGTGCGGAAGGACCAGCTGTTTGCCGTCCGGCGTCAATGCGATCAGATCGTAGGGCGGCGGCCCTTGCGCGAGCGAGGGCACTTTGAACTCGTGCAGGAGCTTGCTGCCTGCAACCTCCCAGACAGCGATCGAGGCCATAGCAGTGGCATTCGAGGCCCGATGAACGGCAGCCAAGATCTTGCCGTCTCGCGCCAGCTCCAGAGTCTTTCCCCAGATGGGGCCGCATCGGGCATGGTTGAGCGTGCGTTGCTCTTCGCCGCTGAAGGCGTCCAGGAAGTGGATGATGTCATGGGAGTCGCTCAGCATAAGGATTTTCCCGTCGTTGCTGAGGCGCCGCAGCTGGACTGGTCCCGCGTTTTTGAGCGGCACGCGTCGCACGCATTTGCCCGTAGCAAGATCCCAAAAGGCGATGGAGACCGCATCGCCGGTCACAAAGGTCTTGCCGTCCGCCGTGAAGGCTGCGGTAAGGATTGGTATATCGTTCCTCAGGTCCAGATTACCCAGGCGAACGATGGCGCCTTCCGGCAGCGGATCGCCGAAACGATCGAGCTGCGGCTCAGCGCGTGAGACGCTACACAGCCAGAATAGTATCAGCAGGGGAAGACGAGTTCGGAAAGACATAGGATCACCTTCCCAAAGGTTCATTTGCTCAGGGTGATTTCGCCTTTTGGGCGGAAGATTCGATCTGCTCAATCGCTCGCCGAACGCTGTCACGCACGGCCGGAACGGCATCGTCGCGGAATTTTCGCAGTTCCGGCAGGACCGACTTGTTGACAGAAGCGCCCATCTGTCCCAAGTGGCTCGCCGCCTGGGAACGCCAGTAAATCGCTTGCGACGGCTTGAGCGCCTCCAGCAATACGGGCGCGGTCGAATCGGTTTCGCCGGTGATCTGCCACAGCGCAAAGGCAGCAGTGACGCGGAGGGAAAGATCTGAATCACGCACCGCTTTCCGCAGGCCAGGAATGGCCTTGTCGGCTGACTTGCCCAGCGTGCCAAGCTTGTAGCAAGCCGAGAGGCGGACGGCGATTTGGCTCGCCGCCATGCAGTCGAGAAGCGTCTGAAGCGCTTCTTCGTTGTCCGGCTCCGCTCGCCGCAGCGCCGCTGCCGCCTCGATGCGCCACGGATTGTTGGGTTGAAGCATTTTCTGCAACACAGGCCGGGCTTCCTTGCGCGCGCGTTCTCGGTCGATCTTGTAAAGCATCTCGGCTATCTGCACCGTGACGAAAAGCTGCGGCTGACGGTGCAGCTCGGCGACGAGCCAGGGGACCGCTGGCGCAGCCTCGGCCCCGTAGTCAGCCAGCAACGACAGATAGGCGGAGCGCGCCGCCGTGTCTTGTTTGGCCGCTTCCAGGACGGCGGCTACGATGCGAGACCTGTCGCCGCCGATGGCCCGCAGGGCCTGCACCGCCTCCAACCGAGTTATGAGATCGGCGGCATGGAGTTGTTCCAACAGCGCCGGCACGGCGGGGCGCGCCCCCGGGCCGATCTGCCGCAGCGCCTGAATGGCCGAGCGCCGGGAAGGCGGATCGGCTTCATCGAGCAGTTTGGTCAACGTGGGCACAGCTCGCTCGGCTTGCGGACCCATTCGGCCCAGCAACGAGAGCAACTCGTCTCGGCCGACCGGCTGCTTGAGCAGCTCCAGGACGTGCGGCAGAACGTCAGGATGTTTCGCATCAACATGCGCCAGCAGGACCACGGCCCGGCAGCGGACGAGGGGGGCATCGTCTTTGAGGCTCTGTAGCGCCGCCTGCCGTGCTTCCTTCGGATCTGCCAGGAATCTCAAGGCGGACAAGCTGGCGGCGCGGAGAGGAGCGTCGGAGTGGCGCGTTAGTTTGAGGATGGTCGGAGTTGCCGCCCGTGCCGCTGCTCCCGCATCGCTCAGGACGGCGAGGGCCTCCTCGCGGATGAGTGGATCGTCGCTCTTCAATTCGTCCAGCCAAAACGCCAGGGGTTTGCCGGCGTAAAGCGGCTCGGCGGCACGGCAAGGAAGAAGGAGGGTTAAGAAAAAGACGGCTGCGAGAACCAATTTGTTCGTCATAAGCGGAGCCTCCGATTGCCACAAACCGAGCGCAGATTTTGGCATTCGCCCTTCAGCCGAAGTGCTTGTTCCGGGTTGAGCATGGCCAGGTAGGCTTGTTTGCCACGCAGGTATGCCAGCTGCCGCTGCGGAACAGGCGCGTCTTGTCCGGGTTGACCTCGAATCCCTCCGCACGAATGATCTGCAATGCCAGATGTTGGAGCTTGTTTATCCAGGCACCCTGCTCGCAGGGGCGCGGGCCGACCGGCACATGATAGATCGTGTCCTTGGCCACGGCCGCGGCATCATTCTCCCACGTTGTCTGGGGCGCCATCCTGCGGTACAGAGCGAAGTACAGTTCCTCGTCGCCGCGCAGCCGCACGGCCGCGCACAGCTTTTCCGGCGATTTCTCGTCGCCCAGTCGTTGCTCCATAAGAGCGCGGACTTCCGCTTCCAGCTCATCGGGCTTTTTCGGCGCAGGCGGTTGCCGTTTCCTGGCCATGATCGCAGTCTCGAAATCGCGAAGAGATGGGCTTGGCTGTACAATTTATCGCTCTGCGCGCGATGGGGCAAGCTCCCAACATCGAAAGGATCTGGACTTTCATTGGTGATATCTGTCTTTTCATGAAGCGATGTGTACCATTTCATTGACACCAAGCCGGCAGCCCTCCCGACTCTGGTCTCTTGTAGCACGTTCCAGGAAAAAACCGAGTTTGTGACAATCAACCATGGAGATGCCCCATGGCCAAGAGATGCCCCAGTTGTGGCTACGATTCGATTGGTCCATACACCGACAATTGTCCGATGTGTGCGGAACCTGTTCGCAACGTCCGCAGTGACGGCGCTGGCTTCCCTCGATGGTCGAACCTGTCGCCGGTGCTCCGATGGATCCTCGGCGGGGCACTCGTCGTGGCAGTAGGCGCGGTGGGATGCTGCGGGTTGGGGATGTGGCGTCTGGCCACGGTGTTCCAAGATGCCCAGAAGATGGTGGAACAGGCAAAGGCGGACGCGGAGGCCGACCGCCGGGCCCGCACTGTGGTGGTTTCCGCAGCAGACCTGTTGAAAGAGTTCAGAGGCGATCCCGACGCCGCCAATCGCAAGTACGCGGGCAGGTACCTGGAGATTTCCGGAGTCGTCCAGAGGAGCGGGCAGGGGCGACACGAAACTTCGTTCGTCATCCTGACCGGCGGCGACGAGAATGGGAAGCTCATTATTGAGTGCTTCTTCGATTTGGCGGATGAGAAGGAGGAGGCCCAAATCAAGAGGTTGGATAAGGGCCAATCGATCACGGTGCGCGGCGAGTATGACGGGCAGGTCAGTAATGTACAAGTCCGAGATTGTGAACTGGTAAAATAACACCATCCACGAGCGAATGCCGGGTAGTGGGTCAATTTGGTGCGCAGACAAGAATGCCTACCCCACCAAATTGACCCACTACTGAAATCCAGTTGCGCTTGACAGGTGCTGTATCAGGACGATAGATTAGCATCCCTTGATTCATTCACTTCTTGCTTGATTTAGCCAGTTGCCCACTTGTTCGCGAGTCGGAAAGCAGTCGCCAAAGGGATACGCCCATGATCGACAGGCAGGAGGCCGTCCCATGTCGATGCCACGTTTTCTTCGTCCTTTCTTAGCCCACTGTCTGCGCTCGCTGCCAATCAAGGGCCGCTGGCGCATCGCAGCTCTGCTCAATCGACTGTTTCCTGCCGAGCCGGTGACGTTCGAGCTGGCCGAGGTTGGCCGGCTAACGCTTGATCTGGACATCCAGATGCACCAACACATTTACTGGGCGGGCCTGAGCCGCGATGATGCCGCTATTGTGCGGCTGGCGCGGGCTGTGCTGCCGCGCGATGGCGTGTTTCTCGATGTCGGCGCCAATGTCGGCATCCATACGCTGGCCATCGCGCACCACGTTTCGCAGGGCGGGGCGGTCGTCGCCTTCGAGCCGCATCCGGTCAATCACCGCCTGCTGATGCACAACCTCGAACAAAACCATTTGCATCATGTGGTCGCCGAGAACTTCGGCCTGGCCGATTCCCCCGCAACGCTGACCGGAACAGGCCGCCCCGATGGGGGCAACTGGTCGCTGGCCTCACAGGGCGACTATCGTTTTGAGGTGCGGTTGGTGCGCCTCGACGATTACCTGCGCGATCAGCCGTTGCCGCGTCTGGACCTGATGAAGCTGGATGTCGAAGGAGCCGAGTTACGTGTGCTGCGTGGGGCACGGCGGACGATCAAGCGCTTCCGTCCCTCGATCGTTTTCGAGGTGTGTCCTTCGTGGCTGGCGAAGATGCAAACCACCGTAACAGACCTGTTCGCCGAACTGGTGGGTCATGGCTACTACATTTATCCATTGCCCGGTCGCACGGTCGCCTGGGATCGACAAGTGGAGGTTGCCGACCTGGCGGGCCTGGGAGCCGGGTCGTTCGTCAACCTCGTTGCTGTGCCGCCAACGGCGGTGGCCGCCGATCGAACGCTCTTGAACTCTCCACATGCCAGCGCTTCGGCGACTAGAGGAACATCGCGTTTTAGACGGCGGTCGAGATAGGCGGCGCCGCGTCCAGCGGGTTTGAAAGGAGCGGTAGGACGTTTCTTTTCCTGTCTCGGCTCCTGCCTGTGCAGCATTCCCTGCTATCCCTGGAGAAGACCGACTCGTCCTTGGTTATCAACGGTTCATCCCATCGCGATTTGACATAGATTCCGGTGCATATAGGGTTGAGGATGTTTCCAAAGCCCTGGTACGGAGCATCGCCATGCGACGGTTTTCGCGAAACCTCATGATCTGTGGGTCCTTCATGGCAATGGCCCTCTTGGTCGTCTGCTGGGTGCAGTGCCGTGTCCCAGCACTGCCTCTGGAGAACTGGCACATTCCCGAACTGGTTGAACAATTGAACCGCGCGGGTGTAAAAATACGAACGGTTGCGGTCCAGAAAATAGGCCCTCACGAACAGTCGGCGTTTCTGACAACCTCTACGGAGCAGGACTGGCCCTACCTGAACAGACTGGTCAAGGATGCCAAGCGTATCCATGAATGGAAGGGGATCGTTTACTGCGAACGGCGGGCGCCAACTTCGCCAGAGCTAATTGTGCCCGAATGTGAGCAGTACAGCTTAACGGTCGGCCCATTCTACTTCTTTGGCGACACCGATTTGCTCGCTCGCATCGGCACTGCACTTGGCCAGCCTGACTTCCACTCCCGCTCTGACGCCACCCATACCTTCCCAGCCACACTGCTGCGGCCAGATCGTTCCGCTTAACGGCAGCGACACGCTCCAGCAAATCTACATCTGCTTGCGGTACCCTTTCCCTTGCTCAGAGGAGATGGGAATGCTCTCGAAGAAACAACGGCAGATGCGCCAGGATTTGTCGCAAATCGATTAGATCGAGTACGCCTGGCATTGCTCGAAAGCAAAAGCAATGACTCTACCTGGAGCGTCAAGCCGGGCCCGCGTTTTTTCCATGCCGGTCCACCCACTCCAGCAACTCGCCGACGGGCAGGCGCAACCGCTGCGCCGCCCGCAAAATCTCCTTGGGCCCCTGCGTCCGGGCTGTCGCGTCGAACAGACGCTGTGCGTCGCCCACCCTCCGCCGCGCGTCCTCGTGGCGCAGGAACCGTCTGTCGAGGTCACCCAGTCGCACTCGGTCGAGCCCGTCAGCATCCTTGAGCAACCACAGCGTGGGGTGGTCCCACTCGGAACGCCGGTCGGGACAGACATGCCAGTCACAGGCACTGGCGATCAGTTCCAGGTTTGCTGGCGGCTCTCGGAGTATCTGCTGCAGATGGGTACGGACCCAGGCACCCGCGCGGAACCCGTGCTCGGGATCGGCGCCGTCGTCCTGGCGGCGCAGGTCATGGCAGGCCGCCGCCCATACGACTGGCTCGAACCACTCCGTGCCGCGCGTCAGCACTGCCGCCCACACCATGACGCGCGCGGTGTGCCCGCGGCCGTGCAGGTGGCTCGGCGGCTGCATCCAAAACCAGCGTGGCCGTGGGATGGTCATGACCCGTGCTTTCCTTCTTCGATCGTTTCCACGGCGTCGCTCACAGCCTTGGAAAACGGCAGCTAATAGGGATAGCGATACCGTGGTCAACTAGCAGAGACATCAGCCGATCTCGTGAGGTTCACAGTTGGGTCTGCCTTGCTACGCTGGCCGGGGTCTCAGGGCCACACCTACTCGCCCTTCACGCGAGACGAGAGGGACTTCACGCTCACGCAGCGGACCGCGACGGCCTTCCTCGTGTTTCCAGTCCGTAAACTCCCGGCGCGCGACAAGGTGTTCAAGGTCCGCCTTGTCGGAACGCTGCCGGGGAGCGGATTGCAGCGTATTCTCTCGACGGAAACCCTGGAGGTAAAGATCAACGAGTGAAACCACGACACGGAGGGAAGCGTCCCGGGCACACAACGTGCGTGGCGCTGGCAGCACGTGATTCTATTGGCGAATTTCAACTTTGTTGCGATTTCGTGATAAGGTACTTTTGCGCCGCCGCCCAATGAAGCAGATGATTTCGATACACATCCGTTCGTTCGGAATGAAGCCAGGACAGGTCCTGTTGTTCTTTGGGATCGATTCGAAGATCGAACAGCTGAGACCGGCCGGATTCCAACTCGTGAATCATCTTCCAATCGCCGTCACGCAGACCCAGCAATCCGATGCTGTAATCGGTGCAAAAGAAAGCCATCCCCGTTTGCGCGTCAAGCAGCGAATGACCCTGATAAGCAGATGGTATCGGCAGGTCCAGAAGGTCGAGCACGGTCGGCGCCGTATCGATCAGGCTGGCCAGGCGCCGTACCGGCACCGATTCCTCGATCGAACCTGGAGCGACGATGAGGTAGGGCACACGAAGGTTTTCCTCCCAGATACACAGCGTATGACCATGATTGCCGGGATGTTCGCCAAATGCCTCGCCGTGGTCGCCCAGAATGAGGAACAGCGTCTTGCGATCGAGCCGGCGCTGGCGCAGTCCTTCCAGAAATTGACCAAGGGCGGCGTCGCTGTAGTGCAGGGCATTGCGATAGCGGTTGACCAGATCGCCGTCGGGGAACGGTCCAGGCTCGGGTGTCTCATATGGATGATGCCCTGCGATCGGCAGATAGGTCAAGAAAAACGGGTTGGTCCCTTGCTCATCGATCCATTGCAGCATTCTGCGGACGGTCGAAGGTTCGTCGATGCCGAAGCTGGAATTGTGTTCGCCGCCGATGTCACCCGCGTCTTGGAGCGTATCGAAGCCACGGTTTTTCAGAATGTCGTCCATTCCGAGATACATGAACCGTCCCGAGTGGAACAGGCCGGTGCGGTAGCCGCGCTGCGCCAGCAGCGTCGCCAGGGCGGGGGCCGGAGCGTGCTCATACATCTGGGCCGTCGTATCCAGCGCGGGATAGAGCGAGCAGTGGACCGAGAAGAAGCTCTTGATGGTCTCCGGATAGACGGCATACGCATTCTCGAACCGAATCGCCTTGCGAGATAGGGCGCTAAGGTTCGGCATGGGATCCTCAAGCGCACCATAAGGGGCGAGGTAGCGCGCCGCCGTCGATTCCAGATGAATCAGGACGACGTTGCGGCCCGCGGCGCAGCCGCGAAAGCGCGACAGACCCTCAGAGCGGTCGGAGCCGAAGGGACTGAGACGCCAATTCTCACGGTGGTCAAAGGCCGCAATGCGGGGCAGCGCCGTCGTCACCAGCACTGTCAAAACATTACGATGTAGACCCTGCGTCAAGACTTGTGAGGTTGCGAGTGGTCCCAGAGGCAAGGAGATCGATGCGCCAGCCACGCCTGCCAACTGCCACCGCCAGGGGATGCAATGCAGCAATCTGCGGAGCATAAAGGGTAGCGCGATGGCGACACCGATTACGACTGTCATACGCAACAGATTGGCGACTGTGATGTACAAGAGAATCGAGTCGGCGAGAGTGCCGCGGGCAGCCCGCAGCATTGGCCAGGTCAAAGGACTCGCCAGCAGGCAAGCGACGGGAACATTCACCGCCGTGTAAAGCGAGATCAGACCATACAAGCACCATCCCAGAGATACGCTCCGCCGGATCGCATAATCGACGGTCCCGAATAAGAGGGCGATCAGGATGTCCTGCCACAAGAACGCCAGCGGCGTCCAGGCCGAACAAGGCACGTCTCGCCCCGCCAGGATTAGCACTTTGGCGATGAAGAAGACCCCAAACAGGCTCACGGCTTTCATGGCTTCACCCGATTGAGACGTTTGAACAAGCAGAGCGAGATTATCGTGCTGGTGCCGCGCCGGCGCCACAGCCAATCGTGTACCAGCACCCACGAGGCGGGCGGATGATGATAGATGGCCGCACGATCGCCGTCGAATGCCAGCGGGAAAACAACGAGATCGAAATCGCTCACTCGTCTCGGCTCGTAGGACTCATTCCAGAATTGAACATCCTTGGTGAGAAACGCCCTGGCCCTGTCAATGTTGTCCGCGCTGCGGTCGATGACGACGAATTGACCGTCAGGAATGAGGCGCTGAAGGATCATGGGCGTCCGCGGAAACAGACCTCCTCCGACGATGGCGATGCGCGGCGACGGTGGTAAGGACGGCAGCAGTCGGCGGAAAGCGGTCTCATGACATTGCACAACCATGCGCTGCAATAGAAGAGATCGCAGGACGAGTTTCTCCAGCGATTCAAGCGATAGCACGTCGAGCCAGCGTAGCACTGCCGGCCAGCGGCTAGTCGGCGCGTCAGATGAGTCAGACTGTGGCAAGACCGTCCAGTGGAGGCCCGGCCGAGCATGGTGCTCGCTATGAAAACCGTCATTGAAGAACAGTCGATTGTAGAGCCAGCCGTGATGACTGACAGTGCCGTGACAGTGCTCGTAATAACCGTGTAGCCAGCACAAGCCAAGCCCTGCGAGGTAGCCGGGCAGATAGGCGCAGAGAAAGAAATGGGTGTACTGTGTCAGCAGTAGTGCCCACAAGGCGAACACAAGGGAGACCTCTACAATCAGCTGCGGCGACAGACGCGGCCGCCAGGGGGTGCCGGCATGATGGGCGAGGTGCCGGCCGCGCCAGATTGATTGCGGGATGCCCAGCAGAAGACTCAAGTATAGGGCGAACAATCGGTTCAGGAATTGCACGCGAAAAAACGGAGTATGGATGTGGTTGTGGGCGATCGTGTTCGAGTTCCACCACACGCCTAAAGCAACGACAGGGGCGACGGGCGCTGCCCACAGCAGCGCCCCATGCACCCCAGCCAACGCAACGAGAAGAGCATCCCATCGGGAATAACGTAAGATGCCCTGCCAGGCTGAGCCGCACTGTGCTGCTTTCATGGCCGCGTCTTCCCCTGGAACGTCGAGGTCGCTGACGGTCCCTTCCACCGACCCTCGACAATCTGCACTCGCCAGGTGTACTTCTCGCCGGCATGCACTTGCATGCGCGGCGTCCACTTTGTCTCCTTCTCGCCTGCTGCAATCGGGTCGCTCGTCTCCTTCTCACCGGAGGCATTTTCAAGCTCGAAAACGTACTTGGCCCGGTCGTGTCCCGAACCAACGATGTTGCGGCTGGCGAGCGTTACCTTCCCTGGATCAATGGTCGCTCCATCGACAGGGGTTGTAGGAGCGGGCAAAGTGATGAGGTTCAGGATGGGCGAGTAGTCCGTTCCCCGACGAACGCGAACGAGACCCATGCCCAACGGAAAGGGATCGGCTTTCTCGGTCTTCTCGCTGGCGCGATGGACGATGCCGAGAGCGGCCCGGTTGTAGCGGCTGCCCATGCCGATGACGTTGCCGGTACCAGCGATTTTCTTCATGTCCGCCCACTCCTTGCGGCACACATCCTCCTTGTCCTTGACCACGCCGTAATACAGATAGCCTCGTACAGGCCTGGCGTAGGTGTCGCCGTTGGACTCCTGAGCGAACGTGAAGGCACCCCACACCTGAATGCGTGTCGGAGCTTGTTCGTTCGGCTCCAGGACCACCTTGTCGATCAGGACATATGCCCCAATCGGGTCGCTCGCCTGCGCCGGCGTCTGCCGGACTAACACCAATAGGGCGATTGTCCAGGCGATACAAACGGTCCGTTTCATCGTCCTTCCCTCCAACCAGGGTTATCGAAATAGCCCCGCCCGGGGCCATCACTCGCTGAACCATGTGACAAGCATCGCTCCCACTCCCATTCCCGCGCCTAAAGGCCGTCGGTCCCTCTCTCTTTAGTGGATGGTAACGATGGTTTTTCTCAAGAAAAAATTGTTTATTCTTTGGTTCATCAATGTTATTGTTGTTTTAGGATCACATGTGAACTTGAGGTGCGACATGGCCGCATTTGTTTCTCTCTCGACGGATCAGGTACGGGCCTTTGTGGAACTGGCACGGCAGGGCACGTTGCGGGAGGTAGCCTCGGTTCTGCACATCACCGAGCAGGGGGTGCGCAATCGCTTGGTGGCGCTCGAAGAGCGGTTACACGTCGAACTATATCGCAAGCAGCGTGGTCCACGGCGCCTTCATCCCCTGACAGAGCAGGGGCAGCAGTTTCTGCCGCACGCCATTGCTTTTCTGGAACGCGCACACCAGTTAGCTGATGTGTTCCTTGTCTCTAGCGAACCGCACGAGATCCACGTGACGGCGACTCAGTATCTCATCCTCTACGTGCTCATCGACGCCGTTCGCCGTTTTCACGTGGCCTATCCGCACATCCGCGTCCGTCTGAGCAACCGCACCGAACAGGAAATCGAGTCGGACCTGCTGCGCGATCCCGAGGTTGCCCTGGGTGTGGCCGCTCCTTACGAGTCGTCGCCTGAGCTGGAATATCGACATCTGTTCTCGATGAACTGGAGTGTCATCACCCCGCCTTCCCATCCACTGCTCCGCAAGAAGAAGATGAAACTGAGCGATTTGACCGACCTTCCGCTGATCCTGTTCGAGCGTGGTTCGACCGGCCGGCAACACGTGATCGATGCCTTCCACGGCCTGGGGCTGTCGCCGCGCGTGGACATGGAGACGACAAACACCGAGATCATCGTCCGCATGGTGGAGGCGGGGTTGGGTGTGTCAATTGTGCCGCTGATGCCCAGCGGAGTTGTGACGCGCGGCCATCGCGTCGGCATACGAAGTCTGGGCCATCACATTCGGCCCATTCATTCGGGGGTTCTCCTCCGCCGCGGAGAGCGCCTATCGGCCGCGAGTCAGGCGTTCCTCGATTTCCTGCGGCCCCAAGTCGGCCGGTGAGGTTTGGTCCATCACCCTTACCGTTTATGGCCTGATGATTTTGGATGACTTGCGCAGCCTCGAAGATGGCCAGGTCATTCCCGAGTTGTTCAAGCGAGCAGCGTCACGCGAATAAGCAGTTAATCTGGCTGCGTGCTTTGCGTGGAGGAATAGAGGCTCATCCGTGAAAGTTTACGATGTCCTCCAGAGGACTCGCAGCCTTGTCCACGATGGAAATCGGGCGGCCGACGTTGGATTGGTTTGACTTCCTTGGGTCGATACCCAGGGCCAGGCACACTGTCGCCAGAAGGTCCGGAACAGAGACGGGGCGTTGTTCGATCGTTTCGCCGCCGGCGCTTGTTTTGCCAACTACCTGACCTCCCTTGATGCCGCCTCCACCGAGCACTGCTGTCCAGGCGTTGGGAAAATGGTCTCGACCCTTACTCCCGTTGATCGTCGGCGTGCGGCCAAACTCGCCCATCCACACGATCAGGGTAGTTTCGAGAAGTCCCCGGGCCTTCAGATCGTCCATCAACGTCGCCCAGGCGGGGTCCAGCACCTGGCTCAACTCACGCACTGTCTCGAAGTTGTTCACGTGCGTGTCCCATTCAAACCCGCCGGTACCACCCAGCGATACCTCAACAAACGGCACGCCGCGTTCGACCAGGCGACGTGCCAGCAGACATCCCTGACCGAATTGGTTGCGGCCGTAAGCGTCGCGCAGCCGGGCCGGCTCCGTGTCCAGATCGAATGCCCGTGCGGCGTCGGTGCGCATGAGCCGGACGGCACGCTGGAAGGCGGTTTGGTGACTCCGGGCAGCCATGCTGGGATGTTCGGCAGCGAACTCGTCCTGCATCTGCTGCACGAGGCGCAGCCGGCCCTCAAGTTGTTTGCCCGCGACTCCCGAATGCGGCGTCAAGTTTGGGACTCGGAGGGAATTCGCGATCGCATCCTCCTGGGTGGCCGCACCATAATTCGAGGCGGCCTCACCGACCATTAGCGGAGCATAACGCGGGCCGAGAAAACCCGGACTGTGCGCCGCGGTGCTCAGGCGGCGGACAGGCGCGATACTCACAAACGGAGGCAAATCCGCCGTTTCCGCGGCGGCTTCCTTGGCCACCATGGCCCCCAGCGTCGGATACTGGATCGGACCCCGCTGCGAGTAACCCGCATGGGCGTAATAGCTGGCCCCACCATGATCGCCGTCCTTGCTGGTCATGGAACGTACCAGGGCCAATTGGTCCATGTGCCGTGCAAGCTGCGGTAGGTGCTCACTGATCTTGATGCCGGGCACGGTCGTGCTGATTTCGCGGAAAGGACCGCCGTTGGCATGGCCCGGTTTCAGGTCGAAAGTATCCATCTGGGATGGACCGCCGTTCATCCACAACAGGATGCACGAGTGGTGGGTTTTGGGATCTGCGGCAGCCGCGGTTGCAAGCGAGGACAACCAACCGGACATGGACCAGCCAGCGATGCCAGCAGCAGACAGACGCAGCCAATCACGCCGGGTTTGCTCCAACAACGAACGAGACATGGTTTGCTCCAGTCAGGAGAAATCAATGGTTCAGGACGAATTCTGTGCTATTGAGTAGCGACCAGAAGATGTCGCGCAGGGCTTGTTTGTTCTCGTGCGCCTCTGCGTACTCCAGCAGCCGCTTCGCCTCGTGGGGCCGCGGTTTGCGTGACAGGGTGACCAGGTACAAGTCCTCGATACGCTTGGCCAGCGTCCCAGCCCTCTGGCTGTCGATGATCGCAGCCACGCTCGTACTCCGGGAAGAGCTGGTCACCTCCTCTGTGAACTTGCCGTTCATCATCATCAGCACTTGCTGCACTGACGCCTGGAAATCAGCCGGCTGACTATCGGGATCGTCGAACGGCGCCAAGAACTCGACGCGGGGGGAACTATCGGCAGCGCGGCCCGCTGCAGGGCTTGTCCGCGCGGGGCGATAGCCGGTCACAAGTACCAGACTGTCATGGAGCTGCTCTGCCGTCAGGGCGCGGGCTGAGGCGCGGGCAAATAGACGCTTCTCGTCTTGACGAGGGTGCGTCTGCTTGCTGGTGCGCTGATACGTCCGGCTGAGTGTTGTCGCGCGAATCAGATATTTCAGGTCGAAGTCGTGGGCGACGAACTGGTCAACCAACTCGTCGAGCAATTCCGGATGGCTCGGCCGGTTGTCCTCCAACCCAAGGCCGTCCACAGGATCGATCAGGCCGATCCCAAAGAAGTAATGCCACAGGCGATTGACGGCAGCCCGGGCGAACCAGGGATTGTCGCGGTGGGTGATCCATTCGGCCAGCGCTTGCCGGGGAGTGGTGGTCCCTTCCCAGGACGGTTCGCGTCCGTCGGGGAAGCGCGTCTTGACCCACGTTTTCGATTCGCTGACCCGGATTCGGGCTGGCCCAGCCTTTTGTGGCAGCGGTGTGGCGACGATGGGGTCCGAGCTGTCCCGGCGCAGGCCGCCAAAGAAGGCGGCGAACTCCCAGAATTGCGTTTGCTTCCACTTCCCGCCGGAGCGGTCATCGTGACACTGGGCGCATTCCAGCTTCACTCCCAGGAGAAGTCGCGAGGTGCGGCTGGCCAAGTTCTCGGCCTTGTTTTCGTTGGCCAGGAAGAAGCCAACCGCTTCCGGGTCGGTGAGCAGCCCACGGACCAGCCGATCGTAGGGAGTGTTCGCCTTGACCTGTTTGCGCAGCCAGCTTTCCAGAGGGGCGACCACCGAGTCCGACTGCGGCGGAGTCTGCGCCAGCAACTGCCGGCGCCAGAAGTGGGTAAGGTGCTTCACGTACAAAGGAGCGTTGTCCGGGCCGTCCATCAACTCGTCGATCCAGTGCCGGCGCTTGTCCGGGCGGGTGTCGTCAAGGAAATCCGCCAGCTGGGAAAGGGAGGGAATCCGACCATTCAGATCAAGGCTCAACCTGCGAAAGAACTCGGCATCGTCGGTCGGACGCGCTGGTGGGATTTTTTCCTTAACCAGGCGCTCGTCGATCCACTGGTCAATCCGGGCCGAGAGGGCTGAAGCATCCAGGGCTGGCGGTGCGCCACAGGCCTTCTGCAAGAAAGGAATCAGCAGTCCGGTCAGTATCAGAGCACGAAGAGTGTAACGCAACATGAGATCGTCCTCATGAGATTGGAAGACCCATTGTATGCCTGGGTGCGGTAGCGGATTCCGGGGTAAATGGCGAGCGGCCTTCTTTCTCCCTCCCCCCTTGTGGGGGAGGGTT
>DATBHJ010000022.1:0-31852 GCA_036557565.1 Gemmataceae bacterium
GCCCGAAGCGTAAGCGAGGGTAGCCCTCGCTTACGCTTCGGGCTGGTGAACTAGGAGAGATTTGCAGCGATGAGTCAACTACAAGATCGCATCGCCCAGTTCCGCAAGATGGCCAACGATGACCCAGACAATGAGCTGGGACACTATCGGCTCGGCCAACTCCTGATGGAAGCGCGGCAATTTCCGGAAGCCATCCAGTCCTTCCGCCGCACTCTGGAGCTGAGCCCGCGTTTTTCCAAAGTCTATCAACTGCTGGCCCAATGTCTGCTCGACAACAACCAGCGCGGCGAGGCCATTGCCGTCCTCAGCCAAGGTTTCGACGTGGCCGACGAGCAGGGCGACAACATGCCGCGTGATGCCATGTCCCGCATGTTGAAGGAATTGGGTGAGCCGGAACCTGTGTCGAAAAAGAAGGCGGCAGGCGCGGAGCAAGGTACCGGCGGCTTTCGCTGCCAGCGTCCTGGATGCTTTGCCGGCAGCCGTGCTCGCCAGCTTGAGAAGCCGCCCTTCAACGATGAGCTGGGCCAGCGCATTCAGGCGACGGTCTGTGCCGAATGCTGGATGGATTGGCTCCGCAATTACAGCATCAAGGTCATCAACGAGCTGCGCCTCGATCTGAGTTCGGAGCGCGGACAAGAAGAGTACGACCGCTATATGCGCGAGTTCCTCGGTCTGGAATGAGGCGGCAAGCGATGCAGGCAGAGGAATATCTGGCAAGCTTTGGACTAACCGGCGAGTTTGGCCGTTTTCGCACGGCGACACCGCTGGGACTGCATCGCGGCGAACGCGTGGTGGTGCGAGGTCCACGCGGCGTCGAGATCGCCGAGGTAATGCGTCCGGCCACAGCACAACACGCTCACTTCTTGCCCAATACGTCTGTCGGCCAACTGTTGCGCCGCCTTACTTCCACCGATGAGCAGACCGAAAGCGTCATGCACACGCGAGCGCATCAACTCTTCGAGCGCGGTGGACAGTTGGCAGCCGAGTTAGGTCTGCCGCTAATGTTGCTCGATGTGGAAGTGCTGCTGGACGGTGAACATGCGATGTTGCATCATCTGCGAGCCGGGGACGCCGACGTGAGGCCGTTTGTCAGCACCCTGTCGCGCGAGTTCGATATGCACATCACGCTGGTCGATCTGAGCTGCGATCGTGAGGGAGCGGTGCCGGACGAGGGCGAACATGCGGGCTGCGGCCGTTCCGATTGTGGGCAGGGGGCGGACGGCGGGTGCAGCACATGCGGCAGCGGCGGATGCGGCAGCTGCGGCTCGGCCCAACCCAAGGATCTGGAGCTGTACTTCGCTCAGCTCCGCGAACAGATGGAGCGCCAGCGAACGGCATTATTGTGAAACAAGGAGGCGGGCATGGAACCGAAAGCCCCCATCGATCGTGATCAGTCGTCCCCGCGCATCCTCATCGCCGACGATGATCCGCTGGGAGCCGAACTCCTCGAAGCCTACCTCAGCGAGATTGCCTGTGAGCTGCGCACGACCAGCGACGGCGAACAGACGCTCGAACTCGTCGCCTCCTGGCGTCCGGACTTGATTCTGCTCGATGTCATGATGCCGCGCATCAGCGGCTTCGAGGTGTGCAAGCGTCTGCGCGGCGACCCCGCCACGCGCGACATCGCCATCATCATGATTACCGCCCTCGATCAGCCCAGCGACATGGATCGCGCCGTAGAGGCCGGTACCGACGACTTCGTTTCCAAACCCATCAACAAGACCGATCTGCTGCTGCGCGTCGGCGCGCTTTTGCGCAGTCGAGAAAAAAAGAGCGAGCTTGAACGCGCCCTGACCTACATCGAGGGTGTCGAGCGCGGCAAAGTGCCATGACAGCACGTGTGATTTTGCAGCCCCGCCGTGCCCGTCCTTTCTACGGCCGGCATCCGTGGGTTTACGCAGGGGCCATCGCCGCTGTCGAGGGAACGCCGGCTGACGGCGACGTGGTGGATCTGGTCTCGCACACGGGGCAATTCGTGGCTCGTGGCCTGTACAACAGCCGCAGCAAAATCCGCGTGCGTCTGTACTCCTGGGACGCTGAAGGCTCCCTCGATCGCACATTCTTCCGGACGAAGTTGGAAGACGCAATTCATCTCCGCCGACTGTTGGGACTCGATGGGCTGGGACGAGCATGTCGGCTCGTGTTCAGCGAGGGCGACGGTCTGTCCGGCTGCACCATCGATCACTACGATCGCTGGCTGGCCCTGCAATTCACCAGCCTCGGATTGGCCCAGCGACGCGAGTGGATCGTCGAATCGCTCGTGGAATTGTTACATCCATTGGGGATTTATCAGCGCACCGAGCGCGGCATAGGCCAGCTGGAGGGACTGGAAGCGAGCGATGAGCTTGTGTGGGGGGAGGCGCCGCCGGGTCCAATCGAGATCGAGGAAGGAGGCGTGCGCTTTCTCGTTAATCTGGCGGAGGGCCAGAAGACGGGATTCTATCTCGATCAGCGTGATAATCGGCAAGCGGCGGCGGCTCTGGCGCGGGATCGGCGGGTTCTCGACGCCTTTTGCTACACCGGCGGCTTCGGCCTGCATGCGGCTCGCGCCGGCGCGGCGTCCGTGCTGGGAATCGATCAATCGGAGCCCGCCCTGCAACTGGCACGCGACAACGCACGCCTCAACGGCCTGGACAATCTGACGTTCATGCGTGGCGATATTTTCGATGAACTGAGCACCCTGGCCGAGCGCGGCGAACGTTTCGGCATGGTCATACTCGATCCGCCGAAGTTCGCCCGAGCGCGACACGCCGTCGAGGAGGCTTTACGCGGCTATCGACGCTTGCAGACATTGGCCTTGCGCTTGCTCGAACCACACGGTTTCCTGGTTACTTGCTGTTGCTCCGGGCTTATCAGCATGGATATGTTAGAGGACTTGTTGGCACACCTGGCTGCCGAGGAGAAGCGCGTTGTTCAGATCCTCCAGCGCCGCGGGCCATCGCCCGATCATCCGGTGTCCGTATCGTGCCTGGAATCGCATTACCTGAAATGCTTGATCGCCCATGTTCGCTGATGATTTCGCGACAAAACGAGCATGAAACCGGATTCGTCTCGCAGGGTATATTCCTGCGACATCTGAAACGCTTCAAGAAAGGAAACACGCTCATGTTGCTTCACCGTTCCCTGGCCCTTGTCACGGCTCTACTGCTGTCCGTGTCGCTGGGCCGCGCTGCCGACCTGGATCGGTATCTGCCCGAGGACACCGAAAGCGTCCTCAACATCAATGTCCGCCAACTCCTCGATTCCGAGCTGGTCAAGAAACACGTGCTGGAAGTGGCTCAGGAAGCCTTGCGCGGCAACGATCAGGCTCAGGACATTTTGAAAGATCTCGGCTTCGATCCGTTCAAGGATCTCGATCGCATCCTGGTCGCGGCCCCCGTCACTACGGAGAAGGATCGCGGTCTGGTCATCATCCATGGCCGCTTCAATGTCGCCAAATTCCGGGCCAAGGCCGACGAGGTAGCCAAGGACGAAGCCGACCATCTAAAGATTCACAAAGTTCTCGGCGGCAAGCATATTCTTTACGAGGTCAATCACCCTGAACTGGACGATCCGGTCTTTGTGGCCATTCCGAATGACGATACTTTGCTGGTTTCGCCCGGCAAGGACTACGTGGTCGATGCCCTCAAGAAGTCGGGCAAAGAAGCCAAGGCGACCCTGAAGAACAAGAAATTCCAGGCGCTTCTGGAAAAAGTCGATGCGCGTCAGAGCATCTCGCTGGCCGCCGTCGCCAACAAGGACATCGCCAAGGCCATCGAAAAAACGCCCGGCGACATCAAGGGCATGCTCGAAAAAATCCAGGCACTGGCCGGCGGCTTGACAATCAGCGACGAGATCAAGCTGGAATTGGCCGTCACCACACCTAACGACAAGGACGCCAAGGAACTGACGGATTCCGCCAAGGCCGGTCTCAATCTGATCCTGGGCTTCGCCGCCGCCATCACGCAAAATGGAGACAATCCCGGCGCGGACCTGATCGTCGAATCCATCAAGAGCCTGAGTATCAAGAACAAAGAAGATGTTGTCGTCATCAAAGGTCGCATCAGTAGCGATCTCATCGAAGATTCGCTCAAGAAAAAAGATTCGAAAGAGAAGAAGAGCAAGTGATGTTTTCTTGGCGAGCGGGGGGCGTAAGCCCCCTGTTGCGATCAAACAGGGGGCTTACGCCCCCCGCTCGCCGGCACTTTCGTTTTTCACTCGAAAGGATTCGATCCAATGAAAGCCTGGTGGAACCTCGTGGCTGTTGTCCTTGCGGCGCTGCTTTCTGTGACTCCGGCTTGGACTGCGGCCGTACCTGATCGTTTGACGCCGAGCGATGCCGAGTTAGTCGTCCAAGTCAACGTTCGTCAGTTGTTGCAAACACCGCTCGTCAAAAAACACGCACTCGATCCTCTCAAGGCGCTGCTTGAACACAGTGCCGAAACCCGCCGACTACTCCACGCCGCCGGTCTCGATCCGTTCCACGACATCGACACCATCTCCGTGAGTACGTCCGGCCGTCCGCTCAAGGGCGGCAAACTGCTGGTGGTGGTATGCGGCAGCTTCTCTCCAGACAAGGTACAAACGGCCGCCGACGACTATGCGAAGAAACATCCGGGCCGGATCAAGACGGGCAAGGAAGGTGAACTGTCGATGTGGGAAATCCGCGGCGACGACGGGTCCTTTTACGCCGCCTTCGCCGACAACAAGACACTGGTGATGACGGCGACAAAAGACGAGACCGTCGCTGTCATCCGCCGCGCCGGCCAGGCGCCGCAGCAACCCAGCGCAGCCATGCAAGCGGCCCTCGCTCACTTAAAGGGCGGCGAGAACATGTGGCTGGCGATGGTGGCCACGGATGAAATCAAGCAGCTGCTCAAGGCCGACGATGCCTCCAAGGATTTCGCCGCCGCTATGCAATCGGTCACGGGCGCTCTGGAGTTGAGCGACGACGCCCAGTTCGGCCTGGAGGTTCATACCAACAGTACGGAAGCTGCTGCGAAACTCAAGGCCAGGCTCGATGAGCTGATGCCGCTGCTCTCCTTCCTGGGCGCCGGCAAGGACAGGAGCGGGCAACTCGCCAAGGAAGTGATCGATAGCATCAAGCTGAAAACAGAGCAGAATGACGTGAGTATCCGCCTCCACGTCACCGACGCCCAGATTGGTAAGACGCGCAAGAAAGCTCCATGATTACTGGCCTGTCCTGCTCGCCCTGCTAAAACCCGAGCCGCGCACGCAGCGCAGCGGAGTAAGCGGCCGCCCCGTGCGGTCGCTTACTCCGCTTTTCTGTTTGCGTGCCTCGGCATAGAAAGAATCAGTATGAAACTCTACGAAATCCGCGATCACTTCGGCCTGGATGCACTGACGTTGACCGAACGGCCCCAACCGCAGCCGGGACCCCATGAGATTCTTGTGCGCATCAAGGCGGCGTCGCTGAATTACCGCGATTTGCTCGTCGTCAAGGGGCAGTACAATCCGAAGATGCCGCTGCCGCGTATACCTCTCTCCGATGCATCCGGCGAGGTGGCGGCGGTTGGGCCGAATGTGTCTCGCGTGAAGGTCGGCCAGCGCGTCGCCGCGATCTTCATGCAGAAATGGATCGCCGGCGACATCGATGACGCCAAGGCCAAGTCGGCGCTCGGCGGGGCCATCGATGGCCTGCTTACTGAACATGCAGTCCTTCACGAGGATGGCCTGGTGCCCGTGCCAGAACATCTGAGCTTCGAGGAGGCGGCGACGCTGCCCTGCGCTGCCGTCACCGCCTGGCACGGCCTCATCACCGAGGGCCGCATCAAACCCGGCGATACTGTACTGCTCCAGGGAACCGGCGGGGTGTCGCTGTTCGCCTTGCAGTTTGCGCGGCTAGCTGGGGCCCGAGTCATCATTACGTCGAGCAGCAATGAGAAGCTGGACCGGGCACGAAAACTCGGTGCAGCAGAGGGTATCAACTACAAGGAAACTCCCGAATGGGGAGATAAAGCGCGCGAGCTGACGGGCGGCCGCGGTGTCGATCACGTCGTCGAGGTCGGCGGCGCCGGCACGCTTGGCCAATCGCTGCGGGCCGTGCGCATGGGTGGCCAGATCAGCCTCATCGGCGTGTTATCCGGAGCGGGACAGGCCAATCCTATGCCCATCCTTATGAAAAACGTCCGCGTTCAGGGCATTTTCGTCGGCTCCCGCGAGATGTTCGAGGCGATGAATCGCGCCATCGCCGTCAATCAACTGCGGCCGATCGTCGATCGCGTTTTTTCTTTCGCGGAAGCAGTGCAAGCCTTCCGCCACATGGAAAGCGCCGCCCACTTCGGCAAAATCTGCATCCGCATCGACGGGCGCTGAAAACGTATGAAAGTCAAACAGCAGCCCGATGATTTCCAGGTCGAGGAACTAACCTCCGTCGCACCGTCGGACGGTCCGTATTCTCTGTATCGCCTTGAAAAACGCGGCTGGTCCACACCCGATGCACTGGCAGCGATACGCCGCCGCTGGCGTATCGAGTTGCGCCGCATCTCCTACGGTGGTCTGAAAGATCGCCACGCTGCCACGGTGCAATATCTGACCATTTTCCACGGACCGCATCGCAACCTGACCCATCATGGCATCGATATGCAGTATCTGGGCCAGGTGGCCGCACCCTACACATCGCGGGACATCCGGGCCAACCGCTTTCGGCTCGTTCTGCGCGATCTGTCTCCAGACGCCCACCAGACCCTCTCCGCGCGCTTGGCTCAAATAGCGCGCGAAGGTGTACCCAATTACTTCGACGATCAGCGTTTCGGCTCGGTCGCTTCCCCCCACCCCAACCCTCCCCCACAAGGGGGGAGGGAGAAAAAAGCCCTCCCCCCTTGTGGGGGAGGGTTGGGGTGGGGGGGCGAGTTCATCGCCCGCTTGTTGGTGCAAGGACGATTCGAAGAGGCGCTGCGTCTGGCGCTAACCGCTCCATACGAATACGATCGCGCTGAGCAGAAGGAGGAGAAACGTCTCGTTGCGGAACACTGGGGCGACTGGCAACAGCTCAAGGACGTACTGCCGCGCAGCCACGCTCGCAGTTTGGTCGATTACCTGCGTGTCCATCCGGGTGACTTCCGCGGCGCCGTGGCCCGTCTGCGTCCAGAGCTGCGCGGCTTGTATCTTTCAGCGTACCAGAGTCATTTGTGGAACCGCATGCTCGCCGTCTGGCTGCGTACACAGCTGCGCCCGGAACAACTTCGCCCCGTGGAACTGCGACTCGGCAGGGTGCCCTTCCATCAGAATGTGGATGCCGAACTGCTGCACGACCTGGCAGAATTGCAGCTTCCGCTGCCGTCGGCCCGCCTCAAGCTCGAAGAAAGCGATTCCCGCGCGGAGCTGGTGCGAATGGTACTTGCAGAGGAAGGACTGGAGTTGCGGCAAATGCAGATAAAAGGCATCCGCGAATTATTTTTTTCACGCGGCGAGCGTCCTGCTCTGTGTCTGCCGCATGATCTGACGCACGAATTCGCTCCAGACGGGAACCATCGGGGCCGCGATAAGCTAACGCTCGCTTTCGACTTGCCGCGCGGCAGTTATGCAACGCTACTAATCAAAGCTGTCACGTCGGAGTCGAACAGCCCCGCAATCGTAAAGCAACACTAGGATGATTCTATGCTCGTTCCGAGCAGGCAAACGCCAATGAGAGGAATAAGATAGGACCAGTTGCACACCCTTGCTTGCCCGAAGCCTAGCCAGAGGAGCATGTTCCATGAACACCGCGGATCTGTGGAAACGCTACCAGAAGTATCTTTGCAGCGCCCCCTCGATCGACCTGTCGCTGGACATCAGCCGCATGCACTTCGACGATGCGTTCCTGGAGCGCATGGAGCCGGCCATGCAGCGAGCCTACACGGCGATGGATGCGCTGGAGAAAGGAGCCATCGCCAATCCCGATGAACAGCGCATGGTCGGTCATTACTGGCTGCGTGCTCCTGAGCGGGCGCCGAAGCCGGAGATCACGAAAGAGATCCGCGACAGTGTATCGAGCATCAAAGCGTTCGCCGCCGACGTGCATGCCGGCAAGATCAAACCACCGGGGGCAACGAAATTCACTCAGGTGCTGTCCATCGGTATCGGTGGCTCGGCGCTGGGACCAGAGTTTGTGGCCGATGCGCTGAGCCAGCCGGGCAAAGATCGCATGAAGATGCACTTCATCGACAATACCGATCCGGACGGCATGGCCCGGACGCTGGCCACGCTGGAAGGTAAACTCAAAGAGACACTGGTTCTGGTTATGTCCAAGAGCGGCGGTACGCCCGAGCCGCACAACGGCATGACCGTCGCTGCCGCCGCTTTCAAGTCGGCCGGTCTCGATTTCGCGCCGCACTTCGTCGCTGTCACCATGCCCGGCTCGCACCTGGATAAGCAAGCCGTTTCCGAGAAATGGCTGCATCGCTTTGCAATGTTCGATTGGGTTGGCGGCCGTACGAGTGAACTGTCTGCTGTCGGCTTGGTCCCCGGAGCGCTGCAAGGAATCGACATCGACGCCATGCTCGCCGGTGCCGCTGCTTGCGATGAAGTAACGCGCAAGCACGATTCGCGCCACAACCCCGCCGCCCTCCTGGCACTGATGTGGTACGCCGCCACCGGCGGTAAGGGTCAGAAGGACATGGTCGTTCTTCCCTATAAGGATCGTTTGCTACTCTTTAGCCGCTATTTGCAACAACTCGTGATGGAATCGCTCGGCAAACGTCTCGACCTGGACGGCAAGCGCGTCGATCAGGGCATCAGCGTCTACGGCAACAAGGGATCGACAGATCAACATGCTTACGTGCAGCAGCTACGCGACGGCGTGAACAATTTCTTCGCGACGTTCATCCGCGTGCTGGAATCGGGCGGCACCCCGGTCGAGGTACAGCCCGGCGTCGGCGCCGGCGATTATCTGCATGGTTTTCTGCTAGGTACGCGCGCGGCACTGTTCGAGAACGATCGCCAATCAGTAACGATCACCGTGCGCCGGGTCGATGCTCGCAACATCGGCATCTTGATCGCCCTGTTCGAGCGTGCGGTCGGGTTTTACGGCAGCCTCGTGAACATCAACGCTTACCATCAACCAGGAGTCGAAGCGGGCAAGAAAGCGGCCGCGACCGTACTGGAACTACAAGCGAAGATTGTCAAGGCGCTGTCAGCGACGCCGCAAACGGCCGAGCAAATCGCTCGTGACATCGGTGCCTCCGATGAGAGCGAAACGGTGTATCTGGTGCTCGAGCACCTGGCCTCTAATCAACGCGCGAAGTTAGCTCACGCTGCTGGTCCCGGGGCCTGCACGTTTGCCAAGTGTTGAAAATGCGGATGGTCGGCGCTTGCCGATTCTGCCGCGGCTTTATGCTTCTCCCAGCCCTGAACGCGCTGTATGCTGTCGGCATGAAGGTGAGGGACGTCTTGAAGCTGTTGAAAGCGAACGGTTGGCATCAAGTATCAGCGCGCGGCGGGCATCGTCAATTCAAGCATCCGACGAAGCGGGGCCGCGTTACCTTATCAGGCAAGCTGAGCCACGACATACCACCAGGCACTCTCAACAGCATTTTCAAACAAGCAGGCTTGCAGTCGTGAGGAAAGCATGAAAAAGTATGCCATCGTGATCGAGCGTGCTGGACGCAACTATGGCGGCTATGTTCCCGATCTACCTGGCTGTGTCGCAACGGGCGCAACGGTCAAGCAGACGGAGAAACTCTTGCGCGAGGCGATCGAACTGCACGTCGCAGGCTTGCGTGAAGATGGCTTAGAGGTGCCCGAACCAACAAGCGTAGTCGATTACCTCGAAGTTTCAGCCTAATTCGCCCTAGGATCTCTCCCGAGGTTCCCTCATGAACACACACCGTCTGTCGATTTCTGTCGCTGCTGTGGTCTTCGCGTCCACCGCCTTTGCGGAGGAGCTGCCGAAGGTAAAAGTCGAGCGGCAGCCGCTCGCGGCCCAGGCGCGGCGCGTCAGCGAAGCGCTGGCCCTACTCGGTGAACCATTGCCTGACGACGAGCGTCAGGCTATCCGCGAGGCCGCTACGGCCGCGGATGAAAACAAGGCCGTGGAAAGCATACAGACCATCCTCGACAAACGGTGTCTGGCCGGGGTTCACATCACTGCCGACAAGAAGGTGGAAGCACAAGCCGGTCCCGCTAAACCGCAGCTGGCCGAACAGGGCTGGCGCGTCTTTCTCGTCAAGGTCCATAACGAACCGGGGCTCGCCAATGTCGAACTGACGGCGAGCAGTCCGAACGCCTTGCCGATGACCAAGCGCTCTACCTCCCAAGCCGATCCGAAAGTCGTCTCCGTCGGCGAGGTCGGCAAGCGCTTTCTCGATGTGATGACGTTCACCAGTCAGCCTCTCGTCCGCGATCTCTCCGGGCTGGAGCTGGAGTATCGCATTGTGCAGATCTACAGCCGCGATTCTGGCCGCAAGGAAGCAACGCTGCAATTCAATCTCGACCAGGGAAAGAGACGGATTGTGTCGGGACAACCGCTACGGATCGACTTCGAGGCCGCCCCAGCCGTGCTGGTGCGGCTGCGCGTGATGGATGACGATGGCCAATCGCGACGGGACGGCCGGCCAATCGTGGCAGCGTTCACCTTCCGCGATCGGCTGGGGCGCGTCTATCCGTCGCCCAGCCGCCGGCTCGCCCCCGACTTCAATTTCCATTATCAGGTCTACCGGGCCGACGGTGAAACCATCGCCTTGCAGCCGGGTCAATACACGGTCAGTTACACGCGAGGTCCGGAATATCTCGTTCTACAAAAGACGCTTACAGTGCCCAAGGAGGGCACACACACCGAAGAGTTCCGGCTCCAGCGCTGGATTCATCCTGCCGCCAAGGGCTGGTACTCCGGCGATCACCACATTCACGCTGCGGGATGTGCGCACTACGAAAGTCCAACCGAAGGGGTCACGCCGGAGGACATGATGCGCCACGTTCTCGGCGAGGATCTCAACGTCGGCTGCTGCCTCAGCTGGGGGCCGTGCTGGTATCACCAGAAACGCTATTTTGAGGGCAAGGTCAATCCATTGTCCACGTCCGACCACTTGCTTCGCTACGATGTGGAAGTGTCCGGCTTTCCATCGAGCCACTGTGGCCACATCTGTTTATTGCGGCTGCGTGAACAGGATTATCCGGGCACCAAGCTCATCAACGATTGGCCAAGCTGGGATCTGCCGATCTTCAAGTGGGCCAAGGCGCAAGGCGGCGTCGTTGGATTTGCACATAGCGGCTGGGGCCTTCAGCCGTCGAAACCAAGCGATCCGACGGCAAACGAGCTTCCCAATTACATTGTCCCACTCATGGATGGCATTGGTGCCAATGAATACATCGTGGATGTCACACAAGATGCATGCGATTTCATTTCGACAGTGGACACCCCGGCGGTATATGAACTGAACATCTGGTATCACACGCTGAACTGCGGCTATCGCACACGCATCAGCGGCGAGACGGATTTTCCCTGCATCTACGGCGAGCGCGTCGGCCTGGGCCGCAGTTACGTCCATCTCGACGGCAAGCTCAATTTCGACGCCTGGACCGAGGGCATCAAGCGCGGCCGCTGCTACGTCGGCGATGGCAAAAGCCACCTGGTGGATTTCACGGTCAACGGCCTGGGCGTCGGCGAGAAGAACAGTGAAATCAAGCTCGCCGAACCCAGCGAGGTCGAGATCAAAGCGAAAGTGGCAGCGCTTCTGGAACCGAAGCCGACACCGGAGACCGAGAAGATCCGCAAGACGCCGCTGAACCAGAAACCTTACTGGGACATCGAACGCTCTCGCATCAATGATACGCGGACGGTGCCGGTCGAGGTCGTGGTCAATGGCCAGGCCGTCGCCCGCAAGGAGATCGCCGCCGATGGATCGCAACAGGACGTGACGTTCCGCGTACCAATCCAGGCGAGTAGCTGGGTGACCCTCCGCGTTTACCCGTCCAGTCACACCAATCCAGTGTTCGTGCTTATCGGCGACAAACCGATCCGCGCAAGTAAGCGTTCGGCGGAGTGGTGCGTGAAGGCGGTCGATCAATGTTGGAAGAAAAAGAAACCTGCCATCCGCAAGGAAGAGCAAGCCGCCGCCGAGAAGGCTTTCGACGAAGCGCGCGAGGCGTACAAGAAGATTCTGGCTGAAACTACGCGGGATTGAGCGAGGACGCCCGCCATGCTGATCCTGCGTGGACACACAGGTCCGGTGCGGTGCTTGTCGTATTCTCCTGATGGTCGGATGCTTGCCTCCGGCAGTGATGACAAGACAGTCAGGCTCTGGCGCTTAGGCAGTGGACAGGAACATTGCACGCTCGCCGGCCATGAGGATTGGGTGCGTGCAGTGGCCTTCTCTCCCGATGGCAAGACACTGGCATCGGGGAGTTGGGATGATACCGTTCGCCTGTGGGGCTTGCGTAGCGGACGGTGCAAACGAATAAAGCGTCCCCAGCGCTTCGAGCAGCACGGAGGGATTTGGTCCCTCGCTTTCGCTCCCGATAACACATCGATCGCGGTTGGCCATGGCGATGGTCAGGTGTCCCTGTACTGGACACGGAACCTTGAAAAGGCTCGTGTCCAGGAAACGGTACACACAGCTCCGGTCAATGCCGTGGCTTTCTCACCGAACGGCATTCTGCTGGCGACGGGCAGTCACGATCGAACCATCCGGCTGTGGAGCGGCGATTGGGGAAAAGGACTCGGAAGACTCACCTTGCATAGAGATTGGGTCCGCTGTCTGGCCTTTTCTCCGAACAGCCAGACCGCTGCTTCGGCCGGCGATGACGCGATTATCAAAATCAATGAAGTCGGGAACCAAAGGGAACTAATCCGGATGAAGGGCCATGCCGCATCCGTGCGGCAGGTTTTTTTCTCTTCGGATGGCCGCATGCTTTTCTCTGCCAGTTGGGACGAGACGGTGCGCGTGTGGGATGTGACAGCAGGTTGTCAGCGCGCCGCGTACAACTGGCAAATCGGCCGCGTTCACTGCCTGGCGCTGGCGCCCGATGGCATGACGGCAGCCGCTGGGGGACACGATCATTCCATCGTCATCTGGGACGTGGAATGAAAACGACGTTATTCTTGCACGAGTCCCATCTGCCGTAGCACTTCCAGCGCGCGAGAAAATCCTTCCTCCGGGCTACCATCCGTGGAGATGATGTGGCAATCTCGTGGCGTGAGGGGGCCGGCTTCCTCCCAGCTTGCGGCGAGACGCAAGTAAATGGACCAGTCGGCATCGGAGGCATCATCCTTCCGTTGTTCCAATCGCCGGCGCACCGTATCCGGCTCGGCACGACATAGCAGCATGGCACCCGGAACGCCCCAGCGGACAGCCGCCTCCAGGAAAATCCGCCGCTGTGTCTCTTCGCGGAACGTGGCATCGACGAGAACCCGTTTTCCCTCCAACAGAAACCCCCGGGCCAGGTCCAGACACGCGGCATAGGTGCGCGCGTTCCATTCCGGAGTGTAGATGTTCTCGCCGGCACTTCGGGCTGCTGCCGCTAATTCCTTGCGTACAACGTCAGAGCGTATCAGACTGAAATTCTCTCGCTCGGCCAACGCCTGGGCCAGCATCGATTTACCGGTGCCGGGGAGACCAGCCATGAACAAGAGACATGGCTTCTTCTCCGGCTCCTCCAATTCACTCAGGGCCAAGAGCCAGCGTGCCCGCGCCTTCTTCTCGGCGGTGGCACGTTCGGATTCCGGCACTTCCATCTGCACCACGAGCATCCCTTCGACCTCGCCGCGCACCGTCGCCCGGTACGCCGTGTACAACGGTAGCAACTTTCGCCCTTCCTCATCGTCGGCGGCGCGGAAGTAGGCGTCGGCGAAGGTTCGGGTCAGGTCTCTTCGCCCCTGGAAGGCGAGATCCATGACCGTGAACGCCATGTCGGATACGGGATCGGTGCATCGAAATCGCTCGTTGAACTCGACGCAATCGATGATGACCAGATCGGCGGGCGGCTCCTTGTCGGGGAAATAATAGATGTGGTCCAGGTGCAGGTCGCCGTGTGTATCGCGCGGCATGCCTCGACTCGCTCGCCTCTCAATGAGGGGTCGCAGCCGCGTTAGCGTTTCTTCCATGAGAGCATGGATGCGATCAAATACGCCCTGGCTGACGGTTTTCCCTACGTGGGGTATTGAGTTGGAGAAAACATCGCGGACAACGCGAGCCACGGCGTCAAAGCGACCGAAGGATGCAATCCGTTCGTTGGTCACCGCGGTACGATGAAACGATGCGATCCTGCGAGCCAGAGCCTCGATCATCTCGACGCTGACCTCATCGCGCCGGAGTCGCTCCAAGAGGGTGGCTTCCTCCGGCAGGCGGCGCATCTTCACCGCCCATTCGATGATCTCGCCCTTTGCTTCCAATCTCAGGCCCCTCGCAGTGCGGACCACCGGGACCACATCCAGGTAAACATCGGGGGCCAGTCGGCGATTGAGACGGACTTCCTCGTGGCAGTAGTGTAGCCGCTTCTCCAGACTGCTGAAATCGACGAAGTTCGGTTTGACGGGCTTTTTGATCTTGTAGACGTGCTCCCCTGCCAGGAAAACCACGGAAATATGGGTCTGCCGAACTTCCACTTTCCCCACAGTTTGGGGATATGCGGCGGGAATGGAAAGGGCCTCAATCAGGCCGGCAAGATCCATATTACGCTCCTTCATGCACGTCGCTGACCGGCTGACTCCAATGGGGCATACCTTGCGATGATGGCCTTGGCCGAACGCAGGCCATCGACCGCGGCACTGACGATGCCGCCGGCGTAGCCTGCACCTTCGCCGACCGGATACAGTCCTTCCAGTCCGGGCGTCTCGCGCGTGGTATCCTCGCGAAGAATCCGCACCGGGGCGCTACCGCGCGCCTCCGGGCCAACCAATGTCGCCTCGGGCACGAATCGGCCACCCCACTGGTGATCCATGATTGGCAGGCCATGACGCAGCGCGTCAACAATCAACGGCGGCACCAAGTCGGCAATGCGTCTCGGTACAGCACCACGTGGATAGCTATTGTCCGGAACATCGGACGAATTGCGGCCCTCCAGAAAATCACGGGCGCGCTGAATCGGACAAAGATAATCGCGGCGGCCCATCTCGAAAGCGCGTTGCTCGTAAGTCTGCTGTAGATTCACGCCGGCGAGCACATCGCGTCCGCCGAACTGTTCCGTCGGCACCGTCACGACCAGGCCGCTATTGGCGAACGGCGAATCGTGCTTGGACAAACTCATGCCATTGGTGCAGAAGGCGCCGGGCTCGGACACGCTAGGCATGATGTAGCCGCCGGCACACATGCAGAAGGTGAACAGATCGTGCGTTCCATTGGCGATCAGCGCGTAGTTCGCCGCTCCGAGCCGTTGTTCCAGTGGCGTTGGGCCGTACTGAACGCGGTTGACGACCTCCTGCCGATGCTCGATGCGCACGCCCATCTGAAACGGTTTTTGCACCATCGGCACGCCACGAGCCAGCAACATGCGGTATGTGTCGCGGGCGCTGTGACCGATAGCCAGGACGGCGACGGTCGCTGAAATGTATCCCGACGAAGTGGCAATACCGCGCAGTTGACCCTCGGCGAGGTCCAAATCCTCGACGCGGCACGAGAAACGCACTTCACCGCCAAGACTCTCGATGCGACGGCGCAGGGCTCTTACCACGGCCGGCAGACGATTGCTGCCCAGGTGCGGCCGGGCGTCGTAGAGGATCGAGGGCTTGCCCTTGCACTCGGCGAACAGCTGCAAGATGCGGCGCACATCCGGGCCGGAATTGCGATAGGTCAGTTTGCCGTCGCTGAAGGTGCCGGCTCCGCCTTCGCCGAACAGGTAATTGCTTTCGGGATCGAGAGGTCCGCCGGAATCGAACGCGCGAACATCGTGAATGCGCTGGCGCACAGGCTGGCCGCGTTCGAGCACCAGTGGACGATAACCCTGTTCCGCCAGGAAGTAAGCCGCCGCCAATCCGCCTGGACCCGAACCGACGACGATCGGTCGATGCGCCAGGGGGCGCGGTCCCGGTGTGGGCAAGATGAACGGCTCCTCCGTGTAAAGATCGACCTTCACCGGCGGCCGTACGCTTCGGCGGGCGTGGGCCACGATGCGCGGCTCATCGCCTGGAAGGACAACCTCGGCGTTGTAGACGAAACGCAGAGCATTCTTGTTGCGGGCGTCGAGCGCCTTGCGGAGAATGCGCCAGGTCAAGGGCGCCGTCGGACCGAGACCGAGGATGCGTGCCAGATGTTCCGGCAACATCGCTTCAGGCTCGTCGATGCCGAGACGCACATTGGCAATACGGATGGACATGCGATTCCTGGCTGTTTTATGGCCCAACGTAGGCCAATTTGCCACCGATGTAGGTGCGTAGGACGCGCGCGTCCTTAATGTCGTCCTCCTGACAGGTTAGCAAATCGCGGTCCAGGACAATGAAATCAGCCAGTTTACCCGCCTCAAGCGAACCGACCTTGTCGTCGAGGAAAAGAATGTAGGCGTTGTTGACGGTGTAGAAACGAATGGCCTGTTCGCGGCTGAGGGCTTCTTCCGGATGTAGCCGGCCCTCGTACCACCTGGCCTTACGCGTGATCGTCGTCCACATGGCCAGGAAAGGATTGTAGGGATTGACCGAGCGCAAAGAACCGATCTTCTGCATGTGATCGGAGCCGCCGCCGGCGACGACTCCGGCCGCGAACACGCTCTTGAGTGGCTGGAAATACCGCAGTCGGTCGTAGCCGAACTGCGCTGTCAACGTGCGCGTGTCGAGGTATAGCCAAGCCGGCTGAATGTCGGCGGCGACGCCCAGCTCGGCCATTTTGCTGATGGCCTGGGCGCTCATGAAATTGCAGTGCGTGATGCACGGACGGACGGTGCGAATCGGCGTTGTTCGCGCTAGCTGCTCATACGCGTCGATCAAGGCGTGGACCGCACCGTCGCCGACAGAGTGGGCCGTGAACTGTAAACCCGACTCGATTGTGGTCTGCACAATCGGCAATAGGCGCTCCTTGGGGATGAACAGCACGCCACGATATTCCGGGTCTTTTATGGAGTAAATCTTGCTGACACCCCAGGGCTGGCGCATGTAGGCGCTGCCGGTGAGCATGCCGCCGTCGAGATAAGTCTTGATGCCGATGATGCGCAAGTAGTCATCCTTCTTTCGCAGCGGATGCTCGGCCACGCGGCGGACATTTTCCTGGATCTTGTCGATGGCGCCGATCGTGTCGATGTGATGCGACACGGCCACGCGCAGGATCAGCTGGTTCTTGTCACGGAGTTTGCGATAGCGCTCGATGTCGGCGGGATAGGCGTCACGGTCGCCGATGGTTGTCAATCCGACCGAAGCGTAATCTTTCAAGAGCTGTAACAACCGTTCGCTGCGGTCGAGGTCGGTAGGTTGGCGGCCGGACGGCTGACTCTTGACGTAGCGCGTGCAGCTGCGCAGGATGCCTGTCGGTTCGCCGCGCTCATCTTTCTCGGCGTGGCCGGGGCCACCATCGGCAACCTTGAAATTCTTGTCGATGCCACTCAGCTTCATGGCAAGTGAGTTGAGCGATGCATCCGGGCCAGTGGAGAAGACCACGGGATTGTCCGGAGCAATTTCGTCCAGCTCTTGCTTCGTCGGATAGCGTTGCTCGCGCAAGCGCGTGATGAATACCTGACGCACCTGAATCCATTCGCCCTTGGACAATACTTTCGCCCGGTCCTTGATGTAGGCCAGCACGTCGGCGATGGTCTCCATCTCGGGAATAGGATGATCGAACTCGATCATGCAAGCGCCATTGGGATGAACGTGTGAGTCGATCAAACCCGGCAGAACAGTCTTGCCTTGGAGATCAACAAGCTGCGTGTTCGGTCCCTTCGTTTTCAGGATGTCCTCGTTTGGACCGACACGAACGATCGTGCCACCCCGGACGGCCAGCGCCTGCTGGATCGTGAATTGTTTATCGACCGTGACGATTTTGCCGTGATGCACGATCAGGTCCGGCTCGTCGTTGGCGTGGATCGGGGAAAGCCAGGAGGCTAACAGGAAGGCGAGGATGCTTGCGATCGAAGTGCGCATGAGCATGTCTACTCTCCGAAGCGTGTTAATTCAGGCAATCCGGAAAAGACAAACCAATCGCATCGTCTGTGCGGCTACACAGCCGGCGAAAAGTGCCGTACGTTCACCGCGACGGCATCTTTGCGATTGTACACATGATATGGTTTATCGCACTCTCTGAGACATCAAACGGCCAACCGGCCGATCTCCCCTGGAGGGATCCATGATAACCTCGATCGTAGTGGTAACAGTACTAATCGCCTTCGGTGCCAGCGGTGCGGCGCGGGCGGATTGCGGGCCAAATGTCACGTATTATGCACCGTATCCCTATTGGTTTCCCAAGTACTTCGGCCCGCCTTACAGCGATTACCAGGTGGTGCAATACGTAACGCCTCCGGAAGTGACGGCAATGGTCGTCAAGCAACGCATCCTGGCCATCAATGCAACGAACCCGGCCCTCCTGCCCGCACCGAAAGACACGCTGCCTCTTCCCACGCCTGAGGTGCTGCCACCTCCGCAGAAGTGATGCACTCTCTTCCTTCCCAGGCACTGCCTGGGAACAGGAGGCGCTCTTGCCGCCCGCGTCTGAGCAGCGTAGTTTGACCCCCCATGCGCATAGCTTTTCTTTCGGCCGGTGATGGCTGGCACGTCCGCGACTTGCAACGAGCCGCGAAGAAGCAAGGTCATGAGGCGGCAACCCTCGATTTTCGCCGTCTGTCCGCCGCCGTGGCGCACAGTTCTAACGCGCTGGCCCCATTCGATGCCGTTCTCGTTCGCACGATGCCACCCGGTTCGCTGGAGCAGGTTGTCTTTCGCATGGATTTGCTGCATCGAGCACAGGCGTGTGGCGTGGCTGTGCTGAATCCGCCGCGTGCCGTCGAAACCTGCGTCGATAAGTACCTGGCGACGGCGTGTCTGGAATCTGCCGGACTGCGCGTGCCACCGACGATCGTTTGCCAGCACGCCGACGCGGCCGTGGAAGCGTTCGGGACGCTGGGCGGCGATGTCGTCGTGAAGCCGCTGTTCGGCTCCGAGGGCCGCGGCATGGTGCGCGTCAGTGACCCGGAGATGGCCTGGCGCACGTTCCGCACTTTGGAACGCATGCAGAGTGTGCTATATCTGCAACAGTTCATCCCTCATCCCGGCTGGGATTTGCGCGTGTTTGTACTGGGTGGTCGAGTGCTGACGGCGATGCGGCGTTATGGCAACGGCGACTGGCGCACGAACGTCGCCCAGGGCGGTCGCGGAGAAGTCATGCGGCTGAGTGCCGACGAGGAGCGGATGGCCCTGCGCGCCGCTGCGGCGCTGGGGGCGGCGATGGCCGGTGTCGATCTGCTGCCGGGGCCAGAGGGCCAGTGGTACGTCCTCGAAGTGAACGCTGTACCGGGCTGGCGCGCCCTCGCTCCGGTCACGGGCGTGGATGTGGCTGCCGCCGTCATTGATTTTCTGGTCCACGAGTATCGAGCGAGGTAGCAGCGATGCGCGATGTCGGCCTGTGTGCTCAAATCGCCTGCATCTGGGAGGCAACAGCCCGCAAGCCAGGCAACGTCCATCGCTACCGTGACTTCGACGACTGCAACTACACCGATTTCTTGCTCAGCGCCGCCGCCATCGCGCCCGTGATGGCAACGGCTTGTCAGCAGCGCGTCGGCATCACCATCCTTGACGCCGTGCGGGCCACTCGGCAGGTCACTGGAACGAACACGAATCTCGGCATCGTGCTTCTCCTGGCACCTCTTGCAACTGTCCCGCCGGAACAGACTTTGAGCAGTGGCGTTGAGAGTGTGCTTGCCGGTCTGGATGTTGAGGATGCCCGATTGGCTTACGAGGCGATTCGTATTGCCGCGCCTGGAGGTTTGGGACATGCCCCTCAACAAGATGTACGAGATGAGCCGACGCAAACCTTGCGGCAAGTTATGGCGCTTGCAGCCGAGCGCGATCTCATAGCCCGGCAGTACACCACGGGCTTTGCCGAGGTGTTCAACCACGGCGTTCCGCTGTTGGAGATGGGATTGCTTCGCACCGGCTCGATTGAGGGAGCGATTATCTCCGCACATTTGCGCTTGATGGCCACTCATCCCGACACACTCATCGCGCGCAAATGCGGCCTCGTCGTGGCAGAGGAGGCGGCGCGACGCGCCCAGGCCGTGATCGATGCAAAGTGGCGGGGGATAAGTCGGTTTGATGCCTGGCTTCGTGAGCATGGCCACAGTCGCAATCCCGGCGCCACCGCAGATCTGCTGACGGCGTCCTTGTTCGTCATGCTGCGTGAGGAATCGATGCCCCTACCGCCGCCCTTACCCTGGACGGCTGGATTCGACCTTGATTGAGCGCTTCAACTGCTAAGCCATTCGTCGCGATGCTCGGCGACGAAAGCGTCATCCACCAGATGCGGATAGGCCCGGCAGACGCGCTCGATCTCGGCCGCCTGGCCGGGGCCAAGCGTCTCTCGCGGATCAAGGCACCAGATGCCTTGCAACAATCCTTGCCGGCGCAGCACTTCATGGATGCCGGCAATGCAACCGCCGAAGCCGTTGGCCGCATCGAACACCGCGGCGTTCGCATCCGTAAGCTCGACAGCTTTGCGCAGCAGTTCGACGGGAACTGTTCCTCCATTGGCAACGGCATGACACTCGTTCAGCAGCTCGACGGCCTTCCGCGTCCACACCGCCCACTGACCGAGTAGGCCGCCGACAATGCGATTCTCGACGATTCGCCCGCCGACCATAAAGCGATAGGGTGTGAGCAAGTCGAGGATGATGTGATCGTCGTTGCCAGTATAGAGGGCAACGTCCTCGCGTCCCGACTCGGCGACAGCACGAACAACATCGAGGGTCTGATAGCGGTTAAACGGCGCGATCTTGATGGCCACGACGCGCTCAATGTCGAGGAATTGCCGCCAGAAACGATACGACAACAGGTTGCCTCCAACAGCGGGCTGGAGATAGAAACCGATCAGAGGCAATACCGCGGCGACAGCGCGACAGTGAGCGAGACGGGACGCATCGCCAGCTTCGCGGAGGGCCGTCAGGCTCAGCAGGCCGGCATGATACCCAAGAGATCGGGCCAGTTCAGCCTCGGTGACCGCTTGCACCGTGACTCCACAGATACCAGCGATACGCAAAAGCGAGGCGCAGGTGGCCGTCTCGTGACGCGCCATTTCTTCGATGGCTAACGATAGAAGAGGCTCAAACAGCCCGTGCTGAGGATCGCGGATAGCAAACTGAGTGGTATGAACGCCGACGGCGAGGCCGCCGGCGCCGGCGGCGAGATAGTAGCGACACAGGCCACGCTGCCGCCGTTCGTCGAAGCGGCGATCCGCCGTCAAAGCCAGGGGCAGCGCCGGAAGGACTACGCCGCCATGAAGCGCCTGGGCGATTCGTGGCGGCAACAGATCAGTATTGGCCATGGCGCACCTCGAAATGCGTCGGCTTGCCGAGCGTTTCGCCGCCGCGCTCGAGCCAATCGGCGATCCAGGTTATCAGCTGTCCGGCACTGACGCGCGGATAGCCGAACAAACAATGTGCCTGCTGAGCGTTACTGAGAAACGCATCGCTACTCTCGACGCCAGTTACCATCAGTGGTCGCTGGAAGCTCCGCGCGAACTCTTCGGCGACGCCGCGAACGCTCAGCAGCTCGGGACCAGCGAGGTTGAGGACCATGGGCGGAGTGCGGACATGGGCGAAGGATGCCAGGGCCATCGCATTGGCATCCGCTTGCCAGAGCACATTGGCATGGCCCATCGTCACGTCCACGGATTGCCCCTGGCGGACGCGCTGGGCAATGTCAACCAGTACGCCGTAGCGCATCTCGGTGGCGTAGTTCAGTCGGAGCAGTGACATCGGAATGTCATTCGTTCGACTGAAGTAATCGAACAAGCGCTCCCGACCAACACAACTTTGCGCATACTCCCCGACCGGTCGGAGAGAATCGCTCTCGACCGAGCCACCCAGCGCCACCGGCGACAGACCGTATACATTGCCTGTCGAGAATGCGACGATGCGCGAGCGGCGGTACTTGCGGCAGACCATGCCGGGCAGCCAGCAATTCATGGCCCAGGTACGCCCCTCCTGTCCCGTGGCGCCAAACTTCATCCCGGTCATGAAGACGACGTTCGGCATCTCCGGCAATGCGTTGAACTGGGCTGGATCGAGTAGATCGCAGCGGATTGTCTCGATTCCATAAGTTCGAAGCCGCGCCTCGACTCCCGTCTCCGAGAAACGAGCCACGCCGATCACGCGCCGCCCCACTCCGGCTCGCTCCGAAGCCCGCAACGCCATCCGCGCCAGCGACGGCCCCATCTTGCCGGCCACGCCCAGGACAACCAGATCGCCCTCCAGAGCGCCGAGTGCGTCCACTGCGGCCTGTGTCGGCTCGCTGAGCAGGTCTTCCAGGTGTTCGACGTTGTCGATGCGATCCATGCCTTACCCTTTCTCCGGTCCCGAGCTGGCCCACAGGCACTCGACCTGTTCGACATTAGGGATCCCCCGACACATGCGCGCAAGGGTATGCTGCACCGTCAAGCCAAGAAAGTCAGCCCAAATGCTCGCCCATTCGTTGATAATCGGAATATCGATGGACACGGGTTGCCCGACAAGGCGATGCCCGGCGTCCGCCAGCGGCAACGGCCCCGCGCGTTCCGTGGCGATACAAGGGCCGATTCGAATCGCCTTTCTTCCAGGCCGCGCAGTCCAATAACCGTGGCAGTGGCCATCCCGCCGAAGGAAGCGCACGCTCTGCGGATGTTCCGTGAACAAGCGTCTCAGCAAGCCACGACGATCGGTTCGCGTGATTTGCTCGTCTAGTTCCATCAACTCCTCCCAGCAGCCGGGGGAGGCGTCCTCGACCAATTGAACTCTCGGATTGGCCGGCAGCGTCCCCTCGTAGTGAGCGATGCGATACTGCTCCACGAACCCTAGACGCTCGTAGAGACGCTGGCCCATCGGCCGGGCATCCAGACGCACCGTCGCGACGCCGCGCTCGTCGAGGAAACGAAGGGCATGTTCCATCAAGGCCGTGCCGATTCCAAGACCACGCGCCGACTCTGCGACGAGGACCATAGCAATCCAGGCAACCGGGCCGAAGATGCAGGTTGTCGTCGTGCCGACCGCCTCACCATCCCTTTCGGCCACAAAACACCCATCCGGCTGGAGATCGAGGAAACGCTGCCAATCAGCCACAGTCTGATTCCAGCCGGCCTCTTCACACAGCCGAAGGCCGAGAGGCAGGTCGGCAGCAATCATCGGCCGGACACGAATCATGCCTTGCTTTCATAACCGCGGGACTGATGAATTTCCCTTATTCCTCTGTGGACTGATGATAGAGGATACAAGAATGAATTGAACCTCCAATCGAGCGGATATGTCCGCCTCTGGAGGAGGATTCTGGGTCGCAGGAGTTGCATTGTGGAAGCCGAGATCTTCGTGGAAGGAAGCAGTTTGATGATCTGGATCAGAAAATGCGCGTGTTCGAGAAAGTGCAAAAGCAAGACGCGGGAACGGAACCAGTGTCATCGCTGGCGAGTAAGTCGCCGCGCTCTCTCTTTCGCGGACAGAATCCATCCGCGCCCGGATCGAAGTCGTACGTGAAAAGAGCGTCCAGCTGGCAGAGGTAGATTCAAGTCGGGCGTGGACGCTTGATATATTTGTCGAGGATCGATTTGGCGGCAGTGGATGTATCGCCGGCCGATTGCTTCGGTTTCTCCTTTTCTTTGTTCGCCACCATCTCTGCAATGATAGGCAGGGGCAGATCATGTACGGTGGAGCCTTCGGGTACCTCCGAGGGCGAACTGGCACCGGGAGCATCGGTGTCTTGCATGGCCAGCAGCGTGGCGGCGGCCTCGTCCTCCTCACTGACAGAACGGGATGGCTCCTGCGCAGGTGAGCTTGCGGTCGGTCCGGAGGGCGGCTTCGGCGCCGTCGCCTTGGGGGTGGGCAGCGGAGCTGGTCGATCAACCACTGCCGCCTCCAGACGCACGCCGAAAGTCAGTGGGCCGACACGGAGTTTGTCACCGTCACGCAACTCAATCTCGCCTTTAATCTGCCGGTCGTTGATGAAGGTGCCATTCATGCTGTCGAAGTCGCGAACAAACACTTTGTCTTCTCGTCGCAGCAGGGCACAATGGCGTTTGCTGATGTGGAGACTTGTTGGCCGTAGTTGACAGTCGGGATCGCGTCCAACGACGAACTGTGGCACGTTGATGGGGATGACCTTGCCCTCGGCTGGTCCGGGGGTAAGCACGACAATACTCAGCTTCATAAGAGCCTCACTTCATTGTGAGCACAGTAACCCTGCGAGGAGAGCGGCTGGGCAGGGAAGTGATCGATTGCGAGTCACGTGAGGATGAGTGTAACGCGCCGCCGGCCGCTGTCCAGGAAAAAACTTACCTTCATCGAAATTTTTTCTTTCCGGATCAGGCAAGCAGAAATGGACGAGCGGACTCGCTCGCTGATGCTGAGAGTTGAGGTTCGAAAAGACGACGAATGAGCAGTCGAACCAAGCAACGAGATCGTCGGTTGTACTCGTGACAGATGAACGATTACACTTTTACTGCTGGCTCGTGTTCGTGGAGTAGCTGCTCGAAATAGGTCCGGCAGAACTCTGCGCCTTTGGGCGTCATGAAGTATCTATTCCCAGCCTTCTTTACCCAGCCTTTCTTGATTGTGGCCTCAAGGGACGGCCGGTAATACTTCTCTTTGTAGCATACCAAGTGCCGTCCGTCTGACTCACCGAAAAGCGCCCGCAGGATTCGCAGTTCTCGCATATCGACAGCCTCTCCGAGAACGAGAATGGTCTCCACCTTCTCCGGACCGCTCTCGGAGTTCTCTTTTGGCTTCGATCGATATGTCTTCTGATCAACCCGTCTACGAGAGATGATAACCACGACGATTGCGCCAATGAAAATGCCCGCCAGCCCAATCAACGACACCAGTAACGCATCGGAACCCATGTGCGTCTCCTTGTATGCAGTCAGCACACGTGGACACGGCGCTGTGCCCCAAGAAACCGTCACGCGCATGGACGATTATCTATTGCGCTCCGGATCACGGCAGAAACTCAATATATGTTGATGCTACACCAGCGGAGAAGGCGTGTCAAATATGATACACGTTTCCCCTCTGGAAAATCCGCGGCCGCTCACGGTAAGCAGAAAGGGCTGGATGATTCGGTCAAATAGGCGATTGGGAGATTTCCTCTAACTGAGATCGGAAGCATTCCGGGCAAATCCCGTGACTGAACGAGGCGTGCGTCCGGCTTTGCACATACTTCTCGACGGACTCCCATGCCTCCGCTCCGTCTCGTATCCGCTTGCACCACGCGCACATACACAGCAGGCCTCGCAACGTCTTGACCTCCGCCAGCGCCTTCTCAAGGCTCGCCCGCAGGTTGGCCTCTCGCAAGGCAGCCAGGAACATCTCTCGACGCCGGTGGTTCAGCCTCCACGACATGATCGCCGCGAACAGATGAGACATGGCATGGGTCGCGCCGACTCCCCAGAGAGTTACGCCATCAATCTGCCGGGAGACGTACAGGGCTGCGGCGCTGTACGTTAGCGCAAGAGTCAACTGGCTCGCGAGCGGCAGAGGCGTCACGCAGTACGTTACGAGGATCATACCGAAACTCATGAGCAGCAAACCGGTGTTGCTCGGCGGCCGGGCCGAGAGCGCGTATACAGTCAAGGCAACAAGCAGGAATCCCCAAGAGAAGAAGACCCGGTCGGCGACAGCGGAGGAAGCAGTCCGCTGCAAGATGAGGAGAACCCACGCCGAAACCAGCAGGAAGAGGAGGCGGCTAGCAAATAGCAGCCAAAACGCCTGGCGAACACCGAAATGTTGATAATCAGCCAGCAGCAGCAGTGAGACGCGTAGCATCCCAGCGAAGATGAGGAAGCGGCTCAGCCACAGGTTATCGCGGAGGTGCTGCTGCCGGAACGCTACCTCAATTGCGGGGGAGACGAAGACGCCGAGGAACCCAATGCGGCGATCATCCGTCGCGGGAGGGGGATGGAGGATGCTCTCGGTGTCCACAGAAACTCTCCAGCAACTACGAATCGCGCAATGTGTAACTAGAAACTATACATCGCGATTGGTGGACAGTCGAAGAGCACGGACAGGAAACAAGGGTCGGATTATTATTGAATGAGAATGCGCTGGATGGGCACACTGCAGTTTTGCTCGGCAAGCGATGTAAAGATCCGTGAAATATTGCGTAAAGAACCAGCAAATAACACGGAATTCCGGATCATATCACATACAACGGCAACCCGCCATAGCTTCCCGGTCGCCCCAACGAGTCCTTAATCATTGTTTCATAAAGACTTGTGATCCAGCTCTGGGCTTCTTGAGGGCTGGCGCCAAGATTGCTAATTCTATCAGCAGAGTTTAAGGTGGCTCAGCCCGAGGACCGAGTTCCACACCTGCGCAAGTTCGCGTCAGAGTGTGAAGCGCGGAGGACTTATCGCACTGTAATAATAAACGTTCGCGCGTCGAGTCATCCTCTCAGGGTGCTAGCCGCGAGAAATGCATTCGTAACCCGCGGCGGACAAGCGTCGCAATCTCCGCTTCGTCCTTGGTCTCAAACAGACTGCGATTTTCCTCCGTGCTTAGGCCATTGTTAACCCAATGCGGCCCACCGAGGGCATGTTGTTGGAAAAATGTAATTAGGTCGGCGCGTGTGAGAGGAAGATCCGTTAGCGGCGGAGGTCGGAACAGAGAAGTATACTCTGTGGGGATAACCAGACGGTCGTAGTCGAAGCCGGAAACGAGGCCGGTCCATTTCCTGTCCAATCCTAAGAGTCCGCCCGCCCAGGCGGCGCCGCCACCGAACGCGCCACAAATATATACCGGACACTTCAGTGCTATAGCGAGCATCAATTCCTCTGGAACTCCAGGGTATCGAGTCCTCCCCGGATGTTCTGGCGAGTCGAGGCGGCCACCAATGGCAAACCATGCCACAGTGCGAAGGGCAAGTTGATGGCGCATGCGAAATAATTCAAGTGATTGCGTCAAGCGCTCTCTATCTACAGGATGCAATGGAGCTGATAGCTCGTGACTTTCTACGTGAGGGGGAGTGAGGCGTTGGACGCGCGTATCCTCTGGTGTGTCCTCTGCTTGATCATCACCCGCTCTGGAGACAACAATCCAATGCCGGCCCGCTAGCTCCAACCGTTCAGGCAACGCCGTCACAACTCGCTCCAATTGGTGCGTGAGTTCCTTTCTTTCCGCCCAGCCGGCACAGGCGAGTGACGCCCCGTCGCCAAATAGGGCCATACAGACGGCGTCCCACTGGGACTGGAAGCCGCGCTGGAAGTCGCTGCCGGATAGGCCAATGCAGCCGCCGATGACGCTGGGGTCGAGTGGCCCACGGTCTACATGCATCCCAAGCAGGGGGTGATCGTGGATGTCGGCTATGGAGAGTGGTGTCTCCTTGCGGGGCATGAGTT
This sequence comes from Gemmataceae bacterium, assembly GCA_036557565.1. Classification (GTDB taxonomy): domain Bacteria; phylum Planctomycetota; class Planctomycetia; order Gemmatales; family Gemmataceae; genus JAJPHU01. The sequence continues at coordinate 27,396 of DATBHJ010000022.1, forward strand.
CTATTAGCGCCTCTATGGAGCGGGCGCCATGCTTGTAGCGTCCGACATGCAGACGGGCCATAAGAAGTGATTCATCCACGTTTTTCTCATGATTACGCAGCTGATGGCGCAGAACTAAAGCACGACGGCACTCTCGCTCGTGGTCCGCATTTACTCCCAAGACATTTAAATAACCACGCAGCCTGCTGCTGAAGTCTGGCCCTTTGGCAATGGCAAACGCTGCAGGGTCGGTGATGCCAAAATCCTCGAAAGTATCCGCCGTGCCGCCGGCAAAGACGTAGACTCCGTTCTTTAACTCATGGCGCTCGCCTCCACGGAAGAAGACACCATCTTGCATTGGAGCCAGGAACCAACTGAGCCAGCCCCACGGTGCCCCATCCCGCTTAGCGTCGAACTCATCAAAAAAGACGAAGGTGGTTTTTTCGCGGTTGTCGTCCTGGGCACTCAGGACGGCGGAGGCGAGGTGTTCGACAGCTGTCACCTGTGTCAGATTGATTTCGACAAGTCTGCGCAGCTTGTCGGCGTCGCAGCTTTGCAGAGTTTCGGGCAGTGCTCGCACTAGCCTCGACTTGCCGCTACCAGGAGCCCCGAAGACGGCCAGGCAGAGTGGGCGTGCAGGGTTAGGAATTCTGAGGTACTGATCAATCAGGCCAGCCAGATGTTCAAATTGTGCTGCCTCCTTATCGGACAACAGGCCTAGCTTGGCAAGGCGGTAGTCGCTGCCAACGAGTGCCTCCGGGCCATGGGCGAAGGCGGCGAGCGCGCGGTTGGGGAGATCTGTGGTGGGATTCACTCTATATGCTCCCGAACAAAGACTGAACCTGTCAGCTGTCTAGCTGGAGTAAGACTGCCCTCGTTCCTTCGTTCTTGACCACAGTTGTGCCTGACTCCTCTCCGTCAGGCGGGCGACGGGCCCGATCCGCAGATGATACGGATGTCGTGAATATCTTATTATGGCTTTCTGGGCGGAAATCACTTCCGGATTTCGCGGCTGGAATGGGCCGACTCCGACTCGACCGCGGCCCACGCGCGGGGATTCTACGCACTGGCTGTAATTCTGGCTTGTCCGGGCTCAGTCGTGAACTGTACGGATGTCGCCGCGGCTGGCCACGGGCTACGGGCGAGAAGTTACTTCCAACTTCACGCTTGGCAGACCCCATGCCGAAATAGGCCGCAGACTCTTCCGAAAATCGATGATGATGAATGCTGGAAGTAGAAACTTTGCGCTCGTCGATCGCCCACACTCCGGGCGCACGGCAGTTCTGCCAATCTGCTCCGGTCCACATCGACAACCTCGGACAAGACCATGTTCGTTGCGCTCTCTGGTCGGACACCCCGACACCATTTTGGTTCTTGACGTTGCGCGCTTCGGAGTTGCGGTCCTCCGCGCGCTGGGCGCTACGGCTTGCGCACGCAGGTCGATTCGACCGAAGAAGGTTTGCAAACGACTTGCCGAGCTTCCGCACCCCTCCACGACACCCGAAGCATTTTTTGAACGCCTCGGTCATAAGATAACTGTCTGTTGTGCTCGTCCACGCCCTGGAGGATGGACAGTGATGCCGCGCCCGTAAGGTTGCCCGTGGCCAGGGTGGATTCGGTCTTCCTGACGCCGACCGATTACACTCCGGTAAAGGGACGGCTCATTCGTTTCACGCAAGGGCGCAAAGGAGGGCTGCTGCTTTGCGGCCCCCGCGCCGTTGCGTGCGACTTTTAGACTCTCTTATGATTTCCGTGGAAGACCATTTCGGAAGGCTGGCGGCCCTGCTGCGGATGGAGTCGGAGGCGGAGGCCCGGCAGACGCTGGAGCGCGTCCGCCGGCTCTCGCCGGCCGAGGCCGAGCGCGGCGGCGACTGCCTGATCGACCTCGTCGTCCGCGACGAGGGCCCCGGCCTGGGCGGCCGTGTCGTCGTCGCGCTCGGCAAGCGCGGCGGCTCCGCGCTGCCGTGGACGCGGCTGCAGACGGGTGCCCCGGTGCTGCTTTCTCTGCAAGGCCGCGCGAGCGACCCTGGCCGCCGCGGCGTCGTCTGCGAGCGCGACGAGTCGCTGATCCACATCGCCCTGAACGAGTCGCCCGACGCCGACGACGACACGCTCTTCCGCCTCGACCGCGCCGACGACGAGACGGCGCGGCTGCGCCAGAAGCAGGCCCTCGACCGCGCGGCCGCCGCGAAGGGCGACCGCCTCACCGACCTGCGCCGCGTCCTGCTCGGCGAGGCGCCGCCGCAATTCGCACTGTCTACCGACTTTACCCCTCTGGATGAGAGCCTGAACGTGTCGCAGCGTGAGGCGGTGCGCTTCGCCTTGTCGGCGCGCGACGTCGCTGCGGTGCACGGGCCGCCGGGGACCGGCAAGACGACCACGCTCGTTGAAATAATCCGCCAGGCCGTGCGCCGCGGCGACCGCGTCCTGGTCTGCGCCCCCAGCAACCTGGCCGTGGACAACCTTCTGGAACGGCTGCTGGCGCACGGCGAGCGCGCGGTGCGCCTCGGCCACCCCGCCCGCGTCCTGCCGCAGCTGCGGGAGCACACGCTCGACCTGATGGTGGACGACCATTCCGACGTGCGCCAGGCCCGCAAGTTCGTGAAGGAGGCGCTGGCGCTCTTCCGTAAGGCGGCCAGGTGGACGCGGGCCAAACCGGAGCCGGGGGCGCGGCGCGACATGCGCCAGGAGGCCCGCTCGCTGCTGGCCGACGCCCGCCGCCTGGAGGACCAGGCGGTCGAACGCATCCTCAACGCGGCGCCGGTCCTGTGCGCGACGGCGACGGGACTCGATCCTGCGGTGCTGGGCGACCGGCGCTTCGACCTGCTCGTCTTCGACGAGGCGTGCCAGACCACGGAGCCAGCCTGCTGGGTGCCGCTGCCGCGCTGCGATCGGGTCGTGCTGGCGGGTGACCCCTGCCAGCTTCCGCCCACCGTGCTGTCGCAGGAGGCCGCACGCCAGGGCTTCGGCGTCAGCCTGCTCGAACGGCTCATGGCGCTGTATGGGGATCGGATAACACGTCTTCTCGACGTGCAGTACCGGATGCACGAGGCGATCATGGCGTTCCCGTCGGCCGAGTTCTACGGCGGAGCGCTGCGGGCCGACGGCTCCGTCGCGCATCATCGGCTCTCCGAACTGCCGGGAGTGCGGGCCGAGCCGCTGACAGAGGCGCCGGTGCAGTTCATCGACACCGCCGGGGCGGGCTACGACGAGGAGCCAGAGCCTGACGGCGAGAGCCGGTTGAATCCGCGCGAGGCGGCCCTGGTCGCGCGGAAGGTACGGGCGCTGTTCGACGCTGGCGTGCGGCCAGAAGATGTGGCGGTGATCGCCCCGTACGCCGCCCAGGTGCGGCGGCTGCGGGAACTCTTGCCAGTCGCGGGGCTGGAGATCGACAGCGTTGATGGATTTCAGGGCCGCGAGAAGGAGGCCGTCGTACTGTCGCTGGTCCGCAGCAACGCGGAGAATGAAATTGGCTTCCTGGCCGACGTGCGGCGGACGAACGTGGCGCTGACGCGGGCGCGGCGCAAGCTGATCGTGGTCGGCGACAGCGCCACGCTGTCGGCGCTGCCCTTCTACCGCCGGCTGTTCGAGCATTTCGAGGCGGCGGGCGCGTATCAGACAGTGTGGGAGGAAGGCGAAGTCTGAAACCCGCCCAGATCTTCATCGGGCAGCCGAGGCCGCCTTCCCAAGCCGCGTTCGTTTTTCGTTAATGAACTTCAAATGATGCTCGACGTGCTCCACATAATCTTTCACCATCGCACCCACACGCACGATGCCGCGGCGGTTGTGGGTACCCTGGCGTTCAAAGGCGTCGTCGGGCAGCTTGCGCAGTACGCGGGCGAATTGCCGGCGGCCGACTTCAAGGAGGATCAGGGCGTCTTCCAGTGACTGATCGTGGGTAAAGAGGCGATCGACCTAGGCGGTTTCGTCGGCGTAAAGCAGGGTAGGATTGTCTTCGGCAAGCATGCGCTTCATGCGGTCGATGGAAATGGCGTCACTGTCGGCCAGGTGAATGACGTTCTCCAGGATGGACCAGTCTCCCGGTCCCGGCCGTGCCGTCAGATCTTCTTGAGCTAGCCCACTGACCGCTTGCCGAAGCCTCTGGAGGCAGGTGACGTACTCTTCGATGATTTTTCGATCCATGTGATTTCCCCTTGTGTTGGTAGTCTGAAAAACGGCGTCGCGCTAACGACAACTCTACTGGCAAAAAGGTTCGCCTCCTTTGCCTCTTACGGGGCGAACTGCTGGACACGGGAAGGATCGGCCTCGGCGCGCTTGTATTCTGTGGAAGTGTGCATGAATAGATTCTGGTAGTATTGTTCGTTAGCCCAGCCCTTTAGGGCTGTCTATTACCAACATTTTCGGTGCCGGCTATGACAATCTTAGGGACTACCGCCCAAGCACTTACGCGCTAGGAGGCTGTCATGAACGTCTTCGCCGATGCTCACCAATGGGCCGAACATCACTTCGCCGACGCC
>DATBHJ010000023.1:0-4099 GCA_036557565.1 Gemmataceae bacterium
CGTAAGCCCCCTGTTTGTCGCAAACAACAGGGGGCTTACGCCCCCCGCTCGCCCATTTTGTTAGTGCCTCTTAGGTTCTCTTCAGCAACGGCCACCCTCGTGAACCAATGCGCGCAAAAAAGGCCCGCTCTGGAAAAGAGCGGGCCTGGAGTTTGTGTTTGTCGGCCGCGGCGCTTACGCGAGGCCCTTGAGCGGCTTGCCGTCGGCGATCTCCAGCGGCCGGCCCAGATTGTCGCGAACCTTGGTTGCCGGATCGAGGCCGAGTCCCTTGAAGATGGTGGCGAACACGTCGCCGATCTTGGCTGGGTCGCCCTGAATATCCATGCCGTCCTTGCTGGTGGCGCCGAAGACCTGGCCGCCCTGGATGGCGCCGCCGCCCAGCACGATCGACCAGCACCGCGCCCAATGATCGCGACCGGCGTTTTGATTGATGCGCGGCGTGCGGCCAAACTCACCCATCCACAACACGATCGTGTTCTTCCACATGCCGCGATCGACCAGATCCTTGACCAGGGCGCCCATGCCCTTGTCCAGCTTCGGACCAAGATTGGTACGCAGACTATTGAAGTTGCCGGCATGCGTGTCCCAGCCGCCCAGATCGACCTCGACGGCGGTGACGCCCTGCTCGACCAACTTGCGAGCCAGCAAGCAACCCATGCCGAATTGATTGCGCTGGCCGCCGTAGGCCTCGATGACCTTGGCCGGCTCCTTGTTGACCTCGAAGACGGTGCGCAGAGGCGAAATCGTCAGGTCGAAGGCTTTCTTGTAGATGGCCTCATGTGCCTGGGCAGCGCTGCCGGCCGCTTCGCGGTCGGCTGCGGTCCTCAGATGCGGGAAAGCCCCTTCGGTGAAATTATCCTCTACGGTGTAGAACAGCCGTTGTCGGCGGCGCAGGCGCTCGATGGTTTCTCGCTCATCGCCCAGCCCAGGTGACTTGATGTTTTGCGGCGGTTGGCCGGGGTTTTGCACCGTGAACGGGGCGTACATCATGCCCAGGAAGCCCGGCCCGATGCGCTGAGCGGTGCCGCCGATGCCGATGAAGCCGGGCAGTGGCAACTCCTTCGAGGTCAATAAGGATGAAGCCGTCGCTCCCAGGGCGGGATACTGCACCACTGGATTGGGCGCGCGGCCGGTGTTCATCAACGTCGTACCGCGTTCGTGGCTGCCTTCGTTGGTCACCAGCGAGCGGACAATCGACAGGTTCTTGAATTGGCTGGCGACGGTGGGCAGAATTTCGCTGATCTGGACGCCGGACGCGGCGGTCTGTTTCGGCTTGAACTCACCGCCGGTCTGTTCGCCCGGTTTGAGGTCCCACAGGTCGATGGTGGCGGGTCCGCCGCCCATCCACAAGATAATGATGCTTTTGTTTTCTTTCTTGAGCTTGGGTGCCGCCGCCCGCAGCCCTTGCCAGAATTGCATCCCCGGAAGGGCCAAGGCCGAAGCCGTCGCCACGTGTTTGAGGAAGTGCCGACGGTGAATATTTGCCGACATGGAGACCCCCTAGTTGCTGATGTAGATGATCGCCGCCAGCCCGCGAGCAAGCCGCAACTTGATGGCCAGCATGACGATTATACCAATAAGACGTGGGTGGCGTCATCCAAGTTCCCAAAAGAGCAAAAACCTGTCGGGATTTTGGCGCCTCAAAAACGCGCCGTGGCCGCACGGGGGACTTGATTTCCGGTGGGTAGACCTCCTATGGTATGGGTGGATTGTTTGCGCCGGAGTGGCGGAATTGGCAGACGCGCCAGGTTGAGGGCCTGGTTGCCGTTAAGGCAGTGCAGGTTCAAGTCCTGTCTCCGGCATCTTATGGGGCAAGGAGTTACGTCAACAGCGGCTCCTTGCCCTATTTTGCAGAATCCCACCTTTCTGCATTTTTTCTGCAAACACTTCGGTGGCATTGAGCTGGCGTTGCTCTGCAACAAGGAGCTACCATTGGCATCCCTCCAGAAAAAAGGCGAATCGTACTACTGTCAGTTCATGTACCACGGCAAGCGGCACACGTTCACCGTCGGAGTCGTTAAACAGGATGAGGCGGAGAACAAGGCACGCCAGGTCGATTATCTCCTCATGCGTCTCAAGCAGCGCTTGATCGTCCTGCCCGATGGCGTGGACATCGTGACCTTCGTCGAGCATGACGGCAAACCGCCTTCGGTGGACGGTATTCCCATTACCCGCCAGTCGATCACGTTGGGCTATGCCCGCGATCGCTATCTGCAAACGCTTTCCGTTGGCGCCATCGAAGACAACAGCCTGTCCACCATCCGTATGCACCTGCGTCACTTCGTCGCCACTCTCGGCGAGCGCTGCATCTTGGAGGAACTGACGCAGCCCGACCTTCAGCGCCACATCATCGCGCGTGCCCGCAAGAAATACCGGGGCAAGCCCCTGTCGCCCGTCACGTTGAAGAAAGAGGTGGCGAGCCTGCGGGCCATGTGGAACTGGGCGATTCATGCCGGCCTGATCCATGGACATTTCCCCAGCCGTGGTCTGGTTTATCCCAAATACGACGAGAAGCCGCCCTTTCAGACGCGAGTTGAGATCGAGCGGAAAATCGTCGGACTGAGCCAGGCGGAGCAACAAGAGCTATGGGACGCGCTCTTTCTCACATTGCCGGAGATTGACGAACTGCTGGAACACATCCGGCAACATGCTGCTCATGGATGGATCTATCCGATGATCGCCTTCGCCGCCCACACGGGAGCCAGACGGAGCGAGATTCTCCGCGTTCGCGTGCATGACGTGGACTTCCCCGGCAACGCGGTGCTCATCCGCGAAAAGAAGCGGGCCAAGGGCCGGCGGACCATCCGCCGCGTGCCGCTTTCTCCCAAGCTGAAGGACATTCTGCAAGCATGGCTGGCGGAGCGTCCGGGAGGACAATTCCTCTTTTGCCACGCCGACGAGGTGTTCCGCAGCAAGAAGCGGAGCAGAACGACGGGGCATCAATGGGGCAAGGATCGAAGCACCAGCCTCAAGGGCCGTATGGTCACGGTCACGAAGCGAGAAAGACCACCGCAATCCGCTTTGACCAAAGATGAAGCTCACGATCACTTCCAGCGGGTGTTAGGGGGAAGCAAGTGGGAAGTACTGCGCGGCTGGCATGTCCTTCGCCATTCCTTTGTCAGCAATGCCGCCGCCGCAGGAATCGACCAACGGCTGATCGACAGTTGGGTCGGCCATCAGACGGAAGAGATGCGCCGCCGCTATCGTCACCTGATACCCAGCGTCGAGCAGGAGGCCATCAGCCGGATGTTCGGATGACATCAAGCCGAAGCGGCAGCAGCCCCTCCCGTTGGAAGCGCTGCAATTCCTCGTGGGAGATCACCCAGGCCGGATAAGCGCCGCGGCCGCTGCGGCGCTTCTCGGCTTTTATCCGTCCCCGGCGGCAATATTCCCGGACGGTGAACTCGGACTTGCCGACGAGCTGAGCGAATTGCTCGGTAGTATACCACTCGCGCACCGTCGACTGTTCCACCAGCACACATAGCATCGCCTCGATGCGGTCCAGTCTTTCCTCGATAGTTATTGCCGTCAGATAGGGGCTGGCAATCTGTCCCGCTTGGCACCCAGCACTAGCGTTGATTTCGACAATTGGTAGCGTGCGCATGAAAAACGGACCCTCTACGGGGTCCGTGGTGCGTTGGTTCCCTTTCATTCTAGCAAGCTGATGCTCGTGGGCAAGAGGGCATGTTCCAATATTTTTCGCGAAAATCACTCCCCTCTCCCGCGTCTTACATCTCAGTCACACGATCGTTTGTTTCCAACGTGCTGCGGGTCGTCCGCCTCTCAGCGGGTACCGTGGTCGTTGGTTCCAAACCCGAGGCCGCTGAATCAAGCAGCAGGATAAGGGATTGAAACAAGGGATCGTGTGGTTGGGCTTGATCGCGGGCGGCGGCTCGCAGCCCTTTTTTTGAAGAGGGTCACATGCGACACCCCGACCGTCCCCGAAAAGCCAAGTGCAGCAAGACGTACCCGAAGCGACGGTGGTTCTCCACAGCCTTCATCAAAGGCTGCTGGGACCGCTTTCGTTGGGACAACCGAGCTGCGCGACTCCGCTGCCCAGAGCGGTCGCGGAGGTAGAGCGGCCGTCGCGAGCATGCTC
>DATBHJ010000024.1:0-23640 GCA_036557565.1 Gemmataceae bacterium
AACGTCAATTCCACGGCAGACGCAACCAACTTCGATGCCACCACCGTCACCATCGCCCAGGTGACGGCGCCGGGAGCCACCGTCAGTTTGCTGGATGCCATCAACGCGGCCAATAATGACGCCGTGAGTAATCCTGGTAACACAACGACGATTAACCTGGCCAAGAACGCCACCTATAGTCTGAAGCTCTGGGATAACGGCTGGTACGGCCTCAACGGCCTGCCGCCCATTGCCAGCAATATCACTATCCACGGCAATGGCTCCAGCATCGTCCGCAATGAGAACGACCAGCTGCCGCCTTTCCGGCTGTTCTATGTCTCGGGCGGTATGGAGTTGCCTGTTGGAAGCCTGTCGATGGACAACGTGACGCTGAGCGGTGGACTGGCCAAGGGCGGCGACAGTGATCAGGGTGGCGGCGGAATGGGCGCAGGTGGTGCGATCTTCAACCAGGGCTCGCTGGTCCTGACCGACGTGACGTTGATGAACAACATGGCGGAGGGCGGCAACAGTGGTTACTACAGCCCCAATGATGAACAAGTCCCCGTCAACGGCGGCGGCGGCATGGGCGAAAATGCTATTGGATTAGGGTGGGATGTAGTCCCGCTCGATGTAGGGAGAGGGGGAGGTTTTCGCGACTTTGGGCTGGATGGTCCCTCAGACACCTCTTTTGGTGGCAATGGTGGAAACGGCGGGCGCGCCAGCAGCAATTTATCCGGCGGCGGCGGTGGCGGCGGCGGGTTTCTAACGGGAGCCAATGGAACGAACGCCGCAAACGATACCGCCGGCTCGGGTGGAGGTCAAGGAGGTGTTGGCGGAGCATCGGGATTTCTCGCCAGCGCCAACGGCCAGGATGGCGGTGACGGCGGCGCGGGTAGTTCGATGAGTGCTTCCGGCGGAAACGACGGCGGCAGCGGCGGCGCGTTCGGTGAGGGCGGTGCGGGCGGGGGAGGTAGTGGCGTCGGCGGCGGGGGAGCCGGTGGAGGTGGCGGCGTCGGCGGAGGTGGTGGGGGCGTTTCGGCCAACGTGAACGCGGACGGTGGCGGCGGCGGCTTCGGCGGTGGCGGCGGTGGCGGCGGCAACTGGGGCATCGGCAACAGCGGTGGCGCGGGCGGTTTCGGCGGCGGTGGCGGTGCAGGCTCGTTACACATCGGCGGACCCAATGGGCCTCTCAACGGACCCGGCGCGTTCGGCGGCTTCGGCGGCGGGCAGGCCTTCCATGTTGCCGGCTACAATCCTTATGGCGGCGGCGGCGCCGGTATGGGCGGCGCCATCTTCAACATGGGCGCCGATTCAGCCCATCCCGGCAGCGGTCAGGTCACCCTCATCAATTGCAGCCTTACCCTCAACCGCGCTCAGGGAGGCAGTGCCAAGGGCGGCGGTGCCGGCAGCGGCTACGGCGGTGCCCTGTTTAACCTCGATGGTCGGGTCACTCTGACCAATGACACGCTCGCCTACAATGGCGCCTTCGCTGGTAGTAATAGCTTTGGGACCCAAGCAGATGCGGACGGAGGCGCTGTCTACAGCCTTGCCTACGGCAACGACATTGACACCGGCGCACCGGTCACGGCCACGCTCGTCCTGAATAACAGCATCCTGGCCGTCAGTGGAATTCAGTCGGCCACCGTGACCGGCATCGGCATAGGCAACGACCTGGTCTCTCAGGCCATCGAGGGTGCAGGGACGAACGCGGTTTCGATCACCGGCACGAACAACTTGGTAATGCACCATAACGGCAGCCTGGCAGCGGGCGTTATCACATCCACGGCCGATCCCGTCCTCGGCCCGCTCCAGAACAACGGCGGTCTGACACAAACCATGTTGCCTGCGGCCGGCAGCCCGGTCCTCGGCGCGGGCAACTCCAGCCTCAGTCCCGCCACGGACCAGCGGGGACAGCAACGCCCAACCTCGGGGCCAACCGACCTGGGTTCCGTCCAGGTTTCCACGGTGCCGTCGCAGGGCGGCGGTGGCAGTAACGGCGGCGGCGGTACTGGCGGAAACATTCGCAGCCCGGCGCCGCCCAATGCGGGCATCGTCGGTCTGGTGATGGAAGAAATCGAATTGACGATCGATCTGCTCATCAGCGAGATCAAGGCGCTCCAAGGCACGTCCGATGCGTCTCTGGATGCGACCATCGCACAGTTACAGGACGCCATTCAAAGCGATGTGTCGTTTTCCACACCACTGGGTCAGTCTGCCGTTTCCCTGGCTCAAAGCCTGGTTTTCAATGCTCTCGGTCACAGCTAACTACACATGAAAGTGAAATATCATGACTCGCCATTTGTTCTCGAACCTCGTCTCGTCTTGGTTGGTCGGCCTGCGCCGGTCGTGCTGGCGAATTCCGCTGCAACAGACAGGATGCCGGCCGCCTCGTCGCGTCCACCTCATGCTCGAGCAGTTGGAGGCGCGAGAGGTGCCGACATCGGTGGCCGCCACGCCGCCGACCTTCCCGCAGGCGGCAATTTCGTTGTACGAGGATGGCTTTCAATTGGGCTACAATCCCTTGAATCTATCATTGGCGACCGCAACGAGTGATGCGCTATATGCAGACATTGCTTTCAATACGCCCTATGCTCAACCATTCGCAGCCCTGTTTGTCATGGCGGGTGAAATCGCAGGGCGTACCGCTTTGGGCAATGTCAACCTTGCTATCTCACACGACCCCTTGTCCCAAGCAGCGAATCATTCGATTGCGAATCAGTTCTGACCGCGATCGTCGGACTGCGAACGCCCACACACTGTGGGCGTTCATCAGTCGAACTGTTGGTGAGCGCTTGTTGCCTCGCACACGCCCGGCGCAAGTGTGTCCTTCCTGCAACGGGTCGCACTGCGGTCGCGCGCCGAAGTGCCGAAGAAGACTAGGCATTGTGGCCAGGTCGCTGCTATGCTCATGGACAGTCCCATGGGAAGAGAACAAACCTGATGGCACATCAGGCTAGACGCGCACCGAGGTCAATGCTGCCCCGTTGATGCCGCCCATGAACGAAGTCACGCAAATCCTCTCCTGCATCGATGCTGGCGACACGCGCGCCGCTGAGCAACTTTTGCCGCTGATCTACGAGGAATTACGCAAGCTCGCCGCCCAGAAGCTGGCCCAGGAGACACCCGGACAGACATTGCAGGCGACCGCCCTGGTCCACGAGGCCTATCTGCGGCTGGTCAATGTCGAGAAGGCACAGCAATGGAACAGCCGCGGACACTTCTTTGCGGCCGCCGCCGAGGCCATGCGCCGCATCCTCATCGAAAATGCCCGGCGCAAACAGTCCGAGAAGCGCGGCGGAGATCGGCGCCGGATAAATCTCGACCACGCGGATGCGCTAGCAGCGGCATTGCCCGACGACCTGTTGGCTGTTGATGAAGCCCTGGAACTCTTGACGCGCCACGATCCGAAGGCCGCCCAACTCGTCAAACTCCACTGCTTTGCAGGACTCACCGTGGAGCAAGCAGGCGAGGCACTTGAGCTTTCGCGCAGCAACGCTTACCGCATCTGGACATTTGCGCGCGCCTGGCTGTACAGCCAATTTGCTGGCCAGCAGGAACCAGACTGCTAATTCCGGCGATTCTTTTTTTGGGATTCTCGCGCGGTCTTTTTCGCACTGCTATATAGACGAGGCAATTACAAAGGAGCGACCTGTCGTGAGCGTTGACTTTGCCAGAATGCAAGAAGTCTTCCTGGCGGCGGTGGAGCGGCATCGACCGGAGGAATGGGAGGCCTTTCTGGACGGGGCCTGTGGGGCCGATGACGAGCTACGGCGTCAGGTGAACCTCCTTTTGAAAGCCCACCGTGAAGCCGGGAGCGTGCCCGGCGCCGCAGCCGCCGAGCCTGATCAAACTGGTTGCTACCCGGCTCCCACTGAGGCCCCCGGCACGTTCGTTGGTCCGTACAAGCTCCTGGAGCAGATCGGCGAAGGCGGCATGGGTATCGTCTACATGGCCGAGCAGGAGCAGCCGGTCCGCCGCAAGGTGGCGCTGAAGATTATCAAGCCGGGCATGGACTCGGCCCAGGTTATCGCCCGTTTCGATGCCGAACGGCATGCGCTGGCGCTGATGGACCAACAGAACATTGCCCGCGTACTGGACGCCGGCACCACCGCCAGCGGCCGGCCCTACTTCGTCATGGAGCTGGTCAAGGGCGTGCCGATCACGAAGTATTGCGACGACAACCACCTGACGCCACGCGAACGGCTGGAATTGTTCGTGCCCGTCTGCCTGGCGATCCAGCACGCGCATCAGAAAGGGATCATCCACCGCGACATCAAGCCATCCAACGTGCTGGTGGCCCCCCATGACGGCAAGCCGGTCGTCAAGGTGATCGACTTTGGCGTGGCCAAGGCGACCGGCCAGCGCTTGACGGACAAGACGATCTTCACCGGATTTGGCGCGTTGGTGGGAACGCCGGAGTACATGTCGCCGGAGCAGGCTGAGGTCAACAACCAGGACATCGACACGCGCAGCGACGTATATTCGCTGGGCGTGCTGCTGTACGAGCTGCTGACGGGCAGCACGCCGTTGACGCGTCAGAGGATGAAGGAGGCGTCGCTCCTGGAAGTGCTGCGTCTGATCCGCGAGGAGGACCCGCCGCGACCGAGCACCCGATTGAGTGCGACGGAGGAGCTGCCGAGCGTTGCCGCCAATCGCGGGCTGGAGCCGAAGAAGCTGAGCGGATTGCTACGTGGCGAGCTGGACTGGATCGTCATGAAGGCGCTGGACAAGGACCGCAATCGCCGATACGAGACGGCCAACGGTCTGGCGATGGATGTGCAGCGGTATCTGGCGGATGAAGCGGTGCTGGCACACCCGCCATCGGTTTGGTATCGGCTGCAGAAGTTCGCTCGCAAGCATCGCAAACTGCTCTGGGCGGCGGGGGCATTTGTACTCTTGTTGACGGCCGGGACCGTGGTCAGTGCCTGGCAGGCCATGCGAGCTACCGCCGCGCGGGATGGGGAAGCCGAACAGCGGAGGCAGGCAGAGAAGTCGGAGGCCGAGTCGAAGGCCGTGCTGAAGTTCTTCCTGGAGAAGGTCCTGTCGGCGGCGCGCTCGAAGGGCCAGGAAGGAGGACTGGGCAAAGACGCGACGATTCGAGCGGCGCTGGACCAGGCGGAGCCAGAGATCGCCAAGTTCTTCGCGGATCAGCCGCTCGCGGAGGCATCGATTCGCAACACCCTGGGCGTGACTTACTGGTACCTCAACGAAACCAATCTGGCCTTGCGGCAGCAAGAACGGGCCCTGGCGCTACGGCGTCAAGAGTTGGGGCCTCAGCACGACGACACGGTGGGGATCATCAATGACCTGGCACTTGTCTTCATATCGCAAGGAAAGTACGACGAAGCGCGTAAGCATTTCGAGGAGGTGGCGACGATCCGAAGGCACACCCTCGGTACCGAGAACCAGCTGACACTCCGATCCTTGAACAATCTTGCCAACGTGTTGGCTCAACAAGGCCGGTTCGAGGAGGCGAGCAAGTTATCCGAAGAAACGCTGCAAATCCGGCGGCGCCTGCTCGGTCCGGAAGACCTGTTCACGCTTCGGTCCGCTTACAACCTCGCCATCATGTGGCATTATCTCGGCCGATTCGAAGACGCTGGCAGGCTGTTTGACGAAACGCTGCAAATACAGCGGCGCGTTCTCGGTCCCCAGCATCAGGACACATTGCGAGTGATGCACGAACTGGGAGAACTCATGCTGGACCTGGGCCGCCTGGACGAGGCCGAGAAATTGTGCGAGGAGACTTTGCAGGGACAGCGTCAGGTCCTCGGTCCGACCCATGCCGAAACACTTGTGACGATGGGTCAATTGGCCGACGTCCAACGTGCCCGCGGCCGGTTGGCCGAAGCGCGCAAGACAGCCGAAGAAGCTGTACAACAACACCGGCGCATCTTGAGTCCCGAACATCCCTTCACACTGGCGGCCACCGCTGTCCTTGCAGACGTATTGCGCGACCAGGGCCAATTGTCCGAGGCTCGCAAGCTTTATGAAGAAACGCTCGCAAGCGAGCGGCGCGTCCTGGGTCCGAAGACTCCCGAAATGCAAAAACTGATGAACGGATTCGCCTGGATGCTTGCGACGGCCGCTGAATCCAAGTACCGCGAACCGGCCCGTGCCGTCGATCTGGCGACAGAAGTCGTCCAGCACGCACCGAACTTTCCGGATAAATGGACGACACTGGGCGTGGCCTGTTATCGGGCCGGTGATTGGAAAAATGCGATCGCTGCGCTCGAAAAGTCCGAAGCCCTTGCGCCGGGGCGATTTGCCGGCATCAACGGCTTTTTCCTGGCGCTGGCCCACTGGCAACTCGGCGAGAAGGAGAAGGCGCGCCAGTTGTATGACCGGGCGGCGCAGTGGATGGACAAGAACGAGCCGAAAAACGAGAACCTTCGCCGCTTCCGGGCGGAAGCTGTGGAGCTGTTGGAGCCAAACAAGAAGAAGTAGGACGGATCGTGAGTCCGTCCGACAAGGAAGCGGCCGGCGGGGTCCTCACCGCCAAGTAAGACCCCCGCCGGCCCGGCACCGCCCCGGCGCTCGGTCTGCGCGCCGGAGGGATGGTCCTTTCATTGTATCGCAGACCAGCTCTTGAAAGGAGACATCTCATGTCTAACTACTTCTGGCTGCGTCCATTGTCGCATCGTTTGTTGGGCCGTCCTGTACGGAGAGCTTCCTCGACCCGCCCGGCCGGCTCGTCGCGGCGAGGGGTGCGGCCGTGTCTGGAGATGCTGGAAGACCGCATTACCCCAGCAGCAGATCAGACGTTCACGCCGACCGTCCTGACGGATGGCGCCAGCAGCGGCGGACAGATCAAGACGTTGCGCGACGCCATCAACGCCTCCAACGCCGACGGTTTCACTATCCCCGACCACACCGACACCATCCAGTTGAAAGCTGGCACCTACACGCTCAACCTGGGCCAGCTGGGCATACTCGCCGAAAACCACAACCTGATCATCCAGGGCCAGGGCACGACCGGGCCTAATGCCACCATCATCCAGCAGACGGTCGCCGACCGCGTCTTCCTGATCGACGATTCGAACGGGAACCCGGAAAAGATCACCTTTAAGAACCTCGTTATTGAGGGCGGCAACGCTCAAGTCGATGGCCAGGAAGGTCCCGAGCTTGCCGTGGGCGGCGGCATTCTGGCCAAAAGCGGCGAGGTCACGCTCAGCAATGTGGTGGTTCAGAGTAATGCTGCCCGCGCCAGTGCCGGCAACAGTGCCCAGGGTGGCGGCATCTACATGATCAATGGAGCTGTGCAATTCAATGCATCGTTGACTATCCAAAACAGCATCCTCAAGAACAACGGCGCGTTCGGCGGTACCGGCGGAGCTGCCGAGGGCGGCGGCGTCTTCGGCACCGGACCGTTCAACATCTCCATCTCCAACTCCACTGTGTCGAACAACGGTGCCACCGGCGGCAACAACTCCAACGGTGACGGTGGAGATGCCGCGGGCGGCGGCGTCTTCGGCACCTCTTGCGGCATCTCCATCTCCAACTCCTCCGTGTCCAGCAACAGTGTCACCGGTGGCAAAGGCTCCAACGGCAACGGTGGAGATGCCGAGGGCGGTGGCGTATTCGGCAGACTAACCGACATCTCCATCTCCGAGTCCGTCTTGTCGAACAATGTTGTCACCGGCGGCAGCACCTCCAGCGGTAATGGTGGACTTGCCGCCGGCAGCGACGTCGCCGCCGAGGAGCCCTCGGGCGCCTCCAACACCTTGACCATCGCCCATAGCAACCTGGTGAACAGCCAAGTTGTCGGGGGCAACAGCAGCGCCGGCTCCGGCGGCTCAGCCGAGGGCGGCGGCGTCTTCACCAGCTGCTCGACGACAGTCACAAGTTGTACGTTGTCGGGCAACACGCTCACCGGCGGCAATGGCACTCTTAACACCAAGGTCATCGGAACAAACAGCGTTAGCAACAACAGCAGCGTCGTCACTCCCGGCGACATCGGCGGCAAGGCTGCGGGCGGAGGCATCTGGGCTGCCGGTACAACGGTCATCACCGGCAGCAACCTGTCGGGCAATATCCTCACCGGCGGCAATGGCACTCTGAACAACCTCAGCGCCAACTTTGCCGGCGACGTGGGCGGCGAGGCCCAGGGCGGCGGAGCCGTCATCCAGAGCGCCTCAGCGACCATCACCGCGTCCATTCTCTCGAACAACCAGCTCGCCGGCGGCAATGGCAATTACGGCAGCGGCAGCGTCGCGGGTAGTATCGGCGGCGCTGCCTCAGGCGGCGGCCTCTATGTCAATGCCTCTGGCGGCGCGAAATGCATCATCGGCATGAGCGCTTCAACCCTGTCGGGCAATTTCGTATTTGGCGGCAACGGCAGCCGCGGCGGCCTCTTCAAGATCAACGGCAACCCCGCCATTCCCGTACCCGGCTTCGCATCGGGCGGCGGCGCCGACTTTGAGGCCGGCTCCTTCCTCGACCTCCGCAACTCGACAATCGCCGACAACAACGTCACGGGCGGCCAGGGCGGTCCCACAAATCCCGCCTCCGCCGGCGGCGGCCTGTTCTTCAATGACAGAGCGGGTGCCCAACTCGTCAACGACACGGTGGTCGGCAACCAGGCCAACCCATCTCCAACGGATCAGGGGAGCACGCGCGGCGGCGGCATCGACAATGTCAATACTCTGCCTGGGGCAGTCGCGCTGGGCAACACCCTGCTGGCTCTCAATGGCGCCAACGCTGGCCCGGACTTCTTCGGCGCCGCCAGCAACGCCACCCACAACCTGATCAGCGACGCCGACGGCAGCAGCGGCTTCAGCCCCCTGGACGGCAACCTGGTGGGCAGCACAGCCAAGTTCCTCAATCCCCAGATCGGCGGGCTGGCCAACAACGGCGGGCCGACGCAGACCATCGCCCTGCTCGCCGGCAGTCCCGCTATCAATGCCGGCCAAAATGTCCCCCCATCGCAAATTGGGTCGTTCGATCAGCGCGGCCAAGGCTTCGCGCGTGTCTCCGGCGGCGCCATCGACATCGGCGCCTTCGAGTTCCAGCAGCAGTCCGTGTCCGTCGTCAAGCCACCGCCGGTCGCTGCGCCGCCCAGTCCCGCCCCGCCACCGACGTTGCACACACCTTCGCTGCTGTCATTCTTGGACTCCGTGCTCCAAGGAGTCCAGAAGATGAACAGCGACGGCACCGTGACGGTGATCGATAGTTTCTTTGGCTTCCCGCTGTTCGTCTCTACTTATGACAGCTCTGGAAACCTTGTGTCTGTTACTTTGTTTGGCATCAACGTGAAGTTCCTGTTTTCGTGAAATCAGAAATCATCGGGAGAACCGAATTCAGGATCTCTACAGGCCGTGACAAAACCCTTATAAAAGAAGGTTTTTGCTCAGTAACGCTGAGAAAACCTGCAATCTTGTTCAGACGCAGCGGTTTTGTTACGGCCTGTCAAGCAGCGGCAGTCTAATGTCTGCCGCGGAACAGGCTCTCGCAAAGAGTCAACCGAGTATTGACAAAGGGGACGCGACAGGAGCGGGTTTTCGGCATGATGTTTGCCGGTAGTTCAGGTGGGTCTGAATCATCCGTGCTTCCGCACCCGGGAGGTGTACCATGCGTTGGCTGTGCCTGTTGTTTCTGCTGGCGGTCGGGGCGGCCGCCTATATTCTCTTCCGCGAAAATGACCAGCTGCTGACGCTGAGTTTCTTTGAACGTCAGCTTACCGCGCCGGTCGCAACTGTGATGGGCATTGCCTATGTTCTGGGCATGCTGACCGGCTGGAGCCTGCTGGGACTGCTACGCCGTTCCTTCGCTGCCGCCACCGACTTCCGCCGCCGCGACACGGCCCGGATTTCCTGAGTTGTCTCGATAGCAAGCTGACCTCGATCGCCAGCGTCCATGAGCACGGGCGTTGCGGGTCGAGCGTTACCAAGTTCTCATTCTGCGGTGCCGTGGTTGCTTATCTCGTCATGATGGCGTAAAGCTCGGCATGGACAACTTTGCCGCCTCTCACTGTCTGAATAAGACGCCTTCTGCGACATCGACTCTATCTGGACTCCTCACCGTCTGACATAGTCTACCGCTGTGGCGAGAGTGCTTGCGGCCAGCGCAACCGTGCTGGGGAAATCCTTGCATTTTGTGCGCGAGAGCGGTATTCAGATGCATAACTGGGCTGATGCATTCCGGCTACTGCTCATGCGCATCCGTTCATCCTGTTTCACCCCAAGGAGCTTCCTCATGCGTTTTCCACTGTTATGCATCGTGGCAGCGATTGGCTCCCTCGCCGCGGCAGCTCTGCTGGCCGGCGATGCCGCCAAGCCGTCGCCGATTCAGCAAGACATTCTTCATTGTCTCGATGATTTGCGTCCGGAGCTGGTGGCCATCAATCAAGACATCTGGACGTTTGCTGAGCTGGGTTTGCAGGAGCATCGTTCGGCGGCGCGGTTGGTCGGCGTCTTGAAAAAGGCCGGTTTCCGCATCAAGGAGGGCGTCAGCGATATGCCGACGGCTTTCGTCGCCGAGTATGGCTCCGGCACGCCCATTATCGGCATCCTGGCCGAGTACGATGCCTTGCCGGAGCTATCGCAGCAGGCAGGCGACCCCACGCGCCATCCCATTTCGGGACAAAACGCAGGCCACGGTTGCGGACACTGTGCGCTGGGAACCGCCGCTGTCGGTGCGGCCCTGGCCGTCAAAGACGTGATCGACAAGCACCATCTCAAGGGCACGATTCGCCTGTACGGCACCCCAGCCGAGGAGACCGTCATTGGCAAGGTGTACATGACGCTGGACGGCCAGTTCAAGGATCTCGATGCCTGCTTGCACTGGCATCCAGGCTCGAAAAACCGCGTCGCTTTTATGTCCACCAAGGCGTTGATCTCGGCAAAGTTCACTTTCAGCGGCCTGCCCGCGCATGCGTCGGGTAGTCCGGAGAAGGGACGCAGCGCTCTCGACGGCGTCGAGTTGATGAACGTCGGAGCGAATTACATGCGTGAGCACATCAAGGAAACCAGCCGTATTCACTACGTCATCACCAACGGCGGAGCGCAGCCGAACGTGGTGCCGGCCACGGCTCAGGTGTGGTATTTTGTCCGCGCCAACACGCACGAGGAGGTCGAACGCAATTTCGATTGGCTGGGCGACATCGCCGACGGCGCGGCCAAGATGAGCCGGACGAAAGTGGCTGTCCACATCGACACGGATTGCCATGAGATCATCCCGAACCTGCCCCTGTCGCGCGTGGTGAGTCGGAATATGGAGCGCGTTGGGCCGCCGAAATTCGATGATGCAGATCGCAATCTCGCTCGTCGTTTGCAGGAGCCGCTGCGGACTGAGGTTACTTTCAAGGAAAACAAGCCGCTGAACGATACCGTTGAGCCGTTGCCCAAGGAGCAATTTTCGGCGAACGGCGGCTCGACGGACGTGGGCGACATCAGCTGGCAGGTGCCGACCTCCGGACTGGATACCGTCTGTTTCGCGGCTGGCAGTCCGGGACATAGCTGGCAGAATGTCGCCGCCATCGGCTCGCCGATCGGACATAAGGGGTTGCTGGTCGCCGCCAAGGTGTTGGCCCTCAGCGCGGTTGATCTGCTGCAAGATCCGCAAACGCTCAAGGAAGCTCGCGCCGATCTCCAGGAACGCATGAAGGGACGCGCGTACACGACCAAGATCCCGAAAGGGCGAAAGGCGCCGCGCGCGATCCGTTAGATGCACGATCAGGAGAAGCCACCAGACCGTATTGGGTGAAGCGCGATAGACGGTTTTGAAGTATTGCGAGCTGGGGCTGTCCGTGGCGCCCGTCTACGTGGCGAAGTCGCGCGTCCTGGCGCGCATCTGTCAGGAGGCGGAAGGGCTCATCGACTGACGTCGAGAGTAAAGGGTTTTCGTGACTGCTGAAACAGGGAGTAGTCTCCCGCGTGCGCACCCTTCACCCTCCATCCCTGTAAGGTTTTCCGTTCTTTCACCGATTCTTTACTGAGAAGCGTCGTTGTCGTTTAGCCGTCCGACGAACCCTGACAGGCTTGTCATGAGCGAGGCCACGTTGTACCATCCGGGTGACGAAGCGCTGCGTGCGCTGTCTCAGGGCCAGCTCACCGAGGCAGAGCTGGCCCACGTCTCCGCCCACCTCGCCGAATGTCCAGACTGCTGCCGCCGCATCGATCAAGTTGACACCGACGATCCTTTACTGGCGCTGGTCCAGAAAGGCGATGCCAGCCGGGAAAAAGCACTTGTCAGCCCGGCCCAGCGGCGCTGGGCGGTTCGCGCCTTGCGCCAGTCGCACGAGGCCCGGTCGGATACCCACCCCCCTCCACACTCCACCCTCCACCCGGTCATCCTCTCCGCCCCCAGACAGGTCGGGGACTACGAGATTCTGGCCGAGGTCGGTCGCGGGGGGATGGGGGTGGTATACAAGGCGCGGCACCGCGGCCTGAACCGGCTGGCGGCCCTGAAGATGGTGCTGGCGGGCGAGTTCGCCTCAGCCACCCAGGAGCTGCGCTTCCGGCTGGAGGCGGAGCTGGCGGCGCGAGTGCAGCATCCCAACATCGTGCAGGTCTACGAGATCGGCAGCTACGAAGGCCGGCCTTTCCTGGCCCTGGAGTGGGTCGAGGGCGGCAGTCTGGCCAACCGGCTGGATGGCAAGCCCTGGCCTACGGGCGAGGCGGCCGCGCTCATTGAGACTCTGGCCCGTGCCATCGACGTGGCGCACGGCGAAGGCGTCGTCCATCGAGACCTGAAACCGGCGAACATTCTCATCCAGGACTCAGGAGGCAGGCGACAGGAGTCTGCAACGGAAGAACGAACGGCGGTTCCTTCTGACTCCTGTCGCCTGACCCCTGACTCTTGTCCGAAGATTACCGACTTTGGTCTGGCCCAGACGACCAAAGCCGGCCAGACGATGACGCAGAGCGGTTTTCTGATCGGCACGCCGGGGTACATGGCTCCCGAGCAGGCCAGCGGCAAGCGCGCCCTCGTGGGTCCGGCGACAGACATCTACGCCCTGGGCGTGGTGCTCTATCAGCTGCTCACAGGGCAACTGCCGTTCCGGGCCGACAGTACCCTGGAGCTGCTGCGGGCGGTGACCTCCGACGAGCCGACCCGGCTGCGCCGCCTGCAGTCCCGCGTGCCGCGCGACCTGGAGGCGATCACGCTGCGCTGCCTGGAGAAGCAGCCCGGCCAGCGCTACCAGAGCGCCCTGGCGCTGGCCGAAGACCTGCGCCGCTGGCAGAACAACGAGCCGATCCTGGCGAAGCCCCCGAGCTTATTTGGCCGCACCGTCCGCTGGTGTCGGCGTAATCCGGCCGTGACGACCGTTGTGGTCGTGATGGCACTGGGGCTCGCCGGCGTCTTCGGGCAGTGGCGCGTCGCCGTGACCGCCGGCAAACTGGCCGAGGACCGCAGGTTGATCGCCGAGGAGGCCAAGAGCGAGGCGGAAAAGTTCGGCCTCGACGCCCTGGCGGCCAAAAAGGAGGCAGAGGAGGAGGCCGCCGCGTCACGGGAAGTGGCCAACTTCCTGGGCGGCCTTTTCGAGGAAGCGGATCCGTTTATCCTGAGCGAGCGGACCTTCGGCGAACAGCCCAATACCAACCCGACGGCCATGGAGATCGTCGAGCGGGGAGCCAAACGACTCGCTGATCCGAACTTCCTCAAGGACAAGCCCCTGGTGCGTGCCACGCTTCTGGACAAGGTCGGGCATGTGTTCATAATCTGGGGGCAGGTCGCCAGGGCGGAACCGTTCGTCTTCGAAGCCCTTGAGCTGCGAAAAAAACAGCAGGATCTGCCGGCGGTCCAGGCCGATCTGGCCACCAGCCTGCACAATGCCGGCTTCCTGCACCACACGAAGGGGAATTTCCGCAAGAGCAAGGAACTCTTCGCCGCCGCCGTCGAACTGCGCAGCAGACTCTTCGGCTCGCGAAACGCACTCACCATGACCAGCCGCTTCCATCTCGGCCACGCGCTAGGACTCCTCGGCCAACGGACCGAGGCCGAACGTTTGCTGATTGAAGTCGCGGACTTCCAGCGTGCGCAGCTAAAGTTGGCCGAGGAGAAAAAGTCAACCCAGATCGGCAAGGAAGCCCTGGAGTACTGCGCCACCTTGCTCATTCTCGCCGGGTCTCATGGGTACAACGGCGACCTCGTGAAGTCCCTGAGGTGCTACGTGGAATTGCAACAGGCCGCGAAACAGATCACAAACAAGCAGATGGGGGCGCTGATTCTCCAGTTCGTTAACGCCAAGCAGTTGCAGGCGCTGCGCCAGCTTCCTCAGGCCGACAAGGAATATCGCCTGCTCCTGGAGGCTCTCGAGAAAGCGATCGGCAAGCGGCACTACCTCTACACCCTCATCGACTTCGAGTACGCCAACTTCCTTTTTGTGAGAGAGCTCTATGAAGAGGCCGAGAAGAAGTTCCTCGACCTCGAAACGACCTATCGCAGCGCCTTCGGCGGAGACGCCCTCCGCCTGGCCAGCATTTCTTATGATATCAGCCGCTCCATCGCGCGCGGCTCGCTGGCTCGCACCTCGCGCCAGAGCGATCCGCAGCGCCACAAAGAGCTGTCCGCCAAGGTCGTGCGCTACGCCCGCGCCGCCTACGAGCAGGCCAGGAAGTATGATGCAGAGCCCGAGCAGATGACGATCCTGGCGATCTGGTTCTGCCACGCGCTGATCTACCACGAGCCCAACCCGGATTACTCCATGATCGAGGCCATTGCCCGCGAAGCTCGGGGCATTCGGGAAAAGCTGTTCGGCGTGGGCACCAATCTGGACACTCACCCGCTCAACTACCTTCTCTGGGCCCTGGCCCGGCAGGACAAGATCGAAGAACTCGAAAGGGTCTTTCTCGATTTGCTCGCCCGCAAGGCGCAGCCGAAATGGGACATCAACGCCTGCCTTGCCTTGCCCGAGGCCGCCGCGAAACTGGCCCGCGCCGGCAAAATCAGGACGGCGGTGCAGATGCTCGAACACGCCGCCACCACAGGGCACTTCGATCTGAACTCGGTCCGCACCGATGCCGGCTTTGCCGCCCTTCGGGAATCGCCTGACTATCAGGAACTTCTCAAGAAGATGAAAGCTCCCAGGTAGCGTTTCCCTGCCGCGCCAGGACCGCACAGAGAAGTGAGACCGTGACCTTCTCGATCAAATCCTATTCATCTACTTCTACAATCCATATCCGGCCGGGCATAAGGAAATTCTGGAGCTTGCAGATGCGCGGCAGAGGATCCTTGAGACCCGCCTTCTACCTTTGGGCCGATCCGCTCGACCGTGATGAATCCAGCGACCAGACTTTGACGTTGCCGTCGTCGCTCACCGAAGCCAAGGACTTGCCGTCGGGCGAGAAACGCACGCACCAGATGCCGCTCTTGTGTCCCTCCAGGACGCCAGCGGGACGAGCACTGGCAACCTCCCACAGACGCAATTCACCAGGCATGCGGCTCTCGAAGTCGCCGCTGGTCGTGGCCAGCGTCTTGCCGTCGGGCGAAAAGGCCACGCTCAGGAAGCCGGAGCGCTGGCCTTGAAGTCGCTTCTGGATTTGCCCCGTGGACGTATCCCACAAGAACACGGTTTGGTCCCAGCATGCTGTGGCCAAGGTTTTGCCGTCCGGAGCGAACGCCACGCCCTCGACGCCTTGCGTATGTCCTTCCAGCGTCCGCACCAGTTTCCCATCGGGGATGCTCCACAAGCGCGCGGTCTTGTCCCTGCTGGACGTGGCGACGGTCTTGCCGTCCGGAGCGATCGCCACCGACAACACCCAGTCGTCATGTCCTTCCAACGTCTTCACGTCCTTGCCGGTCGCCAAGTCCCACAGCTTGGCCGTCTTGTCGAGACTGCCGGTCAACAAGGTCCGGCCGTCCGGAGAGAATGCAAGCGAATTGACTCCACCTGTATGTCCTTTTAAGACACGCTGGATCTTTCCGGTCGCCGCATCGCGCAGCTGCACGTTGTTGTCGAAGCTGCCCGTGGCCAACGTTTTGCCGTCCGGTGAGAAAGCCACGCAGCGCAGCCCCTTGGCTTCCTTGAGGGCAGCCAGCTCCTTGCCGCCGACGCTGTCCCACAGTTTCAGTTCACCCGCGGTTTCGTCCATGCCACTGACGCTGGCGAGCGTTCGTCCATCCGGGGAGAAAGCCACGGCCCAGGCCCGGTCCTTGTGAGCTTGAATCGTCAGCCGCGCCTGCTTGGGCGGGGCCATCGGCGACCACACCTTGATCGTGCGATCGAGTCCCGTGGACAGAAGCCGTTGGCCGTTGGGCGCGAACAGTACCGCAGTCACGGCATCTGCGTGGCCACGCAGCTGGCTGCGGGTCGTGCCGGCCGCGGTGTCCCATACCCGGACGGCATTGTCGGCGGAGCCGCTGGCCAGACTCTTGCCGCTGGGCGAGAAGGCGAGCGTCGTCACCTCGCTTGTGTGGCCCTTCAAGGAGGACCGCTCGCTCTTCTTGGCCAGGTCCCACAGCTTGATCGTCTGCTCGTCGCCGCCGGAAGCCAGGGTCTTGCCGTCGGGGCTAAAAGCCAGGGCGCGAATCGAATCTTCATGGCCTTTCAAGATCACGGGCTCGCCGTCTGCATCGATCGGCCACAAGCGAATCGTTCGGTCGCTGCCGGCGCTGGCCAACGTCTTACCGTCGGGGCTGAACGCGAGGGCGCGGATGGATGCCTTGTGTCCCTTCAGGACGCGGCGTGTCTCTCCCGTGGACGGGTCCCAGAGGTGAATCGTTTTATCGTAGCCGGCGCTGGCCAGCGTCTTGCCGTCGGGGGAGAAGGCGACGGCGTAGACCCAGTTGGTATGTCCCGCCAGCGTGCGCAGCCGCGAGCCGCCGGCCAACTCCCACAGGCAAACCGTGTGGTCCGTACTTCCGCTGGCCAGTGTCTTGCCGTCCGGAGAAAAGGCCAGTGACTGCACGGCATCCGTGTGGCCGGTCAGCGTGTGCAGCAAGTCGCCGTTGGCGGCGTCGCGGATCTGAATCGTCTGGTCATCGAGCGCGAGGGCGAGCAGCTTGCCGTCAGGCGAGGCGGCCATGCCCAAAAATTGCGGTGCCTTGTCCCCTGTGACGAGGTTTTGCTCCAGGGTGGCGATTTCCTTGTTTGTGGTGGCATCCCAGAGCTTGAGCGTTTTGTTGGCACCGCCGCTAACCAACTGTTTGCCGTCGGGTGAGAATGCCGCCGCGCGAACCACTCCCTCATGGCCCTTCAACTCCGCGATCTGCGCACGATCCTCCACGTCCCAGATGCGCAACGAGGAATCGTGGCTGGCACTGGCCAGGCGTTTGCCGTCGGGAGAGAAAGCCACGCCTTCGACCCAGTTTTGATGCCCTTCCAGAGCGGCTAACTCCTTGAACGTGGCGGCGTCCCACAGTTTCACGGTGTTGTCCACGCTGCCGGTGGCGATGGTTTTGTTGTCGGGAGAGAAAGACAGGGCAAGGATGGGCCTCGTGTGGCCGATGAGCTTGCCGACCTGCTTGCGTGTTTGCACGTCCCAGAGCGTGACCTGACTGACGCCGCCTTCGCTCCAGTCGCCGCCGCCGACGGCCAACACCTTGCCGTCCCGCGAGAACGTCACACAGTGCCAGCGGAACATCTCACCCCGCAGGCTCGCCACTTCCTTGCCGTTCTCGGCGTCCCACAGTTTGACGGTCTTGCCCTCGCTGGCCGTCGCTATTAGCTTGCCGTCCGGCGCGAATGCAATGCGCGTGGCATCGTCCAGGGGCAAACGACAAATCTCGCGGCCGGAGGCCAGGTCGCGCACCTGGGCTTGCCGGGTCCAGCTCGTCCAGGCGATGCGTTTGCCGTCCGGCGACACGGCCACCGAAGTCACGCCCAGCGTCTGGGGAAACCGTTTCAGTCGTTTCCGCGTCGCCACATCCCAAACGCTGACGCCGCCGGGACGGTCCCAAAAACCGTCGCTACTAATGAGGAGTTTGCCGTCCGGTGAAAAGATAGCGCTCCACACGTCGTTGTTGCCGCCGAGCAGGTTTTTCGCCTCGCTCTGAAAGCCCGCCGGCTCCTCGGCCGCGGGAGCAGGCTTGGCATCCGCTCGTGCATTATGCCGGCGCGGCGACGAGAGAAACACCAGCGCGATTGTAAGAAGCGGCGCGACCACTCGGACGAATATTTGGCGATTTATGCCATCCATAATGAAGTAGAACCTCCGGATGCGCCTCGTCGTTTCTATGTGCGATGAACTGCTGCAACTTCATGGCGAGCGGGGGGCGTAAGCCCCCTGTTGTGCGCAAGCAACAGGGGGCTTACGCCCCCCGCTCGCCGAAGAATCTCTGGTTCTTAGTTTTCCTTGCGCGCCACTTCGCCGGCCTTCTGGGCCTCTTCCACGCTAATCAGACCGTCGCCGTCCTTGTCAATCTGGCGGAACAATTCGTCGCTGAAGAGGAACTCCTTACGCGACAAGTCGCCGTCGCGGTTCTTGTCCATCTTGCGGAACCAGGCGGGACCGTGCCCTAGCGCCACTTCCGCGTAGTCAGAGAGGCCGTACAGGCGATCGAAAACAACTTCCTGAGCGGCGAGGTCGCCGGACTGCGACGTTCCGCGGCGTACCGTCAGCAGGTAGCTGTGCGGCATGTCGTCCATCGTCAGATAATCCTTGCCCCGCGCAGATGCACGCTCCAGCTGCTTCGGAGCTTGACGCAGCTCGCGCAGACCGAGCCAGCCATCGCGGTTGGTATCCAGCAACTCGAACAGGCCTCGGCTCTGATCGCGCAGCACCAGTGTCACGCAGGCGGCCCTGGCTCGCTTCTGGATTTCCTGCATCTTGTCGAAATAGGTGAGCATATCCTTGTTGCTGACTTTGCCGTCGCCATCTCGATCCAGCGTCTTGAAGATATTGCGAAACTGCTGACTGTCCTTGGCTTCCTTCTCATCCACGTAGCCGTTGCCATCCTTGTCGGCAGCCTTGAACAACTCGGACAGCTGCGAACGCAGAATGTCGGCGAAGGCGTTCTTCTTGCGCTCTTCCTCGTGGCGGCGCAGCTCCATCCGCGTCTTTTCGAGGTCGAAAAGGACCAGGTTGTCCTGCTGATACTGCACTTTGCCTGCCAGGAGGGGCGGCTGGCCTGTCGCGACGGCGATGTCGAGGGCTTTGCCGACTTTATCGCCGAAGGACACGGTCAGGCACAGATCGGGCTCGCGCTTGACGAACGTCGCCACCTCCTTGTTGTCCAGAACGCCGTCCTTGTTAGCATCCAGACGAGCAAACGTCGCCTCATCCAGGCCGAGCTGCTTGCGGGTGAGTTTGCACTGTGGCTCTTTCTTGGTCTCCTTTGCTTTCTCTGCTCCCTTCTTGGCGCTTGGGGCTGGCTGGGTTTTTGCTGGGGCTGGCGCCGGCGGGGGCGTGGGGGCGGGCTTGGCCATCGGCTTCTTGGCGCTGGGATCATAGCGTTCTTGCATGAAACGCGCCAGCTCCGGGGGCGCTTCACCGCGAACGTCAATCGGCACCAAGTATTGATTGCCAGCCGAACCGGCATTTCCCGTGCGGACCCTCATCCCCACCGCGGCCATCATGCCGCCCTCGGGTTTGGCAGCGGGCGCTATCTCCTTGGTGGTGACGGTCTCATCCTCGTTTTCATCGCGTGCCAGCAAGACCGGCTGCGCCGCCGACAATTCGTCCTTGGTCACCTTGCCGTCTTTGTTGGCATCGAGCAGATCGAAGATGGCCTTGCTGACGACGGCGACCTCGGGTTCGGGTCGATAGCCGCCCAGGAAGCCCACCTGGGCCAGCGGGTCGGCCGCGTTCATGTCGAGCTGGAATTGAAACGGGGTGAACTTCTTTTTAAGGCAGTACGCTTTCAATTCGTCCAGCGTTGCCTTGCCATCCTTGTTGGCGTCGAGTTCCTTCATCGTTTCCTTCGCAGGTCCGCCGGCGAAGATGATTATGCCGCCGAGCGAGAGTTGCTCCGGCTTTGGCATGCTCGCCGCTTCCTGCTCGTTCAGCACGCCGTCGCCGTTCACGTCGAGATAGGCGAACAGGTACTTCATGAAATCGTTCCACGCATCCGGCAGCGGCTTGCCGTCCACGCGGACGTGCAAGCGAACGAGCAGCGGCCGGGTCTCGGCCAGGAAGACGAAGTCCTGGATGTCGTCCTTCTGAACCACCGGCAGCGCAGGCAAGGGTTGTTCCTTGCTTGCGCTGGGGGCGCGGGGAGGTGGCTCAGCGGCGAGGAGCCAGCCCGTCAGCATCACGAATGCAGTTGCAGGCAACGCGCGGAAAAGAAAGCGTTTCATGCCAGCACCTCCTGGATAGGCTTGGCGGCCGGATCGGCGATGCGGATGGGCCTGCCGACGTTGGAGTTGTTCTGCTTTTTGGTGTCGATGCCCAGGGCCACGGCGATCGTGGCCAGGAAGTCCTGTACGCCGATGGGCCGATCCGCCACCTCCATGCCGTCGGCGCTGGTCTTGCCGATGACCTGCCCGCACTTGATACCGCCGCCGGCCAACGCAGTCGTCCACGAGTTGGCCCAGTGATCGCGGCCGCGGTTGTCGTTGATCTTCGGCGTTCGTCCGAACTCGCCCATCCAAACAATCAGCGTCGATTCCAACAGGCCGCGCTGCCGCAAATCGTTCATCAAGGTCGCCCAGCCCGAATCGAGCACTTCACTGAGTTTCTTCACAGCTTCAAAATTGTTGATGTGCGTGTCCCAGCCGAGCGTCAGATTGGCCGTGTTGCTGAGCGTGACTTCGACGAACGGCACGCCTTGCTCGACCAGCCGCCGCGCCAACAGGCAGCCCTGGCCGAATAGATTGCGGCCATAGGCGTCGCGCAGCTTCTTCGGCTCGTCATCGAGTTCGAATGCCTTGGTGGCGCGGGATTGCATCAGCGTCACGGCCCGCTGATAGGCGCTGCGCTGGCTCTCGGCAGGAAGGGCCGGGCGCGTGCGCACGAAATCGTCCTGCATTTGCCGCAACAAGTCGATGCGTGCGGCCTCGCGCTCACCACTGACGCCTTCGGGCCGGGCAATGTCCGGCACTTTCAGACTGTCCTCGACATTGTTCTGTCGGCCGGGGATGGGGATGAGGCTCTGTTGATTCTCGCCGACGACCAAAGGAGCATAACGCGGGCCGAGGAACCCGGAGTTGTAAGCCGCCGGGCTGAAAAAGCGATATGGCGCGATGCTGACGAAGCTTGGCAGCGCGGCGCCCGGCTGCTCCAGTTCCTTGGACAAGAGCGAGCCGAGGGTCGGATAGCTGACGGCGCCGCCGGGCAGGTAGCCGGTGCGCATCTGATAGGTGGCCCGGCCGTGGTCGGCTTCCTTGGTGCGCATCGAGCGGACCAGCACCATCTCTTTCATCTGCCGAGCGATCTGCGGCAAATGCTCGCTGATTTTGATGCCGGGCACGGACGTGGCGATCTCCTTGTAGGGACCGCCGTTTTTGTGTCCGGGCTTCAAATCGAAGGTGTCCATCTGGCTGGGACCGCCGTTCATCCACAGGAGGATGCACGAGCGTTTACGTTCGGGACTGGCGGCCACGGCCGAGGCCAGGTTCTCCAGCCAACCAGACATCGAGTAACCAATCACGCCGGCGGCCGACAGACGAAGCCAATCGCGGCGAGACAGACGGAGCGAGGAACGGGACATGGAGTTCTCCTTGGCGAGCGGGGGCGTAAGCCCCCTGTTGACTGCGGAAAACAGGGGCTTACACCCGCGCTCGCCGACGGGTTAATGATTCACAATGAATTCGGGACTATTGAGCAGCGCCCAGAACACGTCGGCCAACGCCTCTTTCTTTGAGCCTTTGCGGCGTTTGCCGGCGTCGTTGACGAACTGGACCGCACGTTTGACTTCCTCTGCTTGCGGCTCGCGCGACAGCACCGCCAGATACAGTGTCGCGATGCGTTCTTCCGTGGCGACGAACGGCGCCTCGACGACGGCGGCCAGGGTCTCGCTGTCTTCGAGCGAAGTGGCGGCAGCGATCACCTTGCCGTTCATCAGCGACAGGGCTTGCAAGATGGAGGTCTGCGCTTCGACGGCGCGTTCGGTTTGAGCGCCGAAGCGCGTCAAGAACTCGGCACGGGCGGAGCGCTGGCCGCCGAGAAGACCGGCCAAGTAATTGTCGTCGTTGCCGCGATCGCGATAGCCGGTCGCCGCCGCCACGCTATCGAACATCTGCTCCGCCGTCAGGCCGCGTAGCGGCATGCGCGCGAACAACTCCCTTGCTGGCGCTTCGGGCTGGTTTGCGGCGCTACTCAGCTGATAAGCCTGCGAAGCTGTGATGGCCCGGATGAGGAACTTCACGTCGAAGCGATGAGCGGCGAACTCGTGGGCCAGCACATCGAGCAATTCGGGATGGCTGGGCCGGTGGTCGCCGCCGACCATTTCATCGACGGGATCGACCAGGCCCGTGCCGAGGAAGTATTCCCACACGCGGTTGACGGCAGCGCGGGAAAAGTACGGATTGCCGGGCGCTGTCATCCAGTCGGCCAGGGTGCCGCGGCTAGTGGATTTGCTTTTCCACACCGGCTCGACGCCATTGAGGAACCGTGCCTGGGCGAAGCGCTCGGTGCCGGGAATTACTAGCTCTCGCTTCTCCTTGATTTCCTTGTCCGGAAGAACAAAGTCCTGCGTTCGCTTTGACCGCACGCCGCCGAAGAAGGCAGCGAAGCCCCAGAACTGCTCGCGGTTCCATTCGGCGAAGGGGTGATTGTGGCACTGGGCGCACTCGATTTTGATGCCGAGGAAGACGCGGGCGGTGCTGGCGGCGAGGTTTTCCGGCTTGAACTCCTTGGCGACGTAAAAGGCCAACGGCGTCGCCGCGTTGCCCAGGAAAAGGTCAATCTCCGTACCCGACTTGTCCAGCGGCAGGTTCAATAGCTCGCGCGCCATTTCGTCGTAGCCAGCGTTCTTGGCGATCATCTGTTTCAGCCACGCCTCGAAGCTGGACTGCTGGATACGCACCTGGAAATTGTTGCCCGCCTCCGGTAACAGCAACTGGCGCCAGACGTTGATGAAGTGGGCGACGTAGCGCGAGCTGCCCAGCAGCTGCTCCACCAGGCGAGCACGCTTGTCGGGCCGGCGGTCGGCGAGGAACGTCCGCGCCTCCTCAACGGAGGGAATGCGTCCGGTCAGGTCGAGATGGACGCGGCGCAGGAACTCCGCATCGTCGGCGAGCGGCGCCGGTGCCGTCATGGTTTCGCCCCAGCGCTGGGCGATGAGGCGATCGATGGTCGCGGTCAGTTTTTCGACGTCGCCTGAAAGGTTTGCCGAATCCGGCCCTTTGGGTGCGACAGCCGAAGCGCCGCACAGCATCAGCGCGGACAGGGCGACGAGAGCCAGAAAGGAACGAGCGAGCATGGGTGAATCCTCCTTTGGATGGCCCCAGGAATCAGGCGCCCGCGGCCGGATGAGGATGGACTTAGGAGTTTCCCGAACCAAGATCCCCGTTTAGCCGCAGCCCGACTCGCTTGTGGCCGGCGGCTTCACAGTGTTATTCGTTGGAAGACTCCTATAATTGACGAGCAATCCTATGCTACTGTTACCCTCTCGCTTCGTCAAAGGTTTCGCGCGTCCGGCTGGCCCTGAGGGTGCGTGCGACGATTCTGATATTGTTATTCGTTAGCCCAGCCCTTTAGGGCTGTCTATTACCAACATTTTCCCGGCCTCGATGACGGCTCGTTCACGGAGCATGGAGATGGATACCCAGAAGCATGTCTTGCAAACGCTGGTAGCCACGCCACAAGGTCCGCACCCCCGGCTCGCCATCGCACTTAC
>DATBHJ010000025.1:0-4738 GCA_036557565.1 Gemmataceae bacterium
TTGAGGGGCGATGTCTTTTTATCGCCGTACTGTTTGGGGATTTTGACGTAGGTGCCCTGTTCTTCCTTGACTCCAGGCATCTTGCCCATTTCCTGCATCTTTTGCTTGTACGTGTTGGCGTCGATTTTCTTACCGCCCTGAGTCCTCATACCGCGGGGTTGGTATGTTTTCGCGGGCCGATCGGGATTGATAGATTCTGTCTCGATGACCACCACATATTCTTCGGCCGGCAAGCTCGACCCTTCGTAGGTGCCGTCCCGTTTGATGGAGAAGCCATAACTGCCGCTTAGTTCTTCTTGCGTTCGGCTAAACGATATAGTACCGCCGGTCACGGTCTGTCCTTTGTAGGTGACTTTTCCAGAGACACTGCAAGGCGTCTGCGATTTACTGGCGCACCCGACAACGATTGCCAGAAACAACGGCACTATCAGGAAAAAGCGAGTCAACGAAGTCATGGTAAGCTCTCGTAAAAAGGCCAATGATGAACACGTTTGAGACGAGAGAACGAAGCTCACGAGTCGGAAGGCGAGGGACCATATCAATCCATGGCGGCACAGGTAAGAATGCCTGTGCCGCCATGGATTGAAACAGCTAGACTTCCATCCAGACCTTTCGGAGCAGCCGACCGGCAGTTGTTGAAATTACCAATCCGCACCAAGGACTCCGGCGTCGGTCGGATCAATGGCGCGCCCCCAGGTGACGTTGGAGACCCCTTGAGCGACGAGGCGAACGCTGCCGTCTCCCATCGCCACGTTGATTCCTCCGACACCGAGCGCTTGCAGAAGCTGAGGGTTGCAAAGCTTTTTAACCGGCTGAACCTGGAAGAGAACCGCGTAGGACCAGGGATAGTTCGCGATGCCCTGCCAGTTGAGTCCGAGAGAAGTCGGGTTCAGATGTACCCAGAAAGCCGGCTCGATGTTTGCTCTGGGGTCATAATACTCGCCGACCGGACCGGATTGCTGGCCATCTTCGTTCCAGATGTGGTTGGCAAAGTTAATAATGCCTCCCTGCCCGACGCTCCAGGCGTTGTTTCCGCCGCCTTCATCACCAGGCCCACAGCTGGCGTAGCGTTCGGAGACAAAGATCGTGTTGTTCAGGCCGTCGGTGATGGTCGCCACTCGGTTCATGCCGCCGACCTGCCAGTCCTCGCCCCAGCCGCCGCGGTAAACGTGCCAGTTCAGGGCGTAGCTCGTTGCTCCGCGTCCCAGCCCCGCGCAACCGGTAGACCATTGCTGGCCGCTGCCCGGCATGGTTGGATCGCCGGGCGCTTGAAACGTCTTGATCGTGCTGCCGACGTCGATCCACCAGGTGTTGGACTGATGCGTTCCGCCGCACGTGCTGCCGTTGATCTGGCCGGAGTTGTACACGTTGGTTTGTTCCAGGAACGGAAGCAGGAAGTACATTCCGGTCCCGAAGTGCGACGGCAGGTACGGGGCGGCCCAATCGAGGCTGTTGCCATCCTGAGGGTAACAGCCGTGGGTGTTGGGGTATCGGCCGTAGGTGTCGTGAGCATTGTGCGTGGCGAGGACGATTTGCTTGAGGTTGTTTTGCGACTGGGCACGAGCGGCCGCCTCACGCACTTTCTGAACGGCCGGCAACAGAAGCCCAATCAAGACGGCAATGATGGCGATTACCACCAGTAGTTCAATTAGCGTGAAACCACGCCAATGACGGATCGCTCGGAATAACGGCATGATCGCACCTCCAGAAGAGAGACAGTAGTAATGTAATGCACGAGAAAAAATCTCGTGGATGTACTCTTTTTTTGCGTTCCCGCGATTATCGAACCATGGATGACTGCGGACGCTTGCTACGTAATACGTAGTAGTTTGCTCTGTTTCCCACTCACAGAGCCGCCTGCTTCGCGGCCGAGCACTCAATTCGGATAGGGGTTGCGAGTCCCCACGGACGATTAAAAAGCACTAATTTGCTAATTCTCTTGTACTGCCGGAATGCCCTTTCGTCAATAAAAAAATGAAAAAAAATTCAGTTTGAGAAATATGAGGCACGACAACGGGTATCCTCTCGTTCCCACGCAGAGCTTGGGAACGAGGAGGGTTAGAATTGTATTATGAGTGTTCAGAAGAGAATTTCCGACTGGCGAGTCTTCTGCGAAGCGTCGCTAACCGTGCTGGATGAGCGATCATGCTCCCTTGCTCCGATTCTTCTGGGTCTCATCGTCTCTGGGTGATCGGAGCACTATTGCTCCTCTTGACTGCGTTCGCCGCATTCATCGCCTGGCGCCGTTGGCCACGAGGCGGCGATTCGGTCGCTTTGCCGCTTGCCGACCCGCGACGGGTCTACACAGGCCCCTTTCTCAATGTCCACCCGGACACCGCCTATGTCGGCGATGCAGCCTGCGGCGATTGCCATGTCGATCAGACTCGGTCGTATCAAGCTCATCCCATGGGGCGTTCACTGGCTCCCATCCGCGAAGCGATTGGCCAACTTCCGGGCGGCGGCGAAGATGCCGGGTTCACGGCATTCGGCTCCCATTTTCGCGCCGAGCGGCTCGGAGACCAGCTCTGGCACCGTCAGACACGGCTCGACGGCAAGAATCAACCCATCTACTCCCTGGAATCCGAAGTACAGTACGTCATCGGCTCCGGCACCCGCGGCTACTCGTTCCTCACCGAGCGGGACGGCTACCTGTATCAAACGGCCATCAGCTGGTTCAGCCAGAAGCGCGTCTGGGGCCTCTCGCCGGGGTTCAGTCCCATGCTGTATGGGGGACGGCCCATCGCCTCCGAATGTCTGTACTGTCACGCCCATCGGGTGCGGCCTCGGCCGGATACGGACAACGGCTACGAGAAGCCGATCTTCGAGGGGTATGCCATCGGCTGTGAGCGCTGCCACGGTCCGGGCCAGCGACACGTCCAGGAGCGCAGCGACGGTGTCGTCGTCGAGGGAGCCCTCGATTTCACCATCTTCAACCCCAGCAAAAAACACAAACAGGTTGAGCCGGCCCTGCGCGACGCCGTTTGCGAGCAGTGCCACCTCTCCGGGGAAGCCCGTGTTCTCCACCGCGGCCGCGATCTGTATGATTTTCGTCCGGGTCTGCCCTTGCACTCCTTGTGGTCGGTTTTTGTCCGCGATCGTCGCGCACAGGGCAAGGAAAAAGCCGTCAATCACGTCGAACAAATGCATCTGAGCCGTTGCTATCAGGAAAGCTCCGGTGCGGACAAGTTGGAATGCGTCTCGTGCCACAATCCGCACGAGTACGTCGCCCTATCGCAGCGTGTCTCTTACTACCGAGCGCGCTGCCTGGAGTGTCACGAAGGCCACGGCTGTTCTTTGCCGCGCGAGAAGCGCCTTCGCCAAAGCAAGGAAGACAGCTGCATTGAATGCCACATGCCGCATTACGCAGCCTCGGATATTCCCCACACCGCCGCCACCGATCACCGCATTCCCCGCCATCCCGCCGCCCAAGCAGCGCCGGAACGAGAAGAGCTGGACTCTCTGGTATCCTTTTATGCGGACAATGTCCCCGGCGATTCGGAGTTAGCCCGTGACCAGGCCGTGGCCCTGATGCGTCTGATCGCAGACGGCAAGGGCGAGCCGCGGCGCCTGGCGCGGCAAATGCTCGATTTGGTGAGCGAATCGCTGACGGCCCATCCCGACGACGTTCCCGCCTGGGAAGCACAAGGAGTGGCCCTTCGCGTCTTGGGTCGAACCGGCGAGGCGCTATCCGCTTTCGAGAAGGCACTGCAACAGGCTCCCCACAAGGAACACGCCCTGCGCGCCGCGGCGAGGCTGGCCCAGGACAGCGAGAACCTGGACAAGGCCCTCGACTATTGGCGGCGCGCTGTGGAGACCGATCCGCAAGCAGCGGACTATCACGGCAACCTGGCTCTCTTGCTGGCCCAACGCGGAGACTGGGGACCAGCGAGCGAGCAATGCGCGATTTGGCTGCGCCTGGATCCTGGAAGCCTTGAAGCGCGCAAGCTCTGGATTCGCTGTCTCCGCAAACGGGGTGACCGCCAGACAGCTCTCACCGAAATGGAGCTGCTGCGCCGGCTGGAGGAATGATCCTTGACGTATGCTCTTTGCGGCGGCTATGTTGACGGACAATATATTGTTTCTTTTTCTGCGCTCTCCCCATTTTCCCGCAGTTGATTTCCATGACTCAATCCAATGAAGTTTTCCCTGTACCACTCCCTTCGGCCAGCGTTCCTCTGCCAGAGGGCAGTCCCAAACCTGCAGGCGACAATCCCACCGGCCAGCGCCTTGGCACGCTCCTGATGTTTCTCGTCGCGATCCTGGCATTTTTGTTGGCGTCGTTCCCCGCGCGGAGTAGTGATGTGTGGCTGCATTTGGCGCGGGGCCGGCTCTTGACTCAAGGATCGCTCCCCAGTGCGATGGACTCCGACCTTGCTTTCGATCTGTCGGGCAACCAGACCTGGCTTTACGATCTTTTCTGCTATGGATGCCACAATGTCCTGGGTGATATGGGACTGATCTTTGCCAAGGCCCTGTTGGCGGCCGGCATAGCCTTCTTGTTGTTTCGGATGGGCCTGGCTGCTCGAGGATGGTGCGTGCCTGCCCTGTGTGCCAGCCTCGCCCTCTTGACGATGGGCCTGTATCTGCAACTCCAGCCGGCGACGGTTTCCTATCTATTTCTGGCCTTGGTCCTCACATTGCTCCAGCCCGAGACTTCAAACAGGGGGCGTAAGCCCCCTGTTCCTTCGCATCAAGGGAATCCTGCTATTGCTTCTGTTTGTGGCGTGGGCGAACGTGG
>DATBHJ010000026.1:0-4723 GCA_036557565.1 Gemmataceae bacterium
GCGCACGCAGCGCAGCGGAGTAAGCGACTGTCAATCCGCCGCTTACTCCGCTGCGCTGCGTGCGCGGCTCGGAAAGAAGCGCTGCGTGTGCGGCGAGGGTGGAATGGATGAATCGTTTCCCTGCCTTCGGTATCAAAGGAAAGAGGCTTTCAGGAGAGCCATCCGATATGGCCGGTCGCCGATTTCTTGAACTTTTCGTGATTGGGCCGTTGCGCGATCTGCATCGGCCGCCGAAAGGTCAGCTCGCTGCCCTGGATTTCTTGCGAAGCTGCGCGATCCTGGGCGTCCTGGCCTTCCACTTCAGTCGCTCGGCCTATCTGCCACTGGGCGGGTCGGAGAATTTTTTCTCTCAGCTTCCGCTGGTTAGCTACGGCAGAATCGGCGTCGATCTCTTCTTTGTTCTCAGTGGATATTTCATCGGAAAGCAGCTGTGGCGCGAGTTGTGCCGCACGGGGACGATCGACCTGAGTCGCTTTGTACTGCGGCGTGGACTGCGAATCTGGCCGCTCTACTACGCGGTGTGGACCTTCGTGGTGCTCCAAAGGCAGCGGACAACCGGCGTTCCGCTCGACGGCTGGTGGGCGAACATTTTCTTTCTCTCCAATTATTTTCCTCAGTTCGACATTGTTTCGGGCAGCTGGAGTTTGTCGGTCGAGGAGCAATTTTACCTAACTGCTCCCTTGCTGCTTCTGGGCGGTGCGTTTCTCCGCATGCCGGTACGGTGGTTTCGCTGGCTGTTGATCGGGCTGCTCGGTCTTTTGCCGCTGGTGCGGATGGTGGTCCACGTTCGGGCGGACGGCCTGGTTATGGGGATGCTGCTCGCCCATCTCGACGTGGTGGACGGCAGTCGCTTCAAACAAGGGCTTTTTGCTTCCGGCTGGCCGCTGTTGATTAGCTTCCTCGTGTTCGTTCCGTGCTTCCACAGTCCGATCCTCATGGAGACAGGCTGCGCCCTCTTTTTCGGCGCCTGCACCTGGTTCTTCGTCGCTCGACGATGGCCCCGACTGGCAATGCTGGAATCCCATAGCTTTTACGTAATCTCGCGCCTCTCTTTCGGCATGTATCTGAACCACTTTTACCTGCTCTCCGTCACGGCGGCGTTTACGCTGCACTATGTACCGGCTGACTGGGGTGCAGCGGTTCAGCAGATGGCCGGAACGCTGCTGTTCATCGGCGCGTCGGCGGGTGTGGCCGTCGTCACATTTTGTCTTATCGAATGGCCCTTCCTGCGTTTGCGCGAATGGATGTTCACCAACCAAGTCGAATCTTTCCCCGGCAGAGGTCATCTAAGTCATAGTTCGCAAACAAATTCCATCACGAAAACACGAAAGAACGAAAACACAAAAAAAGGAAACAGAAGAACAAAAAGAGACTTGCTTGGTTGCTAATTCTATCTTCTTCTCATGCTTCTTTCGTGCTTTCGTGTTTTCGTGATGGAATTTAGGATCGGGTATAGGGAGAAACGATGGGTGCCGCTGCGGTCCGCGTTGAGGGTTTGGGCAAGCGCTACCGCATCGGCGGGCCGGCGTGCGGCTATCGCACGCTTCGAGAAGGCCTCAGGAGTGCCGGCGCCGCCTCGCTGCGGGCGGTCAAATCGCTGGTAGGCCGCGGCAGCTCGAATACAGAGCGCGAATCGTTCTGGGCGCTCAGGGACGTGTCATTCGAGGTCGGCCGCGGCGAGGTCGTCGGCATCATTGGCCGAAATGGGGCCGGCAAAAGCACGCTTCTGAAAGTGCTGTCGCGCATCACCGATCCGACCGAAGGGTTGGCCGACATCCACGGCCGCGTCGGTTCGCTCTTGGAGGTCGGCACCGGCTTCCATCCGGAATTGACTGGCCGCGAGAACGTCTATCTCAACGGCGCCATCCTGGGCATGCGCCGCGAGGAAGTCCGGCGCAAGTTCGACGACATCGTTGCCTTCGCCGAAGTCGAGAAGTTCATCGATACGCCGGTGAAACGCTATTCCAGCGGGATGTATCTGCGGCTGGCCTTCGCCGTGGCCGCCCATCTGGAGCCGGAGATCCTCATCGTCGATGAGGTACTGGCCGTCGGCGATGCCGCGTTTCAGAAAAAGTGCATGGGCAAGATGGAGTCGGTGGCCGGCGAGGGACGGACGGTCCTGTTCGTCAGCCACGATATGACGAACATTGCCGTTCTGTGCGATAGCGTCTTGTTGCTCGAAGGCGGCCGGGTGCGGATGGCGGGACCGCCCGCTGCCGTCATCGAAGAATATGTGCGTCAGGGGGCCGCCAACACGCCCGCTGTCGAATGGGACATCGAAACAGCACCCGGTGATGATTTGGCTCGCATCGTCGGTGTGCGGGCTTCGGGCCGGCTCGCCGACGGCGGCGATTCGTTTGCTCTGCAAGAATCCGTGTCGCTGACGGTCGAGTTCGTCGTTGGCGGCAGCGACTTGCGTCTGAATCCGGTCTTCCTGGTCAAGAATGCCCTGGGAACGACAGTGTTTTCGACGGCCAACTACGCCGAAGCAGAGTGGGGAACGAAGCGCTATCAAGCCGGACGCTACCGGGCCGAGTGTCGTATCCCGGCCCATCTGCTCAATGAGGGACGCTACAGCGCCGATGTCCTTCTGGTCCACGAGATGCGCACCGTTCGTGCTTCGGCCACGAGCGCGATCGGGTTCGGCATTTACGACGACGGCACGACACGCGGCGATTACGTCGGTGAATGGGTCGGCATTGTCCGTCCCCACTGTGACTGGATGACCGCCTGTTTGGGGAGGAGCCGTTGATGCCTGCCGATTACGAACGCGGCTATGCACGCGCCTTGCAATTTCTGAATCTCGCTCCCCACGGCAGGGATTTCTACTCCGTCGAGTTCCGGAAGAAATTGCTGGCCTACTTCGGGGAGTATCGAAACCATCCGCGATTCGCCGTATGGATGGCCGACCATTTGGGCGACCGCGTCGGCCACGCGCTGGGCCATGTCCTGCCGCGGGTCGAAACACATGCCGGCGCGGTTGAGGGCAAAACGGTCCTTGAGATTGGATGCGGCACCGGATCGAGCACCGTGCCGCTGGCGTGGCGTGGCGCCAACGTGATCGCATGTGATATTCATGAACCCTCGCTGGATGTTGCCCGACAGCGCGTGCTCGAAGATGGATGTGCCGAACGTGTATCGTTTGTCCAGACAGATCCACTCCTGGAAACACTCGATGTGCCTGCGGTAGACCTCGTGTTCTGCTACGCCGTGTTCGAGCACATGCTGCCCGAAGAACGCGCCGCCTGCTTCGAGCAGATGTGGCAGAAGCTAAAGCCGGGCGGGCACCTGGTCATCTATGAGACCCCCAATCGTTTTTGGCCTTTCGATCATCACACGACGCAGCTCTATTTCTGGTCTTGGCTTCCGCCACGGCTGGCCCTTCGCTATGGGAAAATGCGCGGCAAGTTCCCCACCGACGCAACCCTGTCCACTCTGTACCGCGAAGGATACGGCATGAGCTATCAGGAATTGTTAACACTGCTCTCTGGCAAGTCCTTTGCGTTCGTTGGCGTAACGGGACGTGAACGACTGTTCAAGCGGCTGGCGAGCGAGGCCGTGATGCTCTTTCTGCGCCGTCCACGCTGGGCCCTGTGTCGCAATCTCGATTGCATCCTTCGCAAACGCTAAATCTCCACGGCCCAGCTCGATGAATGAAATTGAACGAACCGGAGCCAAGGTTCGTCTGAAGCGAATCACCCTGGCGCCGCCCTTGGCCCGTAGGATCGTCCCCTGGACCTGGCCTGGGGCGATGGTGATCGAACGGCTCCGCTTCCTGAATACCCGTTACCTGGGCATTATCCGAAAACCTGTGCTGCTTCCAGCTCATTGAATCGTTCGCTGGCATAAGGCATCTAATCTGGCGGGCTGGATCGATGAGTTATGGTTACGTGGGGCCAGGCTTTGATACCTGAGAGACTAATACCGGGTACGCCGGAGTGGGAAGCCTTCTACCACGAACACGAGCAGCGTTATCGCTTTTTCGCGGAGCGCTACGTGGGGCTGGATGTGCTCGATGCGGCCTGCGGCGTCGGTTATGGCTCCGCCCTCATCGCTCGTTCGGGCGCCAAATCGGTCGTCGGCATCGACATTGACTCGCAAACGGTTGGCTACGCACGGGAGCATTTCGCTCATCCGCGCGTCGCTTTCGCCGAGGCCAGCGCCGAACAGCTGTCGCAGCTGGGACAGAACTTCGACGTGGTAGTCAGCTTCGAGACGATCGAGCACCTGCGCCAGCCGGCCCGCTTTCTGGCCGAGGTGCGCCGCGTGCTGCGGCCGGGCGGTCTGTTCATTTGCAGCACGCCCAATCGCGATTTCGCCGGCAAGGAAGAGAAGAACGTCAATCCCTATCACCTGTCCGAGATGAGCTTCGCGGAGTTTTCCGACGCCTTCTCGGAGCATTTCCACATCGAGGAGCAGTATCACCAGTCGCATAGCGAGGCGTTCCTGCGTCATGTGCAAATGATTGAGGAATTGCAGCGCGTCGCCAAGCTCGTGCGCTATAGCAAAATGCTACGCCTGGAAAATTGGCTGCGCCGGCTCCTGGGCAAGGAGCCGTGGCGAACAGATCCGCCCGCCGCGAATCTGACACGTGCGGTGCCCGGCGACTACGTGATCGAACGCCTGGACAAACCGCTGGGCCGGCATTTGACATTTATCCTGACGGGACGTCCACGGAAGTAGGGTGGGTCGAGGAAGTAGGGTGGGTCGAGCGTAGCGAGGC
>DATBHJ010000027.1:0-8438 GCA_036557565.1 Gemmataceae bacterium
ACCCCAACCCTCCCCCACAAGGGGGGAGGGAGAAAGAGCGATAGCGCCCACAATAGGATTACTGCACCCGGTAAATGACGGAGAAAACAGGGTGAACACCTTGATCGATCGATTCTGCCGTTACGTCCGCATCGACACCACAGCCGTCGAGAATGCCGGCACGTACCCCAGCTCGCCCGGCCAGATCGAACTCAGCCGCATGTTGACGGAGGAATTGCGCGCTCTCGGCGTCCGCGACGCCGTCCAGGACGAACACGGCATCGTCCTGGCAACAATCCCCGCCACGGTTTCGCATGATACACCGACCATCGCCTGGATCGCTCACCTCGATACTTCTCCGGAAACCACCGGACGCAACGTGCGGCCAATCGTCCACGAAAACTACGATGGCCACGACATCGTACTGCCCGGCGATCCGAGCAAAGTCATTCGAGTAAACGACAATCCGGAGCTGTTGCATCTCAAAGGCAAGACGCTTATCACTACGGACGGCACGACGCTCCTGGGCGCCGACGACAAGGCGGGCGTGGCCGTCATCATGGAAGCGGCGGCGCAGCTTCTGGCACGGCGCGAGCTGCCGCATGGCCCTATCCGCATTTGCTTCACCTGCGATGAGGAGATCGGCCACGGCGTCGATCACGTCGATCTGCGAAAGCTCGCCGCCGTCGCCGGCTACACCCTCGACGGTGGCGGACAGGGCGAGATCGACGGCGAGACGTTCTCGGCAGATTTGGCCGTCGTGACGATCCGCGGCATCAACATCCACCCCGCTATCGCCAAGGGACGCATGGTCAACGCTCTGCGGCTAGCCGGTCTCTTTCTCGATCGTTTGCCGCGCCTCATCCAGTCGCCAGAAACGACCTCCGAACGCGAGGGTTTCCTGCACCCCTATCGCATCGATGGCGGCGTCGCCGAGGTGACGCTGCGTATTTTGCTGCGCGACTTCGAGACGCCACGTTTAGCCGAGCGCGCCGAATTGCTGCGGATCATCGCCCGCACCCTCACGGCAGAGTATCCGCAAGCGTCGATTGACATTACGGTGACGCCGCAGTATCGCAACATGGCCGAGGGATTGGCCAGGGAGCCGCGAGCCTTGGCGTTTGCTCAGGAAGCGATGCGGCGGGTCGGACTGGAGCCGAAGTTGACCATCGTACGCGGCGGCACCGACGGCTCGCGTCTGACCGAGCTGGGCCTCCCCACGCCCAACCTCTCGGCTGGCGAACACAATCTGCATTCGCCGCTGGAGTGGACGTGCGCCGAAGAAATGGCCACGGCCGTGCGTGTGCTGGTGGAACTGGCGCAGGTTTGGGCCGAAATCCCTTCCTGATTAATGCTTCCCGCCTTTCTCCTTCAAGTTGGTGGTAACGGTCCGCAAAGCGATCGACAAGAGAACGCCGGCTACCTGCCCCGCTGATGGTGTGAATCCTTGGGCTGACAAGAAGGCGTTGATGGGTTCGAGGAGGTAGAAGAGGGAAAAACTCCAATAAATACTCGGCCTGTCGCAATCTTCAGACAACACAAATTACAGCCTTGTAATCGAACTCCTCTTGAGAAGGGTATGGACGAGGTTTAATCTCGACCTGGCGCGTGAGCCCATTGCGCCACTGCTGATGAACTTGGTGTTCGGCGGCTTGCCCGCGTGCTTGTCTCTCTGTCTAACTTCTTGGAGGATGTATCCGATGGAAAGGCATCTACTGTCCGGAAACGGGAAGCGAGTGCTGAGTTCGATGCTCATCTGCTGCGTGTGGGTCTGTGCATTACCCGCCGCCGCGAGGGCGCAAGCGAAGTTTAGTTCCGCGACCTGCAGTGTTCAGACCGTTACGAATGGCCCGATGAAGCAATAGCAGATCAAGGGTACGGCGCAAGTGACCGGGCTTAACCCCCAAAATGCCTCCACCACTATTACGTACTCATTCCAAACGAGACCGAACGCGAACGCCAACTGGACCAATCTGCCCATGACGGGGACCATAACGACCAATGGCGTCAACGGCACGGCGGACTTCGACACGGGCTGGCTCACTCTTCAGAATGGGCCTCCGCCTCAGGGCGCTCAATACCGTGTCTCGGTAAGCGGGTTTTACATTAACGGGATGGGGAATCAAGTTGCGTTAAACGGGATCTCTTCGACCCCGATCACTCCCAACCCATGAGCCTTCCCAAGCCGGCTACACCAAACGCAAGAGCACGGAACCGTGATCCGGCTCCGTGCTCGGTCGAGTTCTTCTTTACACCCCATAGAAGGAAGCGTACTATGCCGACCTTGGGCCATACTTGCTCGCTTCGCTTCTTCCCGCTCTGTAGGAGGCAGTCTATCATGCAAACATTAAGCCATGTCCGGCGCGGCGTCACCCTGATCGAGGTAATCCTCGTCATAGCCATCCTTGCCGTGCTGATGGGTCTTTTGCTCGTCGCCATCCAGAGGGCGCGGGAGTCGGCCGCGCTGGTGCAGAACAAGAACAACCTCCGTCAGACCATCCTGGCCACGCATCAGGTCGCGGGGCAGAACGAGGGGAAGATTGAAGACCTGATGCGCTCCTCGATGAAGGGCTTAACGGAGGCTCAGGGCGATTCCTCTTTATTCTACCGGCTGCTCCCTTACGTCCATGGGCCGACAAGGGTCAACGCAAACATGACCCCTCAGGAGATTCAAGACATGTCTCTACCGAAGGACGTGAAGGTCTACCACGACCTGGCGGACCCGAGTTGGGATTACGACCCCGCTGTAGCCAACATGCGCTGCAGGTGCAGCTACGCGCTGAACATGTTCGCCATGGACGGGAGCGTCCGCTTGCCGGCCACACTGCCCGACGGCACCAGCCAGACGATCGCTTTTGCTGACCATTACTACGCCCGGTGCAGCCGCGACTCCACACTATCGCAGACCTATCTCATTATTGACCAGCTTTTCGACCCTTATAATGGCGAGGTTTACGGCCGCCGCCGGCCGACGTTCGCAGACCGCGGCTGGGAGGACGTGCTGCCGGTGACCGATCCGGCCACGAAGACAACCCGGCCATCGGTGCCGGGCAAGACGTTCCAGGTGCAGCCGCGTCCCGAGCAGCTGGACCCTAGCATCCCCTCGACGCCCTACCGAGCCGGACTGACGGTGGCGATGTTCGACGGCAGCGTGCGGACGATCGCGCCGTCGGTGT
The DNA here is from genome assembly GCA_036557565.1 of Gemmataceae bacterium. Classification (GTDB taxonomy): domain Bacteria; phylum Planctomycetota; class Planctomycetia; order Gemmatales; family Gemmataceae; genus JAJPHU01. Next base: position 3,156 of record DATBHJ010000027.1, read on the forward strand.
CCGAGACGGTGTTCTGGGGGTTGGTCACGCCTGCGGGCGACGAGGCCGTCAACCCGGACTGACGCGCCCGGCGTGTTCCATATGAAAGGACTGCGACAGCGGATTGCCATTCCTCCTCGTTCCCAAGCAGAGCTTGGGAACGAGAGGGCCGCGACAGGGCGCGGTCCCATGCACCGAGCTATTTAACCGCTCAACTTTTCAATAGCCAGCTTCCGCTTGCACTCGCTGCTGGAGTGGACGTGCGCCGAAGAAATGGCCACGACCGTGCGCGTGCTGCTGGAGCTGGCGCAGGTCTGGGCGGAATAGGATCACCGCACGCTCACTAATCCGATGAAAGGACCAACCGCAGATCCAGCTGTTTGCGGCCGCTCCACACGGTAAGGCAAATCCTTTTGCCCTCCTCAAATAATCGATCACGGAGAGCGAATAATTTCATGACGTACGCCGCGTCGGAATGAGCAACAGAACGAGCGGCATAATTTCTGTGAAAAAAATCGTGTCGGCCGGCGTCTATTTAGTAGAGACAAATCTGCTGACCGGCTTGATGCCCATTCGTCCTACACGCAATCAAGCTGGAATTGGTCCCCCACCTAAAAGGCAAGGAGAATGATCATGCCCGTTCGTGGCCCATTGCATGTGTGGGTTTGTGTCAGCTTAATCGTCTTGTCGGCTGGGACCATGCCATTGGTCCGGCGATCGCCGCATCGGCCCGCTTCTTCACCGCAAACACCGACGGAATTAGCGCAGCTGATTTCCCAGGACGCGCCGTCGCTGTATGTCGTTTCGGTACTCGAAGACCAGCCGGAGGGTGGAATCTACATCAGCATACAGCCGCAGCCGCGCGAACAGCTCTTTAGGCTCCCGCGCGGTTCCGAGGTTGCCTGCAAGTGCGAGTGGCAGGGCGTCGTCTTTTGCGAGAAGGATGGAAACCTGTGTCGCATCGATGAGGACGTAATACAAGCTTGGGGAGAGCACGGTAAGCGCATCGGGCCACTGCTGTTCTTCGGCGATCCGGTTTTGCTCCAAAGACTCCACAAGCTGATCTTCGATCATCGGCGCAAATAAAAGCCACGGATGAATATCAGACGAGTCCACATCGAGAATGACGTGCCGCGGCGGCTGTCGCCGCGTGCGGATGAATAACTCCGGCAGGTAGTAATCTAACCATTCAATTTTTCCAGGGCCAGCTTGCGCGCCAGTTGCAGTGCATCGCCCAGCTTGGCGGCGTCTTTGCCGCCGGCCTGGGCGATGCCGGTCGCGGGACCGCCGCCCTTGCCGCCGACAACCTTCGCCACTTCGCCGATCAGCTTGCCCGCGTGCAGTCCCTTCTTGCCGAGATCGTCCGTCACCAAACTCAAGAGTCCCACTTTGCCCTCGTCGCTCCAGCCGATGACGACCACGGCACTCTTGGCCTTTTCGCGCAGCCGGTCGAGCTGCTGCCGCATCTGCTCGACGGGCGCCGCCGGCATCTCGCCGACGATGATCTTCGCCCCGTTGGCCTCGACCGCCTGGGCCAACAGTTTATCGCCGGAGCCGGCCAAATCGCTCGCCGTTCCCTTGCGGAGCTGGGTCTGCAACTTTTTCACTTCCTCCTGCAACACCTCGACGCGGCGCGGCAGATCCTCCGGAGCGCAGTTGAAGCGCTCGGTCAGGTCGTCCACCAGCGCTGCCAGATGCTGCACTGCCGCCAATGCCTTATCACCCGTTACCGCCGTAACGCGGCGGACGCCCTTGCCGACGCTCTCTTGGCTCACAATTTTGAAGAAGCCGGCCTGTCCGGTGTGTTGCAGGTGCGTGCCACCGCAAAACTCGACGGAATGGTTGCGCGTAGCGTCCTCCGGTCGCTCCGGGCCGATCAGCAGCACGCGCACCGGGTCGGGATACTTCTCGCCGAAGACAGCCCGCACACCGTCGATCTTCTTGGCATCGGCCAGTGGCATCAGCACCGGCCGCACCGGCAGGTCGGCGAAAATCATCTCGTTCACGAGCCGTTCCACCGCGGTGATTTGTCCCGTATTAAGAGGAGAATCGTAGCTGAAATCAAAGCGGGTCTTGTCCGGATCGACCAGCGAGCCTTTCTGGTCGATGTCGCACTTAAGAACCTTCCGCAAAGCCCAATTGAGCAGGTGGGTCGCCGTGTGGTTGCACATGGTATTCCAACGCGTGCCCTTGACGGTAAGGCCCGCGTCTTGGCCGACCGTGATCCGACCGTGATGCACTCGACCGATATGAAGCACGGCTTCGCCCAGCTTCTGGGTGTCTTTCACATGAAACTCTCCCGTGGGAGTTTCAATCATGCCCACGTCGCCGACCTGTCCGCCCTGCTCGGCGTAGAAGCAAGTACGGTTCACCAGCAGGGCGACTTCCTCGCCAGGCTCCAAAGTGCCGGCGCGCTCGACGACATTATCTTTGACCCAGCCCAGGATCTTCGCGTTCGCCCAAGGATTTTCTTGGCGTATTAGCGAATCATCCGCTTGGTACTTCGGCGAATCATCCGTGCGCGGTAACTCGCCGCTGACGGCGGTGACAGCGAACTTCTTGCGGTCCTTGCCGGACTGTTCCTGGAACTCTTTCATGCGCTGCTCGAAACGCTCTCGATCGACTTTCATGCCGATCTCACCGGCCATCTGTTCGGTGATGTCAGCGAAGAAGCCGTAGGTTGTGTGCAGATCGAAGGCATCGTCGCCGCTGATGATGGTGCTTTCGCGCTCGCTGGTTCGCCGTGCCACTTTCTCGAACAGTTCCAGGCCACGATCGAAATTGCGGATAAAAGCGATCTCCTCCTCGCGGATAGTCTTCGCCACCTTGTCCGGAGCGCGTTTCAGTTCCGGAAATGCGCCGCCCATCACTTCCACAACCACCGGCACAAGATCGCACAAAAACGGTTCCTTCGTGCCCATGTATTGCCGACCAAAGCGCTCGGCACGGCGGAGGATGCTGCGCAGGACGTAGCCGCGCTTTTCATTGCTCGGCACCGCCCCGTCGGTCAGCGCGAACGTCAGCGCCCGGATGTGGTCGGCGATGACGCGATAGGCCGTGTCCTTGTGGTCGTCGAGCTTGCCTGTGTACGCCGGCGCTTTGGTGAGTCGCTGGATCGCCTGAAAGATCGGGGTGAAAACGTCGGTGTCGTAATTGCTCGCCTTACCTTGCAGCACGGACGTAAGGCGCTCAAAACCCATGCCGGTATCGACGTGCTTGGCCGGCAGCTGCGTCAGCTTGCCGTCGGGGCCGCGATTAAACTGGATAAAAACGAGGTTCCATATCTCAATAACGTCCGGCGTGCCCTTATTTACCAGCTTGCCGCCACTTTTGTTCGGCGTGCGATCGATGTGGATCTCGCTGCACGGTCCACACGGTCCGGTCTCGCCCATCTCCCAGAAGTTGTCCTTTTTGCTGCACTTGTGGATGTGCGACGGATCGATGTCCGTCTCGGAGCGCCACAGCGCCGCCGCCTCGTCGTCGGCCGCGAGGCCCTGTTGCGGATCGCCCTCGAACACAGTCGCGTGCAGCCGGCCCTTGTCGAGCTTCCACACTTCGGTCAGCAGTTCCCACGCCCAGCGGATCGCTTCTTTCTTGAAGTAATCGCCGAATGACCAGTTGCCGAGCATCTCGAAAAACGTGTGGTGATAGGTGTCCTTGCCCACGTCTTCGAGGTCGTTGTGCTTGCCGCCGGCGCGGATGCACTTCTGCGTGTTCACCGCTCGCTTGTACGGCCGGGTGCCGGTGCCGAGAAACACGTCCTTGAACTGGTTCATGCCGGCGTTGCTGAACAACAACGTCGGATCGTCGTGCGGCACAACGCTGCTGGACGGCACAAACGTATGACCGTGCTTCTTGACGAAAAAATCGATGAATTGCTGGCGGACTTCATTCGCAGTAGGCATGACAACCTCAAATCGCGGCGAACGGCCGGCGTAAGCCGGCTGGTGGAATCTGTACACACTCCACCAGCCGGCTTACGCCGGCCGTTCGCCATACACTCTCCGGACGGCGGCATAGATTTCGCGCAGGGCGATGCCGTGCTGGTGGGCGACGCGGGCGCAGTCTTCGTATTCCGGCGTGAATACGTTGACACCCTCACGCCATCCGCGTTTGCCGCGGATCGGCCCCCACGGCGTCTGGACGGTCACTTCTTCGCGCTGGAGCTTGCTGCGTTCCACGGGATAACGACGAATGCCGAACGTCTCCGTCTCGCGGAACAGGATCGTCTCCAGGACCGGCACTGCACTTTCCGGTGCCAGCACGCTCAACAGCACGCCGGGGCGATTCTTCTTCATCTGAATCGGCGTGCTGAATACGTCGAGCGCCCCGGCGGCGAATAACTGATCGAAACAGTAGCCGATCACTTCCGCCGGCACGTCGTCGAGATTCGTCTCCAAGATCCAGACGCGATCGAACTCGGCCCCCCCACCCCAACCCTCCCCCACAAGGGGGGAGGGAGAAAGAAGCCCTCCCCCCTTGTGGGGGAGGGTTGGGGTGGGGGGGATTGTCTCGCCGACAAACACGCGCAGTAAATTCGGCTGTTCCAGGAAATCGCGCTGGCCGGCGCCGTGGCCGATGCGCTCAATCGTCATAACCGGTTGCTCGATCCATTCCTGCACGACTGTCGTGAGGATGGCGGCGCCGGTCGGTGTGGTCAGCTCGGCCTTGATCGTGGACGGAGCCAGCGGCACACCTTGGAGCAGAGCGGCGGTGCCAGGTGCGGGAATGGGCATCAGACCGTGAGCGCACTTGACCATGCCACTGCCGGTCGGCACCGAACGGCTGGTGATGCGCTGGGCGCCCAGCAAATCCAGGGCGATGGCTACACCGACGATGTCGGCGATGCTGTCCAGCGCGCCGACTTCGTGGAAATGGACCTTGTCCAGGGGCATCCCGTGAGCCGTCGCTTCGGCCTCGGCCAGGCGGCGGAAGATGCGCAGCGCCAGGTCGCGCTGGGACGATGTGAGCTTGCCGCGGTTGACGATTTCTTCCACGTCGGGTAGATGGCGATGAACGTGCTCTTCGGGCGCCTCGATGCTGATTTGCGTGGCCGCGAAGCCGCCCTTGCGCACCTTGGCCGACTCGAATCGGATGGGCAGACCCAACGAGGCCAGGCCGTCACGCACCGCCACGACATCGACGCCGGCGTCCACAAGAGCGGCCAGGGTCATGTCGCCGCTGATGCCGCTGAAACAATCGAAATGCAGTCCACGCACTGTCGAATTCTCCTGTACAGAAGGATTCTACAGCTTGGACTGAGAAGTGAGGAGACATCGTAGGGTGGGTCGAGCGTAGCGAGGC
>DATBHJ010000028.1:0-5805 GCA_036557565.1 Gemmataceae bacterium
CGTCCTCCACACGATGCTCCGGTCAGGTATCCCGAACTCGACTTGTACCAAATCCTCCTCTGTCGTAGAAGATCATCTGCCGGGGCGCTGTAGTACTAGGTTCAGGACCTGGTTCCCTTAACGGGAGTGGAGGTTCGAGTCCTCTCTTCGGCACCTTATGGGGCAAGGAGTTACGTCGAAAGCGGCTCCTTGCCCCATTTTGCAGAACCCCAACTTTCTGCAATTCTTCTGCACACGCTTCGCTGACATTGAGCTGGCGTTGCTCTGCAACCAGGAGCCGCCAATGGCATCCCTCCAGAAAAAAGGCGAATCGTATTACTGCCAGTTCATGTACCACGGCAAGCGGCACACTTGCACCGTGGGAGCCGTCAGCGAGGAGGAGGCCGGAAACAAGGCCAAGCAAGTCGATTACCTCCTCATGCGTCTGAAGCAGCGCCTCATCGTGCTGCCCGATGGCGTTGACATCGTTACCTTCATCGAGCATGACGGCAAGCCGCCCTCGGTGGAAGGCATCCCGATCACCGGCAGTCGATCACGTTGGGCGATGCCCGCGACCGCTACCTGCAAACGCTTTCCGGGGGCGCCATCGAGGACAACAGCCTGTCCACCATCCGCATGCACCTGCGCCACTTCGTCGGCACGCTCGGCGCCGGAATGATTCTGGAGGAACTGACGCAGCCGGACCTTCAGAGGCACATCAGCGAGCGTGGCCGCAAGAAATACCGGGGCAAGCCGCTGTCGCCCATTACGCTGAAGAAAGAAATGGCGAGCCTGCGGGCCATGTGGAACTGGGCGATTCATGCCGGGCTCATCCACGGACACTTTCCCAGCCGCGGACTGGTTTACCCCAAGCACGACGAGAAGCCGCCCTTTCAGACGCGGGCCGAGATCGAGCGGAAGACAGCCGGGTTGAGCGAGGCTGAGCAACGCGAGCTATGGGACGCGCTCTTTCTCACCCTGGCGGAAATTGATGAGATGCTGGAACATATTCGGCAGCGGGCAATGCACGGCTGGATTTATCCCATGATCGCTTTCGCCGCCCACACCGGGGCCAGGCGGAGCGAAATGCTCCGCATCCGCGTGCATGATGTGGACCTGCCCGGCAATGCGTTACTGATCCGCGAGAAAAAGCGAGCCAAGGGCCGGCGGACCATCCGTCGCGTGCCGCTTTCTGCCAAGCTGAAGGAAATCCTGCAAGAATGGCTGGCGGAGCATCCGGGAGGGCAATTCCTCTTTTGCCATGCCGCCGAGGTAGTCCGCAGCAAGAAGCGGAGCAAGACTACGGGCCACCAGTCGGGCAAGGATCGAAGCACCAGCCTCAAGGGCCGCATGGCCACGGTGAAGAAGCGGGAGCGTTCGCAGCAATCTGCTCTCACCAAGGACGAGGCCCACGATCACTTTCAGCGGGGATTAGCGGGGAGCAAATGGGAAGTGTTGTGTGGCTGGCACGTCCTACGGCATTCCTTTGTCAGCAACGCTGCTGCCGCAGGAATTGACCAGCGTTTGATCAACAGCTGGGTTGGCCACCAGACCGAAGAGATGTGTCGCCGGTATCGCCACCTGATTCCCAGCGTGGAGCAAGAGGCGATCAGCCGGATGTTCGGATAGGGAGGCGGGGCAGAAGCCCCTCCCGTTGGAAGCGTTGCAATTCCTCGTGCGAGATCACCCAGGCCGGATGAGCGCCGCGGCCGCTGCGGCGCTTCTCGGCCTTTAACCGTCCCAGGCGGCAGCATTCCCTGATGGTAAACTCGGACTTACCGACGAGTTGAGCGAACTGCTCGGTGCTATACCAGTCGCGCACCGTCTGCCGCTCCACCAGTGCGGAGAGCATCGCCTCGATGCGTTCCAGCCGCTCCTCAACGGTCATTGAAGCACCTACCTCTCCATTCCCTGATTTCGGCCCCTCGGCTTGAAAGGCCATTTGCTGCCCTATTGCACTAATGCCATGCTATCCAGAATCTTTTTGGCCTTTTCTGAGCAAAACAGGCTTCTGAGGCTAAAGTTCGCGAATGGTTAGAAAAAAAGCAAACGGAAGCAATCCATACTAAAACATGGAATACTTGGTCCTATCGTCGCTGTGATCCTTCCCCTGTGCGGACACATGGCTTTTGATACATATGACAGTTCGATAGAATATAAAAACCCTCGTAATAATATCATAAAAATAGTGCCTACCCCTCCACGAAGAGAAAAATTGCACCGTGCAAGTCAGCTTGCCAAGCCGCGCTTGCGTAAACGAAAGCCTGCGGCGAACGGACACCAACTACTACTCGACAAGCTGCATCCGCCACCGCACGAGTTCGATGTGCTCGAACACTGGATAGAACTGTTGGCCGCCGAGTATGGAGTATCGAAGCTGACGTTTTGCCGCCAGGCCCTGGGACTGACACCCACGGAGATCGCGCTGCTGCGGGATAATCCACCAGAGCAGGCTCTACAACAACTGAAAAATATGTCGATACACACGCTGTTTCGGCGGATAACCGAAGCGCTGGAGCGTTTCAGGCAGGAGGACCCAGAGGGATTTACGGAACTGGAACGGCAGTGCGCTCGCCTTGCTCGTCATCCTGCCGCAAATAGTTAAACACGGTGCGTTCCTTGATGCCGAGCGCTTGCGCGATTTCAAGGATGGTCAGCCCTTGTGCGCGCAAGGTCCTTGCCCTTGCAGGCTCCGCCCGCGTTGTTCCTTTTCGGCGGCCGGTGTATACGCCGCGCTGCTTGGCCAGGGCAATGCCTGCCGCTTGGCGTTCTTTGGCGTGGCGCAGTTCGATCTCAGCGATGCCGAACAGGACGCTGGCGATCATGTGCCCCAGCGGTCCGCTGAGGTCAATCTGCTGGGTGATAGCGACAATTCTCACGCCGCGCTGACACCAATCCGCCAGTACATTGACGCCTTCCTTGAGGTTGCGGGCCAGGCGGTCGAGCTTCCAGACCACGACCGTGTCGATCTCACCCGCGAAGATAGCAGCCTGCAAGCGTTGGAACTCCTCCCGCCGCATCGTCGTGGCGCTCTCGTGATCCTCGAACCATTGCACCGCCTGGAGCCGGTGGCGCTGAAGCCATGACTCAAGCTCGGCGCGCTGGCTGTCGGTCTTCTGTCCTTAGGGGGATGATACGCGGATGTAAATGCCTGTTCCCATGCACGATAGGGTACACCCCAAATTGCAGCCAGTCCAGCTTCCTCGCGCCTCAGAAAAAACGCGGGTTTCGGGAAGGCAAAAACCGGCCACCCTATTTTGCAGTACCCGGCGATAATATGTCCGAACAATATAATCTTGTCCAAAGTCATATATATTGACATTCTCTCGAAACTGTTACATGCTGCCAACAGATCAACACACTATGATAGATTGTCATGCCGGAACTCAGAGTAGGCAATATGGATGAATGGGTCATTGCCGAGCTGAAGGCGCAGGCCAAGGCACATGGACATTCCCTGGAGGCAGAGTTGCGGGAACAGCTGCGGGAGATAGCGCTCCGTCCGAGGCGGGAGATGGCTGAACGGGCCGCACGCCTGCGCAACGCGATTGCCCAGGAACATGGGCTGTTACCCGATAGTGCCGCCGCCATCCGCGAGGATCGGGACGCGCGCGGATGATCGTTGTCGATGCCAGCATCGCTGCCAAGTGGTATCTGAATGAGCCTGGCTCTGCGGAAGCCGCTGCCATCCTGACATCTGAGTCTGTTTTACTGGCTCCTGCTCTTATCCGCCTCGAAGTCAACGGCGCAATTATTCGCCGCTACCGCGAGGGAAAACTATCCTTGGAGCGAGCGAAAGAAGCGTGCGAGCTGTGGGAAGCAGACCTTGCAGGCGGCGCGCTGCGGTTAATAGCTGACGAATCGCTGATCGCTCCCGCCCGTGCCATCGCCTTCAAGATAAAACATGCCATCCAGGACTGCCTCTACCTCGCTGCCGCGGTCGAAGTCGGCAAGGTTCACCTCGTGACGGCCGATCCCACCTTCCACGCCCGCGCCGCAAAGGCATTTCCCTTCGTGGATTTGCAAGCAGGGTCACAGCCTCAATAGTATGAGCACGGTCATCCTCCATCGGATCGATCCTTCCCGGAACATGAGGCGGTTCTACCGGCTGGATGTGCAGCCGGACCTGTTCGGCTTCTGGTTGCTCATACGAGAGTGGGGGTGCATCGTGCATCCCGGTCAAACGCGGATCACATCCTTTGTCAGCAGGGACGAAGCCCATGATACCCTTCAGCACCAACGGCGTGCCAAGGAAAGGCGGGGATATGCGGATTGCGGAGGGTCAGTGAGCAACGAATAGCTCACCCAGCATTGAACATGGGTTTGGAAATTGAAGAGGACTTTGACAAGCTGCTGAAGCCGTCTTTGAAAAATGACAACAAGACAAATCGCGGACGCGGCGTGGCCGCTTGTCGTAGTAGACGCGGAAGGTCTGGCCGCAGACCCCGCAGAGCGTTTTTTTCGGCGGCGCTGTAGCGAGATGACCACGGCGAGAGGATCGCCGAAGACACCTCGGAGCTTGGACCGGGGGACGAAGCCGGGAAAGCGGTAGATGTCCAGGAGTCGCTTGAGTTTGGCCATCCGCGCATCGTGACAAGTTCTCCGAGGTTGAGGAAGTCCGATTTCGTCGGAAAAAGCAGGGATAAGTTAGCTTTGACCACCGAAAGTTACCCACACGATTTCACGAAGAGCCGAAAAAAAAGGAGAGGCCGGGCCGAAGTCCGCACCTTAGCACATCATTGCTGAAGCCGATCCCTCTTGACTGAACCGTAACGATGCGGGTGTTTGGATCGGAGGTATCATTTCAAAGGGGGTGTCCTGTGAAGCTGTTATTCATCGCCATCGGCTGAGCAACCTGTAACGGCTTGGCCCGCGCTCAACCAGAGCGGTCCAACGAGACTGGCGAGAGCCATAATTTGGCCGATTCGCCATTCGTCGCTCGGGCTGACGAGAACCTGTATTTCACCTCGGCAAACTGTTGTGGGCTGGTTGCCGCGTACATGGTCGCGAATGATCTGGGGCACCCCGTTGCGCTCGGCACCCTAGCAAGCCGGTTGCCAGTCAGTTCGGCCGGCACCTCGATGCACAGTCTGGAAGCTTTCCTTCAGGAATACGGCTTCGATCCCGCCGCCGTTGAAATGGATTCGGGGCAGTTATTCGCCATCTTGGAACGTGATCCGCGCTTGCGGGCCATCGCCTTGATGCGGCCACATCATTGGATCACCCTGTTTTCCGCGAGTCAAGGAAAGTTCGATTGCTATAGTTATCCCGAGCGGGTGGACATCGAACGGAGCCAGTTTGATCGTCTTTACGCCAAGCGAGTGCTGCTTGTCGGCCCCTTCCCTGACTCGCTCAACTATCTACGAAACCCAGGATCCTCCTGGGCGAATTCATTCCTGCTTCCCAGCCTGACGGCCTTTGTCGTGGGGTTCATCATTACGACTTGGTGTATTGTTCGTCGGCGTGTTCGTCGTTCGACAAGGGTCCCTTCCCCGGCCGTTTCTCCTTGACCAGCCATACAGGAGATCATTGGTATGGGGATTTACGGGATAACAAAAGCCTCTTTTGGTCAAATCACTACTACTGTTTCGTGGAGGAACGGAGATGCGTATCTTGATGGTGACCTCGCTTTTGATCGTGGTGGCCCTGTCCACCGCCCTCTTCAGTGAGTGCTTGAGTTTTGACCCATTTCTACAACAGCGGCTTCATTTTCTACCTCAGCCGATGACACGCACATTGGTTGGAGGATTAGGCCCCTGTTCGACAAAGTGCCAAAACGCATGCCAGACAGAAGTTGGTTGCCAAACGACTTGTAATAAAAACCAA